>NZ_SEWS01000009.1:0-298037 GCF_004195095.1 Rahnella sp. CFA14(1/10) | reverse complement strand
TCCACATTCGGCACTGAATTATCTGACGCCATCAGAGTTTGCAGCACGGTGGCGAAATGGAAAATGTGAAGGTAAACAAACCGACATTACTAACTGACGGTTGTATCTAATCCTGGGGGCAGGTCACCTTAGCTAACTTATATTTGGAAAAATCTTTGCCAATTTCACTTTGGAACAAATTGATAATAGGCTTATCCCCAGCGCTTGCCATCGCCGTGGTTAAATCCCAATTTAGTTCAGATTTGGCTATTCCGATTAATGTATCTCTGAGCAGGTCTTCGATTTCTGCTTTTTCAATTTTAGGAACTGTAAAATCTGATGTTCGAAGGATTCTTTTATTGCTGAGACGGTGAACCAGAATTTCCTGATTTGCTGCTTGATCACCAGCATTATCTGAGTCAAGTAAAGCCGCGACCTTTAGGTTGTGTGAAGTAAGAATTGTCGCGAAATAGACGACCTTGCTTGCTGTGTTGGCTGGTACAAGCGCGATCTTTTCGTGCAAAAATGTTTTTCCGCCATCCTTAAGCAGGCCGGATATGGCTTCGACATACCAATAATCTGTCAAACCTTCTAAAATCAAATTACGCTGGTTGGCAAATAGACTCTGAGCTAAATCATATCCAAGCGCTTCCTGTAGCGGTAACAGCGCTGCAGGATCACTGGAGGAGACTGTTGTGTGTACTTTCGTACCAACAGTCCTATCGGTCAGTTCCACAACTCTCACAATATCGAGTTCATCCGGGCCAACTAGAAATGGTGAATGAGTTGAGTATAAAGTCTGATTGTTATCGGCAAGTAATGAGATAGTTTTTCTAAACTCTCTTTGCTTCAGGGCATGGAGGCTAACTCCTGGCTCATCTAATAGGAGAACTGTGTTCTTATGTTTACCTTTAGCCTCAGCAAAGAACACTATGAAGAACGACACTAGCCACTGAAAACCTTCGGAGCGCTGATCGAGTTCAACCTCAACGCCTATGTTGTCTTCGACAACTACTTTTAGATATTGTCCGTCGGCAGTCAGCTTAAGCCTGCTTGCCTCTGCTTTGTTATCATCAGGGTTCCATACTTTGATTATTTGCTGAGTCAATTCAACACTGGCCGCATTGAGCTCATAGCTACGCTGGTCGAGTCTTTCTCTGAAGCTTTCAAGATCAGTCGAAGTGTGGCTTGGATCGGATGCTTTTCCGAGTTCAGAAAGTTCCTGTGCAGTAAAACCAAGCAATCTGAGCAGACAACTGTTGCCGTAATCATAGGCATCATCATCAAGGCTGTTAGATTCAAGCCGTTTAGCAAGATTTCCTAAATGGATGATAGGCTTAACTCGGAAGTAATTGCTGTAAAGTACAAATACAGGCTTGTTCTTGTCTAGATATTCAAGAAAACTGCAGATAGCAATTGATAAATTCAATTTTGAATCAATTACTTCCCAACGCGTAACCTCTTTCTCATCTTCTTCATCAACAAATGGAAGCTTATCTTCCAGCCACTTTTTTAAAATCGCAGAATCAGTATATAAAGATTTATTTTGTGCCCAGCCATTCGTTATTTTACTAAGGCTTTCTGAATGCGGTTTTGCTTCACCTGCAGCAGACGACCGATCTAAATGAGCAGTCAGTCTTATCAGGTCATTTTTGACGTCATTGTAAGTTGGAGATGTGAAACCTATTAAACCATGACTCGCATTATTGTTTAAATACCGAGTGAAGGTGTAACTGATTGGACTGCCCTTGATTTGCTCTGGTGCATGCTCTAAATCAAACTCTTCAAGTTCAAAGACTGCAGTGACTACTTCCACCTCATTCGGATCCAGGTCCCCTCGGCTGATTTTGGTATATTGAGCTCTTGGGTAGTCGCGTAAGGGTTTGAATTTTTTAGTGCCTACTGGTGGGTTAATTTGTTGAATAGCTTGAAGAATGGCTGTTTTACCTGCTTCATTTGGGCCAACTAGAATTGTTTTAAGCCTTTCAACATCAAACTCACCGGTATCAATGATGCTCCGATAGTTTTGCACTCGAACTTTACTCAAACGCATAGCCAACCCTTTTGAAGTGTGTGTATTAAGTCTTACAGTAAAAAAGTGTTGTACCCGTACTATCAAAAATAAACAGTTGAGACGATTCCTTAAGATGACTGATTAAACTGTTGAGCTCAAGTCGTGATGACACATTGTAAATGTAGTGGACAAGTCAAGCTATTGAAACCGCTGAATAGCTACAGCGTCGGTAGTTATCTTTTAAATTAGTTGCTATGAATATTAATCATATGAATATTAATCATATGTGCCAAGGTCTGCTCCTCGCTCATAACAGGCCTAATACGTTTCCGTGGATAGTTCTGTATGAGAAGCGGACTTCACACTTTCGATTCACGCTGGACAGTCTGGCTGACGATGCTCATAAACGGCTTAACAATTTATCCGAACTGAAACTAGAAAAATGCCGTACCAGTACAGACTGATACGGTTATTTTTGTGGTTTATTTTGTCAGAGTGGTTATCCCATTGTGCAACTGATTTCCTTCCCACAAATATAAGGTGGGGCATACGCTTTCCGGCACATATCCAGATAATCCGACCACCACTGCATCATCGCTTTACGGGCATCGAGATATTCTGCTTTATGGATGTAGGCTGCTCGAACGCTATTGCGTTCCTGGTGACTCATCTGCCGTTCAACCGCATCCTGTGCCCACAGGCCAGACTCCATCAGGGCACTACAGGCCATTGCCCGAAACCCGTGGCCGCAGATTTCATCTTTTGTGTCATAACCCATCAGGCGTAGCGCCTTATTGACCGTGTTTTCGCACATCGGTTTATACGGATTATGATCGCCGGGGAATACCAGTACCTGATGCCCGGATATTTCCCGTATCTGTTTCAGAATAGCAATGGACTGACGGGAGAGTGGAACGATATGTGGAGTGCGCATTTTTGCACCACGCCCGGAGTAGCGGACACCGGGAATGGCCTCGCGAGTGGCAGGAATGGTCCAGATTCTATTTTTGAAATCGATCTCAGACCAACGGGCGAAACGCAGTTCGCTGGAACGGATGAACAGGTGCAGAGTAAGTGATACTGCCAGGCGGGTTAACTCTCGTCCTTGCTGGTAGTCCTCAATACGAATCAAAAGCTCCGGCAGTCGCTCCAGCGGAAGGGCAGGGTAGTGGCGTTTAACGGGAGGGGCGATGATACCGTCCAGATTTGCTGCCGGATTGTGCTCTATCAACTCCTGATGTACGGCATGACGCATGATGTTGCACATATGCTGCCGGGTACGTGCTGCGACTTCCAGCAGACCTTTTTTCTCAATCCCTTTCAGCAGGTCGATAAAATGGCGGGTTTTCAGTTCTGTGACCGGCAGGTGTCCAATTATCGGGAAGATATGGTTGTTCATGCTGGCAAGCAGGCGGGTTGCGTGGTTCTCTGACCAAGTTCGGTTGCTTTTATGCCAGTCCAGTGCCACATACTTGAAAGTTTTTTCTGGTGTGGAAGTGGCTCTTTCAGCGGAGCGCTGTTGTGCTGGATTGATATTTTGCGCGAGGAGTTTACGGATACCGTCACGTTGTTGACGGGCATCAGCCAAAGATACGTCGGGATAGGCACCTAGGCCGAGGCGGGATTCTTTACCATTGATACGATATTTGAGATACCAGAGACGTGAACCGGCTGGATTGACTAAAAGGTACAGGCCATGAGAATCGGAAACTTTGAAAGGTTTAGCGGATGGCTTTAAGCTGCGGATTTTTGTGTCGTTAAGAGACATTTGGGGGTCACTCCGTCATCGAACCAACATGACCCCAAATCTGACCACCAAATTCTCCCGATGCGGAGGGAAAACTAAAAATGCATCGGGAAGACTTTTCACACTAACTCGTTGAATCTAAATCGTATAAAGATTCGTGAAGATGCATGAAAACATAAATTTGGCTCCTCTGACTGGACTCGAACCAGTGACATACGGATTAACAGTCCGCCGTTCTACCGACTGAACTACAGAGGAATCGTTGGAACGGGGCGAATAATAACGACTGCCCCGTGGCATGTCAAAGGGGAAACTGTATAAATGCGTGCGTTTGCTGGTACTTTAGCCAACTTGTTGAGAATAGAGTCAAAAAGGCCCGCTTTCATATTGAGTCAGGTATTTTTCGGTCTTAACGCAATGCGCGACAAGCGCGGGTGATCCGCTCGCAGGCTTCCTGCAACCGGTTGTCATCAATGGCATAAGCAATACGCAGATAACCCGGCGCTCCAAAAGCAGAACCCTGAAGCGTGGCAACGTGGCCTGATTGCAGCAAATAAGCGGCAAAATCTTCATCTGTCTTGAGAATATCACCTGAAGGTGTCGTTTTACCTGACATCCCCTGACAATTAGCGAAAACGTAAAATGCGCCCGGCGGCGCTTCGGCACTGAGGCCGTCAATGGCATTCACGCAGTTCATGATCAAGGCGCGGCGGTGCGTCAGGATGTCGATCCATTCTGCGATGAATTCATTGCCCTGTTCCAGAGCGGCAACAGTCGCGGCCTGAGAAATGGAGCTGGGGTTGGAAGTGCTTTGCGACTGCAAAATTTGCATGGCAGAAATCAGCCACGCGGGGCCGCCTGCATAACCCAAACGCCAGCCGGTCATTGAATAACCTTTAGAAACACCGTTTACGGTCAGGATACGTTCTTTCAGACGAGGCTCGACTTCGGCGAGTGTGGCGAAAATACCGGGCACAAAACAAATTTGTTCGTAGATGTCGTCTGCCATCACCAGCACCTGCGGGTGCTCCAGCAGAACGGCGGCCAGTGCGTGGAGTTCGGCAGCTGAATAGACTGCACCGGTCGGATTGTTCGGGGAGTTGAGGATTACCCAACGTGTTTTCGGGGTGATTGCGGCGGCTAAAACTTCCGGCTGCAATTTCCAGCCATCACTTTCCAGACAATGAACAATCCGCGTTTCACCTTCCGACAGTGCCACCATATCCGGATAAGACACCCAGTAAGGGGCAGGAATAATTACCTGATCGCCAGACGAAACGGTGGCCAAAAGTGCGTTAAAAATGAGTTGCTTGGCGCCACTGCCCGCGATGACTTCGTCCGGGCGGTAACTGATCCTATTTTCACGCTTAAACTTAGCCATGATGGCTTGTTTAAGCGCGGCGGTACCGGCAACGGCAGTGTATTTTGTGTCACCTTGTACAATCGCGTCGATGCCGGCTTGCTTAATATGTGCGGGAGTATCGAAATCCAGTTCACCTTCGCCCAGGTTGATGACATCAGTACCCGCCGCGCTGAGCGCACGAACCTGGTCGGAAATCACCGCTGTCGGCGAAGGGCGCACACGACGCAAACGAGGTGCAAGAAATTCAGCAGACATTGTTTCCCCTGTATGAACAATAACAAAATTGTATTATGTGAATCATTAAAACCAATTTAAACTTACCATTCTTCTTTTTGCTTTGCTCATGATTTCTGCGTACTGAGCTGTATTTTACTGACGAAAACGGCAGGGCAGCGGGGTATTGCTGGCGATGAGCCTGCGGGCTGTCTGAACTTTTCATTTATATTTCAAGGTTGTCTTATGGCTTTTATTTTTGTTGCACATGACACACCTGAACCATCGCTGTACGGCGCGATGGCGGCAATACTGGCGGCACAAAAAAATTTACCGCTGGCACATCTGCCGGTGAGCTGGGATACCGCACACTATCCTGATGCCTGTCAGCACGTCGTGGGTGAAGGGCAACTGGTCACCAGCGGGTTGCTTTGGGCAGAACGGCTGATTTTGCAAAGTGCCGGTAAGGTGATGAAGCTGGAGGAATTGCTGAAGACGTATGGCACCGGGGATATGGTGATCCCCCTCGGGCCAACGCAGATCATTCAGTTCACTCAAATGGCACGGCAGGTTCGCGAAAACGCGTTTGACTATGAATTGATTACGGTTGAACGCGAAAATCAGGGGTATGTGTTCAGACGGCACGGACTGACGGATGAAGCCGCCGGATACTGGTGGCGTGATCGTTATGGGCGCTGGATAAACCACGATACGCCGTCACAAACCCCCACTTCGCTGCGTATCGCGCTGGTCGGCGCGCAGTCCGAGCAGTGCACGACCTATCCGGCCACGCTCGCTGCGCTGGGTGATGCCGCGGATGCTTTATCCGTGTCGCTTGATATTGTATATGCCGCGCCCCAGGTGCTGGAAGATCATCTGCATGAGGTGATGGAAAACGTCGATGGCATTTTACTGCCGGGCGGCTCCGCGATGTGTAATGTGGCCGGACAGATTTGTGCCGCGCATTATGCCCTCAATCGCAATATTCCTGTTCTCGGGCTGTGCCTGGGCATGCAAACCATGACGACGGCCATCGTGCAGAACATGATGGGTTCTGCGAAAGCCAGTCTGGCGGAAGCGGATCCTGATGCTGATATTAAAACTTTTGTGCCGCTGACGGATATGCCAGCATTTCCGGTGCACCGCCTCGGGGATCATCGGATGCATTCCCGCCCCGGCAGCCGGTTGCATGATATTCTTGGCGATGAATTTATCGTGCGCTACAACCACCGTTTTCACCTTGCACCTGAACTGAAACCGGATCTGGAAAATCACGGATTACTGATCAGCGGGACCGATGCCACCGGCAAGATTGCTGACGGAATCGAATTCACACGCCATCCGTTTTACCTCGGCGTACAGGGCCACCCGGAGTTGTCATCACTGCCCGTGAAACCTCACCCGTTGCTGATAGCTTTTCTGCAAGCGGCGTCAGCACAGCACGGATAAATTAACGGCACCATGAATAATCCCCGCCTTCAAAGACGGGGATTTTTGCTTAAAGTGGACTACTTCAGTGTGACGCCGGAACGCGGGTCGGCGGCCAGACGGCGCAGTTCCTGCTCCACCAGCCCGATCACATCAGCTTGCAGATCACTCAGCGGGGCGCGGACATGGTGGCCATCAAAACCGCGCAGATTCATGGCCGCTTTCACCAGTTGAGGCTGACCGAAACGGCGGGCCAGCGCCCGGTACGGATACCACAGACGGTGCAGTTCGCGGGCTGTGCTGGCATCGCCGCTTTCCAGCGCACGATAGGTTGCCAGAATAATTTCCGGCAGTGCGCCGCTGTTCGTGGTGCTGATGCCGTCAAAACCACACATCATCGGCCCTAAAAATGCCAGATCGGAGGCGCAGAACAGGCGCAGACGCCCGCCAAGACGGCTGGCAATCTGATCGATGGCCGTCGGGTTCAGGTCACCTTGTTTGATACCCACCACGCCGTTGATGTCTGCCAGTTGCTCCAGCACTACCGGCGGCAACGTAATGCCGATGCCCGGTGCGTTATACACCAGAATTCCGGTGCGTGATAACGGTGCCATCTGTTTAAAGAAGCTGATAATTTGCGCGTCAGTCACTTCAGAAACAAACGGCGGCGTGACCATCGGCAGGCCACCCAGATTGCCTGCCAGTTGTGTTAAATCGCGCACGACGCGGGCATCTGAACCTGCGCTGCACAACATCACCGGCACGCGGTCACCCACCACTTCCATCACATGGCGGAATAGCGTGGCGCGTTCGTCTGCGGTCATCGCCGGGAATTCCCCGTACGTGCCGCCAATCAAAATGCCGTCATAACCGAGGCCGATTACCCGCTCAATGTTGCGGGATAACCCGGCGAAATCAAACTCACCGCCTGCCGTAAAAGGCGTCACGGTAATATTAAAAATACCTTTCAGGCGCGCCTGACTTTCACTGATGTCTTTCATTTATTCAATTCCCATCATCTGGTTAAAAGCAAAATCAAAGTAAGGTCAGCGGACGATCCACTGTGCCGAGGGCGCGATAGCCGGTTTCAGTCACAACAATGGTTTCGCTAACGCCAACGGTGAATTCGCCGTAAATGCGCAATGCGGGCGGAATGTGGAAGGTCATGCCTGGCTGTAATTCGGTGGTGATGCCGCTGTAAAGGCTGAGGATCGCGCCTTCGCCCCAGTCCGGTGCGAACGAAATACCAATCGAATAACCGGTGCGTTTTTTGAAGTTATCTGTGTAGCCAGCGCGGTCGATAACGGCCTGACAGGCCAGATGCGGCGCTTCGCATGTCGCGCCCGGGCGGATGGCATCGAGTGCAGCCTGCAACGCTTCCTGGCACACTTTTTCCATTTCCAGCGCCACGGCTGGCGGTTTGCCGAGCCAGGCGGAGCGCATCAGGGCCGCGTGATAACGGTCGTGAGCGGCAGCCATTTCAAGGAAAATCGGGTCACCCTCGACGATTTTACGACGACGCCATGTACCGTGCGGCACACCGGTGCGCGGGCCACTGGAGACCAGCGGTTCCATGCCCATATATTCGGAACCGGCGGCAATCGCCGCGCCCATCATGGCAGAAACCAGATCGTTTTCTGTCGCACCTGCGGCAATCGCCGCGCGGCCTGCCAGCATGCCGGCGTCAACGTAACGGGCGGCGTGCGCCATTTTTTCCAGTTCTGCGGCTGATTTCACGGCACGCAGTTGTTCGATAACACCGGCCGCATCGTGGATCGTGCCGATTGCAGCCTGTAAGGCTTCGTATATTGCGATCGGCAGGAACCAGCCGCGTTTATCGATACCGATCCGGCTCTTCATCCAGCCACGCGCTTTCAGCACATCGAGCAGGAAATTCACCGGATTATCGCCATCGGTGTAAATCGCCGCATCGCGGATAAAGGTGTTGGAGATGAAGTTGAAATACTCCAACTGGCGGATAACGAAAACCGGATCGCCTTCCACCGGCAGTACCAGCGTCTGGAAAGTGTAATAGCCCGGTGTTTGCTGGCCTGTCAGGTAAAAGATGTTTTCCGGCCCGGTGATCACCATCACGTCCAGACCGGCTTTCACCAGTAACTGACGCGCCTTCGCCATGCGCTGCCGATATTCTTCTTCGTGAAACGCAGATTCTGCGCCTGGCACGATGCGGCCCGTATCGGGTAATGATGTTGCTGTCATTGTTCAAACTCCTGAATGAATTCTGTACGGGAAGGGGTGAAGTGGATACCCAGCCCCGCGCCCGGCGGGCTGCTGAGTAATCCCTGATGATAGGAAAGGCCGTGAACCGGGTCGTTGCCCAGTCCGTCGGCACCGTAAAGTTCGGCATAAGCAGGCTGGCAGGCTCGGGCGACGTGCAGTGCGGCGGCGGTAGCGGCACCGCCTTCGTTCATCTGACCAATCATGAATGGCACGCCCGCTGCCGTAAGACGTCGTGCGGCAGCCATTGTCGGCGCAATGCCACCCATTTTGACCAGTTTGAGATGTGCCATAATCTTACCGTTCAGCCGCAAAATGCGTTCTAAATCTGCCTCGCTGCTCATGCTTTCATCGAGCATCAGTGGCACCGGGCTGGCTTCGGCCAGCGCCGGATAATAGTGCGCATTCGCGTCAGAAACCGGCTGTTCGAGATAACTCATTTCAAACTTCGCCAGCGAGATTAAATGGCTGCGGGCCGCTTCCGGCTGCCATTGGCCGTTGGCATCTGCGGACAAACTGATTTCGTGCCCGAAACGTCGGCGCAGCGCACTGAGCCGTGCTTCATCTTCTTCGAACGAAGCCACGCCGACGCGCAGTTTAAGCTGTGTAAAACCGCGATCCACATACGCCGTCGCCTGTTGCAGCATCTGCGCCATCGGCGTCCAGAACAGCGTCTGGTTGGTGTGATAACTCACTGATTCGCTATTATCTGCGCCGGCCAGTTGCGCCACGCTGATGCCTTCCTGACGCGCGATCAGATCATGCAGCGCGATATCCAGCAACATGCGTGTCGGTGCCAGAAAGTCCGTCAGCCGTTGCGGCAGATTGAGCAAAATTGTGCTGGCAGGCTGACTGAGATCCAGTTGCTGCAACGCGCGGATCGCATCACTCAACACCCGTTCGGCGCTGTAACCATTGAGATAAGCCATGTTGATGCGCACTTCGCCCAGCCCGTTGAAGTTTTTGTCTTCAAGCAGCAGATACAAGGTGTCCAGCCCCGGCACACGGCCCGACGAGGCGGTATAAAGTTGCAGATGCGGATACCGCAGGTCGGCGCGATATAAGGTCGCTTTCACTGTTTTCCCCTCAGCGTTTGAGCATTTTTAAGGCGACATCGCAGTAAATTTTGCTGCCTGCCACGAATTCATCGATGGGGATAAATTCATCAGGTTTATGCGCGACGGCCAGCGAACCGGGGCCGATGATGATGCCTTTAGTGCCCAGACTGCGAAAATGCACCAGATCGCATCCCCCCTGAAAACCGAACGGTCCGGGTTCAGGATTGCCCTGCGCGGCGCAGGCTTCAACGCCCGCCCGCACAATCGGATCGTCAGAATCGGTTTCGGTCGCACCGCCGGTGGTCGGTTTGTAGGTGAGTATTTCGCTGCGCACACCGAATTTTTCCTGCGCCAGTTGCAGTAAATCCTGAATTTCCTGTTTCACGGCGTTCTCGTCTTCGCCCGGCACCATCCGTCGGTCGAGCAATAATTCGCAGGCGCCCGGCAGCACGTTATCGGCATGTCCGCCGCTAATGCGCGTGACCGTCAGGCTGGCGTTACCGACCAGCGGATGACAGCGACAACGCACGGTATGTTCATGCGTTTCTTCCACCAGACCGAGCAGTTGCGCGGTACGGAAAATAGCGTTCTCCCCCAGCTCCGGTGTGCCGGAATGCGCGGTGACGCCATGAACGCGAACCAGCGGACGTAAACTGCCTTTGTGCGCCGAGTATGTGGTGTTGGAGGTCGGTTCGCCGATCACCACGTAATCGATATGCGCCGGAGCTTCACGCACATAAAACTTCGCGCCTTCGCTGGCGACTTCTTCGTCGGCGACAAAAATCGCCATCAGTGTGCCGCTCCAGTCATTGCGGTTGGCCGCGAGCCATCGCATGGCTTCGATCATGGCGATCAGCGGGCCTTTAGCGTCGCAGGCTCCGCGGCCATACAACCGCCCGTCGCGTTCGGTGAGGGTAAACGGATCCTGCTGCCAGCCTTCACCGGCCGGTACGACGTCGATGTGGGTGTTAAAGGCAAAGCACGGGCCGCTGCCGTTTGCCAGCCTGCCGATCACGTTGGTGCGTCCCGGTGCGTACTCGCTGAGCGTCATGTCGAAGCCGATGTCGCTCAGCATGGCGCTGATAAGCTCTGCTGCCTCGCGTTCACGTCCCGGCGGGTTTTCGGTATTGATCGCCACCAGTGCGGCAAGGTCGCGTTTCATTCTGCTGATATCGGGCGATGAAAGACTCATCGGTGTCTCCTGAAAAACAGTTTTGTGGCAAAAGTCAGGTCCCTGGTGAGGGCGCCATAAATGTTTTGGGGGTGCTGAAAAGGATCAATGCAAGATTTGATCTAAGAAACGTTGTGCCCGCAGGCTGACATCGCCGCCGAAGAATTTTTCGCCGGTCGCGTTTTCGATGATTTCGCCGTTTTCCATAAAGACGATGTGATTGGCTGCACGTTTCGCGAAGCCCATTTCATGCGTGACCACAATGCTGGTCATGCCTTCGGCGCTGAGATCGGCCATCACGTCGAGCACTTCGCGGATCATTTCCGGGTCAAGCGCAGAGGTGGGTTCATCAAACAGCATCAGTTTGGGTTTCATTGCCAGTGCACGGGCAATGGCAACACGTTGCTGCTGGCCGCCGGAAAGTTCATCAGGGAACGAATCGGCTTTATCAGGAATTCGTACTTTGCCGAGCAGTTCCAGGGCCTGTGCCCCGGCTTCACTGCGGCTGACGCCCAGCACGGTCATCGGCGCGAGCATGATGTTTTCGGCCGCCGTCAGATGGGAAAACAGTTCGTAGTTCTGGAACACCATGCCGATGTCACGGCGTAATTTATGCGGCTCGATACTGGCGTGGGTGATGTCCTGATTGCGAAAGAAAATCGAACCCCCCTGGATCGGCTCCAGTAAATTGATGCAGCGCAGCAGGGTAGATTTGCCTGAACCTGACGGACCAATCAGCACCACGGTTTCGCCCTGAACCACATTCAGGGAACAGTTTTTAAGAACGTGTTGTGCGCCAAAATGTTTATCGACGCCGATGATTTCCAGAACCGGTTTGGATTGACTCACGGACTTCTCCTCAGTTTGGCGTGCTGCTGCGCAGCAGGCGTTCAGTCAGTGACAGCGCGGGTTTTTTGCGTTTTTTCGGATCAAGCGAACGCTCCAGCCAGGCCTGTCCGACCATGAAAACGGAAGTCAGCACCAGGTAGTAAATACCTGCGGCGCAGAGTGCTTCGAAATATCGGAAGCTGGCGCTGGCGGTCTGATTGGCGATGAGCAGCAGTTCCTGTACGGCAATCACCGACACCAGTGCGCTCGACTTCAGCATGCTGATCATCTGATTGCCCATCGGCGGCAGCACGATGCGCGCGGCCTGTGGCAGCACAATCTTGCGCATGATCTGGCCCTGAGTCATGCCGAGCGCCATCCCCGCAGTTCGCTGCCCGCTGCGCACGGCCTGTAAGCCGGAGCGTAAAATCTCCGCCATATACGCCCCTTCATTTAAGGACAGCGCCATCACCGCACAGGTGAAAGCGGAGAAGCGCAGGCCGAAGGTTGGCAGAACGTTGTAAACGAAAATAATCTGGAACAGCACCGGTGTGCCGCGAAACAACCACAGATAGAAGAAGGCCAGAACGGATCCCGCCCTGAAGCGGGATTCCTGCAGCAGGGCCAGCACCAGCCCCGCAATAATGCCAAAGAACAGCGAGCACACCGTTAATAACAAGGTCATTAATGCGCCCTGAAAGAACGCCTGTGAGAACAGGTATTGCCAAACAAGATCAAGTGACATGAACTTTCCTCAATGTCAGGGCAACGCTTTACTTAACATTACGGTTTCAGAAAATGGACACCGAAGCCGGGAACTGCCATTTGCTGATGATTTTTTGATAAGTTCCGTCTTTCACCACGTCCTGAAGGCCTTTTTCCAGCAGCGATTTCATTTCGGTATCGCCTTTACGCACGGCAAAACCGATGTGCGTGTCTGCTTCAAACTCAGCACCGACGGCTTCGAAGGTATCGCCTTTTTCGCTCAGCAGTGCCACAGCACCCGGCGTTGACAGGAATTCTGCATCAGCACGTTTTTGTGCCACTGCGACGGCAGAATCCGTGGCAGCCGGGAAGGTCAGCACGGTCAGCGCTGGTTTTTTAGCATCCAGACATTTCTGGTTGTCTGCACGCGCCTGACTTTCTTCAATGCCGCCCAGCGTCACGGCGATGTTTTTGCCGCACAGGGACAAATCACGACCGGTGATTTTTTCCGGATTGCCTTTCGCCACAATGACGCGGCTGCCGATTTTCAGGTACGGCACAAAATCCACCTGCTCAGAACGGGTCGGGTTGATGTACATCGCTGAGTTGATGATATCGAGACGTTTGCCCTGCAACGCGGGGATCAGTCCTTTGAACTCCATCGACATCGGTTCCGGTGTCAGCGCCAGTTTTTCCGACAGGGCGGTGATGAGATCGATATCAAAACCGGTCAGCTTGCCGTCTTTAGTAAATTCAAACGGCATGAACGTGGCGGCGGTGCCATACGTCAGATGACCTTTACTGACCAGCGCCGGCGCAGCAGCCTGGCTGAACAACGGAGCACTCAGGCAAATAGCGGCCAGAGAGACGGCGGCATATCGACGCAAAAAAGCTTTTTTTGACATGACAGACTCCAGTTTCCCATGAGCAGGATTGCTCTTTGTGTCTCATTAAATACAATTAAATTTGTGAGTCAAGGCTCTTTTTTGGTGCATTAATTGCACGATTTGGGGGATTTATAACCAGACTTCACCATCCTCAAGGCTTGTGATATTGTACAAACCTAAACAACAAATACTTTCAGGTGTTGCTATTCCATGACCCAATCTACGACAGCCAGCGGAAGGCGTCTGGCAAACCAAATCCTTGACCTGATACGTGAAGCAAAATTTGAGCCAGGTCATCATCTCAGGGAGCAACAACTGGCTGATATGCTCGGTGTTTCACGTACGCCGGTGCGTACTGCCCTGAAATTACTGTGTGAGTTAGGAATTATCGAAGCGCGACGCAATCAGGGTTTTTTCCTGCTGAAAGCCTTCGACGAACTTCAGCGCATCAGCATTGATATCCCTGCCAGTAATGATCAGGATTTATACGAGCAACTGGTCAAAGACCGTATCGCCGGAAAGTTGCCGGATTCCCTGACGCAGACGGAAATCGCCCAGCGCTATGACGTTGATCGTGGTGTGCTGGCGCGCACGTTGCTGCGTCTGGCGGAAGACGGGTTGATCGCCCGCAACAAGGGGCATGGCTGGTCATTCTTACCGACCCTGAATACCGATGTAGCGCTGAGTAACGGCTACGGATTCCGTCTGATGATTGAGCCAGGCGCGCTAATGGCGGCAGGTTATCACGCCGATAAAAGCGCGCTGCGCCGCTTGCGGATGCAGCATATTTATCTGATTACTCATCCAGATATTCTGGCCGTTGATGGCCGTCAGATTTTCGAAACGGACGCCACCTTCCATGAAATGCTGGCGGAGTTCAGCGGCAATATTTTTGTTTTACAGGCAATTCAGCAGCAAAACCGGCTGCGCCGCCTGCTGGAGTTCGGCAGTTACACCAATAAACAGCGTGTGCGCGAATGGTGCGAGGAGCATGTCGCGATCATCGACGCCGTGCTGGAAGGGCGGATGGAAGCGGCGGCGGACATGATGCGCAGCCACCTGCAATCGGCTTATCAGATGGTGCTTAACAAAGTCGGTAAAGTGGGGTGATCCGCTGTTTTTGTCTTACATAAACAAGAGGAAAAAGTGATGGACTTGGGTATCCAGGGCCGCATGGCGCTGTGGCGGCGTTTCTTACCAGTCAGCAGGCGTCATATATGGCCGGTTCGGTGATCCGCGTCGATGGCGGCATGATCCCGTCAATATAAACGCTACGTCAGGAAGTGATGCTGCGAATCTGTTTCGTGGCATCGCTGTTATTAAACCTGCTAATTTTTAAAGATAACCTATAAGTCTGCATGATATTGGTGCAGGCCTCTTTTGCAGCCGTATGTCATGATCCTCCATTTTATCCCCGCCTTCTGTCGCCTATTTTTCCCGTGTAATAGTTTTCTCTTATATTTTCGTGGATTAGCACCAGTAATGGGGGTTTTTAATTCACGTGCCGGAGATTGGCGTAAATCTTGCTTTTATTAGTCACACTTATTATTCACATCAACAACGACCGCCCAGGGTTATCCCTTTCGCGTAAGATGGAGACAGAGATGAATCTCAGACGTCTGAAGTACTTTGTGAAAATCGTCGATATTGGCAGCCTGACGCAGGCTGCTGATGTTCTGCACATCGCCCAACCGGCATTAAGCCAGCAACTGGCGACGCTGGAAGGGGAATTGCAGCAACAATTGCTGATTCGCACTAAGCGCGGCGTCACTCCCACCGAAGCCGGTAATATTCTTTATTCGCATGCGCAGGCCATTTTGCGTCAGTGTGATCAAATCCACAGTGCCGTAAACAACGCCGGACAATCGCTTAGCGGACAGGTTTCCGTCGGTCTTGCGCCGGGCACTGCTGCCTCCGGGCTGGCGCTGCCGCTGTTGCAGGCAGTTCGCAAACAACATCCGGGGATTCTGTTGTATCTCAACGAGAATTTCGGCACTGCCCTGGGGGACCTGGTGATTAACGGGCGTATGGATATGGCGGTTTTTTACGGTTCCGGCATCGCTTCCGGGCTGAGCAGTCAGCCACTGATGAAAGAAGATTTGTATCTCGTCGGGGCACACTCCGTGCCGAATCCGGGGAAATATGTCGAACTGAGTGATGTGGCAAAGCTAAACCTGTTTATGCCGCGCTCACATAATATTACCCGCCGTCTGGTGGATGATGCGATGGCGGTACGCCGTTTAAGTGCCAATATCATTGGTGAAATTGAATCTTCAGCCACACTGACCGCCGCCGTCGCCAGCGGACTGGGTGCCACTATTTTGCCTGAATCTGCGGCCCGTGCCATGACCGGCCCGGCCAAAGCCTGGATGTCATGTATCAGCGGCCCGGCAATTCAGGTTCCGCTGTCGCTCTGCGTTTGTGAAACGCTGGCATTATCGCAGGAAGCCATGGCGGTGAAAAAAATCCTGTTGTCACTGGTCTTTGAGCAGACCGCGCCGGTGATGGAACCGATGTTAGTGGCGAGCTGATAGTTTAAGACGACCTCCCCTGAAAAGGGGAGGCGTAAAGCCAGAAAACCACATCCGGACGTCTGCTCCTGAGAAAGAAAATCGCCATTTAAGCTGAGGCGTTCAACTCACTATCAGCACGGGCATTTACCCATCTTCCCCCCTTCGCTCGGGAACCGCGCCTCCAGACATCGCCGGTGGAATTCACGTTCAGTCATCGGTGTCATTTCCGGATGTCTGACGGCCATGTGGCGGACATAATTCTGATAATCCTGCACGCCGACCATCAGGCGAAAACTCTGTGCGGTACGTTTTATCGCCAGCCTCAGCCAGCCGGCCACATTGTGTGGTTTTGGCTGCACCGTGAATAACGGCTGACAGCGGATAACCTGTAACACCGCAGGCCGCGGTGTTTTGAATAATGCTCTTGAATCAGACATGGCGGGCCTCACGACGTTGTACAACAGCGGTTTCATGCACTGTCGGCGTGTCTGATTGCAGCGCACGGCGGATCACGAAGCAGGCTGAAATCAACATGGTGACCGCTACCAGCATGAAGAATCCACACAGAAGGGCATTGATCTGATTGTTCAGTACGATGGTGTGCATGTCCGCCAGCGTTTTGGCGGGTTTAATGATTTCGCCGCTGTCGATACCGGCACCGAATTTCTTGGCCTGCGCCAGGAAACCAATCGATGGTTTTTCGTGGAAAATCTTCTGCCAGCCTGCGGTCATCGAGGTGATAAACAGCCAGATAGTGGGCAAAATGGTGACCCATGCATAGCGCTGCTTCTTCATTTTAAACAACACCACCGTGCCCAGAATCAACGCCATCGAAGCCAGCATCTGGTTGCCGATACCAAACAATGGCCACAAGGTATTAATGCCGCCTAGCGGGTCGACGACGCCCTGATAAACGAAGAAGCCCCAGCCTGCAACCGCGACGGTAGTTCCGGCGAAAGTACCAATCCACGAGCGGTTATTGGCTAAAGAAGGCACCGCGACACCCACCAGATCCTGCACCATAAAGCGGCAGGCGCGGGTACCGGCATCCACGGCGGTAAGAATAAATAAGGCTTCGAACAGGATAGCGAAGTGATACCAGAAGGCCATCATCGCACGACTGTTGAACACATCGGTGATGATGTGAGCCATCCCGACGGCGAAGGTAGGCGCGCCACCTGCGCGGGAAAGGATTGACTGCTCGCCGACATCTCTGGCGATTTGCGTCAGAATTTCCGGCGTGATCACAAAGCCCCAGCCGTTAATCACCTGCGAGGCGCTTTCTACCGTGGTCCCGATCAGGGCCGCCGGAGAGTTCATGGCAAAATACACACCCGGGTCGATAACGGATGCACAAATCAGCGCCATGATCGCCACGAAGGATTCCATCAGCATCGCACCGTAGCCGATAAAGCGGATATGACTTTCGCGCTCAATCAGTTTCGGTGTGGTACCGCTGGAGACCAGCGCATGGAAACCTGAAATCGAACCGCAGGCGATAGTGATAAACAGGAACGGGAACAGGCTGCCGGAAAACACCGGACCGCTGCCGTCGATAAAGCGCGATACTGCAGGCATTTTCATCTCCGGCATGGCAAAAACAATGCCTACGGCCAGCCCGGCAATAACCCCGATTTTCAGGAATGTGGAGAGGTAATCGCGCGGTGCCAGCAGCAGCCAGACCGGCAATACCGAGGCGATAAATCCATAGATCACCAGCACCCAGGTCAGGGTGGTGCCGTGCAGGGTAAAGAACGGTCCCCAGAACGGGTCTTCGGCAACATTGCCGCCGTAAATGATGGCGAGCATCATCAGCACAAAACCAATCACCGACACTTCAGCGATTTTTCCCGGACGCAGAAAACGCATGTAGATGCCCATGAACAGGGCAATCGGAATGGTTGCGGCAATGGTGAACAGCCCCCACGGACTGTCGGCCAGTGCTTTGACCACCACTAACGCCAGCGCGGAAAGGATGATGATCATCACGCCCAGCGCGCCGAGCATAGTAATAACGCCCGCGAAGTTCCCCAGTTCCTGTTTGGCCATTTCCCCCAGAGAGCGGCCATCGCGGCGGGTAGAAATGAACAGTATCAGGAAGTCTTGTACCGCACCGGCCAGCATCACGCCGACCAGGATCCAGATCGTGCCCGGCAGAAAACCCATTTGTGCGGCGAGGATCGGGCCTACCAGCGGACCGGCTCCGGCGATGGCCGCGAAATGGTGGCCGAACAAGACCCATTTATTGGTCGGTACGTAATCCAGCCCGTCATTGTGACGCTCGGCCGGAGTCATGCGTTTGTCGTTGAGTTCAAAAACTTTTTCAGCGATAAACAGGCTGTAGAAGCGGTAAGCAATGCTGTAACAGGCAATAGCGGCGACCACCAGCCAGAGAGCATTAACATGTTCGCCACGGCTGAGGGCCAGCATCCCAAAGGCAAAAGCCCCGATTAACGCCACCACCAGCCAGGTTATCCCGGACTTGACGCTTTTCATGATGTACAACTCCTTATGAGGGGTCCGGTGAGAGCCCGCCACTTTTTATGTCGAGAGTGTGATGTGCAGAGGTAGGGGTCGCCTGGTTATATTTGGTTGCGACCTTGTTAAATTATTGTTCAAAAATAATGTTTTTAAACAGAAAAGTATGAAGTTAAAGATGAAAATGTGATGCGGCTGGCGCTTTGCGCAAACCAGACGGGGCGGATAACAGCAAAGTTGTGGCGGGGAAGTAAAAAAGCAAAAAAAACCGGCCACGATGGGCCGGTTATTCTGTCAGGTTAAGGATTATTCAGCGGTTGCTGACTTTTCCTGGCCTGGTTTGTGGTCACGCATGTGCTCCATTTTGGCGGCGCGTTGCTGATAGTTTTCATTGAACTGTTTTTTCTGCTCTGGTGTCAGCAGATTATACATTTTGTTCTCAGCACGGGCACGGTCAAGCATGCGGTCAGACTGCGCTTTAGTGATGGTATCAATTTGCGCTTTTACCTTAGCTTCATCGAAGCTGTCGGTCGCCACCAGGTTGTGCATCTGATCCATCTGGGCTTTCATGGCTGCACGGTCAGGGCGCGCCCCGCTGTCTTTCATGATTTCTTTCATCTGTGTTTTCTGCTGTTCAGTCAGGTTCAGGCCCGCAAACGGATTCATATGCTGCGGTCCTTTATGATGCAGCATTTTGCCTTGCGTGGCGGTCGTGGCGTCAGTGGCCGGTGTCGCGGTGGTTTCAGCAGCAAATGCGAAAGAAGCGGAGCTCAGAGCCAGAGTTGAAGCCACAATCATTGCGGTAAGTTTACGCATAATTAAATTCCTCATTGGAGATTCAGGCAATTCGCCCGTTTTGTTTCGACGAAAACAAGTCTACTCAATCCAATGAATAGTAATGCGGTGTGGATGTAAAAGAGTGAAAGGCGGAGTGTTACTTTTCCAGCGATCGTGGAGAAAGTGTTTAGAAAGCGTAAGGTTGCACGAACAGGTGTGAAAGGAAGCTCAGATAAATCTGAGTAATGCGGTGAATTCAAACATTATCATGGTGAATCTTTCGCCGCCATAACTCTCTGTTAAATGTTCGTCGCTGTTGATGAGCAGTTTACGTCAGAGGGAAAGCGCAAAATCAGGTATAATAGTTATCTTTTGATTAACACTTTCTATAACAGTGCTGATGGATAATGACTCAATCCCGTTATGAAACGCTGGCGCGTACCTTGCGCAGACAAATTGATACGCAGGTCTGGTTACCGGGCGAACGGCTGCCTTCATTGCGTGATACCTGTAAACAGTCTGGCCTGAGTCTGATGACTGTGTTGCAGGCCTATCAGCTGCTGGAAAGTCAGGGTGTGATTGTCGCACGTCCGCAGTCCGGCTATTTCGTGGCGGCGGGGGGGCAGCGACCGGTGCGTCCTTCTCCCGACGGGCGTTTACATGCCGCAGAGCAGGTGGACGTCAATGACGCTATTTTCGATATTCTTAAAGCCGGGCAAGATCCCGCCGTGGTGCCGCTTGGTTCCGCGTTTCCTGATCCGACACTTTTCCCGCAACCACGTCTGGCTCGCTCCCTGGCGAGCGCCGTCCGCCGGATGTCGCCACACAGCGCCACTGCAAATCTGCCGCCGGGTAATGAAGAACTGCGTCGCAGCATTGCGCAGCGTTATGCGCAAAACGGCATTGAAGTGGCACCCGATGAAATTGTCATTACGTCAGGTGCGATGGAGTCGCTCGGGTTAAGTTTGCAGGTTGTGACCGAGCCGGGGGATTGGGTGGCTATCGAATCGCCGGCTTTTTACGGGGTATTGCAGGCGATTGAGCGGCGTAAATTAAAAGCCGTCGCCATTCCGACTGACGTGCGTAGCGGCATGGATCCCGAGGCACTGGAACAGGCGCTGGAAATTTATCCCATCAAAGCCTGCTGGCTGATGTCCAGCTTTCAGAACCCGCTCGGATGCAGTTTGCCGCCGGAGAGAAAAACACGGCTGGTGAGTATTCTTCAGGCGCATAAAGTGGCGCTGATAGAGGACGATGTCTACAGCGAACTGTACTTTGACAGTGAACGGACGGTGCCGCTGAAAGCCTCGTCATACCGCAGCGAAATTCTGCATTGTTCGTCTTTTTCGAAATCTCTCGCACCGGGCTTTCGCGTAGGCTGGGTGGCGGCGGGGGCTTATGCCGAACGTATTCAACGCCTGCAACTGATGAGTACATTATCGGCCAGTGTGCCGGTTCAGCTGGCATTAGCCGATTATATGCAAAAAGGTGCGCAGCAGGGCGGCTACGATACCCATCTGCGGCGGTTGCGCCGTGTGCTTGAACAACGCCAGATGGCGATGCGTCACGCTATCCTGGCTGAGTTTCCGGCGCAGGTGACAGTGACGCAACCCGCCGGCGGGTATTTTTTATGGCTGGATTTAGGCGATAACGTGGACGCGGCACGGGTCTATCAGCGCGCTCTGGCAAAAGGCGTCAGCGTCGCGCCCGGCACCATGTTCTCCGCCGACGCGCGTTTCAGCCATTGCATGCGCATTAATACCTCTTTCGAATGGGGACCGCACACCGCGCGTGCCGTCTCCATTCTGGCAGCGCTGGTGGCGGAAGAAATTAAAAGGTGAGAATGGTTTCACACATCCTGTTCGCGCAGGATTTTACCGACATTTCCGCCCGGATGGACTTTCAGCAGCCGCTGCTGATCAAAGCCGTTGCGCAGCATGATGTTGCCACACAACGCATCGAACACCGCCAGCACCAGTATGATGGACGTGGTAGCCAGCATATTGAGCGGGTCGATTTCCCGCTCAATATGTGTTTTCACCACCAGCGTGGCGGCACGGGCGATCGCCGAATCCGTATTCTCCGTCACACTGATGATCGCCACGCCCCTGGCTTTCAGCGCCGGTAACAAACGCGTCAGTTCTTCAGAGTTTCCGCCCCGGGAAATTAAAATCATCAGGTCATCGCTGCGCATAAAGCCTAAATCACCATGGGCGGCATCGGTGGCGCTGAGATATACCGCCGGTTGTTCGACGCATGCCAGCATATGGGCGATTTTCCGCGCCGCAATGCCCGACGTCCCGACGCCGCTGACGGCAATTTTGCCCTTACAGCCGGTGATCAGGGTCAGTAACTGCTGCCAGATATCGGCATCGAGATTGTGCCGTAATGCCAGCAATTCCTGGCTGTAGGTTTGCCAGCCCTGGCACGCCAGGGCAAATTCATCCTCCGCATTCATTGGGTTTCCCCCTGCATCAGGCGGCGGTATTTCATGCTGTCGTGGTACATCTCATGAAACACACGGTATTTGCGATCGTAATACTCTTTGATTTTATTGGTTTGCGGTGTGACCGTTTTGCCGATGCGGCTCATGGCCGCCATCGCTTCCGGCAACGAGTCGTATGCGCCGGCCGCAACGGTGCCCATCATGGCACTGCCGAGTAACATCGCTTCGCTTTCTTCCGGTAACAACATTGCACAGCCTGTGGCGTTGGAGTGCTCCTGTACAAACACCGGATTTTTGGTGCCACCACCGCTTGCCATCATGGTATCAATGCGATATCCACTCTGGTTCATGGTCTCGATGATATGGCGGGTGCCCAGCGCCAGCGCCTGAATGGTGGCCAGATAATGCAGTGCCATGTCTTCCGGCGTACGCGAGAGTTTCAGACCGGTCAGCGTACCGGTCAGCGTCGGGTTGGCGCGCGGTGAACGGTTGCCGTGGAAGTAGGGCAGCATATGAATATCTTTGGTCAGGAAGGCGATATTCTCCGGTTCACCGGCCATTTTTCGCAAAATATTGTTGAGTACTTCGTAAATAGTTTTGCCGCTGTCTTTACCCTGTTTCAGTAAATCGTGATAACACGGATGCGACTGAATCATATGGTCAATCAGCGCGCCGGTGGTGGATTGCCCCCCTTCGTTCAGCCAGTAATCTGGCAAAATAGCCGAGTAGTAAGGCCCCCAGATGCCGCCGATATAACGTGCGCTGCGGGACATCGCCATGTGCGCCGTGGAAGTGCCGCCAATCAGCGCGATGCGGTTATCGAAGTCGGCCGATTCACCGGATGCGCCGCTGGCACCGAGAATACCGAGGCTGCCTGCATGGGCATCAATGATAGAAACGCTGACGGCGGTGCCTGCCATCAGCCCCATCTCTGCGGCGGCGCGCTGTGTCAGACCATGCCCGAGCGGCTCGCCCATGGTTTTTACTTCACTGCCGATTTTCGCCGCGTTGTTTTCCAGCAAATCTTCCAGCCCGATCTGGCGAAAATAGCTTGGATCCCAGCGGTCTTCATGGCCGATATACGTCCATTTACAGACGGTGGAACACAGCGAGCGCGTGGTGTCCTGTGTGGCGCGCCAGGTCAGAAAATCCGGCAGGTCGAACAGGTGACCGACGTTGTTCCAGGTGGTCGGCATATGCTGTTTCAGCCAGAGCAATTTCGGCGTTTGCATTTCCGGTGAAATAATCCCGCCAACGAATTCCAGCACGCGGTGACCGGTGGCATTGATGCGCTCGGCCTGGGTAATGGCACGGTGATCCATCCAGACAATAATGTTTTGCTCGCTGCGCCCGGACGGGCTGACGGTCAGCGGCTTACCTTCTTTATCCAGCACCACCAGCGAACAGGTGGCGTCGAAGCCGATACCTTTCACCTGGATCGGGTTGATGTCAGCCTGATTAACCGCATCTTTCACGGCGTTACAGACAGATTGCCAGATCTCATCGGACGATTGCTCGACGAAATCGGCTTTCGGGCGGTATAACGTAATCTCACGGCTGGCCTGGCCAACCATGCGGCCGGTCATGTCGAAGACACCCGCGCGGGCGCTGCCGGTACCTACGTCGACTCCAATAAAATAACTCGCCATGTTCTTTCCCTTCGGTAAAAAGCTTTCGCTTAAGATTTTCTGTTTTGCAGAGCGATAAACAGGATCAGAACGCCGCCCCACAGAGCCATTGTCAGATAACTGCTTACCCCCATCAGGTTCAGGCCACTTTCCAGCATTTGCAGGACGATCAGTGCCAGTACCAGCCCGATGACCCGGCCGAAACCGCCGTCGGGATTAATCCCGCCGAGTACGGAGGCCAGAATGGTCACCAGCAAATAGGAGTCGCCGTAACCTGCTTTTGCCGAGTTAAATTTGGACATCATCAGCAATGCCGCACCCCAGCCGAGCAGGGCGGAAAGCACATACACCGCGATAGTAACTTTATGGGTATTGACGCCGCTGAACCGCGTGGCCTGTTCGTTGGAACCCATCAGATATAAGCTGCGGCCAAGTGTGGTGTGTTCGAGTAATACCCATAACAACAGCGCCACCAGCAGGAATAACAGCAGTGCGACCGGAATGCCCAAAAGACTGCCGTTGCTGAGATACTGGATTGCCGCCGGGAAGCCGGAAATCACCGCGCCGTTGGTCAGCAGAATATTCAGCCCGGCAATCAGCGTCATGGTGCCGAGCGTTGCCAGAATCGGTGAAACTCCGATATACGCAATCAGCGCGCCATTGAGTACGCCAGTCACCACCGCAACGGCCAGACCGGCGAGCATCGCCAGCGCGAAATATTCCGGCTGACCCGGATGCGCCACCAGAATGGCTGCCATTGCCAGCGAACAGGCATTTGCCCCGGCAATCACCGAGAGGTTGATACCACCGGTGAGCATGGTGATGCCCATCCCCAGAGCCAGCATGCCCAGAATCGGCAATTGCGAGGAGATCGACTGGAAATTGCCGATGCTGTAAAAACTGCCGCCCAGCGTAAATGAGAACAATACGGCAACAACAACGATAATCAGCAACTGCAAGCGGATGATGCGGTCGCCGGGGAAGAATCGGGTTAAAGTCGTCATGTCACATCCCCTTTGCCAGTTTGCGTTTTTCATTCCACGCGGTGCTGCTGATGCTGACCAGAATGATCACGCCGCTAAATACCTGATGCCAGTAAGATGAAATGCTCAGCAGCGTCAGGCCGTTTTGCAAAAAGGCCAGCAACATGACACCGAGGACGGTGCCGGTCAGCGAGCCGCGACCACCGGTCATACTGGTACCGCCTAAGACCACCGCCGCCAGTACGGTCAGTTCATAACCGAGTAACGAGTTGGGTGCCACGGACTGAGTGATCTGCGCCTGTACCACGGCGGCGATACCTGCCAGCAATCCCATAAAGCCATACACATAAAAATGCAGACGCAGGATGTTCAGGCCCAGGCGCGACGCGGCATCACGGTTGCTGCCCATGGCGTAAATCTGCCGGCCCACACGGGTGCGGTTCATCAGCACGCCGGTGGCAATAATGACGCCCAGCAGGCTGAGCAGCGGCAGCGTCAGGCCATAGTCGTAACCGTCGGCGGCAGTAAAGGAGAACCAGTTGATGCCGTTCATGAACCAGTCGGGGAAGCCGTAAAGCCAGGTGCCATTGGTCAGATACACCAGCAAACCGTAGAAAAGGTTTAATGTGGCAATCGTGATAATAATGGCCGGCACGCGCAGCCAGTAGACCAGGAAGCCGTTGACCAGCCCGAGCAGTAAACCGATGCCCATCGACATGGCAAACGCCAGAGGAAAGCTGCCGCCATGATGAATGATGTAACTCGCCATCACGTACTGACCGATAGAGGTCACTGCCGGGAAAGAAATGTCAATACCACCGGCAATCAGTACCACAAACAGGCCGCAGGCCAGAATACCGAGAATGGCGTAGCTGGTGGCAACGTCGGTCAGGTTGCCGAGCGTCATAAATTCACGGGTACTGATACTCAGGCCAATCACCAGCAGCAGTACCAGTAATCCCAGCCAGAATTCGTGCAGGGAAAACAGTTTCGTAAGAGATTTGTTATTCATTGATCGCCTCCGCAATCTGCGCTTCGCTGCTCTGATGCGGCGCAAATTCCGCCACCAGCTGGCCTTTACGCATCACCAGCACGCGGTGGCTGTTGTAATACGCTTCCGGGATTTCATCGCAAATCATCAGCACTGCCATGCCGGATTCCGCCAGATCGCGCGCGATGCGGTAAATCCCTTCTTTATTGGCGATATCGACACCGACTGTCGGCGAATCGAGGATCAGGATATGTGGCTGCGTCGCTACCCATTTGGCGATGGCGATGCGTTGTGCATTACCGCCGGAAAGGGTTTTCACCGGCAGGCTGCTGTCCGACACTTTAATGTTCAGATCACGGATCAGGTCTTTCACCACGGAGGCGGCTTTGCGGTGATCCATCAGCCCGGTGCCGGTGCGCAACTTGTCAAAAATTGACACCAGCGTGTTGTCATAAATGGATTGTTCCATGATCAGCCCCTGCGTCAGGCGATCTTCCGACACATACGCAATGCCGTGACGGATAGCGTCGCGGTTGCTGTGGAGTTTCACCGCCTTACCGTTGACACGGATTTCCCCGCTGTCCGGTTGACTCATGCCAAACAGGCTCAGGCAGAGCTCGGTACGCCCTGAACCGAGCAGGCCGATAATCGAGGTGATTTCACCCTGACGCAGCGACAGCGAAATATCCTGATACTGACCTTTGCGGCTCAGATGGCTGACTTCCAGCAGCGGCGTGACGTTGACCGGCGCGCGTTGCGGCAGATGGCTGTAGGTAAAACGCTGTCCGGTCATCAGGAAGGCCAGTTCATTACTGTCAAGTTCACTGGCCGGATAGGTACCGACCAGTTTGCCATCGCGCATCACACTGATACGGTCAGCGACTTCCATGACTTCATCGAGGCGATGACTGACAAATACCACGCAAATACCGGCAGCTTTGAGCTCATTCACCACCCGCAGCAAACCGTTCACTTCGGTGCGGGTCAGCGACGCGGTGGGTTCATCCATAATAACCAGACTGGCGTCAGCCGCGATTGCCCGGCATATTGCCACTAACTGGCGGTCAGCAATCGACAGCTTTTCGACTTTACGATCCGGATCCAGTGAGACGCCAACCCGTTGCATCGCCGCGATGGCTTTTTTGCGCATTGCCTCACGATGTACCCAGAAATCGCCGCCCGGTAAATAACGGTGGATAGCAATATTTTCAGCCACCGATAAATTGGGGAATAAAGACAAGTCCTGATAAATAACCTGAATGCCATAATAAGACGAAAGCTGTGGCGTCAGGGCGTGAAAAAGTTTTCCGTCAAGCGTAATGGCTGCGCCTTTCTCCGGCTGGTAGACACCGGAAATAACTTTAATGATGGTACTCTTGCCGCAGCCATTCTGACCGGCGAGACAATGTACTTCACCTTTATTAAGCGTCAGGCTGACATTATCCAGCGCTAATACGCCGGGGAATTTTTTACTGATTTTTTCGAGGCTGATAAAGGCCTCAGCAGGGGCAGGGGACGTGCTGAGAGTATTCATCGCAATCCTTACAACATGCCCTTCATTCTTCACGCTGCGGGTGCGTTGGCTTCACTTGCTCACCCGAGTCACTTACTTATGTAAGCTCATCGGGGGTTACTCATTTGCCGCCTTCTCACAACACGAATTATTTAGGGTATAAGTTTTCAATGTCTGATTAGAAATTCAGATACGGCACAACATACAACGCCGTATCTGTTTCTATTTGCCTGGTGTGGCGCTGGAGATAAATTATCTCCGGTAAATAAAAGTATTAAAAAGCTAAATCAGAATCCGAGTGATTTCGCATTTTCTGGTGTGACTTCCAGGATTTTATTAAAGCGGATCACGTGTTTATCCATATTCACATCAGCTTTGCCTAACCCGTCGATGCTCAGATCTTTATTCACTTCTTTACCCTGCAACATCTGGTCGGCGACCGTCACTAACGCGTAACCGGCATCTTTCGGATCCCACAGCAGCACTTTCTTAATATCACCGCGCATCAGGTATGGCGCAGCCTGAGCTGGCATGGCAATACCCACAACGGCGATTTTATTTTTTGCACGTTTTTGCTGAACGGCCTGACCGGCACCAATCGGGCCGAGTGAACCGAAACCAATAATCCCTTTCAGATCAGGGTAGGTTTTCATTAAATCGAGCGTTGTGGAGTAAGACTTATCAATATTTTCCGCGACCGGCAGGCGTGACGTGACTTCATGCATATCCGGGTATTTTTCTTTCTGATATTTAATCGCGGCATCGGCCCATGCGTTATGCAATGGCACGGTCAGCGAGCCGACATAAATCGCATAACCGCCTTTGCCGCCCATGTCTTTCGCCAGCTCGTCCATATTGGCTTCGGCGTATTTCTGGCTGTCGATGGTTTCGATATCCCACTGACCAATCTGCTGATCCGGCGATTCGTGCGTTAACACCACAATGCCCTGATCACGGGCTTTCTTAAGCACCGGTTCCAGCACTTTGGCGTCGTTCGGCACCACGATAATGGCGTCGACTTTTTTGGCGATCAAATCTTCAATCACTTTGACCTGCTGAGCGGGATCCGGCGTGGATGCGCCCACCTGATAGGCATTAACATCCAGTTTTTGTGCGGCTTCTTTTACGCCGACTTCCATACGTGTGAACCATGGAATACCGGTGACTTTGGCAACGACGGCTATGTCGTAAGGTTTGGCGGCAAATGACGGTGTTGTGAATAACATGCATGCTGAAACCACACATGCACTGACTAATGCGAGGTTAAATTTCATGTCTGTACCTTTTCTTATGATGTTCTGTTCTGGTGTAGGGAACGGCTGGTGGTTATTTATTCCACATTCAGAGATTAACTTAAGGGGAAAGCTTTTTTCGCGCAGCCGTAAACAGAATGTGATCAGCGCCCTAAAAAGTTAAATTTCATGACTTTTAATGTTAAATTAAAGTTAATAAAAACCATCAAGTCCACACAACAGAGAAAGCGGGGGGAGCGTTACCGATAACAATTTAACAAAATTAGATCTAAAATTTAACAAAAAGAATACAACTCGCGTCAGGAATCGGGGGTTATCAGCAAGAAAAACCGTGAGATTTTTTTTATTTGCGCAGAGTGTGAAGAGGGTCACGGGGTTTTCATGCCCCAACATTGTGCATCGTTGCACCTTGATCAGGCATGGCGCTGCGCCTGAGCGCGGGCTTCACGCGCCGGATCACAATTCTGTATAAAACATCCCGCCGGAAATAAAAATATTTCCCTGCATACTCATTCTTCTGACCGCATTGCTGCACAAGGGGATTTTTTCTTTTATTCATTTTTTATGCAATAAAAGTGAATGATGGTAGGTATTAAGTGGTTGTTTTTTCTAGCTCTCACTTTTTTTATTCACTTTTTTCCTTTGCTGGCATGAAGAGTGCAATCTATGATGAGACTGAGTGAGATTATTTATTAACTTTTAAATAACAAATTAATAACTGTCATTTCTCGCCAGCGTGATTGCCCGCTAAATGTGCAAAAACATCGGAACCCGGTGCATTTCCCGTCTGTATGGGGGACGGGCGCGTGCACCCTGAAATCAGCTTATAAGAGGTTTATATGGAACACCAACAGCAGCCGCAAAACGTCAGCCGCCAGAACTTTGATGACTGGATGGTACCGGTTTATGCGCCGGCGGCATTTATTCCTGTGCGCGGCGAAGGATCCTGGCTGTGGGATCAGGCGGGCAAAGATTATGTCGATTTCGCCGGCGGCATTGCGGTGAATGCACTCGGACATGCGCACCCTGAAATTCGTAAAACCCTGCATGAGCAGGCGGATAAAGTCTGGCACCTGGGCAACGGTTACACCAATGAACCGGTGCTGCGGCTGGCAAAGCAACTGATCGACGCCACTTTTGCGGACAAAGTATTTTTCTGTAACTCCGGCGCAGAAGCCAACGAAGCGGCGCTGAAACTGGCCAGGCTTTACGGCAATAAAACCGGCGGTGAAAAAAACGAAATTATCGCCTTCAAAAACGCATTCCATGGCCGCACGCTCTTTACCGTCACTACCGGCGGTCAGCCGAAATATTCTGAAGATTTTGCCCCCTTGCCAGAGGCCATTACCCATCTGCCGTTTAACGATCTGGCAGCGGTGGCCAGCCAGATCTCTTCCCGCACCTGTGCGGTGATCGTTGAACCGATCCAGGGGGAAGGTGGTGTGGTGCCGGCAGAGGCGGAATTTCTGCAAGGCCTGCGTGAGTTGTGTGACAAACATCAGGCAGTGCTGATTTTCGATGAAGTGCAGACCGGCGTCGGACGCACCGGCGAATTGTATGCCTATCAGCATTATGGTGTCGTGCCGGATATTCTGACCAGTGCCAAAGCGCTGGGTGGCGGTTTCCCGATTGGTGCGATGCTGACCACTGACCGTTATGCCGCGTTATTCCAGCCGGGTACGCACGGCACCACTTACGGCGGTAACCCGCTGGCAACGGCGGTGGCGGGAAAAGTCTTTGCGCTGATTAACACGCCGGAGGTGTTGTCAGGTGTGCAAAAGCGTCATCAGTGGTTTGCCGATGGCCTTAAGCGCATCAACGATCGTTATCGGGTGTTCAGTGAGGTGCGCGGGCAGGGGCTGCTGTTAGGTGCAGTGATGAGCGAACGGTATAAAGATCAGGCCAAACAGCTCAATACGCTGGCGGCCGAAGAAGGACTGATCGCCCTGATTGCCGGGCCTAACGTACTGCGTTTTGCGCCATCACTGATTATTCCGGGTGCGGATATTGAAGAAGGGCTGAACCGGCTTGAGCGTGCCGTTGCGCGCCTGTGCGTGTGATTGTTTGGGATAAATGAGGTAAAGCATCATGATGTTGATTCGACCTGTGCGGCCCGGCGATCTCGCCGACATCCTGCAGTTGTCAGGCAAAACCGGCATCGGTTTAACGTCTTTGCCCAAGGATGAAGCGCATTTACGCGGGCGCATTGAGCGCTCAGTGGCGACCTGGGAAGGTCGCCTGGATAAAGCCGAGCAAGGTTATCTGTTCGTACTCGAAGACACTGAACAGAAAAAAGTGGTGGGCGTCAGTGCCATCGAAGTGGCGGTCGGGCTCAGTGAACCGTGGTACAACTTTCGCCTTGGCACGCTGGTGCATGCCTCCAAAAGCCTGAACATTTATAAACCGGTGCCGACGCTTTTTCTCAGTAATGATCACACCGGTTATACCGAACTTTGTACGTTGTTTCTCGACCCGGACTACCGCCACGGCAAAAACGGACAATTGTTATCGAAAGTCCGTTTTTTGTTCCTGGCGGCATTTCGTGAGCACTTCTCCCGCAAGGTGATTGCGGAGATGCGCGGTATGTCTGACGACAACGGTCATTCACCGTTCTGGGACAGCGTCGGACGGCATTTTTTTGGTATGGAATTCGCCGAAGCCGACCGTCTGACCGGTATGGGACAAAAATCCTTTATTGCCGAACTGATGCCAAAGCATCCTTTATATACCGAGTTGCTCAGTCACGAGGCGCGTGAGGTGATCGGCGAAGTGCATCCGCAAACCGCCCCGGCGCGTGCTGTGCTTGAAGGTGAAGGGCTTCGTTACGAAGGGTATGTGGATATTTTTGATGCCGGCCCGACGCTCGAAGGTGAAATCGATCAGTTACGCGCGGTAAAGGAAAGTTGTCTGCTGCCTGTCCGGCTGGCGGAACATCGCAGCGGGCGGGACGAGCCGCTGTATCTGGTCGCCAATGAGCAATATCAGAATTTCCGTGCCTTACTGGTGCCGGGCGGCGACTCGCCGCATTCTCTGACGCTTAATGGCCGCGAAGCTGACCTGCTCAGTCTGCGCGAGGGCGATACCCTGCGTGCCGTGGCGCTTTTCCCAGGTGATACCCCGGCTCCTGCAACCCAGTTTCTCAAAAAGGAAAGTCTCGCATGATGCAACCTGCACTTTTTATTCAGGGCCAGTGGCGCAGCGGACAAGGCGCGCAACTGAACAAAACTAATCCGGCCGATAATACATTGCTGTGGTCGGCGCTGAGCGCCAGTGCTGAAGATGTCGGGGCCGCCTGTACAGCCGCACGCACGGCATTCCCTGCATGGGCACGTAAAACCGTGACCCAACGTGCTGAGGTGATTAAGCGTTTCGCGGATTTACTGACGGAACACAAAACCCGGCTGGCGGAAATCATCAGTCAGGAAACCAGCAAACCGCGCTGGGAAACGCTGACAGAGATTCAGGCCATGATCGGCAAGGTCGCTATTTCACTGGAAGCCTGTCAGCAACGCACTGGCGAAAAACACACCGCAATGCCCGACGGTGAAGCCGTGCTGCGCCACCGTCCCCATGGCGTGCTGGCCGTTTTTGGTCCGTACAATTTCCCCGGCCATCTGCCGAACGGCCATATCGTTCCGGCTTTGCTGGCGGGTAATACGCTGGTGTTTAAACCGAGCGAACTGACGCCCAAAACCGCCGAAGAAACGGTGAAATTGTGGGAGCAAGCCGGATTGCCGGAAGGCGTTCTGAATCTGGTACAAGGCGGTCGCAGCACCGGTGAGGCGCTGGCAGCCTGCGATAATATCGACGGCCTGCTGTTTACCGGCAGCGCAGGTACCGGCTATCAGTTACACCGTCAGCTCGCCGGTCAGCCTGAAAAAATTCTGGCACTGGAAATGGGCGGCAATAATGCGCTGATTGTCGAGCCGGTAGAGGATATTGATGCAGCGGTTAATCTGACTATTCAGTCAGCATTTATTTCTGCCGGACAGCGTTGTACCTGTGCCCGCCGTCTGCTGGTGAAAGAGGGGGCGGCGGGTGATGCATTTATTGCGCGTTTGCTTGATGTCACCATGCAACTGCGGGTCGGGGGATGGGATGACACGCCGCAGCCGTTTATGGGGGGTGTGATTTCTGACGTTGCAGCACGCAATATGCTGAAAGCGCAGGACGGGCTGCTGGCGCTGGGCGGAAAGCCGCTGCTGTTGCTGACACGCCCGGACCCGCTGAATACGGTCCTGACGCCGGGCATTATCGATCTGACCGGCGTGGCCGGTATTCCTGATGAAGAATATTTCGGCCCGTTGCTGAGCATTTACCGTTACAGCGATTTTGATAATGCCATCGCCCTCACCAACCGGACGCGTTTCGGGCTCGCCACCGGGCTTATCTCTGCTGATCGTGATCAGTTTGAGCAGCTATTGTTAGAAGCCAGGGCGGGCATTGTGAACTGGAATAAACCGCTGACCGGTGCATCAAGCAATGCGCCTTTTGGGGGGATCGGCGCTTCGGGTAACCATCGTCCCAGCGCATATTATGCGGCGGATTATTGTGCCTGGCCGATGGCCTCGCTGGAAACGGACAAACTGGAACTCCCTGCGACGCTGTCGCCAGGTATTGATTTCCGTACAATCTGAGGAGACAGGAATGTCTGGATGTGAAGCAAATTTTGACGGATTAGTTGGCCCGACGCACCATTACGCCGGGTTGTCGTTTGGCAATGAAGCCTCGACTAAAAACCAGGATACGGTGGCGAATCCGCGTCTGGCGGCAAAACAGGGCTTGCTGAAAATGAAAGCGCTGGCTGACCTGGGTTTTGCGCAGGGCATTTTGCCACCCCACGAACGTCCGCATCTGAGCACGTTGCGAAAAATGGGCTTTGGTGGCAGCGATCGGGAGGTGCTGGCCAAAGCGCAGGCTTATTCGCCGCGTTTGCTGTCGTCACTGAGTTCGGCGTCTTCCATGTGGGTAGCCAATGCGGCCACGGTGTCGCCTTCAGCCGACAGCGCGGACGGGCGTGTGCATTTCACGGTCGCCAACCTGAACAATAAATTCCACCGGGCCATTGAGGCAGAAACCACGTCTGCCATTTTGCGCGCGACCTTTCATGCCGATAAATATTTTGCTCATCATGATGCGCTGCCGCAGGTGGCTGCGCTGGGGGATGAGGGCGCGGCGAATCACAACCGGTTATGTGGTGCGTACGATAAACCCGGGGTGCAGGTGTTTGTTTACGGACGTGACGGGCTGGCGACCGGCGGGAACGAACCGGTGCGTTATCCGGCACGCCAGACCCGTTTAGCCAGTGACGCCGTGGCGCGTTTACATCAGCTTGATGAAAAACGCACGGTGTTTATTCAGCAAAATCCGCAAGCCATTGACAGCGGCGTTTTCCATAATGACGTCATTTCTGTCAGTAACGGTAACGTGCTTTTCCATCACGAGCAGGCGTTTGTCAATTCAGGCAAAGCGCTGGAGGAAATCCGCCGCAAAATGGCGGCGCTTGAGCTGGATTTCTGCCCGGTTGAAGTGCCGCAGTCGGAAGTATCTCTCGACGATGCGGTCGCGACCTATCTGTTTAACAGCCAGTTACTGACCAAATCCGACGGCAAAATGCTGCTGGTGGTGCCGGAAGAATCCCGCCAGCACACCGGCGTCTGGGCGTATCTTTCTGCACTGAAAGACAGCGGTGGTCCGGTCGATCAGCTTGAAGTGTTTGATCTGCGCGAAAGCATGCGCAACGGCGGTGGTCCGGCGTGTCTGCGTCTGCGTGTGGCGCTCAACCGCAACGAACTTAATGCCATCAATGTGGCTTCGCTGATGAACGACAACCAGTTCACGCGGCTTAATACCTGGGTGGATACGCATTATCGTGACCGGATGCAGGCTAAAGATCTGGCTGATCCGCAGCTTCTGACCGAAGTGCGCACTGCGCTCGACGAGCTGACGACTATTCTCGGGCTGGGTGCGATTTATCCGTTCCAGCGCTGAGCCATCACAGGAGTGAAGGTATGTTTGATTTACTGGCGACGACGCTGTCCGGCGACGCGGTGACTGAACCTGCAGGACAAACCGAAACGCTGGACTGGCAATGGCGCGGCGAAGGCATTCTTGAGCTTTCACCGCGTCAGCCCTGTCAGGCGGCGGTAGTGATTTCTGCCGGTATTCACGGTAATGAAACTGCGCCTGTTGAACTGCTTAATCAACTGGTCAGCGAACTGCTGTCAGGTGAAAGGTTGTTGCGGGTCCGGTTGCTGGTATTACTGGGCAATCCGCCGTCAATGCGTATCAATAAGCGGTTTACCGGCGCCGATATGAACCGCATGTTTGGCGGACGTCACGCGCGTTATACACCTGATAATGAAACCCGCCGGGCGCAGGAACTTGAACAGGTGATGGCATTGTTTTATCGCAGCGCCACCGCCGCAGGGACAACTGAGCGATTCCACTATGATTTGCACACGGCGATCCGTGGTTCAAAGCATGTGCGTTTCGGGTTATTGCCGTTACAGACGCGAGCGAAAAGCGCAGCGATGCTTGCGTGGCTCGACGCCGCCGGGCTGGATGCGCTGGTGCATCATCGTTCGCCCGGAGGGACATTCACGCACTTTAGCAGCGAGGTTTTTCAGGCCGACAGTTGCACGCTGGAACTGGGCAAAGCGCTGCCGTTTGGCAGTAACGACCACACGCAGTTCACCGGTATCCGCCGTGCGCTGGAAGCGCTGGTCAGCGGCCAACCGTTGCCCGCACGCGAAGCTGCCGCGCCGCTGGTGCATTACCGCGTGGTGCAGGATGTGATCCGCTCACAGGACGATTTTCAGCTGTTTATCCCGGCTGATGCGTTGAATTTTACGGCGTTCAGGCAGGGTTTTGTGATCGCAAAAGAAAGCGGCAAAACTTACAAGGTGGAAGCAGAGGAAGAAGTCGTGCTGTTCCCGAACCCGAACGTTGCGCTGGGGTTAAGGGCAGGGCTGATGCTGGTGAAAATGTGATGAGTAAAAGCAATGTAGTTGCCATTAAAACCCCACCCCACCCCTTCGCAGGGTAGGGAGCCGCTCGAGTTTTTTTCCAGCTGCGAAGAAATGGAACAGGTTTTCTTGCTTGTCCCATGCTAAATCTCGGGTGGGTTTTCTTGCTCCTTCCCCTGCGAAGGGGGTATTCATAGCGGCACGAGAAGCTGAGGTGTGTGCAGGGAATGATGTTGCCTGCCAGCAAAACCGCCCCGGCATGCACCACCCCAAAAGAAAAAGGGTTCTGATTTTCATCAGAACCCTTTTTCTTTAATTTGGCGGTGAGAGAGGGGTTCGAACCCTCGATACGATTTCTCGTATACACACTTTCCAGGCGTGCTCCTTCAGCCACTCAGACACCTCACCGTGTTCGTTACAGCGCGAGCGTTGCAACGGGGCGCTACTATAGGGAGACAGCCGCGAAGGGTCAAGAAAATTTTCAGCGTTTTGTGTCAGGTGCTCAGAGTCTGTTCAGCGGAAATAATGCCGTGGTCGCCGGGTTTTTGAAGCGCCCGAAACAAAAAAGGCTCTGATTTTCATCAGAACCTTTTTTGTTTAATGTGGTGGAGAGAGAGGGGTTCGAACCCTCGATACGATTGCTCATATACACACTTTCCAGGCGTGCTCCTTCAGCCACTCAGACACCTCTCCAGTCGCCAGCTGCACCGCAGTGCTGCTGACCGGCGCTAATGTAGGGAAAAGTAGTCTCACCGTCAACTCTCTTTTACCGGTTCGATGCCATTTAAACAAACTTAGAACAATCTGATGATTTAAAGAACAAAAAATGCCTTAAGGATGTACAGCCGGGATCTGATGACGCACGGTGATTAAAATGACTTATCAAAATGCATAAATAAGTAGCGCTTCTGCATAGAAGCACAATTATCCCGCAAACACTTTTTGTTACCGCTAAATAGCAAGATATGTTGTGGTAATCATCTCCGGTAGCGGTATAACAATGCACTCTGAAAAAATGCTTCGCATAAAAACTGTACAGGTCACCATTTGAAGCAGCGTTTATTTATCACATAAAGACAGGGGGCATTCTTGAGTCAGCCAAATAACACGGTCGGATCGCAGCACCGGACCGCCATACCTGCCGGTGCGGGCACATTATTTTTTGTTCAGACGTTCGCAACGCTCGGCTTTGCTGTGCTGTATTCCACACTGGTACTTTATGCCACCAAAAAACTCGGCTTCAGTGAAGATAATGCCAACGCCATCATGGGCGTTTTCGGTGCCTTCAACTACGGGCTGCATATGTTCGGTGGCTACCTCGGCGGACGTTATCTTAGTAACCGCAATCTTTTCGTACTCGGCATGGTGTTGCAGGTCTTTGGCTGTGCGCTGATTGCGCTGGAAGGCGTGACCGGGTTGTACTGGGGATTAGCCATGTTCCTGACCGGCAGCGGGCTGAATGTGACCTGCCTGAACATGATGCTGACCCAGCGGTTTGCGCCGGACGATGACCGCCGTGAATCGGCCTTCCTGTGGAATTATGCCGGGATGAACCTCGGCTTCTTTATTGGTTTTGCGGTCGCCGGTTATTTCCAGCTCAGCGAAAATTACCGCGCACTGTTTTTGTTCGCCACGTTAGGTAATGTCGCGGCAGTTGTGGTGACACTCTCCCGCTGGTCGATTCTGGCCGACCTCAGCACGCCGCTGAAAGAAGCCAGCCGCAGCCAGTTGTTGCGCCGGATGGCGATCGGTATAGCCATTCTGATTGTGCTGGTACCGGTCATCCGCATGTTGCTGACGCACGCAGAATTCAGCAGTTATTTTGTGGTCGCACTGGGTATGGTGATTTTCGCGCTGATGACGCTGGTGACATTCCGCCATCGTGATGCCGGTGAACGCCGCCGCATGAAGGCATATCTGCTGCTGGCACTCGGTTCGCTGGTTTTCTGGACCCTGTATCAGTTGGCTCCGATGGGGCTGATGCTGTTCTCTGAAAATAATATTAACCTGAATGTGTACGGTATCCGCGTGGCACCGCAGTGGATCCAGAACATTAATACTGTGGTTATCGTGATCGGCGGTCCGCTGATGGCACTGTGGTTCAACCGCCTGCGTCAGCGCGGCTGGAACATTGATATTCCTGCGCAATTCTCTGCCTCATTATTTTGCATGGGACTTGGGATGCTGGTGTTACCGCTGGGGATCCATCTGGCGGGCGGCGACGGTCTGGTGGCGTTTAAATGGATTGCGATCAGCTATCTGCTGCAAAGTATCGGTGAGTTACTGATTTCCCCGATCGGTTACGCAATGATTGGCAAACTGGCTCCGCCGCGTTATCAGGGCGTCATGATGGGTTGCTGGATGATGGTGACCGGTGTGGCGTCGGTGCTGGCGAGTTACATTTCCGGGCTGATGCCGCAAAACGCAGGCAGTACACCGGTACTGACCAATCCGGGCTACAGCCAGGTGTTTAACGTGCTGGGTTGGGGGTCTGTTATCACAGGTGTGGTACTGCTGGTACTTATCCCGCTGCTGCGCCGGATGATCCACCGCGAGCCGGCGGGCGCCTGATTTATTCGCAGTATCCGGCAGTCGCTTCACAAGCCCCGAATTCCGGGGCTTGTTCTTTTTTACGTCACAGGGTAGCATCACGATGATATTCAGGGAAATCTATCTGCTCACAGGAGGCTTCCCCGATGAACATTATTTTTTACCACCCTACATCTGATGCAAAACCCTGGATTGACGGCATAACAAAAAGATTACCGCAGGCCAGTATCCGCGTGTGGAATGCTGATGATCATGACCCGGCGGATTACGCGCTGGTCTGGCGGCCGCCGAGCGCTATGCTTGCGTCCCGCACTATGCTGAAAGGCATTTTCGCACTGGGGGCTGGCGTTGACGCTATCCTCACGCAGGAACAGCGCCATCCGGGCACACTGCCAGCCGGTGTGCCATTGCTGCGCCTTGAAGATACCGGCATGTCTTTGCAGATGCAGGAATATGCGCTGGCGACGGTATTACGTTATTTTCGCCGGATGGATGAATATCAGCTGTTCCAGCAACAAAAGCAGTGGCACCCGCTTGCCCCGCATTCACGCAGTGAATTCACCATTGGTGTTCTCGGTGCCGGCGTGCTCGGCAGCAGCGTGGCGAAGGCACTCGTGGACATGCAGTTTACGGTGCGCAGCTGGAGCCGCAGCGCCAAGTCACTGGAAGGTGTGGCGAGTTTCTATGGGGACGATCAACTGGCGGGGTTTGCCCGTGGCTGCAAAGTGCTGATCAATCTGTTGCCCAATACCCCGCATACCGCCGGTGTTCTCAATCATCAACTGTTCACAAATCTTTCGCATAATGCGTACCTGATTAACCTTGGCCGTGGCGGACATCTGGTGGAAGGTGATGTGTTACGCGCCCTCGACAGCGGCCAGATTGCGGCTGCCACGCTGGATGTCTTCATCGAAGAGCCGTTACCGGCCATGCACCCGTTCTGGTCGCATCCGCGTGTCAGCATTACGCCACACGTCGGTGCTGACACCTTGCCGGAGCAGGCGATGGACAGCATCGTGAGTAATATTCTGGCGATAGAAGCGGGGCGCGAGCCGACAGGCCGCGTCGATCCCGGTCGGGGTTACTGATATTCATCTGCTAACATGATAAATGCTGCGGTTATTTTTGCCGCAGCGGAAGATTTTCAAGGAGAGCACATGCCGTACCCGGTTGACTTACACATGCACACGGTTGCCAGCACACACGCCTACAGTACATTGCATGATTACATCGATGAAGCAGTACAAAAGGGCATCAGGCTGTTTGCCATCACCGATCATGGCCCTGATATGGCTGATGCGCCGCACTACTGGCATTTTATGAATATGCGGGTGTGGCCGCGTCTGGTGAATGGCATCGGCATTCTGCGCGGTATTGAATCGAACATTAAGAATATTCATGGCGATATCGATTGCACCGGCCCGATGCTCAATGAAATTGACGTGATTATCGCCGGTTTCCATGAGCCGGTGATGCAGCCTGTCGATAAAGAAACCCATACCGCGGCGGTGATTGCGGCAATGGCGGGAGGTGAAGTGCATATTATTTCGCATCCGGGCAACCCGAAATACCCGATTGATATTCCGGCGGTGGCAGCCGCTGCCGCAAAATATAATGTGGCCCTGGAGCTGAATAATTCGTCGTTCATCCATTCGCGTGTGGGCAGTGAACCCAATTGCCGCGCCATTGCGCTGGCAGTAAAAGAAGCCGGTGGCTGGCTGGCGCTGGGGTCGGATTCGCATATCGCCTATTCGCTCGGTGGCTTTGAACATTGTGAACGTATTCTGCGCGAAATTGATTTTCCGCAAGACCGTATTCTTAACGTCAGCCCGCGTCGTTTCCTCGATTTTCTTGAGGCCCGTGGCCGTGCGCCCATTGCTGAATTAAGCGAACTGTGACATTGTCGCGGCCAACGTGCGGGTGATAAACCCTTTTCATTGTCTGATCAGGTTACTGTTATGAATGAATTTTCGATTGTCTGCCGCGTGCTGGGCACCTTATTTTATCGCCAGCCGCAGGATCCGTTACTGGTTCCGCTGTTTGGTCTGATTCAGGATGGGAAGCTGCGTGAACACTGGCCGCTGGAACAGGATGCGTTGCTGATCCGCTTACAGGAAAGTGCCAGTCCGGAAGCACTGGCCGCTGAATTTAACCGTCTGTTTGTCGGTTCAGAATGCGCAGTTTCACCATTCCGCAGTGATTACGTTGAGGGCGCAAATGAAATGGATGTGCGCACATTCCTGCAACAGCGCGGAATGCCTTTAGGTGAAACACCTGCCGATCATTTTGGTGGCATGTTACTGGCCGCGTCCTGGCTGGAAGATCAGTCGCAGGAGGATGAAGTGGGTGCGCAAATCGCGCTGTTCGATGAATTGCTTTTCCCGTGGTGCGGTAAATTCCTCGGTAAAGTGGAAGCGCATGCGACCAGCGGTTTTTATCGTACCTTGTCTGAAATCAGCCGCGAAGCCTTGCAGGTCATGCGTGATGAATTGCAGGAACAGTTGCCACCCGATCTGGATGACGCTGAAGAAGACGATCAGTAACCCCTGGCGAAGAACATAAAAAACCCGGCGGTGGGTCATCACGCCGGGTTTTTTATGGTGACTCTTTAGCTGAAATTAATCAGTGAAGGGGATGACGAGTTGCCCCGGTTTCACTTCTATCCCTTTCGCCAGTTTCTTCGCCATCGCCTCGCCTTTACTGTGATCGCCATTAAGCACATAAGCCGGACGCTGGTTGAAATAGGTGTTCAGTGAATTGTTCAGGTATGGCATCAGACCTTTCATCACGTTATCCATTTTTTCAGGCTTGATGGTGTAATCCGTCACCTGCATATCCCGCAGGAAAATAGCGCCTTTTTCGCGGTCATAAGAAGGATTCGCTTTCAGGGTCAGGTGCATATCGGCTTTTTGCGGCCCGAACAGTGAGGAGATATCGACATGTGCATCCCCGGTCAGCGTCACGACGCCGGGTTCAGCGCGGCCGATCTGGCTGCTGAGATTGGTCAGCACCAGTTTGGCATCCACCAGGCCAGGAACACCCAACTGTTTTTCAAATTTGTTGTTTTTTTGCAGGTAATCATTCACCTGCTGCTCACTGATGGTGTACTGCGTCAGCTGATTACAGCCTGCCAGCAGGCTGGCGCAAATCAGTGCGGCGGCTCCTATAAATCGCTTTGTCATTCTTCCCTCATTACGTAAAAACTATTTTCTCAGCATGACCGCAATGCGGTATCGCGCCAATCAGACAACGCTGATTAGCCTAAGTGCTGAACGAGGGGAAGAAAAGGAAAAATAGCCGGAAGCGCACTTCCGGCTGCAAAGGCTTAACTTGCTAAGCGTGTTAATAAGTTAACCTGGGTCTGCTTGGCCATATTATCGCGATAGGCCTGAACCCGCGAAGGCCAGTCAATACCCTGAACGATCGACAGTGAACGCAGTAACGGCCACAGATTAATATCATCCTCGGAAAGCTCACCGTTCACGGCGTTAGGCTCAACGATCAGTTTGTCGAGTGCGCGCAGATCCTGACTGATTTTTTTCACCAGCCCCTCAGAATGCTGCAGATGCTCCTCAAAACTGCCGCTGGCGGCCTGCTTTTTATCGGAGAAATATTTACGTGCTGCCGGCGTGGAGAATTCTTCCAGCGGCGCGGCGGCAAAGCGTGGCAGTAGCAGACGTCCGGTATAGTCGGACACCTGCCGCAGCCAGGCGGCAATTGACGCATTCAGCGGCCCGGTCAGCAGGGGTTTACCGTCACTTTTGTCGATGTAGTGCACGATGTCCATACTCTCAGGCATGAAGCCGCCATCCTCTTTTTGCAGGATGGGCACCATTTTTTTACCGACCATTGATACGGGTGTTTTTTCATCATCATTGAGCAGCACCTTGATCTCAACGGGGATGTTCTTCAAACCGAAAATCATGCGGGCTTTCACGCAGAAAGGGCAATGTTCGTAAATGTAAAGTCTCATAGTACTTAGCTCCTGTTATCGCCGGCGGTGACCTGTAGGGTGCATGAAAACTGCCGGATGTAGGTTCAGATTCTTCCCGATTTCCCGATATAGTAAAGCCAGTATGGTTACAGATGTCAGTGAGATCAAACCGCGCTGGCGAAAGCGCGGTGTGAATGACAGGGATCAGTTGCCGCTGAGCATGGCGGGTTCGATGCGGCGCAGGTTGAACTGCCAGTACAAACCGGTGAGGGTGATAAAACCGACAACGCCGAGTAATAACCACGGCAGTTCGGGCAATTCGAGCGCACGGCCGGTGTCGTACATCCAGCCGCCACCGGTATAACCGATGACGCCGCCGAGAGCCAGCCCGAGACGGCTGAAGCCCATGTAGCTGCCACGCGCGCGGGCATCGGCCAGAGAGGCACCGAGGGTTTCACGGGCCGGTTCAGCAATGATGGAGCCGATGTAGAAAAAGCCAATCAGCAACAATAGCGGGTTGATTGAGGTGACCAGCCCGACCGGCAGCAGGCTCAGTGTCATGATCAGCAGACCGAACATCAGGCGCTGCTCAAGACGGAAACGTTTTTCACTCCAGCGGGCAATCGGATATAACAGCGTCAGCGACAGCACGGCTTCGATGGCGTACATCCATTTCACCGCTGACGGACTGCCTGCGACATCATTGACCGCAATCGGCAGCATCAGCATCACCTGAACAGTCAGCATGTAATAACCGGTGAGCGTGAGGACGTAGGCCAGAAAACGGCGGTCACGCAATACGCGCATCATGCCTTCGCGCATCGGCGTACGCAGGGTGGAAATGCGGTAAGCCGGTAACAGCCAGGCGTTGCAGGCAGCGGCCAGACAGAAGATTGCGGCTCCGGTCCAGCAAACGTAATGGAAATCATATTGCAGCAGCCAGCTGCCGATCAGGGCGCCAATAACGGCGCCTGCGCTGTCCTGCATCATCATCAGAGAAAAGAAACGGCTGCGTTCATGCGGACGGGTCAGTTTGATCACCAGCGCGGTGCGTGGTGGATCAAATAACGTGCCGCCAAGGCCGGAAAGAATACAGGAGCAGACCAGGATCCACGGTTGATCGGCCATCGCCATCGCGGCAAATCCTGCAGCACGCAATAACATGCCGCTGATAATCATGGGTTTCGCCCCGAACCGGTCAGCAATCGCCCCGCCAAAAATGCCTAATCCCTGTTGCGTAAGCTGACGAACGCCGAGCGCCAGACCAACGGCCATTGCTGCCCAGCCAAGCTGATCGACAAATCGGATCGAGATCAACGGAAAAACCACGAAAAAGCCTAAAATCACCAGCGCGTTGTCTAATAACAGAAAATACTTACCCAAGCTCCGAGCTTGTGATACCAGAGACATGCTTCACCATGAGCGATTATATGTATCCTGTCCGGCAGATACAGAAAGGAGAAAAGACCGTTCCAGTCTGAACCGGAAACAGGCATTTAGATAGGGCGCTATTGATAATATTTTTTTATCGTCAAGCCGCGTTCTGACTGGCAGAATTAGCGATGATCTGTCGTTTCCTATAAATTCTATTTATCGACCCATGCGGAATGTGGAGGGAAGGGATGTTTGGCTACAAATCTGCCGTGCCAAAGGTACGGCTTACCACTGACCGGATGGTCCTGCGCCTGGTTCATGATCGTGATGCACACCGGCTGGCTGAATACTACGCTGAGAACCGCGCGTTTCTGAAACCGTGGGAACCGGTCAGGGATGAAAGCCATTGTTATCCCTCAGGCTGGCAGGCGCGTCTGGGGCTGATTACCGAGATGCAAAAACAGGGCAGTGCATATTATTTTATTTTGCTCGACCCTGATGAAAATCGCGTTATGGGAGTGGCGAACTTCAGCAACGTGCTGCGCGGTTCTTTCCATGCCTGTTTCCTCGGGTATTCTCTTGGACAGGAATGGCAAGGCAAAGGCCTGATGCAGGAAGCGTTGCAGTCCCTGATCCGCTATATGCAACGCCAGCAAAAAATGCACCGCATCATGGCCAATTACATGCCGCACAATAAACGCAGTGGTCAGCTGCTCGAACGTCTCGGTTTTGAACGCGAAGGTTATGCCAAAGACTATCTGCTGATTGACGGCAAATGGCAGGATCACGTGCTGACAGCATTAACCTGGCACGAATGGACACCCCCGTCCCGATAAGGAGAGCACGATGAAACACGAACTCAGCGCCCGCGAGGCCCGTGTCGTGGGCTGTTTGCTGGAAAAACAACTCACTACGCCAGAACAGTATCCGATGACACTTAACGGCCTGACGACGGCCTGCAATCAGAAAACCAACCGCGAGCCGATAATGGAACTGAGTGAAAGTGACGTTCAGCAAACGCTGGATTTACTGCTGCGTAAACACATCATCCGTACCCTGAGCGGCTCACGTACCATGAAGTATGAGCACCGCTTTTGTAATTCCGAATTCGGTAATCTTAAATTTTCTCCGCAGGAAGTGGCGGTTGTCACCACGCTGTTATTGCGTGGCGCGCAGACACCGGGCGAGCTGCGAACCCGCACTAACCGTCTGCATGATTTCTCAGACGTCGCTGAAGTTGAGCAAACGCTGACTGAACTGACAAACCGTGAAGACGGCCCGTTCTGCGTGCGTCTGGCGCGTGAACCGGGTAAGCGTGAAAGCCGTTATATGCATCTGTTCAGCGGAGAAGTCAGCAACGTGGCCAGCAGCGCCGAAGAACCGCCGTTCAGCGCTGCGCCGGAAAGCGCTGATCTCGCCGCGCGCGTGGAAACGCTGGAAGCCGACGTTGCGGAGCTGAAACAGCGTCTGGAAAATTTGTTGCAGCATCTGGCCGATTAATGAAAAGGAGCGTGCGGTGAGTAAATTACGTATCGGAGTGATCGGGCTGGGCGGTATCGCGCAAAAAGCATATCTGCCGGTGCTCAGTCATGCCCAAAACTGGACGCTGGTGGGCGGTTTTTCGCCCAATCAGCAAAAAGCACAGGCCGTTTGCGACAGTTACCGCATGGCGAATTTTTCGCGCATGGATGAACTGGCGGGGCAGTGTGATGCCGTTTTTGTGCACAGCAGTACCGCCAGCCACTTTGAGGTGGTTAGTCAACTGCTGGCGCAGGGTGTGCATGTGTATGTGGATAAACCGCTGGCCGCTGAACTTAAGCAGGCTGAGCAGCTGGTTGAACAGGCTGACAAAGTGGGCAAAACGCTGATGGTCGGCTTCAACCGCCGCTTTGCGCCGCTGTACCGCCAGTTAAAACAACAGATGCAAAATCCAGCGTCCGTGCGCATGGACAAACACCGGACCGACAGCGTCGGGCCAAATGACCTGCGTTTCACCTTGCTGGACGATTATCTGCACGTGGTGGATACCGCGCTGTGGCTGGCCGGGGGCAATGCCAGCCTGGAAAGCGGTCTGATTCAGATTAACGAAGCCAATCAGATGTTGTACGGCGAACATCATTTCCTCTGTGGCGAGACGCTGGTGACGACATCAATGCACCGCCGGGCAGGGACTTTCCGTGAGAGCGTGCAGGCAGTGGCTGACGGCGCAGTCTATCAGTTGGATAATATGCAAATCTGGCGGGAAGAACAGCAGGATACTCTCACACAACTGCCGGTACCGGGCTGGCAAAGTACGCTGGCGCAGCGCGGATTTGTCGGTGCTATTGAACACTTCGTGTCCTGCGTGAGTAACCAGACGACGCCGGAAACCAGCGGCGAGCAGGCAATTTATGCGCAGGCAATGATCGGCAAAATTCTGGATTCTTAACCTGAATTCTTAACAGGAAAACCGCGCGGGATGGCACGGTTAACACTCTATAACAACATAAAACAACTGCCGGTGGCTATTGTATGGCGGATGCGTAGACTAAGCGCATCTTTGAGCCATGCGGGTTCCTCTTTCACGTTGCTGATGCAGCCGTGATGGTTTAACTATTTGATATACATGTAAACCGGTAAACAAGAAAGCGACATGAATCTACTTAAATCTTTGGCAGCCGTCAGTTCTATGACGATGTTTTCACGTGTATTAGGTTTTGCCCGCGATGCCATTGTGGCTCGTGTATTTGGCGCCGGAATGGTCACCGACGCCTTTTTTGTGGCGTTTAAACTCCCGAATTTATTGCGCCGTATTTTTGCAGAAGGTGCATTCTCACAGGCCTTTGTGCCGATTCTGGCTGAGTACAAAACTCAGCAGGGCGAAGAGGCCACCCGCACCTTTATTGCCTATGTCTCGGGATTACTGACGCTGGTTCTGGCGATTGTCACCGTGTTGGGCATGATCGCAGCCCCTTGGGTAATTTATATTACTGCCCCGGGCTTTGTGGATTCTCCTGACAAATTTGCCCTCACCAGTTCGCTGCTGCGGATCACCTTCCCGTATATCCTGCTGATTTCCCTGGCATCCCTGGTCGGGGCGATACTGAACACCTGGAACCGATTTTCGATCCCGGCTTTTGCCCCGACCTTCCTGAACGTCAGCATGATTGGTTTTGCATTGTTTGCTGCGCCGTATTTCCACCCGCCGGTGCTGGCACTGGCCTGGGCTGTGGTGGCCGGGGGAGTGCTGCAACTGGGTTATCAGCTTCCGCATTTGAAGAAAATCGGCATGCTGGTATTGCCTCGTCTGAATCTGAAAGATGCCGGTGTGTGGCGTGTGATGCGTCAGATGGGGCCTGCTATCTTAGGTGTCTCTGTCAGCCAGATTTCACTGATTATCAATACCATCTTCGCATCGTTTCTGGTCTCCGGTTCTGTGTCATGGATGTATTACGCTGACCGTCTGATGGAGTTTCCTTCCGGTGTACTGGGCGTGGCGCTCGGCACTATTCTGCTGCCTTCACTGGCGCGAAGTTTCTCCAGCGGTAATCATGGTGAATATAATCGCCTGATGGACTGGGGCTTGCGTCTGTGTTTCCTGCTGGCGCTGCCAAGTTCTGTCGCGCTGGGTATTCTGGCTAAACCGCTTACGGTGGCATTATTCCAGTATGGCAAATTCAGCGCATTTGATGCTTCGATGACGCAACGTGCGCTGGTGGCCTATTCCGTCGGACTGATGGGACTGATCGTGGTGAAAGTGCTGGCACCGGGCTTTTATTCGCGTCAGGACATCAAAACACCGGTGAAAATTGCCATCATTACGTTACTGATGACGCAGGTCATGAACCTGGCCTTTATCGGGCCACTCAAACACGCGGGGCTTTCCCTGTCGATCGGGCTGGCCGCCTGTCTGAATGCCTCCCTGCTTTACTGGCAACTGCGTAAGCAGGATATCTTTCAGCCGCAGCCTGGCTGGAGAGTGTTCCTGATCAAGCTGATCGTGGCAGTGGTTGCGATGTCAGCCGCATTGCTCGGCATGATGTGGCTGATGCCTGCATGGGATGTGGGCGGAATGGCGTATCGTCTGGCACGTCTGGCGGCAGTGGTCGCTGTCGGGGTGGTGGCTTACTTTGCGGTGCTTGGCCTGCTGGGCTTTAGGGTGAAAGAGTTTGCCCGCAAGCTGGACTGATTAACGCAGATTTCAGAAACACAAAAGGGCGCCTGAGCGCCCTTTTTTAATATCCACAGCCGTGAGTTACATACGTTCTACGGTTTCGATACCCAGCGTATCCAGACCGGTTTTCAGCGTGCGTTGTGTCAGCAGCGCCAGTTTCAGACGGCTGTTGCGACTGGTTTCATCTTCTGCATTCAGGATCGGGCAATGTTCGTAGAAGCTGGAGAACAGGCCTGCCACATCGTACAGATAGGCACACATGGTGTGCGGTGTGCCTTCACGGGCAACAACCGTCAGCACTTCTTCGAACTGCAACAAACGGGTTGCCAGCGCCGCTTCGCGTTCTTCGCTTAGCACAACCGGCCGGGTCAGGCTGTTTACGTCAATATCGGCACGTTTAAAGACAGACGCCACACGGGTATAAGCATATTGCATGTAAGGTGCCGTGTTGCCTTCAAACGCCAGCATGTTATCCCAGTCGAAGATGTAATCAGTGGTACGGCTTTTTGACAGGTCAGCATATTTGATGGCGCCGATACCGACGGCATTCACCAGTTTTTCCAGTTCAGCGGTGTCTTTCATTTCCGGATTCTTTTCCGTGATCAGCTTACGTGCGCGATCAATGGCTTCATCCAGCAAATCGGACAGCTTCACCGTGCCGCCTGAACGGGTCTTGAACGGCTTGCCGTCTTTACCCAGCATCATGCCGAACATGTGGTGTTCGAGTGCCACGGAATCCGGCACATAACCCGCTTTACGGGCGATGGTCCACGCCTGCATCAGGTGCTGATGTTGACGGGAGTCGATGTAATACAACACGCGATCAGCACCGAGAGTTTCGTAGCGGTATTTCGCGCAGGCGATATCGGTAGTGGTGTAGAGGTAGCCGCCATCTTTTTTACGGATGATGACGCCCATCGGATCGCCTTCTTTATTTTTATATTCATCCAGATAAACGACAACAGCCCCTTCGCTGTCGACGGCCAGACCTTTGGCCTGCAGGTCAGAAACGATGCCCGGCAGCATGCTGTTGTACAGGCTTTCACCCATCACATCGTCTTCGGTCAGGGTGACGTTCAGGCGATTGTAGGTGAGCTGGTTTTGCTTCATGGTTACGTCAACCAGTTTGCGCCACATCTGCAAACAATATTCATCGCCGCCTTGCAGCTTCACTACATAACCACGTGCGCGCTCAGCGAAGGCTGGGTCTTCATCGTAATTTTTCTTGGCCGCGCGGTAAAATTCTTCCAGATCCGCCAGATTCATATCACCGGCATTTTCGTTTTGCACTTTTTCCAGGTAGGCAATCAGCATGCCGAACTGTGTGCCCCAGTCGCCAACGTGGTTAGCGCGGATCACTTTATGGCCAAGGAATTCATTGGTGCGTACGGCAGCGTCACCGATAATGGTGGAGCGGATATGGCCAACGTGCATTTCTTTCGCTACGTTTGGCGCGGAATAGTCGATAACGATAGTTTGGGGTTCAACCGGTGCGATGCCCAGTTTTTCATCGCTCAGCGCGTGGTCTACCTGCGCGGCAACAAAAGCAGGATCCAGGAAGATATTGATAAAACCCGGTCCGGCAATTTCAACTTTGTTGGCAATCCCGCTCAGATCTAACAGTTCAACGACTTTCTCTGCCAGTTGTCGCGGTGGCATGCCGAGTTTTTTTGCCACGGACATAACACCATTAGCCTGATAGTCGCCAAACTGAGCTTTAGCGGACTGACGGACTTGCGCTTCGCTGTCGGCTGAGGCGCCTGCAGCGATCAGCGCCTGGCTGACTTTATCTGAAAGAAGTGACTGAATATTCACCGAAGTACCTTTATTTAGGAATGTGGTTGTTTGCTGTTCATCCCAATGCGGACGAACCTAAAATAATGCGTGTTTATATCATATTCGCCCTGCGACGTCAGTATCACCGCGCGTCCGGGCTGAGGAAAGCGCGATTGTGCGGCCTGTCTCTGGCAACCGGATGAAAGGCTGTGTAAATTACCCGACCCTGAAGATTCGTAAACTGAAACAAGATAGGATGGCCGCCATGAACCATGTGCCGGAGTTACAGGATTTAGCTGATGATTTACCGCGCTTTGTCGGCGTACTGACGGCGTTCGCCGCAAAATTACATATCAATCTGAGCGAGTTTCACGCGGATCATATTTCAGTGCGTTGTCATCAGAACACCACGGCGGAACGCTGGAAAGCCGGGCTGGAACAGTGTGGCAGCCTGCTGAATGAAACCCTGATTAACGGACGGCCAATTTGTCTGTTCTCACTGAACGAACCTGTGCAGGTCGGGCCGCTGAGTATTGATCTGATCGAGTTGCCTTATCCCGGCGATAAACGTTATCCGCACGAAGGTTGGGAACATATTGAAATTGTCCTGCCGGGGGCTGAAGACGAATTATATACACGTGCGCTGGCGCTGATTGCCGATGAAGCGTTGATGACGCCCGGTGTTAAGCTGAAACAAAGTGCGCCAAAAGGGGAAAACGAGCGTTTGCCTAATCCGACGCTGGCAGTCACCGACGGATCTGTGACCATCAAATTTCACCCGCACAGCCTGCGGGCGATTGTCGCCAGCGAAAGGGATGAGGCTTAACGGTGCAGCGCCAGTAAGGCGGCATCCATGCGATCCAGCGCTTTTTCCAGTAATGCGCGCTGGCAGCCCAGATTGATACGTACGTAAGCCGGTGCGCCAAAATCGGCCCCGCCTGAGAAACCAACACCGGCTTCGACAAAGAAACGGTAAGGATCCTGCACCGGCAGTGCGCTGGCATCAATCCAGCCAAGGTAGGTGCCTTCCGGTGCCAGCATGCGTAAGCCCGGCATCGCGTTGATTCTGGTCGTCGCCAGTTCGCGGTTACCCCGCAGATAACTGAGCTGCGCGTTAAGCCATTCTTCGCCATCGCGATAAGCTGCGGTTGCCGCAACATACGCCAGAATGTTGACGTGCGGCATAATGCCTTTACTGGCTTCAAGGAATTTCCGGCGCAGTTCCGGGTCAGGGATAATCGCCATCGACGCGCCCAGACCGGCCAGGTTGAAAGTTTTGGACGGCGACATGAGTGTGATCGAACGCTGCTCAGCATCGGCATTGAGGGAAGCAAACGGGATATGTTTCAGGCCCGGCTCGAGGATCAGATCACAATGAATTTCATCCGAACATACCACCAGATCGTGACGTTGGGCGAAGGCCAGTTGTTCGAGTAATTCCTCGCGACGATACACTGTGCCACCGGGGTTATAGGGGTTGCAGAGCATCAGCAGCTTTTCGCTGCCATCGAGTACGTTTTCGGCACTGGAAAAATCGGCCACCCAGCGCTGTTGCTGTTCAGTTACATTAATGTATTTAAACTGACGGCCTTCAGACTGAGCCGCCTGCATAAATGGCGGATAAATGGGCATTGGCATCAGACTGGAATTTTGCTGTGCCACGGTGGCGCGAACGGCGACGTTTAATCCGCACACCAGACCCGGTAGCCAGACAATCCATTCGGGCTTAATTGTCCATTCGTAGCGATCCGCCAGACGTTTTACAACTAAATCAACCAGTTCCGGCGGTGTAAAACCATATCCGAAGACGCCTTCTGCAACGCGTTGCTGCAACTCTTTGATAACCTGTGGTGGAGAAGTAAAGTCGGTATCGGCCACCCAGAGCGGGATCACATCCTGATTATTGTATTTATTCCACTTAACGCTATCACTGTGACTGCGGTCTACCCATAAATCAAAATTGAGTGTCATAGTTAGCTTTCCTAAGCAAGCAGGTTGGGCGGGGATGCTCATCTCAAAGCCTACGCGACATGGCCGGTTACAGACAAGTGTTGTAGCATAATGCCGTAAACAGGAGAGATCACATGACTAAATTAGAAGTGTGTTGTTACAGCGTTGATTGTGCGTTGACAGCAGAACAGGCCGGGGCCGATCGTGTTGAATTGTGCGCCAGTCAGGCTGACGGCGGCATTACGCCGAGTTACGGCACTCTCCTTCTGGCGAGGGAAAAAGTGACCATCCCTGTACACCCGATTGTCCGTCCAAGGGGGGGTGACTTTTGCTACAGCCGAAGTGAATTTGAGGTGTTGAAAAGTGATATTGCCTGTATTCGCGATCTTGGTTATCCGGGGCTGGTTGTCGGCATGCTGGACGCGGAAGGGCACATAGATATGGCGAGAATGTGGGAAGTGATGGCGCTGTGCGGTGATATGGCCGTGACATTCCATCGTGCATTCGACATGTGTCTGAATCCGAAGATTGCACTGGAGCAATTGACTCAGTTAGGGGTGGCGCGCATTCTGACTTCCGGACAACAACAAAATGCCGAAGTCGGTTTACCGATGCTACGGGAACTGAATCAGCTAACGCGTGGTCCAATCATTATGGCTGGCGCGGGTGTGCGCCTGACGAATTTGCAGAAGTTCGTTGATATCGGGCTGAGCGAGTTACACAGCTCAGCGGGACGTCAGGTTAAATCCGCCATGCGCTACCGTAAAGCCGGTGTCACGATGAGCTCTGACACGGACTTTGATGAATTCAGTCGTTATTGCGTGGACGGCGATATTGTTGCCGCAATGAAAAGTACATTGCAGTTTGACGATGAAATATCCCGCACGGCGTGATAAATAAAAATTTAACCGGGTCACACGACCCTTATTGCGTCGCCCTGCGCAAGTACCAGGCCCCGTCATATTGGCGGGGCTTTTTTTATGCTCTTAAAAGCACTTGCAGAGGCGCTTTTTCTGACGGGCAAAACACTTCAGCCCCAGGTCAGCAGCGCCACACCGAACATTCCTGCTTTCACCACCAGGCACATCACAAAAAGACCTAAAACAATAACGGCGCGGTCCATGAGGAATCGAATTCTTCTGCGCATTGATTTCTCCACGAAATACTCGCGTACTGATAAATTGATCTGGACGAACTTATACACGAGAAGCCAGGGATCAATCCAATGATAAAGCGTTAAAATGCGAAGCTTTACAAAGGGCTGTGGCAGACAGGGGGAGACTACTTCTCGTAAAAGTTTTTTATTTTTATCTCGACGTCAATATTTGCCCAGTGTAATTCGTTTTCCTGGTGCAGGCTGCTGCTGCCATCTTCCCAGGAAACGTAATACGACACGATGTTGTGCTCTGATTCAAAGGTATTCATCACGGTGCCTTTGATATCACCTGATACGTGTTTAACGATGCTGCCTTTTGGGAACTTCATACTTCCTCCCGTAACGCGAAAGACGATCTTTGTCATCACAACCGATAGCCTTCTGAAAGGTTAGACCTTTTTACTGCAGGATGTACAGCGTAACGCGACTGAAAGTGTGGGTTAAGTGCGGGCAATAACCTCCGGCAGACAGGGGACTGACTGACGGAGGTGAGAGGAAATTACGGCTTGCGGGCGATGAGCAAGGCGCGGCGCGGTGCCGGATAGCCTTCAATGGTTTTGGTCGGATCCTGCGGATCGAGGAATTCAGCCAGAGATTCGCTGGTCATCCAGTCGGTACGGCGTTGTTCTTCACATGTCGTGACGCTGACATCTGCAATACGCACATCGACAAAGCCGCATTTAATCAGCCAGTTTTTCAGGGCTGGTGCGGAAGGGATAAAATAGATATTCCCCATCTGTGCGTAACGGTCACCCGGTACCAGAACCTGTTCACTATCCCCTTCGACAACCAGTGTTTCCAGCACCAGTTCCCCTTCACTGACCAGCTGATTTTTCAGTTGCAGAAGATGATCTAAGGGTGAACGACGATGATACAGCACGCCCATAGAGAAAACGGTGTCAAACGCATTCAGCTCGGGTAATTGTTCGATGCCCAGCGGCAGTAAATGCGCGCGCTGATCGCCGCCCAGTAATTTACGCACCGCCTCGAACTGACACAGGAAAAGCTGCATCGGGTCGATACCCACGGCAAGATGGGCGCCTGCGCCAATCATGCGCCACATATGATAACCGCTGCCGCAGCCGACATCTAAAATCGTCCGCCCGACAAGGGATGAAATATGCGGCAGAACCCGATCCCATTTCCAGTCTGAACGCCATTCGGTATTGATTTCAACGTCGTACAGTGAAAACGGACCTTTACGCCATGGCATCATGTTGCGCAGCAGGTTTTCAATGCCTTCGCGCTGGCCTGCAGGCAACGGTATTTCCATACCTGCGCTGACGCCGTGCAGTAAATCCAGACGCTCGGGTTGCAGCAACGGCAGGCGGTCTACGGAGTTAAACCACAGTTTAAATTTGCCGTGCAGGGATTCTTTCTGCCACGCGGTTAGCTGTGAGGGCAGGGTATTGAGCCACGGACTCAGCGGCCCTTTAGCGATGACGCGATAAAAATCACCAAAATCAATCATTCTGCATCTCCGGCTTTCAGTGCAATCAGTGAGCCGAAATTAAAACACTGGAACCAGACTTCCGTGTGCTGGAAACCGGCCTGATGCAAACGGGCTTTATGGGTTTCAACGGAATCCGTCAGCATAACGTTTTCGAGCATGCTGCGTTTCTGGCTGATTTCCAGCTCGCTGTAGCCGTTTGCACGCTTGAAGTCGTGATGCATATTGAATAACAGTTCACCGACGTCTTTGTCTTCAAAACTGAATTTTTCTGACAGCACCAGCGCCGCACCCGGTCGCATTCCCTGATACACCTGATTGAGCAGACGCTGACGGTCTGCCGGTTCGAGGAATTGCAGGGTAAAGTTGAGCACCACCATGGAGGCGTTTTCCAGCCCGATATCCAGAATATCGGATTCAATCACGCTCACCGGCGTATCTGCTCGGAAAGCGTCAATGTGGCGGCGGCAGCGTTCCACCATGGCGGGGGAGTTATCGACAGCAATAATTTGGCAGCCCGGCACCTTAATGTTACGACGCATCGACAGCGTGGCAGCACCCAGTGAACAACCCAGATCATAGACATTGGAGTCGGGCTGAACAAAGCGCTCCGCGAGCATGCCAATCATCGAAATAATGTTGGAATAGCCCGGGACAGAGCGTTGGATCATGTCGGGGAAAACTTCCGCGACGCGTTCATCGAACGTCCAGTCGCCAAGCTTATCTATTGGTGCAGAAAACAATCTATCGTGGTTTGCCATAGCGGTGAGTCAGGCCAAAAAGAATGTGGGTAAAAAGTTGAGGGCAGATTTTAGCAGATACTGGCGCAGGCAGATACCTGCGCGCCTGGGAGTTGTTTCAAAAGGACATCAAATTTATCGGGTAATGGCACAGGAATCAGTCAAAGTTCAAAAACTGTGACCATGGCAGATAAATAATATTGACCACGACCATCAGGACCAGCGAAATATAAGTGGCAGCCATGCCATTACGGCGCCAGGCAAATTCGCGGTTTTTGAGCCCGTAATAATGAAATAACCGGCCGAGGATCAATAACAGGCCGCAGGCATGTACTGTCCAGATTGCCGCGCCGTTCATTTCCATATACAGCAACAGTAAACAGCCGATCGGCAGATATTCTACGGCGTTGCCGTGTACGCGGATGGCCGTTTGTAATTCATAGGATCCGCCGTCACCGGTGGCGATACGGTATTGCATCCGCAAACGGACAACATCGAAAGAGAGTTTGATTAAAAGTATGGCGGCAAGCACGACATATAACGCGCTAATCATGATGACTTCCTTGGTTATTCCCTGTTTTCCGGCGGAACGGCACTGATTTTCCGCTGCGTCACTATGATAACGGGATGACGTAAAACTGTCGTCAGAAAAACATGAATATTCTCAGAACAACGTGTCCTGTTCCGGCCAGTCCGGTGCGGGCTGAACCGAAGGAATATGCTGGCGCAGATCCTGCCACAGGCTGCGTGCCTGCTGGGGGGCGTCGGAACAATCAGGCGTATGAATGAACAGGTACGGCGACAATCCTTGTGATTGCCAGTCGCTGAGTTTGGTGATCCACTGACCGAACAGCGGGCGGTTCGCTTCGAGACTGTCGCCACCGATAAAGCGGACAATTGGCCGGGTGGATGTCGCCAGTGCATGCAGCGGCAAAACGGGTTTTTTACGTTTGGCTTCAAGCACCGCGTGTGTTTCGGATGTAGAGCTATGAACCGGGCGGCTGTCGAGGATCGCACGGTTAATGCCGCGCTGATGTAACCCCTGATTCAGTGCACGTTCCGCCTCGCCTTTTTTGAAGAAATCCGGATGACGAACTTCGACGCCATAATCGAAACCGGCGGGCAGGGCATCAAGGAACTGCCATAAGCGGTCAAGATGGACAGGCGCGAACGCTGCCGGAAGTTGCAGCCAGAGTTGCCCGGTGCGTCCGCCAAGCGGTTCAAGCGTGCGGTAAAACATACTGACGTCTTCCTGACAATTCGTCAGTGCCGCTTTATGGCTGATGTCGGAAGGAAATTTGAAACAAAAGCGGAAAGATTCAGGCGTCATATCACGCCAGCGCATCACCACTTCCTGTTTGGGCAGGGCGTAAAATGTCGTATTGCCTTCGACACAATTGAAGTACCGCGCGTAATCGGCCAGATCACGCAAACCCATCTTCGCCCAGGCGCTGTGGTGCCATTGCGGTAAACCAATATACATATCGGTGCTCCTTTTTTCCGGGCCGGATCCCAGGTAAAACGCCGCCTCAGCGGGCGGCGTTCAGGCATGGAAATCAGGGTAACGTTACGCTGGCAACGCGGCAAGCACTTCGGCGGTGGAACGGACACGGCTGATACGCGGGAAAATAAACTGCATACTCGCCTGATGATGATCATTATTGTGCGCGCTGCACGCATCTTCTGCGATCACCAGTTCATAGCCATGTTCCCAGGCATTACGGGCCGTTGATTCCACGCCGATATTGGTGGAAATACCGGCCAGTACGATGCTTTTAATGCCACGGCGACGCAGTTGTAAATCCAGGTCGGTGCCGTAAAACGCGCCCCATTGACGTTTGATCACCAGCAAATCGCTGTCGGTAACGTTCAGCTGTTCCGGGAATTCCCACCAGCTTGCCGGTAAACCGCCTTCCGGTGCGACAGAAGGCACATCCACCGGTTGCTTCAGCGCTTCGTCAAAGGAGTCAGACCAGCCTACGCGTACCATCACCACTGGCGCACCGAGTTGACGGAAACGGTTGGCCAGTTCAGTCGCGTTGTCCAGCACCTGCTGTGCGGTGTGCGGGCCGCCCGCGAACGGTAAAATCCCTTTCTGTAAGTCGATCAGTACCAGCGCGGTCGTTTTTGGATCAAGTTTCATGCTTAGCTCCTGGTTTTCAAAATAGGTAATAAGAGAAAGGAGTGATTTACTGCGTGTACAAAGGGGATGGCGCGAGTTTATGCTAACGCGGGGGGCAAAAAGATATAATTTTGTTAAATTATGTGTAGCTAGCAACAGGCATAAATTTCCGCGCCAGCGTTGACATGTTCGTACTTATCCTTCGCCGGAAATTCCTTTATAATAGCCGCCTTTTTTCGACCTGAATAAAACCCATTCCGCGCGCTGCTGAGTTTTGCGGCGGGCGACCAGAGTCAATAACCGTTTCTGTGCCTGTGAGCCATGAGGCCGGGTAGTGGGATCAAAAGGATACCGTTATGCGTACTGTATATTGTGGAAAACTGAATGCGTCCAATGTGGGCCAGGAAGTAACATTGTGTGGCTGGGTTAACCGCCGCCGCGATTTGGGTGGTTTAATTTTCATCGATATGCGTGACCGCGAAGGCATCGTCCAGGTTTTCTTCGACCCCGATCAGGCTGAAGCCTACAAGCTGGCGTCTGAACTGCGTAACGAGTTCTGCATCCAGCTAACCGGTATTGTGCGTGCACGCCCGGAAAGCCAGTTCAACAAAGACATGGCGACCGGTGAAGTGGAAGTCTTCGCCAGCAATCTGAACATCATTAACCGTTCAGAATCGCTGCCGCTGGACTCCAACCACGTCAACACTGAAGAAGCGCGTCTGAAATACCGCTATCTTGATTTGCGTCGTCCTGAAATGGCTAACCGCCTGAAAGCACGCGCAAAAATCACCAGTTTTGTGCGCCGTTTCATGGACAGCCATGACTTCCTGGATATCGAAACTCCGATGCTGACCAAAGCCACGCCGGAAGGTGCGCGTGACTATCTGGTGCCAAGCCGTGTGCACAAAGGCAAGTTTTATGCCTTGCCGCAGTCTCCTCAGCTGTTCAAACAGCTGCTGATGATGTCCGGTTTTGACCGTTATTATCAGATCGTAAAATGCTTCCGTGATGAAGATTTACGTGCTGACCGTCAGCCTGAATTCACCCAGATCGATGTGGAAACTTCTTTCATGAGCGCAGAACAAGTGCGTGAAGTGATGGAGAAACTGGCCCGCGAACTGTGGCAGGAAGTGAAAGGCGTGGATCTGGGCGATTTCCCGGTCATGACTTTTGCAGAAGCGATGCGTCGTTACGGTTCTGATAAGCCGGACCTGCGCAACCCGATGGAAATGGTTGACGTTGCGGACCTGATGAAAAACATCGAGTTCAAAGTGTTTGCCGATCCGGCCAACGATCCGAAAGGCCGCGTGGCAGCATTACGTGTCCCTGGCGGTGCCTCCCTGAGCCGTAAACAAATCGACGAATACGCAAAATTCATCGAAATCTACGGTGCCAAAGGCCTGGCTTACATCAAAGTGAATGAGGTCGCGAAAGGCCTGGAAGGCATTCAGAGCCCGGTGGCTAAATTCCTGAATGAAGAATTGCTGTCTGCCCTGATTGAACGTACCGGTGCACAAGATGGCGACATGATCTTCTTCGGCGCAGCCAGCGCTAAGATTGTGACTGACGCCATGGGTGCACTGCGCCTTAAAGTCGGTCGTGACCTGAAAATCACCAAAGAAGACATGTGGGCTCCGCTGTGGGTGATCGACTTCCCGATGTTTGAAGACACCGATGAAGGCGGTCTGAGCGCTATGCACCACCCGTTCACTGCGCCGAAAGACATGACGGCTGAAGAGCTGGCTGCGAACCCGGTTTCTGCTATTGCTAACGCCTACGACATGGTCATCAACGGTTACGAAGTGGGCGGCGGTTCTGTGCGTATTCACCGCAGCGAAATGCAGCAGACGGTGTTCAGTATTCTGGGCATTAACGAGCACGAACAGCGCGAGAAATTCGGCTTCCTGCTCGATGCACTGAAATACGGTACGCCTCCGCACGCAGGCCTGGCATTTGGTCTGGATCGTCTGGTGATGTTGCTGACCGGAACGGATAACATCCGTGACGTAATCGCTTTCCCGAAAACGACCGCAGCGGCGTGTCTGATGACCGAAGCACCAAGTTTTGCCAACCCGGCGTCACTGCTGGAACTGGGCATTGCGGTTGTGGCTAAAAAAGAAGTGACACCCGACACAAATACAGAGAATAACTAATGAGCTATAAGCGTCCTGAGTCGATACTGTGCGTCATCTACGCCAGAAACACCGGCAGGGTGCTGATGCTTCAACGTAAGGATGACCCGGATTTCTGGCAGTCGGTGACCGGCAGTCTGGAAGACGGGGAATCCCCGAATCAAACCGTGCAGCGGGAAGTCATGGAAGAAGTCGGTATCGACATTGCAGGTGAAAACCTGCCGCTTCAGGACTGTAACCGCTGCGAGGATTTTGAAATATTTGCGCATTTGCGCCATCGCTATGCTCCCGGCGTGACCCGTAACAAAGAACATTGGTTCTGTCTGGCGTTACCCGACGAGCGTGATGTGGTTCTGACTGAACATCATGCGTACCGGTGGCTCGATAAACCGGCAGCGGCAGCGCTGACGGTCTCACCGAGCAACCAGCAGGCGATTGAAGAATTTGTAAACTATTCGGTCTGTTAAGACTTTAGACTTTTTGGAGATATTTATGGCAGGTCACAGTAAGTGGGCCAACACCAAGCACCGCAAAGCGGCGCAAGATTCTAAACGCGGCAAAATTTTCACCAAAATCATTCGTGAGCTGGTCACGGCTGCGCGTCTGGGCGGCGGTGATGCGGGTTCAAACCCACGTCTGCGTGCGGCTATCGATAAAGCGCTGTCCAACAACATGACCCGCGATACCCTGAACCGTGCTATCGCACGCGGTGTGGGCGGTGACGAAGACACCAACATGGAAACCATCATTTATGAAGGTTACGGCCCTGGTGGTTCAGCCATCATGGTGGAATGTCTGAGTGACAACCGTAACCGTACCGTGGCAGAAGTGCGTCATGCGTTCACCAAAACCGGGGGCAATCTGGGTACCGACGGTTCCGTGGCGTATCTGTTCTCCAAAAAAGGCGTGATCACTTTCGCACCGGGTCTGGATGAAGACGTGCTGATGGAAGCCGCGCTGGAAGCAGGCGCAGAAGACATCATTTCTTATGATGACGGCGCTATCGATGTGTTCACTGCCTGGGAGAATCTGGGCGAAGTGAAAGACGCGCTGGAAGCTGCCGGTTACAAAGCTGATTCCGCCGAAGTCACGATGATCCCATCGACCAAGGCCGACATGGATGCAGAAACTGCACCAAAACTGTTGCGCCTGATTGATATGCTGGAAGATTGTGACGATGTGCAGGAGGTTTACCACAACGGTGAAATCTCCGACGAGATCGCAGAAACGCTGTAATCTCTCTGCCAGCCGGTGGCTACCACCGGCTGGCTATCCTGTTGCCCCTCAGCAGTTTATACTCTCCCCAACTTTGTAAAAAACGACAACACAAGGCGTTAACTGGCTATGGCTATTATTCTGGGGATTGACCCCGGTTCGCGTATTACCGGCTATGGCATTATCCGCCAGACAGGACGTCAGCTCAGTTATCTCGGCAGCGGTTGTATCCGTACTGTCGTGGACGATATGCCGGGGCGTCTGAAACTGATTTACGCCGGTGTGTCGGAAATTATTACGCAATTTCAGCCTGATTTTTTTGCCATCGAATCGGTGTTTATGGCGAAGAATGCCGATTCTGCGTTAAAACTTGGCCAGGCGCGCGGTGCCGCCATTGTGGCCGCCGTTAATCAGGACCTGCCGGTCTTTGAGTATGCCGCGAGGCAGGTCAAACAGACCGTCGTCGGTACCGGTGCCGCAGAAAAAACGCAGGTTCAGCATATGGTGCGTTCAATCCTGAAATTACCGGCGAATCCGCAGGCAGATGCCGCCGATGCGCTGGCAATTGCGATAACACATTGCCATATGAGCCAGAATGCTATCCGGCTCAGCAGTGACAAATTACAAATGGCGCGCGGACGTATGCGATAGCGGCGGTGCGTTCGTTGGGCTGGATATTCATCCAGCCTTTTTTATGATATAAACATCGCTGCTTTTGACCTGATAAGGAAAATGAACGTGATAGGCAGACTACGAGGCATTATTCTGGAAAAACAGCCCCCTTTGGTGCTGCTTGAAACCCAAGGCGTTGGCTATGAAGTGCATATGCCGATGACCTGTTTTTATGAATTGCCGGAACTGGGCCAGGAAGCTATCATATTCACGCAATTTATCGTCCGTGAAGATGCCCAGCTGCTCTATGGATTTAACGATAAACAAGAGCGCGCGCTGTTCCGTGAACTGATCAAAGTGAACGGAGTCGGACCCAAACTGGCGCTGGCGATCTTGTCAGGTATGTCGGCTCAGCAATTTGTCAGTGCGGTAGAAAAGGAAGAAATCACCGCATTAATTAAGTTACCGGGCGTCGGTAAGAAAACGGCAGAACGTCTGGTTGTCGAAATGAAAGACCGGTTTAAAGGATTAAACGGTGATCTATTTAACAGTCATACTGATATCACGTTACCTGCATCGTCGTCGAAAGCTCAGGAATCTGACGCCGAAGGCGAAGCCGTTGCAGCACTGATTTCCCTCGGATACAAACCCCCAGAAGCCAGCCGTATGATCAGCAAAGTTGCCAAACCGGGCGCCGAATCTGAAACGCTAATTAGAGAAGCGCTGCGCGCGGCGCTGTGAGGTAAACGATGATTGAAGCTGACCGCCTGATATCTTCTGAAGTCTTCAGTGAAGAAGAAGTCATCGACCGTGCAATCCGCCCGAAGCTGCTCAACGAATACGTCGGTCAGCCTCACGTGCGTTCGCAAATGGAAATCTTTATTCAGGCGGCCAAGCAACGCAAAGACGCGCTCGATCACCTGTTGATTTTCGGACCGCCGGGACTGGGTAAAACCACGCTGGCTAATATCGTGGCGAATGAAATGGGCGTGAATTTACGGACCACTTCAGGGCCGGTGCTGGAAAAAGCCGGTGACCTGGCCGCGATGCTGACCAACCTCGAGCCACACGATGTGCTTTTCATTGATGAAATCCACCGTCTCTCACCGGTCGTCGAAGAAATTCTGTATCCGGCGATGGAGGACTATCAGCTGGATATCATGATTGGTGAAGGGCCTGCGGCACGTTCCATCAAACTTGATTTACCGCCGTTTACCCTGATTGGTGCGACGACCCGCGCCGGTTCACTGACGTCACCGTTACGTGACCGTTTCGGGATTGTGCAGCGTCTCGAGTTTTATCAGGTGGCGGATTTACAGCACATTGTCGGGCGCAGTGCGTTATGCCTTGGGCTGGAGTTGTCGGAAGAGGGCGCGCATCAGATTGCCCGCCGTTCACGCGGAACGCCGCGTATCGCCAACCGTCTGTTGCGCCGTGTGCGTGACTTTGCCGAAGTTAAAGGCGACGGCACCATCAACGGTGATGTGGCCAACGGCGCGCTGGATATGCTGGATGTCGACGCGGAAGGTTTCGATTACATGGACCGCAAACTGCTGCTGGCGATTATCGACAAGTTCACCGGCGGACCGGTCGGGCTGGATAACTTAGCGGCGGCGATCGGTGAAGAACGCGAGACGATTGAAGACGTGATCGAACCTTTCCTGATCCAGCAGGGGTTTATTCAGCGCACACCGCGCGGACGCATGGCGACCAATCATGCCTATAAGCATTTTGGTATCGTCAGAGAGACTGAGTAACAACGCTTTGTATGCATAAAAAACGGACGCTCAGGGCGTCCGTTTCGCTTTTCATCATCCGTGGTTACTGATTGACGTCGCACCGGCTGACCATCCGCCAGTCGCGGGGCAATTCCCGCACTTCGCCGGCCAGCGTGATTTTGCCACGCGCCTGAATATCCCTGCTCGACGACCCTACCTGTACCTCGACAAAACCCGGTTCGACGATACGCTTACCGGCGTTACTGGTGAAATTGAGCATATCGGTGGGGATGCTGAAACTGAGCGTTGCCGTTTGCCCGGCGTCCAGTTCAACGCGTTCGAAAGCTTTCAGTTCCTGCACCGGACGCACCAGTGATGCCACGCAGTCGCGCAGATAAACCTGCACCACTTCGCTGCCCGCTTGCTTACCGGTATTGGTCACTTGTATCTGCACCTCAATGTCGCCATTTTCGATGGCGACAGGATGCTGACTGAGCTGAAAATCATGATAACGGAACGTGGTGCCGCTCAGTCCGTAACCAAACGGATATTTTGCACCAAAGTGGAATGCAACCGGCGTGCCGCCACTTTTCAGCTTGTGATTGTAATAATAGGGCATTGCACCGGCGCTTTTCGGCACGGAAAGCACCAGCCTTCCGGACGGAGCCTCTTTGCCGCTGAGGATGTCGCTGATGGCGCATCCACCTTCCTGACCGGGGGCAAACGCCATAAGATATCCTGCGACTTTTTCTTCCAGTCCGCCGAGCGAATACGGCCGCCCGCCGGTCATCACCACAACGGTCGGTTTGCCGGTGGCGATGACCTCTTCCAGCAACTGTTGCTGAACGCCAGGCAATTTCAGGCTGTCAGTATCAGAACCTTCTCCTACTGTGCCGCTCTGGAACAATCCGGCCAGATCGCCGACAAATACCAGTGCGACGTCACTCTCCTGCGCCAGTTTAACCGCCTGCGGAATAAGTATGGTGCTTTGTGAGACCGGTGAGTTTTGCATCGGGGTTCCTGCATCGCCGGGGAATACCGGCGCACCGGCGGTGCGTTTTTCGAGAATATGGCATCCTTTGGCATAACGGATATTTTGTTCACCGTAAGCGTCGCGCAAAGCCTGTAACGGCGTGATGACCTGTTCTGTCTGCGCTTGCATTTCGCTGATGATCAGATGCACCGGGAAGCTGTAACCGCTGAGTAAGGCCAGCGGATCATCTGCCGTCGGGCCTATTACCGCAATTTTCTGGCCAGATGTCGGTTTCAGCGGCAGGATGCCATTATTTTCCAGTAAGGTGATGGATCGCACAGCCGCTTTCCGGGCCAGTGCCCGTGTGGCAGGTTGCTGCAGTTGCGGCTGAAGTTCGCTGACATAAGGTTGTTCAAACAGCCCGAGACGGAATTTTTCGGTCAGTATGCGGGCAACAATTTCGTCAATCTTCACCATATCAATCAGGCCACGTGAAACGGCATCTGCCAGATGCTGCGCGCAGTCACCTTTCGGTAATTCAATATCCAGACCCGCATTAAACGATAAAGCGGCAGACTCGGCATCGTCATGGCTGACGCCGTGATGCTGATGCAGCAGACTGACGCCGCCATAATCGGCAACAATCAGGCCGTCGAATCCCCATTGTTTACGCAAAATTTCGGTCAGCAGGAAATGATCGCTGTGGCACGGCTGTCCATCAATATCGTGATAAGCCGGCATGACGGAACCGGCATTTGCCAGTTTCACCGCCATCTCAAAGGGCAGCAGAAACGTGTCATTCAGTTCGCGAAACCCCAGATGTACAGGCGCATGGTTACGCGCGCCTTCGCTGAAAGAGTGCCCGACGTAATGTTTCAGCGTTGCCAGCAGGTCACGCTTTTCACCCTGTAAGCCGCGTACATAAGCCGTTGCCATCACGCCGACCAGATACGGGTCTTCACCAAAGGTTTCTTCGGTACGTCCCCAGCGCACATCGCGTGACACATCCAGCACCGGCGCCAGCCCCTGATGACAACCTACGCTTTGCGCTTCCTCACGGATAGCGGCGGCAATCTGCTCCATTAATTGCGGATCCCAGGTTGAGGCATAGCACAGGGATGAGGGAAACAACGTGGCATCTTTACACAGCAGGCCCACCAGACATTCCTCGTGGAACATTGCCGGGATGCCCAGCCTCGTTTCTTCCACCAGAGTTTTTTGCAGCCGGTTCAGCGCTTGTCTGCCTTCAGCCGGGCTCACCACGTGGGTGCCAAGCGGGCGGGTAATTTGCCCGGCACCCAGTGCCAGTTGCTGTTCCAGTCCCTGACTCTGTTTATGCCCGGCAAAGTCATCGCTCAGGTCGGTACGTTCTTTGTGATTGCCGTGGCTGTCGAGGATCAGCCAGAACGCATGCATCTGGGCGAATTTTTCCTCCGGCGTCATACGGGCCAGAAGATCGGCGACGCGGCTGGATACGGGTTGGGAAGCATCCTGATAAAGATAAGTCATCTTGCATCTCCTTGATTAATCAAAGGCCGGGAACCGCTGAGCACGGGTTCCTCTGCGCCTGCGAAAGAACGTCGCGTTGCGAGGGATGAGGCGATAGTTTGCATTGTGCGGTTGTTGAGTTTGTAGATGAAAAGCAGGGCGGCCATCAGCAGGAATAGCGCACACGGCACCAGTGTGAACAGTGAATTAATGGTTAACATTACCGGCGCACTTTGCGTGGCACCGTTCGGCAGGTAACCGACCATACCGAGCACCCAGCCGACAATAGCTCCACCCAGTGCCAGCCCGAATTTAATGGCAAACAGCGCCGTGGAGAATACCAGCCCGTCAAGCCGCCGGCCGGTGCGGGATTCTTCATGATCTACGACGTCTGAGAACATTGTCCATTGCAACGGCGTGGTGAGGTTTTGGATAAAACTGAACACCAGATTGAGGGCGAAAATAAGGCCAATGGACGGCGAAGGAACAAAGAAAATAGCCGCGTTGCAGATCACAAAGGTCAGGATTGTCCATTGATAGGATTTAATTCGGTCGAATTTACCTAATAATTTCTCAGACAGTAAGGCACCCAATAATGAGGCGATCATACCGAAAACAATAAAATTAAATACCAGATCCGGACGGGCCAGCACATATTTCACGTAATACAGCGTGGCGGAACCCCGGATAACCACGGCGCACAGCAGCAAAATATTAAAAATAAAAACAATGCGCCATTGTGAGTTATTCCACAGCAATTTCAGGTCGCTCAGCATTGAACCGGACGTATCATTACGTGGCTGATAACGCTCCCGCGTCAGCCCGAAACAACAGAAAAATAATACGATACCTAGCAGTCCCATCAGGCTCATGGCATAGAAGTAGCCTTTCTGCGGATTACCGGCACCGAGTTTTTCCACCAGTGGCAGGGCGATCACCGTGACCACCAGGCCGCCGATAAATGACAACCCGAAGCGCCACGATTGCAGTGAATGGCGTTCGCGTGGATCGAGCGTTAACGCCCCCGGCATCGCACAATACGGCACATTGATGGCGGAATATACCAGGCTTAGTAAAGTATAAGTCACTGCTGCATAAATAATTTTACCGGTTGGCGATATATCAGGCACATAAAATGTGATCAGGCAACAGACACCAAACGGGATCGCAAACCACAGCAGCCACGGGCGGAATTTCCCGTAGCGCGTCGTGGTGCGGTCAACCAGCGCGCCGATGCAGGGATCGACACAGGCGTCCACGGCACGAACCACTAAAAATAGCGTGCCCATAATCGCGGCGGGTAAACCAAAAACATCCGTATAGAAATAAGCGAGAAACAAGGTCGCTGTTTGCCAGACCAGCGCACTGGCCATATCGCCGAGTCCGTAGCCAATCTTATCTTTCACTGAAAGAACCGGAGTGATCATCATTATTTGTTACCTGCTTTCTGTAAGGAGAGATAACCGACGGAAAATAATTATTAATGTCTTTAACGAAAGAAAGATAAATAACCTGAGGAAGTCAATTGATGCCAAAAGTATTGTGAATAGAACCAAGGTAAACAATTGAGGAAACGAATATACAAATTACGTTTTTTGATTTTGTTTTTTATTTGTGAACGGGATCAAACTGATCATTGCCACCGGAGGCATGAAAGGCGGTATATGTCTGACAAAACCGCCGCAGGACATGATTGTGCCGGAGATTACCGCCAGTGAACGGGCTGAGACGATGGTTTTATAAAGCTTCCCGCCAGCGGAAATAACCGGTTACCGCTTTTAATGCGGCGGATAACTGGCGGTGGCCGGGGTAGTAGAGAAAGAATCCGGGAAAAGTGACCGACCAGTCTTCAAGTACCCGGATCAGCTTACTTTCTGCCACCAGCGCATCATGTTCTGCACTCTGTGCGCTGTAAACCAGCCCGGCGCCGTCGAGTGCAATGCGGGTCATCATGCTGACGCTGTCGACCACCAGTGGCCCCCTGACGGGCACAGCCACCTGTCGCCCGTCTTTTTCAAACTCCCAGCGATAGAGCGAACCGCTGGCAATTTCCCGACGACCAATGCAGGCATGATTTTTCAAATCGGCAGGCGTTCGGGGTTGCGGATGTCGTGCGAAATAATCCGGCGAACCGTACACCGCAGAGTGAAAATCGGCAGTCAGGCGTACAGCATTCATGTCTTGCTGAACATCGCCCCGGATGCGCACCCCCGCATCAAAACCCTCACTGATGATGTCCACAAAACCGTCATTGGTGGCAAGTTCGAGCGTGATATCCGGAAACTGCTGACAAAATTCACGCAACTGTGGCAGGAAAACCATTTCGGCGGCGATGCGCGGCGTATTAATGCGCACCGTGCCTTTCGGTATTTCCCTGAAAGCATTGATATTTTCTACCGCGCCGGAGATGGCCAACAATGCCGGAGCGATGTCCGCCAGCAGGGCGATACCCGCTTCGGTTGGCGACACCTGCCGCGTGGTGCGGTTCAGCAACCGTACACCCAGACGCTCTTCCAGGGACCGTAAGGAATGACTCAGCGTTGAAGCCGTTAAATTCAGCCGCGCCGCAGCTTTGCGGAAACTCTTCTCTTCCGCTATGGCGACAAAAGCGGTCAGTTCTCCAAATTCGCAGGGGCGCATGAGTTTCCTGTTGATGAATGTGAGCCAGTAAAGCATGCGATATAGCATGGCTTATTTACATCAATCAATCCACTTATAGTCAGGTCTCGGTACGGAACATTCATCCACGGGAGAAAACATGTCTCAGATATTACGGTTAAAGGGTCGGGTTGCGCTGGTCACCGGCGGCGGTTCAGGCATCGGGCGGGCGGCTGCACTGGCATTTTCACGCGATGGGGCGAACGTCGTGGTGGCAGGCAGACGGGAAACAGAACTGCAGGAAACGGTGATGATGATCCGCGAACGCGGCGGTGATGCTCTGGCGGTGCCGACCGATGTGTCAGACAGCGCACAGGTCCGGCATCTTATTGCCGCGACGCTGGCACAGTACGGGCGGCTGGACGCCGCGTTTAATAACGCGGGTGTGGAAGGCTTTGCGCCGGTCAGTGACATGACAGAAGCAGAATTTGACCGGGTGATTGCCACTAATCTGAAAGGCGTCTGGCTGTCAGTGAAATATCAGCTGGAAGCCATGACCGCCGCAGGGCGTGGCGGCGCGATTGTGAATACCTCTTCCTGGCTGGCGCACGGAGCAAGTATTGGCTCTGCGGCGTATTCCGCCAGCAAAGGCGGACTTGACGCGATGATCCGCGCTATAGCACTGGAAACCGGTGCGCAGAATATCCGCATCAATAACGTTAATCCCGGCATTATCGATACCCCCATGGCGCGGCGGCTGGGAGCCAATGAAGAAACGCTGATCCCTTTTGTGCGGCTGACCCCGGCTGGGCGCGTGGGCCAACCGGCAGATGTCGGCGACGTGGTGGCGTGGCTGTGCAGCGATGAAGCGAGGTTTGTGACCGGTCAGAATCTGCTGGTGGATGGTGGATTCACGGTGGCGGGGTTGCGCTAGATAAGACGAAAAGAGACGGAGGCTCAGGGACGGGCGTCTGTCTGCATAAAATCTGAAGCCGATCACAATTTCATCATCCGGCAGATATTACGACTTGTTTCTGTTTACGATTCGCCAGAGAATCCGGTTCAGAAAGCAGGATTGTTACTGTCTGACAGGCAAAACCTAAATTTCTCATTTCTTTGTGTATCGCAAAGAATCGGGAAATTTAGGTTTTTTTTTGGCCTGAATTCAGGGGCCGGCCGCCCCTTTGAAACACAACGGCAATGTCGTGCACGACGCCATTACTCTGATGAGATGACACTATGGAATACAGAACATTAGCCGATGAAATTCTCCGCGGAGTGGGCGGAAAGGACAACGTTAACAGTGTGGTGCATTGCGCCACCCGCTTACGTTTTAAACTCAAAGACACCCGTAAAGCCGATGCAGCCGGGCTGAAAGAAAATCCGGGCGTAATCATGGTGGTCGAGAGCGGCGGTCAGTTTCAGGTGGTGATCGGCAACCACGTCGGTGCAGTGTATGACGCGCTGGTGAAAGGCAGCGCGCTTTCCGACAGCGGTGACGACGACACCGGCGAAAAAGACAGTTTGTTTGCAAGAGCCATCGATGTCATCTCAGGCATCTTCACGCCGTTTATTGGCATTATGGCCGCATCAGGGATCCTGAAAGGTTTTCTGGCACTGGCGCTGGCCTGCGGCTGGATGGTGCCGGAAAGCGGGACCTATAAAGTCTGGTTCGCCGCCAGCGACGCTATGTTCTATTTCTTCCCGCTGGTGATCGGTTATACCGCCGGTAAAAAATTCGGCGGTAACCCGTTTGTGACCATGATGATTGGCGGCGCGATGGTGCATCCGCTGATGATTGCCGCCTTTAATGCACAGCAGCCTGGCGCACAGGGTGAGCATTTCTTCGGCATCCCGCTGGTCTTTATCAATTATACCTCTTCGGTTATCCCGGTGATCCTGGCCGCGTGGGCATCAAGCTGGCTGGAAAAGCGGGCAATGAAAATTTTGCCCGGCGCGCTGCGTAACTTTATTACACCATTAATCTGCCTAATGGTGATTGTGCCGCTGACATTCCTGGTTATCGGTCCGGTGGCGACCTGGGCCAGTCAGCAACTGGCCAATGGCTACCAGTTTGTTTATCACGTCAGCCCGATGGTCGCGGGTGCCTTTATGGGTGCGCTGTGGCAGGTGTGTGTGATCTTCGGTCTGCACTGGGGGCTGGTGCCGCTGATGATCAACAACTTCAGCGTGCTCGGCCATGACACTATGCTTCCGCTGTTACTGCCTGCGGTGATGGGGCAGGTCGGTGCGGTCGCTGGTGTGATGCTGCGCACCAAAGATGCCCGTACCAAAGCGCTGGCAGGGTCGGCGATCAGCGCCGGGATTTTCGGTATTACTGAACCGGCGGTCTATGGCATCACCTTGCCGCATCGCCGTCCGTTCATTTTCGGCTGCATCGGCGGGGCGCTGGGCGCGGCGATCCTCGGCTATTTCCAGACGACTGCCTACTCCTTCGGTTTCCCCAGTATTTTCACCTTCACCCAAATTATTCCGCCGGCAGGGTTTAATAACACGGTGACGGCGGCGATTGCCGGCACCCTGATTGCCATACTGTTTGCCGCACTGGCGACTTATTTCTTCGGGATGAAAGAAGAAGCGGTCGCACCGGCAGTCAGCGAAAAGGCCAAAGCGGAAGCCATCCAGGCACCGCGTGGCAAAACGCTGGTCGCCAGCCCGATGAGCGGTCCGTGTATCGCGCTCGATACTGTGAAAGATCCGACATTTGCCAGCGGGTTGCTGGGTAAAGGTGTGGCCATTGTGCCTGTCAGCGGAAGAGTCGTGTCACCGGTGGATGGCACGGTGGTTTCACTGTTCAAAACCCATCACGCCATCGGAATTGAATCGGAAAGCGGCGCAGAAATTTTGATCCACGTCGGCATCGACACCGTGAAACTCGACGGCAAATTCTTTACGCCACACGTTGCTGTCGATGCGGTGGTGAAACAGGGTGATCTGCTTCTGGAATTCGATTTGCAGGGCATTACGGATGCGGGTTATGACCTGACTACCCCAGTGATTGTCACCAACAGCGATGATTATCTTGACGTCATTCCGGCCGGTGTCGGGCAGGATGCCCGCGAACAGACCCCTTTACTGACTTTATTACGCTAACGAACAGAGCCTGGAGGTTCATATGAACAAACAATTCCCAAACGGATTCTTATGGGGCGGAGCCGTCGCAGCCAATCAGGTGGAGGGGGCATACCTGACAGACGGTAAAGGCTTATCCACATCAGATCTACAACCGCAGGGAGTTTTCGGCCCGGTGCAGGAACGTACGGAAGGGGATTTCGGCGTGAAAGATGTTGCCATCGACTTCTATCACCGTTATCCGCAGGACATGAAATTGTTCGCCGAAATGGGCTTTACCGTGCTGCGTACCTCAATCGCCTGGACGCGTATCTTCCCGCAGGGTGATGAATCACAGCCGAATGAAGCGGGTCTGGCATTCTACGACCGCCTGTTTGATGAAATGGCAAAATACGGTATTACACCGCTGGTGACGCTTTCTCACTACGAAATGCCGTACGGCCTCGTGAAGAAACACGGTGGCTGGGGCAGTCGCGACACCATCGGTTTCTTTGAAAATTACGCCCGTACCGTGTTCACCCGCTATAAAGATAAAGTGAAGCACTGGCTGACCTTTAACGAGATCAATATGTCGCTGCATGCGCCGTTCACCGGCGTGGGACTGCCGGAAGACAGCAGCAAGCAGGAAGTTTATCAGGCCATCCACCATCAGCTGGTTGCCAGTGCCAAAGCGGTTAAAGCCTGTCACGAGATTATTCCTGACGGTAAAATCGGTAATATGTTGCTCGGGGGCATGCTGTATCCGCTGACCTGCAAACCGGCCGATATGATGGAAACGTTGCAGCAAAACCGCGACTGGTTATTCTTCGGCGATGTTCAGGTAAGGGGTGCCTATCCGGCTTATATGCAGCGTTTCTTTAAAGATCGTGGCATGGACATTACTATTACGGCGGAAGATAAAGCGGCGTTAAAAGAAACCGTTGATTTTATCTCATTCAGTTATTACATGACCGGTTGTGTCACCACCGATGAAGAGCAAAATATTAAAGCGCGTGCCAATATATTAAATATGGTGCCGAACCCGCATCTGCAAAGTTCCGAATGGGGATGGCAGATTGACCCGGAGGGTTTGCGCTTCTTAATGAACGAGCTTTATGACCGTTATCAGAAACCGTTATTTATTGTCGAGAACGGTTTGGGCGCGCGCGATAAAGTTGAAGCTGACGGCAGCATTCATGATGATTACCGCATTCAGTACATCAATGACCACCTGGTTCAGGTGCGTGAAGCCATTGAAGATGGCGTGGAAGTCATGGGCTATACCAGCTGGGGGCCGATTGATCTGGTCAGTGCCTCGAAAGCGGAATTCTCCAAACGCTACGGTTATATCTATGTTGACCGTGATGATCAGGGTAATGGCACGCTGGAGCGCCGCCGTAAGAAAAGCTTCTTCTGGTATCAGGAAGTGATTAGTTCAAACGGCGCATCTTTAAAATCCTGATCTGACTTTTGCCATTAATAATAGATAACCCTGCGGCTTATAAATTATAAGCCGCCTGTTCGCTCTGTATTAAAAATAACAATAATGATCATTTAAAATAATCAGACGGAAATATAATGATGACGCTTTCTCTGACTTCTCCGACACCTGAATATAAAGAAAATTATAAAATAAAGCACCTGCTGAAATATGGATTTTGGGTATTGTGTTTCTCTGCACTACATAGTCATTCTGCCCAGGCCGCCGGTAACTGGAACGGTACCGTGCTTGGTTTTGAAGCGCCGGGCGAGGGCATGTTCGGCGATATGCTGGGTATCCGTCCGATCATCGAAGACCACGGTTTCCATTATCAGCTCGGTTATCTGAGTGAATCCTCTTACAACGCTGGTGGCGGTTACAACCATGATAAACATCTGGCGTATATCGATCAGTTCTCGCTGACTTTTACGCAGGATCTGGAAATGTACACCGGCATTCCCGACGCGGCCATCGAAGGGAACATTGTTAACCGTAACCACAACGATAATCTGACCACAGAACGTACACAGGATCCGCGTGTCGGATTTAACGACCTTGCGCAGGAGAGTTGGGGCGGACAGTCCATAACCCGTCTGGGCTGGCTGACCTTTGGCCGTAGTTTCGATGATCGCAAACTGCACTGGCGCATCGGCATGATGAACAAAAATCAGGACTTCGACCAGATAATCCCCTGTGATTTTCAGTTGCTGAGCCAGTGCGGCGGTAAATCCGCCAACTCGATGACCTGGTACAACTGGAATAAACATTACTGGGGCACCACGGTTCAGTACAAACTGACATCGGAACTGACGCTGAAAACCGGCATCATGGAACAGAACCCGGACGCGTCGGATCGTAAATACGCCTGGAGCGGTTCCCTGAAAGGCGCCCGCGGTATCCTGCTGCCGATGGAAGCGGAACTGAAAACCAAGGTGAATGGTTTGCCGGGTATTTATAACTTCGGCCTGCTGTATACCAATTCGCCGCAAACCGATTTGTCGCAGGGGAAAACGCAAAGTGTCGGCGCAACGGATCCGCAAGGTTACCGCAAACACAGCAGCACCTGGTTTATGTATACCGGCTTCAACCAGCAGATCACACAGCGCGGTGATGATCCGAACCGTGGCATGAGCGTGTCATACAGCCTGGGAGTAGGCGACCAGCGCAGTAATACCATTCATTACACGCAGGCGGCTTCCCTGCGCTATCGCGGGCTGTTTGATGCGCGTCCGGAAGACTGGCTGGGCCTGGGTGTGACACATATTCAGATGAGTAACCATTACCGTCAGAATCAGGAAAACCTGAATACTCTTTATCAGGTCGATGATTACGGCAATCCGCTGTATACGCCGCTGTCAGGCCATTCCGTCAACGCCGATCTGTATTATCAGATCAAAGTGCGTTCATGGCTGGTTTTGCAACCGGATTTGCAATACTGGTACCGGCCGGGCGGGGTGAAGGAAACGCAGGATGCCTGGGTGACCGGACTTAAGGCCATCGTCACGTTCTGAGTACAAAATTTACGCCTGACTGCGGATCGGATCTGGTAAAATTAACAGGCAGATCCGCAGACTGCGGCAGACAAAACCTGATCATCCGTACGGACGATTGGGTTTTTCTTTTCAGGGAGTCACAATGAAAATCGCCAAAATACTCAATAATAATGTGGTGGTTGTCGTCAACGAACAGCAGCGCGAACAGGTCGTTATGGGACGCGGGCTGGCGTTTATGAAGAAAGCCGGGGATGAACTGGATGACAGCAAAATCGAGAAAGTCTTCGCCCTGCAGAATGACGAACTGGTCGCACATCTGACGGAGCTGTTGTCGCATATTCCGATGGAAGTGATGACGACCTGCGATCAGATTATTTCACTGGCTCGCGGGCGGCTGGGGAAACTCCAGGAAAACCTGTATATCGCACTCACCGACCATTGCAATTTTGCCATTGAACGGCAGAAGAAGGGAGTGCCTATCAGTAATGCCTTATTATGGGAAACCCGCCGTCTCTACCCGAAAGAATATGCCCTCGGGCTGGAAGCGCTGGAGATCATCGACACCCGTCTCGGCGTACGGCTGCCAGTGGATGAAGCGGGCTTTATTGCCCTGCATCTGGTCAACGCACAACTTAACGGTGAAATGCCGGAAGTGGCGCAGATCACCCGTGTGATGCAGGAAATCCTCAATCTGGTGAAATACCAGCTGCGTATCGAATATGACGAAGAAGCACTGAGCTACCAGCGTTTCGTCACCCATCTTAAATTCTTCGCCCAGCGCATGCTCAGCCGCACGGTGGTGGCCGACGACGACATGACCCTGCATGTGGCGGTGAAAGAGAATTATCCGCAGGCGTGGTTGTGCGCGGAAAAAATCGCCGATTATCTGGCCGCGCAATATCAGCGCGAACTGACCACGGAAGAAATTATGTATCTCTCCATTAATATCGAACGGGTGAGAAAAGAGAGTCTGCCGAAATAATTGTCCTGACCGCACGCAGACGCAAAATTTGCATCGCGAAATATGACTGTTCACAATTTTTTATGACGGTTTTTTTTGCCACGGTTAGTGAGAACAGGTAGCATCCTTCGCCGTTATTGCACCAAAACAGTTCCGGCTAAAAAAACTACAGTGGGTAAACCCCATAAACGGCGAGGCTTGCAATCGTTTGCTTGCAGCACCCGGCGTCAGGTGAAGGTTATTTTGGAGAACAACTCATAATGAAGTCTCATAAGAAAACGGCAGAGGCGAAGCACGCGGCTAAACGGCGCTGGCTGGATTCCCACGATCACGGTTATCACAAGAGTATGGGCAACCGTCAGGTTCAGATGATTGCCATTGGTGGTTCTATCGGTACCGGTCTGTTTCTCGGCGCGGGGGCGCGTTTACAGATGGCAGGCCCGGCACTCGCTATCGTGTATGCGGTGTGTGGTATTTTTTCATTCTTTATCTTGCGTGCACTGGGCGAACTGGTTTTACACCGTCCGACCAGCGGCAGCTTCGTATCCTATGCCCGTGAGTTTCTGGGTGAAAAAGCTTCTTATGTAGCAGGCTGGATGTACTTCCTGAACTGGGCGATGACCGGCATTGTCGACATCACCGCAGTGGCTCTGTACATGCACTACTGGGGAACCTTCGGTGATGTTCCGCAATGGATGTTTGCGTTGGGCGCACTGGCGATTGTCGCCACCATGAACATGATTGGCGTGAAATGGTTTGCTGAGATGGAATTCTGGTTTGCGCTGATCAAAGTGGCCGCGATCGCTATCTTCCTGGTGGTTGGTGTGGTGTTCCTCGGCACCGGCAAACAACTGGACGGTAACGCCACCGGCCTGCATCTGATCACCGACAACGGCGGTATTTTCCCGCACGGGCTGTTGCCGGCGCTGGTTCTGGTGCAGGGCGTGGTCTTTGCATTCGCAGCCATCGAACTGGTCGGTACCGCAGCGGGCGAAACTAAAGATCCTGAGAAAGTGCTGCCGAAAGCCATTAACAGCGTTATCTGGCGTATTGCCTTGTTCTACGTCGGCTCCGTGGTGCTGCTGGTTCTGCTGCTGCCATGGAATGCGTATCAGGCGGGGCAAAGTCCGTTTGTTACCTTCTTTAGTAAGCTGGGCGTGCCTTACATCGGTACTATCATGAATATCGTGGTGCTGACGGCGGCGCTTTCGAGCCTGAACTCCGGACTGTATTCCACCGGTCGTATTCTGCGTTCCCTGTCGATGGGCGGCTCAGCACCGAAATTCATGTCTAAGATGAGTGCGCAGCAGGTGCCGTACGCCGGTATTCTGGTGACTGTCGGCATCTACATTGTTGGTGTTATTCTCAACTACTACGTACCTTCACAGGTGTTTGAGATCGTCCTGAACGTCGCCTCACTCGGCATCCTCAGTTCATGGGCTTTCATCATTGTCTGTCAGATGAAACTGCGTACTGCCATCAAAGAAGGCCGTGCAAAAGACGTGTCTTTCAAGATGCCGTGGGCACCGGTAACCTCATGGCTGACGCTGGCGTTCCTGGCGGGCGTGCTGATCCTGATGGCATTTGACTACCCGAACGGCACCTACACGGTGGCGACCATCCCGGTGCTGATCCTCCTGCTGGTCCTGGGGTGGATTGGTCTGCGTAAACGTGCGGCTGAAGTGCATGCCGAACAGGCTGAGCAGGAAGAAGCGCATCAGGCAAGTCTTAACGCGAAATAATTCGTTTCGCAGATTTTCAGCAAAGGGCTGCCGTGAAGGTGGCCCTTTTTCATTCGTGCCCGGTAAAAAAATCCGAAACAGCCATAGCGCCTCTCTCCTTTGACTAGGCTTATTCTTTTATGATGAGAGGGGAGCAAATGTTGAAGATTTTTTTACACATATTCTCCAGCCCGGAAAAATTCCTCGGGCTGCTAAGTACCGCAGACAGGGATAACACGCTGGAAGAAGGTGAGCGTATTCTGATTGATGAAAACGGTACGGCGTCAGTCAACCTGGCTAATCAGGAGATGCAGAAAGACTTTGCCCGTCACGTCAAACGTATGAGCGTACTGTAATGGCGACAGCGGTTTTCATGGTCTTAATGGTCTGCGGCTACTGGTACACCACCCGCGACATTTCATCGCGTTTCAAACTTAAACGCACCTTCGGCTGGGACGTCTATTTTTTGGTGGCTCTGTATGGCTGTATTTTTGTCCTGCAGGGGGTGCTGGTCATCGCGCTGGTGTATCTGGTGCTGTGGGGGATTTCTGACGTCATCAACTGGCTGCCTGCTTTGGCGCATCAGCAACAGGATGTGCACTACCATCGTGATTTCATCAACTGGAGCTTTTTAGGCATTCAGGCACCGGTGGTGATTATGCTTGCCGTTTCCGTGATGCTGTGCCTGGTGCGCACCACCTGGTCGCCGGGCTTACGCCTCAATACTGCCGGACGCAAACAACTGTACAAACAACTCACCCGCGCCAACGGCGTGGAAGGGCTGTTGTATCAGTGTATGGAAGAGGGCGATATGGTGTTTATCACGTTACAGTCGCGGCGCGTATATATCGGCATGGTACATACCGCAAAATGTGAAACGAGTTCATCAGACAACGTTGTGGTGATCCCGATGGTCAGCGGCTATCGCGATAAAGATACGCTGGAGCTGCGCGTCGAGCACAATTATGCCCGCTATTATCAGGAACATGGCATCACACCTGTGTCAGAACCGGTGAGTGTATTGAAATTTCGAAAGGTGATTTTACTGAGCCAGATAGAAACCCTGTCGCTGTTTGATCCCTCAAGCGCCTGCGCGTTTAAGAAACTTATTCCGCTGATTGAGGAAGAAATGGCCCGGAAAATTGGCGAGAAGGACGCCTGAAATAAGGCGTCCCGCAGGTATTACACGATAGTGAAGCTGAAATCACTCAGACCTTCGATGCCGCCGGTGATCACGTCACCGCGCACGACCGGTCCCACACCGGCTGGTGTACCGGTATAGATCAGATCACCAGGTTTGAGTTCCACCGCCTGAGACAGATAGCTGATAACGTCCGCCACCTGCCAGATCTGGTCGCTCAAATCACCGCGCTGACGTTTCTCACCGTTCACGTCGAGCCAGATTTTACCGGCCGCCGGATGACCTGTCTCACTCACCGGCAGCAGCGGATTCGCCGGTGCGGAAGCATCAAACCCTTTGGCGAAATCCCACGGACGTCCCAGTTTCTTGGCCTGTGCCTGAATATCGCGACGGGTCAAATCCACACCCACGGTGTAACCCCAGACGTGTGACAGTGCGTCTTCAGCGGCAATATTTTTACCGCCTTTTGCCATCGCGACGACCAGCTCCACTTCATAGTGCAGGTCTTCGGTCAGGGTCGGATAGGGCACATTGCCGCTGGCGGGAACCACGGCATCAGCCGGTTTGCCAAAGAAGAAAGGGGGTTCGCGATCAGGATCATGGCCCATTTCGCGGGCGTGCTCGGAATAGTTGCGCCCAACGCAATACACGCGGCGCAACGGGAAACGGGCGCTCTGGCCTTCGACGGCGAGAGACGGAACTTCAGGTGCAGCAATTACATATTCAGTCATCGCATTCACTTCACAAAGTTATCGAATTAACATATTTGCAAAGCGAATCCACATTGACCAGTAAATTTATGTTACTGGTCAATGTCTCACTGTCAGGCTTTGTAACGCGGTGCGGCATGAGCCTGCAGGAAGTTTGGCACCATCGCACCGCGCAGGGCATCAAAATCGTTCCACTGTTTTTCGTCCTGTAGTGGTGGAATGGTGATTTTTTCTTTGCGGTCAAAGCCCAGTAAGGCGGCATCCACCAGTTCACCCACTTCCATCACGCCCGGGACTTCATCGATATTTTTGCCAGAACGTTCCCAGATTTCTGTACGCGTTGCGGCAGGCAGCACCGCCTGAACGTACAGACCGCGTCCGGCCATTTCAAATTGCAGCGTCTGGCTGAAGGTCAGTACAAAGGCTTTGGTGGCGGAATACACCGCAGACTGCAATTCCGGTGCCAGCGCCATGACAGATGCAATATTGATAATTGCCCCGTCTTTGTGGCTGATCAGGCCGTCGAAGGCCACGCGGGAAAGACGTGCGACGGAGGTAACGTTCAGGGCGATCAGATTTTCGATGGCATTGGCGTCGCTGTTTTCAAAACCGGCTTTCAGCGAAGCGCCGGCATTATTCACCAGCAGCGAAATCTGCGGTGTAGCGCGGATAAATTCCTCAACGCGGGTTAAATCTTCGCTGCGGGTTAAATCGGCAGGCAGCACAGTGACGCTGACGCCGGTTTCCTGTTGCAGGCGGTCCGACAGCGCGTTCAGGCGTTGAACGTCACGGGCAACGAGGATTAAATCGTAACCACGTTTCGCCAGGCGATCGGCATAGGTTGCGCCAATGCCGGTGGATGCGCCGGTGATTAAGGCCAGGGGCTGAGAGCGAGTTGTATCTGACATGGTATAACCTCGGTGTTGAGTAATTGGTTTAATAATAAAACCAGATGATTTTTAGCACCGGTGGTTTTATAATGCAACCAGATTTTCTTAAACGCATTAAGCAGGAAGTGCCATGAAACGAACCCGTCTGGAAAACACGCCTTGTCCGGCTGGCCGTGCGCTGGATTTAATCGGCGACTGGTGGACATTGCTGATTGTCCGCGACGCGATGTACGGCATCTCGCGATTCAGCGAATTCCAGCGCAGTCTGGGGGCGGCGAAAAACATTCTCAGCACCCGGCTTAAGGCGCTGGTGGCAGAAGGCATTTTAAAGATTGAACCCGCTGCCGACGGCTCGGCGTATCAGGATTACGTACTGACCGAAAAAGGGCGGGCGCTGCAACCGGTGCTGGTCGCGCTGGGGCAGTGGGGAAGTGAATATTTGTTTGAAGAAGGCGAAGCCTGTACGCAACTGGTGGATATCGAAAGCCGCCAGCCGCTGCGTAAGCTGGAAATCCACGCGCAGGACGGGCGGGTACTTGAGAGCCGGGATATTACGGCGATTATTCCTGAGATTTAAAATTTGAATTCGATCAGCTCCTCCCCTGTGAAGGGGAGGAGCTAAAAGCGAAACCCGCAATGACGCGATCGGCTCCCGCGCCTGAGAAAGGGAGGAGCAAGTTTACCGCGCAATCCTCTCATGCCAGTATTTCGTAAACTCTTCCTCACCATTGAGGCTGACGACCATATCACCGCTGACGATGAAATGCGTCAGGTCGCTGCGCAGTTCAAGCGTAATTTCCGCCTCCATCCACCAGCCTTCACGTCCCATTTTCATGGTCTGTGTGAGCAGATAACGGGCGGAAAGCGGATCGCTGTTACTGACCGTCAGTTCACGACGCAGACTGTGGTCGACGGTGGTGTCGATATCATCAAAGCGGTAAACGCCTTCGCCGAATACGCCCCCCACGCCATGCGTGACGCTGGTCCAGCTGTCCGTGAGGAAATCGTAAGTGATGTTACGGTCAACGCGGCCGGGGGACAGTACAGTTTGCGGCGTCAGCGGTGCGCTTTGTGGTTCCCTGATCGGGCCATCAACCGACACCGGTTGCCCGCACACCGGCAGGCTGAGTTGCGCGCTGTGCAAATCTAACGTCAGCGTCGCGGCTTCAGGCATCGGCCAGATCATCGGCCAGAAGGTGGTGGCCAGCGAGAGCCGCATCCGGTGGCCGGTGGCAAAACGGTGTGCGATACCGTCCAGTTGTACAGGCACTTTGACTTTCTGGCCGGGAATAAGGGGCACAGATTGGTCATGGCCGTGCAGATGCGACAAATTCAGCCACCCGTGCGTGACACGGTTTACCGAACCGTCCGGCGCGACGTCAGAAAGCCGGACATACAACATGGCGGCCGGTTTATCGCTGCTCAGTTCGACGGTAAATTCCGGGAAGCCGAAAATGGTCAGCGGCTCAGCCAGCGGTTCGCCGTCAAAGATTTCCGCCATACCGTCATCGACACGCTGATCCGGCGGCATTTCGCCGGGCACGCCTGCGCCCATCCATTCACCGGCCATCAGGCCATGGTTTTGCGGCGAACAGATATTGAGCACCCCGGCATCAACGTCCGGTTGGGTATTGAGCTGGCCGCGTGTCAGCCATCGCGGGCTGTGACTGATATTGCTGGCGGTGCCGCGATCAAATCCCACCCATTCGCCACGGCTGACCGGACGCATCGCCGATGGCGGCTGACTGTCCTGCAACCAGGTTTGGATCATCGGGCCTTCCATCGCGCCATTGTCTTCACCTTTCAGCCAGTGATCCCACCAGCGCACGGCTTCCTGTAAGAAACCAATTGCCGGCTCCGGTGTGCCGTCCTGCGGATAAATATGTGCCCACGGGCCGAGAATGGCGCGGCGTGGCACTTTCAGATTATCCATCAGGCGGAACACGGCGTTACTGTAGGCGTCGGCCCAGCCGCCGATGGCCATGACCGGACACTGGATCGCCGGCCAGTCTTCGCATACGGAACCGTGCTGCCAGTATTCATCGCGCAGCGGATGTTCCATCCATAATGCCGGGAAGAACGGCATATTTTCCAGACGGTTCAGCCAGTCTTTGTACCAGCTTTCACCGACCAGCGCCGGATCCGACGGGCGGCTCTGATACGCCAGCATAATGCCGCCCCACCAGAGATTGTCGTTGAGCAGACAGCCGCCTTTGTAGTGAATATCGTCGCGGTAACGGTCGTCGGTGGAGCAGACAGTGATGATGGCTTTCAGGGCGGCAGGGCGGCGGGCAGCGACCTGCAGACCGTTAAAGCCCCCCCAGGATTTGCCCATCATGCCCACATTGCCGCTGCACCAGCGTTGTGCAGCGATCCACTCAATGACTTCCAGTGCGTCGTCCTGCTCCTGAAGCAGGTATTCATCGGCCAGCAATCCGTCGGATTCGCCGCTGCCGCGCATATCCACACGTACGACTGCGTAGCCGTTGCCGGCGAAGAAACCGTGCATCGGTTCGTCGCGGGTGCGGGTCCCGTCGCGTTTGCGGTAAGGGATGTATTCGAGGATCGCAGGAACCGGCTGCTGTTCAGCGTCGTCCGGCAGCCACAGGCGCGCAGCGAGACGCGTGCCATCACGGAGCGGGATCCACAGATGTTCAGTCACGGTGACGGCGTGCGGGAATTCAGTCACGATGCGTTTGGTGTTCATAAGACTCCTGTCGGGGAAATCGCTGCCGCAGGTAGCGCCGTGCCACGCTGGACGAGAACGTCATCCAGCCAGCTGGTGCGCATTTCCGGTACGGAGGTCAGCAGTTTTTCGGTATAGCTGTGCATTGGCGCGCTGAAGACCACGTCAGTATCGCCGCTGGCGACCACCTGACCCTGATACATCACGGCCACCTGATGGGCGATACGTTTCACCGTACCTAAATCGTGGGTGATAAACAGGTACGACAGCCCGAGTTGTTCCTGTAAGCGGCGCAACAGATTCAGTACTTCTTCCGCCACCAGCGGATCGAGCGCTGACGTCGCCTCATCACAGATAATCAGTTCCGGCTGCGCAGCCAACGCACGGGCGATGCAGACGCGCTGTTTCTGCCCGCCGGAAAGCTCGCCGGGGCGACGGTCGATCAGTTTGACCGGCAGTTCGGTGAGTCGCAGTAATTCTTCCACACGCTCACGCACCTGCTTTTTGTTCATGCCGAAATAGAATGTCAGCGGGCGGCCGATGATATCCAGCAGTGTCTGGCGCGGATTCAGCGCCACGTCAGGCAACTGATAAATCATCTGCATGCGGCGCAGCGTTTCTTTATCGCGCTGATGGAAATGATGTGAAAGCGAAATGCCGTCGAAATCCACCGAGCCTTCGGTATCCGTCAGTAAACCCACCAGCGCCCGTGCCAGCGTACTTTTTCCGCTGCCGGATTCGCCGATAATCGCCAGCGTTTTGCCGCGCGGCAGTTGCAGGCTGACGTCATGCACTACCTGCTTACCGTTGTAGCCGGTGCTCAGTTTGCGCATCGTCAGCAACGGCTGACCGGCGGTTTCATGGCCGCCGGTCAGTGGTGTCAGGGCGTGTTCGCGTTCCGCCACCAGTCTGCGGGTATATTCCTGCTGCGGATTTTCCAGAATGGTCTGCGTGCTGCCAGTTTCCACTTCTTTGCCGTGCCGCAGCACCATAATCCGGTCAGCAAGCTGGGCGACAACGGCCAGGTCGTGCGTGATATACAGCGCCGCCGTGTTGAACTCGCGCACCAGTTTGCGCAGCATCACCAACACTTCAATCTGCGTGGTGACGTCCAGTGCGGTAGTCGGCTCGTCCATAATCAGTAAATCAGGCTTACAGGACATGGCCATGGCGGCCATTGCACGCTGAAGCTGGCCACCGGACAACTGATGCGGGTAACGTTTGCCAATGTTTTCAGGGTCCGGTAAATCCAGCGAGCGGAACAGCGAAATCGCCCACTGGCGGCTCTCTTCCTGGCTCATCAGACCGTGGCGGATCGGGCCTTCGCAGACCTGTTTTTCGATGGTCAGCGCCGGATTAAACGAGGCTGCTGCGCTTTGCGCCACATACGCCACGCGCTTGCCGCGCCATTGACGTTTGATATGCGAAGGCTGAGAAACGATATCCGTGCCGTCCAGCAAGACTTCGCCACCGGCAATCCGGCAACCCTGACGTGCATAGCCGAGCGCCGCCAGTCCGATGGTCGATTTCCCTGCGCCGGATTCGCCAATCAGGCCGAGCACTTCGCCGGCTGCCAGTTTCAGGCAGATATCCTGCACCAGCGGCGAACCGTCGAGGGTCTCGATGCGCAGGCCGCGCATTTCTAAAATCGTGCGTGTCATGCTTCGTCTCCATGCGGCAGGCTGTTACGTGCCAGCAGCCAGTCGACCACCAGATTGACGCCAATCGTCAGCAAGGCAATCGCTGCCGCCGGATATAGCGGGGCGAACTGACCAAAGTTAATCGCCTGAGCATTGTCACGTACCATGCTGCCCCAGTCGGCATACGGCGGCTGAATGCCCAGCCCTAAGAAGCTTAAGCCCGCGATAAACAGGAAGGTAAAGCAGAAGCGCATGCCAAACTCCGCCAGCAGCGGCGGCAGGGCGTTAGGCAGGATTTCCCGGAACAGCACCCAGCGCAGCCCCTCGCCACGCAAACGCGCCGCTTCAACATATTCCTGACAGACAATTGCCTGTGCTACCAGCCGTGCCAGACGAAACACACGGGTGGCATCAAGCAGGGCGATGGTCAGCACCAGCACGGGAACAGAGGTGCCCATCACGGACAATACGATCAGCGCAAAAATCAGCACCGGAATCGACATCACGGTATCGACGATGCGCGACAGCACCATATCCACCCATTTACCGTAAATCGCCGCCGTAAAGCCGGTGACGATGCCGATGATGAAAGAACTGAAGGTGATAGTCAGCGCGATAGCAATGGTGGTGCGGGCACCAAACAGGATGCGTGACAGCATGTCGCGACCGAGACTGTCGGTGCCAAATGGCGTGGCGGCGGAGGGCAGCAACCAAATGTCACCGACCTGTTCAGTTTCGCTGTGCGGCGCGAGCCACGGCGCAAAAATAGCGGCCAGCAGGTTCACCGCAATGATCACAATACCAATCCAGGCCGACAGCGGGATGTTAATGAAATATCGGTTCATGCGTTCCCTCTTCAGCGCGCATGGCGCAGGCGTGGATTGCACCAGATCGCCAGTAAATCGGCGGTGGTGTTGAGAAAAATATAGGTGCCGCCAAACAGCAGGCCGCAGGCCTGAACCACCGGCAGGTCGCGTTTGGTGACCGCATCCACCATGTATTGCCCGATGCCCGGATAGACAAACACCACTTCCACCAGGATGACACCCACCACCAGATACGCCAGATTGAACGCGACGACATTAATGATTGGCGCAAGGGCGTTGGGCAGGGCGTGAGATACCACAATCCGCCATCGCGGAATGCCTTTCAGCACCGCGCTTTCAATGTACGGGCTGGCCATCACTGCGGTGACTGATGCACGCGTCATGCGCAGCATATGCGCCAGCACGACCAGCGTCAGGGTAACCATCGGCAGCGTACAGACGTAAAGACGGTCGATGAACGAGGAACTGCTGTCCACCATTGCCAGACTCGGGAACCATGTCAGCCGGATAGCGAAAGCGATGACCAGAATGTAGCCCACAAAAAATTCCGGCACCGAAATACTGATTAGCGTCAGGGTATTCGCCAGCCGGTCAAAAACGGAACCGCGCCAGATGGCGGATGCGATGCCTAAACCGACGGCAAGCGGTATCGCGATCACCGCCGCATATCCGGCAAGGAACAGGGTGTTTGCCAGACGTGGCAGTAATTCATCGCTGATGGCACGCCCGTTCGCCAGCGACTGTCCTAAGTCACCATGCATAATGCCCGCCAGCCAGTGCAGATAACGTAGCACTGACGGCTCATCCAGCCCGAGTTGCAGACGCAACGCGGCCACGGTTTCAGGCGTGGCACTCTGGCCTAAAATGGCCGTCGCGACGTCGCCGGGCAGCATTTCCGTGCCGATAAAAATCAGCACAGAAACCAGCCACAGCGTGACAATGCCTGACAGGATCCGCTGTAAAATCCTTTTCTTCATCATGCCTCCAGCCAGACGCGCTCGGCCAGACGACCACCCATGAAGTTGAACATCGGGTGGGGTTTGATACCGCCGACTTTTTTGCTGGCCGCATCAAGATAATCGCCGAACAGCGGGATCATCGCGCCACCGTTATCGCGCACGATACTTTGCAGCTCGCCATAAATTTCGGCCCGTTTGCCCTCATCGAGCAGTGAACGGGCCTGCAACAGCAAGGCGTCAAACTTCTCATCTTTCCAGTGGGTGTCATTCCATTTCGCCGTCGACTGATAGGCGGTGGAGAACATCTGGTCAGCGGTCGGACGCCCGCCCCAGTAACCCATGCTGAACGGTGCTTTCATCCATACATCGTCCCAGTAGCTGTCGGCGGGCTGGCGTTTAATGTTGACCTGAATACCGCCTTTCTGTGCCTGCCCCTGGAACAAAGCGGCGGCGTCGAGCGCACCGGCAAAAGCGGCGTCAGAGGAGGACAGTTCGATTTTAAGATCCGTCAGACCGGCTTTTTTCAGATAGAACTTCGATTTGTCCGGATCGTAAACGCGCTGTTCCAGACTGTGATTGAAGAAGCGATCGGTCTTAGGGATCGGGTGGTCATTGCCCAGCGAGCCGTAGCCACGCAGCACGGTGTCGAGGATTTTCTGACGGTCTATGCCGTGTTTAATTGCCATGCGCACATCGTTGTTGTTATACGGCGCAACGCTGCAGTCCATCAGGAAGGTGAAATGCTGGCCGCCGGAAGAACGAATAATGTTCAGTGCCGGGCTGCGTTTAAGGAAGTCGACGGTTTTGAAATCAACGCGGTTAATGGCGTGAACCTGACCGGAAATCAGGGCGTTGGTGCGGGCGGTCGGGTCGTTGATGACCAGCACTTCCACGGCATCGACAAAGGCGCGATCCGGTTTCCAGTAATTCGGGTTGCGTTTAAACAGCGATCGTACACCCGGTTCGTACTGATCAAAGATAAAACCACCGGTACCAATCGGGTGAGACCAGTCGGTGAAGCCTGCCGGTACCACCACCAGATGGTAATCCGCCAGCAGATAGGGCAGGTCGGCGTTGCCGCTTTCAAGCGTGATCAGGATCTGCTTATCGCCCTGTTTAGTCAGACCGGTGATCGGGGCCAGCTGGGACTTGATCGCGCTTTTGGATTTGTCGCCGCGATGCAGGTTGATGGAGTAAAGAATGTCATCGGCATCCAGCGTCTTACCGTTATGGAAAGTCACGCCCTCGCGCAGGGTAAACACCCATTCAGCAGCACCGGGTTTGGCCTCCCACGCGGAGAATAATTCAGGTGTGGCTTTGTTATTTTCGTCAATTTCAATCAGGCCGTTCATCAGCATATATGCCTGATTTAGCGGGACCCAGTCGCTAAATAATGTCGGGTCCAGCGTATCACTGGTATTTCCCCCTGACATACCCAGTTTTAATATGCCGCCTTTTTTCGGTTCAGCAGCAAAAGCAGAGAACGGTGAAAAGCCCATGGCACTCGTAATACCCACAGCGGAAGCGCTGGTAATAAAGCCGCGACGGCTAAGTTGTGCATCCTGCATTAATTTCGTCAAAGGGGAATTATTATCTTTCATTAATTTTCTCCATAGTACGTGCTGGAATTTTTTAGGTGCAGGTGAAATATCCCGGGTGGATCAATGGGCGCAATGGTTTGCCTTGATGATTTATATCAAAACCCCCTGTTGAACTTGCATGAGAATTTATCATGAGGGTATGCGAAAAATGCGCGGCAGAACACCCTGAAAAGCTTTATTTTTCTGATCTACCAACGTCTGAAAAGGGAAGTGACCGGTGGAACTGCATACGGTTGTCGGCTTAATTGGCGTGTTTTGCTATCTTCTGGCTTATGCGCTGGTTCAAATGCGCAGGCTAGCGGTTGATGCTAACAGTTACGCCTATCTTAATATAATCGGCGGTGTGTTTGGTCTGTATTCATTAAGTCATGATTTTAACCTTGCATCCTGTATTTCACAGTCATGCTGGCTATTATTTACATTAATTGGCATGAATTCGGCGAGAAAACGCAGATACCTTGAAAGGAATAAAATCCCGCCGACGGATATATAATTAACATATAAGATTCTTATTAATCTCCATCTCCCCTTCGCAGGGGAGGAAGCAAACTATTTAAGGCTGTTTCAGCCAGTTAATAACTTTGTGTACCATGGGTTTTAGGAACCGATCCTGCGGCGTCAGCATGTAGCATTTTCCTGCCGCCGCCAGTTTGCCGGGATGCGCGGCGACAAGCTGGCCGTTATTGATATAATCCTGCACCAGTCCTTCCCAGCCGAGCAATATCCCGTCGCCCAGCACTGCCGATTGCACCAGGAACGGATAATTATTGGCGCGCCACGTTCTGCGCGGCGTCACGAAGCTGACACCCTGTGAGGCAAACCAGTCGCGCCAGCCTGTCCATTCACGCTGTGGATCATCCTGAATCAGCAGGGTTTGTTCCAGAAGATCGGCGGCGCTGGCCTCCGGCGGAAGACGAGCCAGAAATTGCGGTGAGCACATCGGATAACATACTTCGTCAAACAACGCCTGAACGTGGTATCCGGGCGGCGGCTCCCACAGATAGAAGATAGCCAGATCAAATTCTGATGACTTAAGGTCTGAAAAGCTGTCGGAAATTTTCATGCGGATTTGCAAATCGGGCAAAAGCTGGCGCAATAACGACAGGCGGGACGACAACCACAGGCCGCTCATGGCGCTGGTACAGGCCAGTGTGACCTGCGGTAAACCATTCCAGCCCATGACTTCCGCCGTGGATTGCGAAATATCGCCCAGTAATTTACGCACCTGATGCGCATAGGTTTCACCGCGTGGCGTCAGGGTCGTTTTACGCTGAGCGCGCTGGAAAAGCTTACATCCGAGCATTTCCTCCAGCTGGATGATCTGGCGGCTGATGGCACTTTGAGTAAGATTCAGCTCATCGGCTGCCCGGGAAAAACTGCAATAACGCGCCACGCATTCAAAAGCCACCAGCGTGTTCAGTGGCGGTAACGGTTCTATCTGCACGGTAAAGTCTCCCCGCATGGGCGTTTAGCTGTTTTCCAGCATCAGCGAAATCGTCAGACCGACCTGCTGGATGGCGCGTTCAGTTTTTGCAGTCAGGGGCTGGGCATAATTGATGCGCAGGCAATTACGGTATTTGCCTGAAGCAGAGAATATCGAACCGATGGCAATTTGCACGAGATGTTCTTCGAGCAGCCGGTTCAGGCGCTGTGTATCCACGCGTTCATCGAGTTCAATCCACAACAAAAAACCGCCCTGCGGACGGCTGACACGCGTACCACACGGAAAATACTTCATCACCCAGTCGGTCATGATGCACAGATTGCGCTGGTACTGATTACGCATCCGGCGCATATGCTGCAGGTAATGTCCCTGTCTGATGAAATCGGCGATTGCGATTTGTGGCAGCGTCGCCGACGCGCCGGTAGTGATGTATTTCATGTGCAATGCGCGGTCATGGTAGCGACCCGGCGCGATCCAGCCGACCCGTAAACCGGGCGCCAGCGTTTTTGAAAACGAGCTGCACAGCAATACGCGGCCATCTTCATCGAAAGAAGTGATGGTAGCAGGGCGCGGATACTGATACGCCAGTTCACCATAAACATCGTCTTCGATAATGGCGATATCGTAGCGTTGTGCCAGTCGCAGCAGACTTTTTTTCCGGTCATCTGGCATGTTGTAACCGAGCGGATTATTGCAGTTTGGCGTCAGTTGTATGGCCTTGACCGGCCACTGCTCGAGTGCCATTTCCAGCGCTTCGAGGCTGATGCCAGTCACCGGGTCTGTCGGGATTTCCAGCGCTTTCATGCCGAAACCTTTCAGGGTTTGCATGGCTCCGTGAAAACTCGGCGAATCCACCGCCACAATATCACCTTGTTCGCAGACCGAACGGATAGCGATAGACAGGGCTTCATGGCAACCGGTGGTGATCAGAATATTGCTGGCATCCATGTGGCTGCCGCTGTCAATCATCAGGCGGGCGATTTGTTCGCGCAATTCTTCCGAGCCGTAAATGCTGTCGTAATGAAATGCATTGAGATTCTGATGCTGTCCGGCCCGGCCCATCAGACGGCTGAGTGGCCTGAGCGTGGCTGCCGTGACGTCCGGCGAGCCCCGCCCGAGTTGAACCACACCGGGACGATGCGGCGAAGTGATCAATTCAAGCACCTGATCCCACTGGGAAATATCCACAGGACGTTGTGTCGGGCGGCAAACCGCCGGCAATGCTGCCTGCAGACGCGCATCTTTCACGAAGTAGCCGGATTTGGGCCGCGCTTCCACCAGCTGTTTTTCTTCCAGCACCCGGTAGGCCTGCTGAACCGTACTGACGCTGACGCCATGTTCACTGCTTAACACCCGCACCGAAGGCAGGCGGATCCCCGCCGGATACAGGCCCTGTTCAATACGGTCACTCAAGACATTTGCCAGATTTTCGTAACGGTTCATTTTCTTTTCCTCAACGCCTGCGCAAAGAAAGCAGTACAGATGGACACAATCTAACGCTTAATCTGTCATCAGATCCAGATCTGTATGGTCGAAATACAAAAAAACTGAATCTGTAATGTTTTCACCGTTTGTTAGATCCTGATGTCAGGTCGTCAACGGGAGCAGAATATGAAAAAAATCATTGAAGATCGGCAGTTTGCCGGATGTGACACGCGTGTCTGTGCAGAGATCGCAACACCTGAGCGGGCAGTACAGATGCCGCAGAAAAAAGCCGGATGGGTAAAACAGTTATTTGCCGTCGTGCACGACTGGAATGAGCGGCGCGTCAGCCGCAAGATTTTGCATTCACTGAACGCGGATCAGCTGAAGGATATTGGTCTGGCGAAATCGGATATTGACAAAGAATATCCTAAAGCCATCTGGCCGAACTGGCCGAAGTGATTTTGCGCCCTCCCCTGCGAAGGGGAGGAGCGGTCATGAGTTTTACTTCACCTGCATACCCGGCTGTGCGCCGGAATCCGGGCTGAGCAGGAAGATGTCTTTTCCGCCAGGTCCCGCCGCCATCACCATCCCTTCAGAGATGCCGAAGCGCATTTTACGCGGTGCGAGGTTCGCGACCATGATGGTCAGACGACCTTCCAGTGCTTTCGGATCAGGATAGGCAGAACGGATACCGGAGAAAATCTGACGCGTTTCGCCGCCCAGATCCAGCTTCAGACGCAGCAGTTTGTCTGAACCTTCGACGAAATCAGCGCTTACGATCAGCGCGATACGCATATCCACTTTGGCAAAATCATCAAACGTAATGGTTTCCTGAATCGGATCATCGGCCAGCGGTCCGGTTGCCGGAGTTTTGGCTGCAGCGATATCCTCTTTTGAGGCATCAACCATCGCGGTCACTTTATCCATTTCGATACGGCTGAACAGCGCTTTGAACGGATTCACCTGATGCGACAGCAGCGGCTGGGCAATCGCGTCCCAGTCAAGCCGGGTATTCAGGAAAGCTTCTGTGCGCTCTGACAATGCAGGCAGAACCGGCTTCAGATAGGTCATCAGTACACGGAACAGGTTAATTCCCATTGAGCAGATGGCCTGCAGGTCGGCGTCACGGCCTTCCTGTTTCGCCACCACCCACGGAGCCTGTTCGTCGACATAACGGTTGGCCAGATCAGCAAGTGCCATGATTTCACGGATGGCGCGACCTGACTCACGGCTGTCATAAGCCTGAGCGATGCTTTCCGCGGCGTCGGTGAAGGTTTTGTACAACGCTTCATCGGCCAGCTTATCAGCCAGTTTGCCGTCAAAACGTTTGGCAATAAAACCGGCATTACGTGACGCCAGATTGACGACTTTATTGACGATATCGGCGTTAACACGCTGCACGAAATCTTCCAGATTCAGGTCAATATCGTCGATGCGTGAAGACAGTTTTGCCGCGTAGTAGTAACGCAGGCAGTCTGCATCCAGATGGTTAAGATACGTGCTGGCTTTGATGAACGTGCCACGGGACTTGGACATTTTCGCACCGTTGACGGTGACATAGCCGTGCACGAACAGATTAGTCGGCTTGCGGAAACCGCTGCCTTCCAGCATTGCCGGCCAGAACAGGCTGTGGAAGTAAACGATGTCTTTACCGATGAAATGGTACAGTTCAGTCGTGGAGTCTTTTTTCCAGAACTCGTCGAAATTCAGATCGCTGCGGCGGTCACACAGGTTTTTGAATGAGCCCATATAGCCGATGGGCGCGTCCAGCCAGACGTAGAAATATTTGCCCGGGGCATCCGGAATTTCAAAACCGAAATACGGGGCATCGCGGGAGATGTCCCATTGCTGCAAACCATGTTCAAACCATTCCTGCATTTTGTTCGCCACTTGTTCCTGCAGTGCGCCGGAACGGGTCCAGGCTTGCAACATCGCGCTGAACTCAGGCAAATCAAAGAAATAATGTTCGGAATCACGCAGCACCGGCGTCGCGCCCGACACCACAGATTTCGGCTCGATCAGTTCAGTCGGGCTGTAGGTGGCGCCACATACTTCGCAGTTATCGCCATACTGGTCAGGCGATTTACATTTCGGGCAGGTACCTTTAACGAAACGGTCAGGCAGGAACATGCCTTTCTCCGGATCGTACAACTGAGAAATAGTGCGATTCTTGATAAAACCGTTTTCTTTCAGACGACCGTAAATCAGCTCTGACAGCACACGGTTTTCATCACTGTGGGTGGAGTGATAGTTGTCGTAACTGATGCCGAAGCCGGCGAAATCTTTCTGATGCTCCTGGCTCATTTCGGCAATCATCTCTTCCGGCCTGATCCCGAGTTGCTGTGCTTTCAGCATGATCGGAGTGCCGTGTGCATCGTCCGCACAGATGAAATGCACTTCATTGCCGCGCATTCGCTGGTAACGAACCCAGACGTCAGCCTGGATGTGCTCGAGCATGTGACCGAGATGGATGGATCCGTTGGCGTACGGAAGTGCACAGGTTACCAAAATTTTTTTCGCGACTTGAGCCATAGTAAGAGCTTGCTTTCTGTAGTTGAAATCAGGGGCATTGATGTTAACCGAAAGCGCCGCCCCGCGTAAACAAACGGGGGGATCTCCTTGCGTGTGTTCTGTTATGCTTAAGGCAGATACCTCGTCTGATAACCCCTTTCAAGGAGCCGGGATGACATCTCAATCCCCACAGCAGACCACACCCGCAGGGCTGCGCGCACTCGTGACCGGCGTACTGGCCACCTTCCGCCATTCCACACTGCAAAAAGATTTGCCCGCGATGAAAGCGTTGCATCACTGCGTGTTAATGGATGAAGTTTTACATATTGATCTGACCCTGCCGTTCGCCTGGAACAGCGGTTTTGATGCGTTAAAGGAAGAAACCAGCAGCGAATTGTTGCGGGTGACGGGGGCATCTGCGATTCAGTGGAATCTGCGCCATGACATTGCCACCATCAAACGGGCAAACGAACAGCCGGGTATCAAGGGTGTTCGCAATATTCTGGCAGTCAGTTCAGGCAAAGGTGGGGTAGGGAAGTCTACCACGGCGGTTAACCTGGCGCTGGCGCTGGCGGCGGAAGGTGCCAAAGTCGGTATTCTGGATGCGGATATTTATGGGCCTTCTGTCCCGAATATGCTGGGTACTGAAGAAGAACGCCCGACCTCGCCGGATGGCGTGCACATGTCGCCGATTATGGCGCACGGCCTGGCGACCAACTCGATTGGCTATCTGGTGACAGATGAAAACGCCATGGTGTGGCGCGGGCCGATGGCCAGCAAAGCGCTGATGCAGATGCTGCAGGATACGCTGTGGCCAGATCTGGATTATCTGGTCATCGACCTGCCACCGGGTACCGGTGATATTCAGCTTACGCTGTCGCAAAATATTCCGGTGACCGCCGCCTTAGTGGTCACGACGCCGCAGGATATTGCGCTGCTTGATGCGATGAAGGGCATCGTGATGTTTGAGAAAGTCCATGTGCCGGTGCTGGGCATTGTTGAGAACATGAGCATGCATGTGTGCAGCAACTGCGGGCACCACGAACCGATTTTCGGTACCGGTGGCGCGCAACGTCTGGCCGAGAAATACCGCTGCGAATTGCTGGCGCAATTGCCGCTGCATATTTCACTGCGTGAGGATTTAGATCGTGGCGAGCCGACAGTGGTTTCTAATCCGGAAAGCGAATTCACAGTGATTTACCGCGAACTGGCGGCAAAAATTGCGTCACAACTGTTCTGGAAAGGCGACGCCATCCCGACAGAAATTGCCTTCAGAGCCGTTTAATCCCCCAACTCTGCGAATTATTGCCTGATGTCAGCGATTACACCGCCTTAACGCTGGCATCGGGCAGTGTGTTGTACTTATAATTGGCGCGTTCAAAGCACATGTCTGTGCTTGCCTTCCAACTTCCAAATCAGGTCTTTAATTTTATGTCTGACAAATTCCATCAGTGTGTCATCGTGGGTATCGCTGGCGCATCTGCTTCGGGAAAAAGCCTCATCGCCAGTACGTTATACCGTGAACTTCGTGATCAGGTCGGTGATGAGCATATCGGGGTCATCCCGGAAGATTGCTACTATAAAGACCAGAGTCACATGACCATGGAAGAGCGGGTCAAAACCAACTACGACCATCCAAGTGCGATGGACCACAATTTACTGTTCCAGCATTTACAGGCTATGAAGTCTGGTCAGGCAATTGAATTACCGAGCTACAGCTTCATTGAGCATACCCGTCTGCCAGAGACCGTCACTCTTAAACCGAAGAAAGTGATTATTCTGGAAGGGATCCTGCTCCTGACCGACGCGCGTTTACGTGACGAAATGAATTTCTCCATCTTCGTCGATACCCCGCTGGATATATGCCTGATGCGCCGCATGAAACGTGACGTCAACGAACGTGGTCGTTCAATGGATTCCGTGATGGCGCAGTATCAGAAAACGGTACGTCCAATGTTCCTGCAATTTATCGAGCCTTCAAAACAATACGCAGACATCATTGTGCCGCGCGGCGGCAAAAACCGGATTGCGATTGATATCCTCAAGGCTAAAATCAGCCAGTTCTTCAATTAATCGCGGAACAATCCGTTAACACCACACCGGAGATACGATGAGACTTTGCGACCGAGATATAGAAGCCTGGCTGGACAGCGGCAAATTAGGCATTTCACCCCGTCCGCCGGTTGAACGGATTAACGGTGCAACGGTAGATGTGCGTCTGGGAAACGGATTTCGCGTTTTCCTCGGGCATAACGCGGGTTATATCGATCTGAGTGGCCCGAAAGACGAAGTCAGTGCTGCGCTCGATAAAGTGATGAGTGATGAGATTGTTTTGCCGGAAGGTGAAGCATTCTTCCTGCACCCTGGCGAACTGGCGCTGGCAGTGACCTATGAGTCGGTCACTATTCCTGACGATCTGGTGGGCTGGCTGGACGGACGCTCCTCACTGGCGCGTCTCGGGCTGATGGTGCACGTAACCGCACACCGTATTGATCCGGGCTGGAAGGGACGTATCGTTCTGGAGTTCTATAATTCAGGTAAGCTCCCGCTGGCGCTTCGCCCGGGAATGTTGATTGGCGCGCTGAGTTTTGAGCCGTTATCGGGTTCTGCTGCAAGGCCGTACAATAGTCGTCAGGACGCGAAATACCGCGACCAGCAAAGCGCTATTGCCAGTCGTATTGATAAAGACTGATTCTGTTTTTCATCCGTTTTACGGATAAAAACGTGAGGAAGGCATGAGAAGACTACTGACAACACTGGTGATCTTACTGGTGGTTATCATTGCCGGCATGACTTCGCTGGTATTCCTGATTAACCCGAACGATTTCCGCCAGTACATGGTGGAAAGGGTCGAGATGAAAAGCGGCTATCAGCTGGCCATCAACGGTTCACTGCGGTGGCATGTCTGGCCGCAGCTTAGCATCATTGCCGGTCAGACATCTGTGACCGCACCGGGTGCTAAAGTCCCGGTGGTCAGTGCGGAAAATATGCGGCTGGATGTCAAACTCTGGCCTCTTCTTTCTCATCAGCTTGCGGTGAAGCAGGTTCTGCTGAAAAACGCTGTTATTCGTTTAACACCGGAAACGGAAGAAAATCAGCCTGATGCGCCGGTGGCACCTTCTACGCCAACGCCTGTTGCCCCAGCGGCCTCTGAACTGGAAGCAGGCTGGAAATTTGATCTCGATAAAATCAGTGTGGCTGACAGTTTACTCATCTGGCAGCGTGGTGATGACGAGCAGATCAACGTGCGCGATATCAATCTGGAAATGGAAAAGAATGACAACCGTCAGGCTACCATCCAGCTTTCAAGCCGCATAAACCGCGATCAGCGCGATCTGTCTTTCACGATGAAGGCTGAACTGGATATGCAGCACTATCCGCAGGCTGTCTCTGCCAACATCAGCAAATTCACTTATCAGCTCAGCGGTGCCGATATTCCGGTGAAAGGTCTTCAGGGAAACGGCTCGATGCAGGCCAGCTACCAGCGGGATAATAATTTGGTGACGCTGAATCAGCTGGCGCTGACCGCCAATGATAATCAGATTTCCGGTACGGCCACCGCGAAGCTGGGTGAACGGGCGGATTACCAACTGAATTTAAACGCCAATAAACTTGATCTTGATGCACTGACAGGCTGGCAGCCTAAGACTGATGAGCCCGCATCGCAAACGGCGCAGTCTGTTACCTCCGCCCCCGTTATTGCCCGTGATGTGGATGAACAACCCAACGGACTGAATAATTTGCAAACCTTCAATGCCACGCTGGCGCTGAAGGTGGCGGATCTCACCTATCGCGGGATGAAAATCCAGAACCTTGCACTGAATGCGGTCAATCAGCAGGGCAAGATTTCTTTGCCGGCATTAAGCGGCAACATGGGGGCCGGGCACTTTTCTCTGCCTGGCACTGTGGATGTCACAGGGAATAAAATTCATGTTCATCTGACACCGGATGTGAATAGCATTGAACTGGGCGATTTTCTGGCGGCTTACGGGTTACCGAAAGTCCTGACCGGCAGCTTCTCGATGCAGGGCGATGTGAGCGGAGAGGGGCTATCGGCCGCCGATTTCGCACGCCGCTGGCAAGGCGACGGGCAACTTTCAATGGATAATGCGCGTCTGAATGGCCTTAATATTCAGCAGCTTATCCAACAGGCAGTCAGCCGTAATACCAGTAATGTTCAGGGGCTGGAAAAGTATGAACACTATAGTCAGATCGATACGCTGAAAGCACAGGGACATCTGGCCGGAGGGACACTGACCCTGAGTAACCTTGAAGGCCAGTCGCCCATGGTGTCCGGGAAAGGTGACGGAACAATCGATATGTCGAATCAAAAGGTGGATATGAACTTGCTGATTCGTGTTACCGGTGGCTGGAAAGGTGACAGCAATTTGATCAATACCCTGAAAACGACAGATATCCCGTTGCGGGTTTACGGACCCTGGGCTCAGATGGGATATCAGTTACAGGTGGATCAGATACTGAGGCGTACGCTTGAACAAAGCGCTCGCAGCGCCATTCAAAACTGGGCCGATAAACGCAAGGACAGTAAAGAAAAAGGCGATGTTGAGAAATTTTTAAACAAATAATCTCTTCCTCTAAGCGTATTCTGAGTATAAAAAAACGGGGTGCCTGTGCCGGCACCCCGTTTTTATAGGGTAGGGGTTTCAGACTTCATAATCGTCTTCCGAGGCGGTTTCAGGCGGCGTAATCTTTACTTTTAGAATGCGGTGACTACTGACTTCTAAAGGTTCAAACAGATAGCCATTAATGTGTATCTGTGCGCCCACCTGCGGGATGCTTTGGGTATATTCCATCAGCAAGCCAGCCAGCGTGTGATATTCCCTTTTTTCATCCACCGGCAGGGAGATATACATCACCAGATCGTCAAGCGACATGTAGCCGTTGGCTATCCAGCTTCCGTCCTGCTGCTGCCGGATATCATGTCGTGCATCAGGCGTTTCGTCAGACTCAGGCAGGTTACCGGCAATAGTTTCCATCACATCCGTCAGGGTCACGATCCCTTCGACAGAACCGAATTCATCGACGACGAAAGCAAAATGTGTTTTTGCCTTGCGGAATTGTTCGAGGGCCATCAGCAGAGAAAGTTGCTCCGGGAAGATCAGGGGCTGGCGGATCAGTGCCTTAAGATCCAGTTCATTTTGCAGTAACTGTTGCCTGAGCAGATCAACCACGTGTACAACGCCCAGCGGTTCATCGGTCGAACTGTCTTCGGTAACCAGCATACGGGTGTGCTGGTTAGCAGCGATTTGCAGTGTCAGCACGTCAACCGGGTCATTAAGTTCAAGATTATCAACATCATGACGAGAGGTCATCACGCTGCTGACGGTGCGCTGACCCAGCCCCAGCACACGTTCAATCATGTGACGTTCCTGCTGGTTAAAAATCGCATCCTCATCATCAGCGCTGTCAGCAATCATGTTCGAAGAGTGTGTATCAAGTTCAGCTTCTTCATGTTTACCACGCAAGACGCGCAGTACGGTTTCTGCGGTACGTTCACGCAGCGAGCGCCGTGAGGATAAAAAGCGTTTGCGGTTAAACTGTGCGAGCTGGTTCAGCCCTTCAATGATCACGGAGAAACCGATCGCGGCATACAAATAGCCTTTCGGAATAACATAGCCAAAACCTTCGGCAACCAGGCTGAAGCCGATCATCAGCAGGAAGCTGAGACATAAGATGACGATAGTCGGGTGCGCATTGACGAAACGTGTCAGTGGCTTACTGGCTAACAGCATCAGGCCAATAGCAATACACACCGCCGCCATCATGACCGCCAGATGTTCAACCATTCCGACGGCGGTAATCACCGAGTCGAGTGAAAAAACCGCATCCAGTACCACAATTTGAGCCACGACCGGCCAGAATTTAGCGCCACGTTGCTGATGGCTTTGTTCCTCATCTTTGCCTTCGAGCCGCTCATTAAGCTCCATTGTTGCCTTGAACAACAGGAATATACCCCCCGCGAGCATAATCATATCGCGGGCGCTGAAAGGATGTCCGAGCACGCTGAGAAGAGGGCGGGTCAGTGTAGATAACCAGGATATTGAAGCCAGCAGCAGAAGCCGCATGATGAGCGCCAGTAAAAGGCCCGTAATGCGAGCTTTATCACGTTGATGACGCGGAAGTTTATCGGCCAGGATGGCAATGAAAATGAGATTGTCTATCCCCAGGACAATTTCGAGAACTACCAGGGTTGCAAGCCCGGCCCAAATCGAGGGATCGGCGATCCATTCCATATTGCGTTTTCACCTTTGGTTACACGACGGCTGTCGCACGTTGAATAATGGGCGTCAGTGCCATAAATTTCAAATTTAAAACAGGGAGCTAGGCCAGTCTGTAAGGATCAGGAGGGATGAAGAATAAGAGGTGAGAAAAAAGTCGGCAGGACTGTTTTGGAAAGCAGCAAGATATGATTACTAAATCGCCGAACAGGTACAACATTCCTAAAAATAAGTGTTTAGCTTACCGTTTGGTGCGGCTTACTGGTATTGTAATCGAATTAACATAATCGTGTTTGAGTCCTAAAATCATGAGTATGGTCTCCCTAAACCAAATAACAGAGACTATACTTGTGAAAGAATTAACGGATTGGAAATTTAAATCAATTTAACTATTTCAGTTCAGAGAAATCCCTGACGCGTTTGGATGCTGACTGACTGAATTTACATACCATAGGTTTCAAGGAGTATCCTTTACAATGTTAAAAGCTGTTATCCCTGTTGCCGGTCTGGGCACACGTATGTTGCCAGCGACGAAAGCTATCCCAAAAGAAATGCTGCCTATCGTCGATAAGCCTTTGATCCAGTACATCGTTAATGAATGTGCTGCGGCGGGCATCAAAGAAATCATTCTGGTCACGCACTCTTCGAAAAACGCGATCGAAAACCACTTCGATACCTCTTTCGAACTGGAAAGCATGCTTGAATCTCGTGTAAAACGTCAGCTTCTGGAAGAAGTGCAGTCTATCTGCCCTAAAGGCGTGACAATCATGAACGTACGTCAGGGGCAATCAAAAGGCCTCGGACATGCGGTTTTGTGTGCAAAACCTCTGATTGGTAATTCTCCTTTCGCGGTTATTCTGCCGGACGTGCTGATGGATGATTCCACCAGTGATCTGCGTAAAGACAACCTTGCTGCGATGCTTCGCCGTTTCCAGGAAACAGGTAACAGCCAGGTCATGGTTGAAGAAGTCCCGGAAAAAGACGTTTCCAAGTACGGTATTGTCAACTGCAATGGCGTAGAAGTAGAGCCGGGCGAAAGTGCGCCGATGACGGCCATCGTTGAAAAACCTGATCTGAAAGACGCGCCATCAAACCTCGCGGTGGTGGGGCGCTATGTGCTGTCGGAAGCTATCTGGCCACTGCTGGCAGTTACCCCGTACGGTGCAGGTAATGAAATCCAGCTGACGGATGCTATCGCCATGCTGATGAAAAAACATACTGTTGAAGCCTTCTCAATGACCGGCCGTTCACATGACTGTGGTGATAAACTCGGTTATATGAAGGCGTTTGTTGAGTACGGTATTCGCCACAACACGCAGGGCGAAGCGTTCAACACATGGTTGAAAGAGTTTACCGAAAAATAGTTAACAGGCTTATAAAAGCACCGATTAATTCGGTGCTTTTTTTTTGTTAAGAGAAAGCTACCAGACCTGTCTCAGTGCACGAAAGTGAGACTAATCCGCTGTAGTCCTCATATCTGACCCCTTATATTAATTGATTACCAAAGTTACGTTGGATTTTCAAAAGATAAAGTCGCCCTTACGGTGATTTTTAGATCACGGGCGGTATTAATTTTGATTAAAAAATGAGTCATTGCTCGGGTAAGTCAGGCGGAAGGCTAAACTTAGAGGTTTATACCCTAAAGCGTATGATATTATAGGGAGTTGAATGTCGGCTCTTATGGCTATTTACACAGTATTAAATGTTTAGTGGAAGCCTGGCCTTTATTACGATTTCCATAAAATTTAACATTTTATTGTGAAAGCACGAAGACCTTCAGATTGGTCATGCAAAAATTGCTGGTGCAAGTGTAAAATTAATCACGTGAGACCTTTTATAATGAATATACTGATAACTGGCGGCGCGGGTTTCATCGGTTCTGCGGTAGTACGTCACATCATTTCTGAAACAAACGACAATGTGCTCGTGGTTGATAGTCTGACGTATGCAGGCAATTTAGAGTCCCTGAAGCTCGTCGAAAATGACCCTCGCTACCGTTTTTCTCTTACGAACATTTGTGATCGTTCTTCTCTTGATGACATCTTTGCTGAGTTTAAGCCAGATGCTGTTATGCATCTGGCTGCAGAAAGCCATGTCGATCGCTCAATTGACGGGCCTTCAGCTTTCATTGATACCAATATCATCGGTACTTACACTCTCTTAGAAGCCTCCCGACACTATTGGGCGGGATTAGATGATGAGAAGAAAAGTCTGTTCCGGTTTCATCATATTTCTACCGATGAAGTTTATGGTGATCTGCATGGAACGGATGAGCTTTTCACAGAGACCACGGCCTATGCGCCAAGCAGCCCGTACTCAGCATCAAAAGCAGCAAGTGATCATCTTGTCCGTGCATGGAACCGCACCTATGGTCTCCCGACCCTGGTAACAAATTGCTCAAATAACTACGGACCATTTCATTTTCCTGAGAAACTGATCCCGCTCGTTATTCTTAATGCACTCGCGGGTAAACCTCTTCCTGTTTACGGTGACGGTGCTCAAATCCGTGACTGGTTATATGTCGAAGATCATGCACGGGCGCTTTATCGGGTTGTTACGCAAGGTGTTATTGGAGAGACGTATAACATTGGCGGGCACAATGAACGCAAAAATATCGATGTCGTCACGACCATTTGCGAGATCCTTGACCAATTGTTACCTAATAAGCCTGCAGGGATAACTCATTTCAAGCAGTTGATCACCTTTGTCAAAGACCGCCCGGGTCATGACATGCGTTATGCTATCGATGCCAGTAAAATTGAACGTGAACTTGGCTGGAAACCTGTTGAGACTTTCGAAAGTGGAATTTTGAAAACAGTGAAATGGTATCTTGAAAACGAAACGTGGTGGAAACGTGTTCAGGATGGATCTTATGCAGGTGAGCGGTTAGGTTTGAAAGACTAAATAGAAGAGGTTGTGAGTTAATGAAAGGTATTGTTCTGGCTGGTGGTTCAGGTACAAGGCTTCACCCAATCACTCTAGGGGTATCTAAACAGTTACTGCCTGTTTATGATAAGCCGATGATTTATTATCCGTTATCCGTACTGATGCTGGCAGGCATTAATGAAATTTTGCTCATCTCCACACCGGAAGATCTGCCTTCATTTAAGCGATTACTGGGTGATGGTTCTCAGTTTGGCATCAAGTTAGAATATGCAGAACAGCCCTCACCAGACGGCTTGGCGCAGGCATTCATTATCGGTGAGGATTTCATTGATGGTGAAAGGTGCGCATTGGTATTAGGTGATAATATCTATTTCGGACAGGGTTTCGGCAAGAAATTAGAAGATGTTGCTGCAAGAGAAAGCGGTGCAACTGTTTTTGGTTATCAGGTTTTAGATCCAGAGCGTTTCGGTGTTGTTCAATTTGATAAGGATTTCAACGCGTTATCTATCGAAGAAAAACCAGCTAAACCTAAATCACAATGGGCGGTAACCGGGCTTTATTTTTATGATAACGATATCGTTGAAATGGCTAAACAGGTCAAACCTTCAGAACGCGGCGAACTGGAAATTACCACATTAAATGAGATGTATCTGAAGAACGGCAAACTAAAAGTGGAATTACTCGGTCGCGGCTTTGCATGGTTAGATACCGGGACTCACGATAGCCTGATCGAAGCTTCTCAGTTCATCCATACCATCGAAAAACGTCAGGGATTGAAAGTTGCGTGTCTGGAAGAAATTGCCTACCGGAAAGGATGGATAACACGAGACCAGGTTGAATCGCAAGCAAAATCCATGAGTAAAACCCCGTATGGTCAGTACCTTGCTAATCTTTTAATCGAGGACTGAGTCGTCAGTTTTTTATTAGGAGTTATTCTCAATTTAAGCGTAACTCCTAACTCTTTGTTTAAAAAGACTGCCAGTAATTTGGACTGAAATTCAAGTTGAGACAGAGTTTCACTCCACGCTGTTTATATAGTCCGCAGTGTCGCTTAACATTTACATAAGAAACCATAATGAATGATTTTTTAGGTAAATGTTAAAATAAAAAATATTGTCCAGTGCATTGGTAGCTGTTGAGCCAAGGGCGGTAGCGTGCGTAAAGGGTATAAATTTTTACCCTGAAACTACGATGACATTTTTATCACCATACTCGCAGATATGAATATTTTTTAGATCGAAGCATGATTAGGCGATAATTGATAAGCAATAAAATTTGATTAGTTGAGTAACTAAATTTCAAACGAGTAATATATGAAAACAATTTTAATTGTAGGCGGCTCAGGTTTTATTGGTACTAATTTGAGCGAATACTTTTGTGAGAGAGATTTTAAAGTTATTAACTTTAGCCGTTCTCCATCACAGATCAGTCATCCAAATCTGATTAATATATGTGGTGACTGCAAAAATACAACCATATTAAATGAAATATTTACTGATTATAAAATAGATATGGTTGTACATTCATTAACAAGTTTTACAGCAATGGACAAATTAGGATCATCACAAGAGGTATTAGCCACTAATCTCTCTGCATTTATTGACCTGATAAGCGTTATGAAAACGCACGCTGTTAAAAAACTTATCTATATATCCTCGGGTGGTTCTATTTATGGCGTAGCCGATGCCCCGATTAAAGAAACGCATGATATATCCCCTGTCAGTTTCTACGGCTGGATGAAAGAATCATGTGAGCATTACCTGGAGTTCGCTTCAAGACTGGATCCGGAATTTAAATTCCTTATCTTACGCCCGGCAAATGTTTACGGTAAATATCAGAAAATTGAGAGAATTATTGGTGTTGCATTAAGAAATGCCATTATTGGTCAATCTATGGATATCTATGGGAACACCAGCACGTGTAAAGATTATATCCATATAGATGATTTTTGCGAAGTAGTCGATAAGTTGATGCACTGTCAAAACTGGAATGAAATTTATAATGTAGGTTCCGGTATAGGAACAAGTATTGAAGATATTCTGAAATATGCTCAGATAATAGCAAAAAATAAAATTGAAATAAATTATCACGAGAGAAAGTCAGGGGATGTTCCTTACAATATTTTAGATATAAATAAATTAAAAAAAGCCATCAATAAGTCGAGTTTTATATCTGTTGAGGCCGGGATGCATGATATGTATAAATATGTTCTCTCCGTCACAGATAAAGAAAAAGCTTAATTCGATTAAAAGTCGAAATTACCATTGGAATTTCACTATCAAGAAAATGAAATTTGTTGTAAGTGAAATGGTTTTCAATAAGAATTAATCTATATAGAGAAGTGTATGAAGTACAGTTTAGGTTATTTGTTTGATTTAGCGACAGTAATTACTGAAAAAGAGCTAAAGGTAAGATACAAAAGTAGTTTCTTTGGCTACTTATGGTCGATTGCTAATCCCCTGTTGTTTGCCATGATATATTACTTTATCTTTAAGTTAATAATGAGAGTTCAAATACCCAACTATACCGTTTTTATTATTACCGGGCTTTTCCCATGGCAATGGTTTGCAAGTTCAACGTCTAATTCATTATTTTCTTTTTTGGCTAATGCACAGATAATAAAGAAGACTGTTTTTCCGCGTTCTGTAATCCCCATGAGTAATGTACTAATGGAATGCTTACATTTCATTTGTACCATTCCTGTTATTATTATTTTTCTTTACGTTTATGATATGCGCCCGTCCTGGGATTGGATCTGGGGAATTCCGCTGATCGGTTTCGCGCAGATTATTCTTATGCTGGGTGTGGCGCTAACTTTATCTACACTCAATTTGTTTTTCCGTGATCTGGAACGTTTCATAACGCTTGGTATTATGTTACTCTTTTATTGCACGCCAATATTATACTCTTCAGATATGATACCCCAAAAATACCGCTGGCTTATTGACTACAATCCTTTGGCTAATATGATTATCAGTTGGCGTGATTTATTTATGAATAATACGGTTAATTATACTGATATAGCCACTCTGTACGGCTATGGAATAGTGATGCTTATAATCGGCAGTAGTATTTTTAATAAATTAAAATATCGTTTTGCAGAGATTCTATAATGAGCGTTGTCATTGAGTTCAAGAATGTAACTAAAAGATACCCCCTTTATCATCATATAGGCTCAGGTATAAAAGAATTAATATTTAATCCTCGCAGAGCGCTAAGTCTGCTTAGTGGCAGAAGTTATCTGGCCATCGAAGATATTAATTTTGTCATTGAGAAAGGCGAATCAGTTGCACTGATTGGCCGTAATGGCGCAGGTAAGAGTACCTCACTGGGACTGGTTGCAGGTGTGATGAAACCCTCATCCGGGACGGTCAGTGTCACGGGCAGAGTCGCCTCAATGTTAGAATTAGGCGGTGGTTTTCATCCTGAATTAACCGGACGTGAAAATATCCGCCTGAATGCAACACTGCTTGGATTGCGTCGAAAAGAGCTTAAGCAGCGAATGGACAAAATTATTGAGTTCTCAGAATTAGGCGATTTTATCGATGAACCTATTCGTGTTTACTCAAGCGGTATGCTGGCAAAATTAGGTTTTTCAGTAATCACGCAAGTTGATCCTGATATACTCATAATCGATGAAGTTCTCGCTGTGGGGGATATTTCATTCCAAAGAAAATGCCTGGCAACGATTAATGACTTTAAAGCTAAAGGTGTAACCATTCTTTTTGTTAGTCACAACCTGGCAGATGTATCCAAGGTATGTGATCGCGTTATATGGATTGAAGATCATAAGCTTAGGCAAATGGGTAACTCTGCTGATGTCATTGCTGCTTATCAGGCAGTAATGGCCTGATATTATATATTTAATTATTGTGATGGAATAAAGGATGAAAACTGTATCAATCTATACTTGTCACCATAAACCGAGTGCGTTTCTCGATTCATCGGTGATAAAGCCTATACATGTAGGAAAAGCCAATTCACTTAATGTTATTTGTTGCGACGGTGATGATACTGGCGATAATATATCATATAAAAACCCGTTCTACTGTGAACTTACAGCCCATTATTGGGTATGGAAAAATGCAATACCTACAGATTATGTTGGTTTTATGCATTATCGCAGACATTTTAATTTTTCTGATGATCAACAAAAGCCAGAAGATAACTGGGGAATGGTGAATTGTGATGAAATCAATGCCGGGTATCAAGATGAGTTTGGTTTAAATGAGAAACAGATATTAAAATTATTAGAAAACACAGACCTCATCGTTCCATGCAAATGGTCAGTAAAATCAGCGGGTAGCAATAATAATTATCACCATTATAAAGTTTCAGAACACTTACATATAAAAGATTATCAGACAGCCATTGATGTCCTTCTAAGACAACACCCTGAGTATTCTTCAGCTGTTAAACACTTTAATACAGCAGTTGATGGTTATTATACTAATATGTATGTCATGAAGAAGCCATTGTTCGACGAGTATTCAGCCTGGCTTTTTGGTATATTAGATGAACTTGAAGATGAAATCGCATTCGAAAATTACTCTGCCCAAGAAAAAAGAGTCATCGGACATATTTCTGAGCGTTTGTTCAATATCTTTATAATTTTCAAATTAGAAAGTGAAAATCTTCGTATTAAAGAAGTACAAAGAACATTTATTAAGAATGAAACATTTAATGGCAAGTTGGGCCCATATTATAGTGAGAGAAATATCCCTATAGTTATTTGCTCAGATGATAACTATGCGATGAGTCTTGGTGCGCTAGTTAATTCCATTGTTCAGAATTCAAGTTCAAATCATAACTATGACATTGTCATACTTGATAATGGACTCAGCCAGCGTAATAAAGAACGTGTCAAAAATCTGGTGACGCATACTGCTAATATGAACGTCCGCTATTTCGATATAAATGCATTTAAGGAAATTAAAGATGCTTATATCAGACCACCTTTTACGGCTGCTACTTATTCCAGGCTTTTCATCCCAAAACTGTTTACAGACTTTGAAAAAGTACTTTTCATTGATACCGACACAGTAGTTGAGAGTGATCTCGCTGAACTCATCGAAACACCGTTAGGTGATAATCTGGTTGCTGCCGTACAAGATATTGTCATGGAGGGGTTTGTTAAATTTGGTAATATTGCGCGTTCAGACGCGGGTGTCCAGACGGCAGAGGAATATCTTAAAACCAGACTGGGAATGGCCGATACTGATAATTATTTCCAGGGAGGAATCATTGTCTTCAATATCGATCAAATGAACAAAGAGAGTATTTTCGAAAAATTGATGGCAGCCATGAAAGGGCAAAGCTACTGGTTCCTTGACCAGGATATAATGAACAAAGTCTTTTATGGCCGTGTTCACTTCTTGCCCATGGAATGGAATGTTTACCATGGTAATGGTCATACAGACGTATTTTATCCTAACCTGAAGTTCTCTACGTATATGAGATTTCTTAGCGCACGACGTAATCCTAAAATGATTCACTTTGCGGGTGAAAATAAACCCTGGAATACAGATAAAGTCGACTTTTATGACAATTTCATAAAAAATATTCAAGGTACGCCTTGGGAAAAAGAAGTCTATGACCGCCTGATTGAAGCTGAAAATCCTGGCCAGTCGACGGCCATCGCGTTGCAACCGGTGTTATTACAAACAAGAATTAAAAATAAATTAATGCCGTACGTTAATCGCTTTGCCCCTGCGGGTTCAAAGCGAAGATCTGTGATTGCAAAATGTTATTATAAATTTCGTCGTGTCGTTATAGGTTAATAAGGTATAAATTATGACTAAGAAAAATATTCTCATTGTAGGTGCTGGTTTTTCTGGCGTCGTTATCGGGCGACAACTTGCTGAACAAGGTCATAAAGTTCGAATTATTGATAAAAGACCTCATATTGCAGGAAATTGCTTTGATGCTCGTGATGAGGATACTCAGGTCATGGTGCATACCTACGGACCTCATATATTTCATACAGATAACCAATCCGTATGGGAATTTATTCAGAAATATTCCGTGATGATGCCCTATGTCAACCGGGTTAAAGCAACATATAATGGTAAGGTGTATTCATTACCTATCAATCTCCATACCATAAACCAGTTTTTTGGCAAAACATGTTCTCCAAACGAAGCGCGCGCATTGATTGAGGAAAAGGGAGATAGCTCTATAACAGATCCTCAAACCTTCGAAGAACAGGCATTAAGGTTCGTTGGGAAAGAGTTGTATGAAGCTTTTTTCAAAGGCTATACCATTAAACAATGGGGAATGTCTCCGGCAGAGCTTCCGGCATCGATCTTAAAAAGATTACCGATACGATTTAATTACGATGATAATTATTTTAACCATAAATACCAGGGAATGCCCAAAGACGGGTATACCGAGATGGTTAAGAATATGGCTGAGCATCCGAACATAACTGTGGAGCTAGGAACCGAATTTAATTTCGATGAAAGGGCCAGTTATGATCATGTTTTTTATAGTGGTCCTTTAGACGCATTCTATCAATATCAATTTGGCCGGTTAGGTTATCGCACATTAGATTTTGAGAAATTCACCTTTAACGGCGATTATCAAGGATGTGCGGTGATGAACTACTGTGAACAAAATGTTCCTTATACCCGCATAACCGAGCATAAATATTTCTCCCCTTGGGAGTCGCATGAAGGATCGGTTTGTTATAAGGAATACAGTCGCAGTTGTGAGCCAGAGGATATCCCTTATTATCCAATCCGCCAGGTTGGTGAAATGGCTCTGCTGGACAAATATTTAACCCTTGCTAAAGCGGAAAAAAATATTACTTTTGTTGGTCGCTTAGGGACTTATCGATATCTGGATATGGATGTTACGATTGCGGAAGCCCTGAAAACTGCCGAAGTATATCTGAAATGTATCAATGAATCAGATGCTATGCCTGTATTCACGGTTGATGTTAGATGAATACGACAGCATTAATTGTCACTTTTAATCGGCTTGATAAGTTGAAAAAATGTTGGCTATCCACTTCGATGCTGCCTTTCGACAATATTGTTATAGTCAATAACTGTTCAACGGATGACACGGCTTCCTGGCTTGCAAGTATTGAAGAACCCCGGTTGACCGTTTTATCTTTGACTAAAAACACCGGCGGTGCCGGTGGTTTTAGAGCAGGGGCTGAGTATATTGGTGCTCATATAAACACCGAATGGGTGTTTATGTATGACGACGATGCCTATCCGGCTCCTGATTTGCTTCATAATTTTGGCGAGATCATGCTTGATGACACATCGGCGCTAAGTTGTCGGGTCATTGATACTCATGGCATTAATTGCAAAATGAATATGCCGTTTGTCAAATTACCAAAAACGTTGTTAGACAATATTAAATATTTTCTCAATGCAAAAGACTATATCCCTGATAATGAGAGAGTTGAGCCATGTGTAACTCTTTCTTTTGTAGGTACGGTAATTCGTGCTGATGTTTTGAGTTCTGCATCGCAATATATACACGATGATCTTTTCTTGTATTATGATGATGTTTATTTTTCTCATCATCTGGTTCTTAATGGCCATAAGTTTCTCTATGTACCAAAATTAATCTTCACACATGATATTAGTATTACCGGGGACTCAATCACCCCTGTTTGGAAGGTTTATTATCTTATTCGTAACCTTATCCTTGCTAAAAAATTTTTCAAATCCAACGGGCCATATTCGGTAGTCGGAATAGTGTTGCGAATTATAAAAGCTTTTTTAAATGTATCTAAACAAGATAATAAATATCTTTATCTTAAATATATCATAAGAGGCGTAATTGATGGTGTCTTCTTTAGGTCTGGTAAGCGCCATTGATGGTAAATGAGAGATGAGAAAAATATGTTACTTTATAAATTCTGATTGGTATTTCGATTTGCACTGGCTTGAGCGAGCTTCATATGCACAAGAAGTTGGCTATCAAATTCATATTATAACTAATTTTGTCGATCAGTCATTAGTGACTAAACTTACTAAGATGGGGTTTATTTGTCATAACTCATCAATTTCTGCTCAGTCCGTTAACCCATTAAAATTTGCTTGTGAATTAGTAAATACAACAAAATTGATAAAATCCATCAATGCTGATGTTTTACATTGCATAACTATTAAGCCATGTTTGATTGGCGGGTTGTATGCAAAGATTTTTTCGAAAAATATTGTCATAAGCTTTGTCGGGCTTGGCCGGGTATTTACAGAGAAGAAGCTTAAATTTTCTCTCCTGAAACGGCTCATCATACCTCTTTATAATTTTATCTTTTCGAATAAAAAATCTTTGCTGACCTTTGAGCATCAAAGTGACAGGCGTTGTATTCTACATTCATTGAAAGTAGATGAAGACAGAACGGTAGTTATAGATGGTGCAGGTATAAATATCATTGACTTTCCCTACTCAAAGGAACCTTTAAGGGAAATTCCGGTGGTTTTATTTGCAAGCAGATTATTATGGAGCAAAGGACTTACTGACCTTATTAATGTAAAAAATAGCCTCCATCTCGAGGGCGTTGAATTCACTCTCAATGTTGCCGGAATACCCACGCCCAATGATCCTGATGCTATCCCCCTTGGTTTTCTTGAAGAGGCGCATAACAAAGGAGAGATAAACTGGCTTGGGAAATGTGACGATATGAAAGAGTTGATTAAAGACGCTAATATTGTTGCACTTCCCTCTGTTTATCCTGAAGGAATACCGCGTATTCTTTTGGAGGCAAGTTCTGTCGGACGCGCTATAATTTCATATAATGTCGGTGGTTGCAGCAGTCTGATTGAAAACGATGTAAACGGATTTATTATTGACAAAGGCGATATTAACGCTCTGGCCGGGTGTTTAAAGCATTTAGTCATAAATGCGGATGTGAGAGGCAGAATGGGGGAGAATGGGCGAAAACTGATAGAAGGGAAATTTTGTTCTACAATAATTACAAAAGATACCGTTAATCTTTATGGTTATTTATTGAAGAATAAAGCTGAATGATATGCACAAGGATTTTAATATGATTTCTTTTGGTCTGTTTTCCAAAAATAAAAAAGTAGATGCTATTGAACCTCTGCCAATAACTACACCCGTTCATAACCTACTTCCGCCAAAAACATTCTATCTTATTTCCGCATCGGGTATGCCTAATTATGGTGATGATATGCTCACCCGGGGGTGGATTAATCACATTAAACTGCGATACCCTCAGGCAACAATCTATCTCGATGCCGTGGATCCCTTAGTGGCCGCAACATTGTATCAGGACGTTAAATGCGTCAATTATTTATGGCAACTGGCTCAGGCGCTTGGAGAAGAGGGGAGTATCGAAACCAAATTTTCTGATACTTTTCTTCTGCCAATGCGTGAACGCTTAATGAGTGAAATTTTTGAAGAGACTGACAGCATTCATTTATTGGGCGGAGGATATATTAATGAATTGTGGGCGGCTAATCTTCGGTTGATCGAACTGGTCTCATATTTTGGTAAAAAGCATAATGCCTTAACCTATGCAACAGGTCTGGGTTTGCAGCCGCTGTCGGATGAGAAAGCTGCCTATCTTTCTCAATTTATTAAAGATTATTTCTGCTTTGATGTCAGAGACCATGCCAGTTATCACGTTTTAGAAAAATACCTTCCAGGCAAAATCTCATTTATTGGTGATGATTATTTTTGTTTTCCATTCTCTGACGTTGTGAGTTTAGTCGAAAGAGACAATCCTGTACTCCGGTTATGCCTTCATAATGAATTTTCTGAAGGTGACGAAAATGAAATACGTTTTATGGAGCAGGTTGAAGCGGCAATAGGTGCTTTTATTCAAAAGTTTCCAGATTCATTGATACGTTTTTATGAGTTCAGACCTGGCTCCGATGGCTATTTCTATAAGAGACTTAAACAAAAGTTCCCCAGCATAGAAATGGTCTTTTTTGAAACGATTTGGAAACATGGCTTGCAGTTTTCCATGAAAGATTTCTTCCTGTCTACCCGGTTCCATTTTCAACTTATCGTTTCCAGTGTTGGATTGTCAGGCACGTCCTTTTATTGGTCGGAATATTATAAAAATAAATTCGATAGTCTGAAGTATGTGACTGACTGGTCTTTTTTAAAGCTGGGGGAAGAATCGTTAAATCTTGACTCTTTTTTTGAAAATCACGGTCCTGCGTTCCTGATTGATTTCGGACGCGTTAATCGTGAGAAAAAAATGCTGGCGGACAGGCTGTATGCATCCTCTGATGAGCAGGACTCAGCGGCGATAAGCATCTGAGCTCTTGATTGCCTGTAAAAGCTCTTTTTTACCTGCATTCCTGAGATGTTACCGGTAAAGTAAACCCGGCCTCTGAGAAGGCGAAGCAGACAAGGGCTGGCATGTGCGATCAGAATATTGTTATGGCTGCAATAGGTTCACCCTTCGCCATTCTCATGTACAATGCTTGTGTTCATTTGTATGGCTCAGTGCAGTTAAACTCACTGTTTACAGGGGTTTAGACTAAAAACTGGGCGATCAACTATTTCAGACAGGAGTTGCTAATGTCCAAACAACAGATCGGCGTTGTCGGTATGGCGGTCATGGGCCGTAACCTCGCGCTTAACATTGAAAGCCGTGGTTATTCCGTTTCCATTTTTAACCGCTCAGGCGACAAGACTGATGAAGTCATCGCTGAAAATCCGGGTAAAAATCTGGTTCCGCACTACACCGTCGAAGAGTTTGTTGACTCGCTGGAAAAACCTCGTCGTATCTTGCTGATGGTGAAAGCCGGTGAAGCAACTGATAAAACCATCGCATCCCTGACTCCGCATCTGGATAAAGGCGACATCCTGATCGATGGCGGTAACACCTATTACAAAGACACCATTCGTCGTAACCGCGAATTATCCGAGCAAGGTTTCAACTTCATCGGTACCGGTGTTTCCGGTGGCGAAGAGGGGGCACTGAAAGGCCCGTCTATCATGCCTGGCGGTCAGAAAGAAGCCTACGCGCTGGTTGCACCTATTCTTGAGAAGATTGCAGCGCGTGCTGAAGATGGCGATGCCTGCGTAGCTTACATCGGTGCAGACGGTGCGGGTCACTACGTCAAGATGGTTCATAACGGTATCGAATATGGTGACATGCAGTTGATCGCCGAAGCCTATTCCCTTTTGAAACAGTCGCTGAATCTGAGCAATGAAGAGCTGGCTACCACCTTCGCTGACTGGAACAAAGGCGAGCTGAGCAGCTACCTGATCGACATCACCAAAGATATCTTCACCAAGAAAGACGAAGACGGTAAATATCTGGTTGATGTGATTCTGGACGAAGCAGCAAACAAAGGTACCGGTAAATGGACCAGCCAAAGCTCACTGGATCTGGGCGAGCCACTGACCCTGATCACGGAGTCCGTGTTTGCCCGTTACCTGTCTTCCCTGAAAGACCAGCGTGTTGCGGCTTCTAAAGTATTGTCCGGCCCGGCGGTGAAAGCCTTCTCCGGTGATAAAGCTGAGTTCATCGAGAAAGTGCGTCGCGCTCTGTATCTGGGCAAGCTTGTTTCTTATGCGCAAGGTTTCTCACAGCTCAAAGCTGCGTCAGACGAGAACAACTGGGATCTGAACTACGGTGAGATCGCCAAGATCTTCCGTGCTGGTTGTATCATCCGCGCACAGTTCCTGCAGAAAATTACCGATGCGTATGCTGAAAATGCCTCTATCGCTAACCTGTTGCTGGCACCGTACTTCAAAAATATCGCTGATGAATATCAGCAAGCGCTGCGTGATGTCGTGTCTTATGCCGTTCAGAACGGTATCCCGACGCCTACATTCTCTGCTGCGATCAACTACTACGACAGCTACCGTTCAGCGGTACTGCCTGCTAACCTGATCCAGGCACAGCGTGACTACTTCGGTGCGCATACTTACAAACGTACCGATAAAGACGGCGTATTCCATACTGAATGGTTGGATTAATTGCCTGACCTGCATGTGTTAAACGTGCCGGTGTTGTAACGTCAGTACTAAAAAGCCGCCAATGCATCAGCAAAGGCGGCTTTTTTACGTCTGAATCTTTAATTTTGAACGTCGACGTTATTTCTTATGGCGCTGACGCAGATTCTCAATGACTGCACTCAGGTTCAGATCCTGATCCTGCAGCAAGACCAGCAGGTGATAAATCAGATCCGAGGCTTCATTTTTCAGTTCAAAGCGGTCATTGACGGTGGCGGCCAGCGCAGTTTCCACGCCTTCTTCACCCACTTTTTGTGCGATGCGTTTAGTGCCGCTGGCGTAAAGCTTGGCGGTATACGAGCTTTCCGGATCAGCCGTTTTACGCGATGCCAGAAGTTCTTCCAGCTGATACAAAAACGCCCAGTCGGTTTCAGCAGGGTGGAAGCAACTGTTATTGCCTTTATGGCAGGTCGGGCCAACTGGATTGACCAACACCAACAGCGTGTCGTTATCGCAATCAGGGGTGATGCTGACGACGTTCAGGTAGTTTTCTGACGTTTCGCCTTTGGTCCACAGGCGCTCTTTGGTGCGTGAATAAAACGTCACTTTGCCGGAAGATTGCGTAACACTCAGCGCTTCCTGATTCATATATCCGAGCATCAGCACTTCACCCGACACTGCGTGCTGGATGATGGCTGGCATCAGGTTATCCACTTTTTCCCAGTCGAGCTGGCTAATCTGTTCACCGGTCAGCAGACCGGTTTTTACATCCTGATTACTCACAAGCGGATCTCCACGCCATTTTCGGCTAAGTAGCTTTTCAGCTCGCCAATATTAATAATTTGTTTGTGGAACACGGAGGCGGCCAGTGCGCCGTCGACCTGTGCTTCGCGGAAGGCATCGAGGAAGTGTGGCATAGTGCCCGCACCACCTGAAGCGATCAGCGGAACATGGCACACTTCGCGGATCATCTTCAGTTGCGCGAGATCATACCCATTGCGCACGCCATCCTGATTCATCATGTTCAGCACGATCTCACCTGCGCCGCGTTCCTGCACTTCCTTGACCCAGTCGATGGTCTGCCAGGTGGTGATTTTGGTGCGCGCTTCGTCGCCGGTAAACTGATGAACCTGATAGGTTCCCGTCTCTGCATCGTGCCATGTATCAATACCCACGACGATACACTGTACACCATACCGGTCGGCAAGGCGGGTGATCAGCGTCGGATCCGCCAGTGCAGGGGAGTTTATGGAAATTTTATCCGCGCCGAACTGCAAAATCTGGCTGGCATCTTCCAGGCTCTTAATACCGCCCGCCACACAGAAGGGGATGTCGATGACTTCCGCCACGCGCGATACCCAGCTTTTATCCACAACACGACCATCGCTTGAGGCGGTGATGTCGTAGAATACCAGTTCGTCCGCACCTTCCTGCGCATAACGTTGCGCGAGTGGCACAATATCGCCGATGATTTCGTGGTTGCGGAACTGTACGCCTTTGACGACCTGACCGTCTTTAACGTCGAGGCAGGGGATTATCCGTTTTGCCAGCATGAAATTGCCTCCGTCACATTAAATTTACCGTCGAGCAATGCACGCCCGACAATCACGCCTTCCACGCCGCTGTCACGCAATGCTGCGATATCATCCAGCGAACCGATGCCGCCGGAAGCCTGAAACGCTACCTGCGGATAACGTGCGGTCACTTCACGATAAAGTTCCACATTGGAACCCGCCAGCGTGCCGTCACGGGAAATATCGGTGCACAGCACATGTTTCAGGCCGAACGGCAGGTATTGCCCGACGACCTGTTCCAGCGTGATATTAGAATTTTCCTGCCAGCCGCTGATGGCCACATTTTTGGTGCCTTCGGCATCAATGCGGACATCCAGTGCCAGCACCAGCGCATCCGCGCCGAAACGGCTGAACCAGCCCTGTACGGTCGCCGGATCTTTAACCGCAGTTGAACCTACCACCACGCGGGTTGCGCCAGCTTTGAGCAGGGCTTCGACATCCTGCGCGTTACGGATACCCCCTCCCACCTGCACCGGTACACAAACGCCAGCCAGTAATTGAGTCAGCAAAGGGATCTGACGTGCTGCCGGATCTTTTGCGCCGGTTAAATCGACCAGATGCAGAACCTGTGCGCCTTGCTGCTGATAATCCTGTAAGCGCAGTAACGGATCATTACCGTAGTCACGTTGCTGCCCGTAATCGCCCTGATGCAAACGCACCACACTGCCTTCGATCAAATCCAAAGCGGGAATAATCATGCTGTTTACATCTCCAGAAAGTTTTTCAGCAACCGTGCGCCTGCGGCACCGGAACGCTCGGGATGAAACTGCACGCCAAAGAAATTATCTTTTTGTACAGCAGCACTGAAGGGCGCACCGTAAAGTGTCTGGGCAACCGTATTTTCGCATACCGGCATCGCAAATCCGTGGACGAAATAGAAGTAGGCATTTTCATCAATGCCGCGGAATAAATGGCTGTCGGCATTGGCTGTGACCTGATTCCAGCCCATATGCGGCAGCGGCAAACCGAAATCAGGCATGCGTTGCACGGGGGTGTCGATAATACCCAGCGTATCAATACCGCCATTCTCTTCACTGGAAGAGGCCAGCAGTTGCATGCCCAGGCAAATACCCAGTACCGGTTGAGTGCAGGCTTTGATAAGCCCGATCAGCTCACGTTGTTCGAGCTGTTCCATGGCGGCCTGTGCCGTGCCAACGCCCGGTAAAAATAATTTGTCAGCCTGCAACACAATCTCCGGGGAGCGACTCACCACAGGCTCATAGCCCAGGCGCTGAACCGCATATTTCACGGAGGAGAGATTGGCGCAGCCGGTATCAAGGATAACGACATTCATCACAGCACTCCTTTCGAACTCGGCAGGGTGTTGCCATCGACACGAATTGCCTGGCGCAGTGTGCGGCCAAAGGCTTTAAACAGGCTCTCAACACGGTGGTGATCGTTCTTACCTTTGGTTCGCAGGTGCAGGGTACAGGCCATCGCATAAGACAGTGAACGGAAGAAGTGTTCGACCATTTCCGTGCTCAGGTCACCGACGCGCTGATAGTTAAATTCAGCTTTGTATTCAAGGTGCGGACGCCCGGAGATATCCAGTGCACAGCGGGCCAGACATTCATCCATCGGCAGCACAAACCCAAAACGGCCGATACCGCGTTTATCGCCCAGCGCTTTGTTCAGGGCTTCGCCCAGCGCCAGCGCGGTGTCTTCCACCGTGTGGTGATCGTCGATATACAAATCACCTTTCACTTCGATGTTCATGCGAAAACCGCCGTGGGTGGCAATCTGATCCAGCATATGGTCAAAGAAGCCGACACCTGTGCGGATTTTGCTTTCGCCTTCGCGATCGAGCCAGACATCCACTTCAATTGCCGTTTCGCGGGTCACGCGGTTTACTTTTGCATGACGGTCACGTTTGGTCAGCTGTTCGGTAATACTGGCCCAGTTCAGCGTATCACGCTGATAACGCAGCCCGGTGATGCCCATATTGGCGGCCAGCTGGATATCCGTGTCACGATCACCAATCACATAGCTGTTTGCCGTGTCCAGTACACCGCTTTCCAGATAACCCGCCACCAGTTTAGTTTTCGGTTTACGGCAATCACAGTGATCGGCGGGCAGATGCGGACAAATCAACACGTCATCGAAAACGATGCCCTGAGAAGTCAGTATCTGCATCATCAGGTTGTGTGGCGGGGCGAACGTTTCCTGTGGGAAACTGGCCGTGCCCAGACCGTCCTGATTGGTGATCATCACCAGCTTAAAGCCGGCATTTTGCAGCGCTAATAACGCCGGAATGACACCCGGTTCGAGGGCCAGTTTGTCCAGACGGTCGACCTGAAAATCTTCAGGTGGTTCGGAAATCAGGGTACCGTCGCGGTCGATAAACAGTGTTTTTTGCAATAACGGACTCTGGCTCACATGTGCTCCTTGCGGGGGCTATTTTGATTTTTATTGAAGGTCGTGGCGGTGGCCGCCGGTAACAGTTGCAGGGCAGTAATCACGCGTTGCAGCTCTGTCCGTGTACCGATAGTAATACGCAGGCAGCCGGAAAGTCCCGGTTGCTTGTTCTGGTCACGCAGGATAATGCCCTGATCCCAGAGGTTTTTAAATACGGCGCTTGAAGCGGAGAAGCGTGCAAGCACGTAGTTAGTGTCACTGGCAAAAACCTCTTCTACACAGACACATTTTTTCAGTTCTTCCAGCAACCATGTACGGTTTTCTGTTATTTCAGTGACACGCTGGCGCATTAACGCCAGTCCTTCCGGGCTCAGGGCCTGTGCGGCAATATCGGCCACCGGCGTAGATAAAGGATATGGCGCGATCACTTTCATTAATAAGCCAATCAGGTCGCTGTTGGCGAGTGTAAAGCCGCAGCGCAGACCGGCAAGGGCAAACGCTTTGGACAGCGTGCGCAAAATGGCCAGATGCGGATATTCCTGTAACCAGCCGGAAACTGTCGCCTGCGGGCAGAATTCGATATACGCCTCATCGACCGCCACAATGGCGCGCCCGCGGGTCATGTCCAGCACGGCCCGGATCTCATCCGGGTCGATGATATTGCCGGTCGGGTTATTCGGGCTGCACACGTAAACCAGTTTCACGCCCTCCAGTGCGGCTTCAATCGTCGGAAGATCCAAAGACCAGTCGGCTTTTGCGGCCACGGTCCGGCCTTCCACGCCTATTGTCTCGGCACTGACGCTGTACATCCCGTAAGTCGGCGGGCAATAAAGAATAGCGTCTTTACCCGGTTCACAGAATGCACGGATCAACAGTTCGATGCCTTCATCTGCGCCGCGGCTGACCAGCACCTGTTCCGGATCCACACCGGCGTAAGCGGCGTAGCGATTGATGACCACCGCAGGCTGACATTCCGGATAACGGTTAAGGGTTTGCTGCGTCAGTTCGAACTGTGGCGCGATGGCGTATTCGTTAGCGTTAAGCCAGACATCCCCGTTGCCGCCCAGACGGCGGGCAGACTGATACGGTGTCAGTTCCCGGACATTTTTTCGTGCCAGCGCCTGAACGCTGAGGTTATTTTCATTGCTCATCGCGTTGCTCCTTCAAAGCCTTCACACGCAAAGTCACGGCATTTTTATGTGCGGTAAGCTGTTCAGCCTGCGCCAGGGTTTCAATGGTATTCGCCAGTCCCAGCAAACCTTCAGGCGTTAACTGCTGAACGGTCATGCGTTTCTGGAAATCTGCCAGACCGAGGCTGGAACAGGTGGCCGTGTAACCGTAAGTCGGCAAGACGTGGTTGGTGCCGGAGGCATAATCGCCCGCTGATTCCGGTGACCAGTCACCGAGGAATACTGAACCGGCGCTGGTGATACTGTCGACCAGTTGCTCCGGCTCACGGGTTTGCAAAATCAAGTGCTCCGGACCGTATGCATTGCTGATTTCAATACACTGCGCGATGTCTTTCGCCACAATCAGCCGGCTGCTTGCCAGTGCCTGACGGGCAATCTCGCTGCGGGATAATGTCTGCAACTGACGTTCAACGGCTTCGCCGACCGCCTGCGCCATTTTCAAATCCGGCGTCAGCAAAATTACCTGTGAGTCCGGGCCGTGTTCTGCCTGGGAAAGTAAATCAGAGGCGACAAAATCAGGTGTTGCGCCACTGTCGGCAATCACCAGCACTTCTGAAGGCCCGGCTGGCATATCGATTGCCGCGCCGTCCAGGCTCTGACTAACCTGACGCTTGGCTTCGGTGACGTAGGCATTGCCCGGCCCGAAGATTTTCGCCACACGTGGCACGGTTTCGGTACCGAACGCCAGCGCGGCAATGGCCTGCGCACCGCCCAGCTGATACACCTCTTCCACGCCGCAAAGCTGCGCGGCATATAAAATTTCATCGGCAATCGGCGGCGGAGAACACAGAACCACTTTCTGGCATCCGGCAATCCGCGCCGGTGTCGCTAACATTAATACGGTCGATACCAGCGGCGCAGACCCGCCGGGGATATACAGCCCGACAGACTGAATAGGGCGCGTCAGTTGCTGACAGCGCACCCCCGGCTGTGTTTCGATATCCACAACGGCCAGCTTTTGCGCCTGATGGAACGTGTCAATGTTACGCACGGCATGCGCCATCGCCTGTTTTACATCATCGTCTAAACGCGTTGCGGCTGCCTCGATTTGCTGTGCGGTGACACGCAATTCCTGGACTTCAGTTTTATCAAAGCGGGCGCAAAACTCGCGCAGCGCACTGTCACCTTCACTGCGCACGCGGCGCAGGATTTCGCTGACAGATTCGGTAATACGGTCAGACGCCGACATTGCCGGGCGTGTCAGCAGCTCGCGACGCTGTAGCTCGTCGCATTGCTGCCAGTCAATCGGGGTAGTAAACGCGTCAGGCTTCATGGCTTACTCCATCATTTTTTCGATTGGCAGAACCAGAATGGAACTGGCGCCCAGCGCTTTCAGTTTTTCCATCGTTTCCCAGAACAGCGTTTCGCTGCTGACCATGTGCATGGCCACGCGTTGCTGGTCGCCTGCCAGTGGCAGAATAGTCGGACGTTCAGCACCCGGTAACAATGCAACGATTTCGTCCAGACGCTCACTTGGCGCGTGCAACATAATGTATTTGGATTCGCGGGCCTGAATAACGCCCTGAATACGGGTCATCATTTTGTCGATCAGCAGCTGTTTTTCTTGTGGCATGTCGCCGTCGCGCTGGATAAGACAGGCTTTGGAGCGGTAAATCACTTCCACTTCACGCAGGCCGTTAGCTTCGAGCGTCGCACCTGTGGATACCAGGTCACAAATCGCATCTGACAAACCAGCGCGTGGCGCAACTTCTACAGAGCCGTTCAGCAGACAGGATTTGAAATCAACGCCTTTCTTGTCGAGGTATTGTTTAAGCAGGTGCGGATAAGAAGTGGCGATACGGGCGTTTTGCAGGCTTTGCGGACCGGTGTAATCCGTGTCCAGCGGGGTGGCCAGGGAAAGACGGCAACCGCCAAAATCCAGACGACGCAAGGTGAAATAGCGCGGGTCTTCGCCCTGAGCGCGGCGGCTCAGCAACTCTTCTTCCAGTACGTTTTCACCAATAATGCCCAGATCCACCACGCCATCCATCACCAGCCCCGGGATATCGTCATCACGTACACGCAAAATGTCGATCGGCATGTTTTCTGCGAAGGCGATCAGACGCTGTTCCTGCAGGTTGATTTTGATCCCGCAGCGGGCCAGCAGTTCGCGTGATTCATCGCTCAGGCGACCTGACTTTTGCATTGCTATCCGTAAACGTGTTTTATCCAGCATGATGACCTCAGTTTCTTAATTATTTATCGTAAAAATCATTTGTTTAAAGGCGTTAACTTCAATCCGTCAGGCCAAAAAAAAGCCCCCGGAAGAAATCTTCCGGGGGCTATCTCTGCGTTCTGCGCCACTGGAAGATCTAAACAGTCTCCCAGCACCAATCGCCTGAAAGACTAGTCAGGGTGATGGTGATGATGGTGGTTAATCAGAACGTTTATCATGTCAGTCTCTCAGTATGTTCATTGCTGTGCGGCGTGATTCAGATTTGAAACATTCGCAACACAGACTGCATTCGCTGCCAATAAAACTAAACGATCGGGCGGCAACAGCGCAACCTTTTTTTCCGATGATGAGTTTTTCTTATCCACGTCGGGTGTTTCATCGGATAAATGAATAATTCGTTAACAGACACAGAGAAAACCTTACGCTGGCTGAACGGAGAAAAGGCGATGTTTGCTAATATAAAGGAAGCGGTATCAGCAAAGGGTGTTGTGAGGCCCGATGCCAATGAAACAATGGAGCAAAGTATGAAGAAGGTTTCGATTATCGGACTGGGCTGGCTGGGAATGCCACTGGCGATGGCACTGGCTTCTAAAGGCTATGAAGTCGTGGGCAGTAAAACCACGCCGGATGGAGTAGATGCCGCAAGAGCGGTGGGGATCGAATGTTTCCCGCTGGTGTTTACGCCGCAGATGGAATGTGCAGCGGAAGATCTCGATCAGTTGCTGAATGTCGATGCGCTGATCATCACCTTGCCTGCACGCCGGACAATGGAGGGCAGCGAACTGTACTTCCAGGCGGTACAGCTGTTAACTGACAGCGCGCTGGCGCATAACGTGAAACGCATTATTTTCACCAGCTCGACGTCTGTATACGGTGAAGGAGACGGTGTGGTGCGCGAGGGATCTGCGCTTGAGCCGGTCACGGCCAGCGGAAAGGTGCTTAAAGAACTTGAAAACTGGCTCCATGGTTTGCCTAACACATCGGTTGATGTGCTGCGTCTGGCCGGTCTGGTGGGTGGCGATCGTCATCCCAGTCGTTTCATGGCCGGAAAGACGCAGGTCAAAGGCGGCCAGCAGGGTGTTAACCTGGTACATCAGGATGATGTCATTTCGGCAATTACATTGCTACTCAGCCTGCCCAAAGGGGGCCATACATTTAACCTGTGCGCGGCTGTGCATCCGGCCAAAGCTGAGTTTTATCCGGCGCTTGCCAGACAGATGGGGCTGGAGCCGCCAACATTTGCTGAACCTGCTTCAGCAGAGAAGGGCAAAATCGTCGATGGCGAACGGATCTGCAAAGAACTGGGATTTGAATATCAGCATCCTGATCCGCGAATCATGCCTTTTTAATCATCAGACGCGATTTAAATAATACAACGTTATGACCTGTCGGAAATTTCGGCAGGTTTTTAAAGTATCCGCTGCATTTACGTTCAGAAAACAGCTTTCTCATTGTGAAAGAGACTATTATTCATCATGGGCTCGCCTATTTTAATCTCTCTGCTTAATTAGCCGGTTTAATCGCAGATGATTTTTGAAGCCGGTTGTCTTATCTCCGCTGACCTCCCTGTTAAAAATGCGTTTAAATCATCCCCCGGGCAGTAAAACTGGCGGCAGATGCTGATTTAGTAATAAAATTCCTATTCATGAACTTTTTGTTTGCCATTGCGCGGTATAAATCACTTTTTTAAGCACAATCATTAAAGTTTTCCTGAACATTTGCCGATAGGTAAGTACGGCAAAGCATGGCCGTTTCATCACTTCTTCTTATCAATCCGCTCCCGTTGCCGGATGTTTCCGCATGCCCGATCATAAATTCTTACAATCCTTGTCTTTTTATTTTTAAAGCTGCATGGTTGCTCACGATTTAAGAACAGTTAACGCGTATTTCCTTCACAATCCTTTAGGACAACTCCCCGTAAAGCCTTGCACTGCCTGGGTTGGGCACCTTAAGCACAATGATCATGCTATTTGAAATTCGCAGCATAAATATCTGCATGAACTGTTAATTCCCCCTGTCTGTGCTGATGATTTGGCTTTGTATGGCCTTTGTACAAATTGATCTAAAAAAGGCTAAAAAAGACAGTTTGAAGACAGCTTTTTAGACGCTTTTTTACTTTTGGCTTAAAACTGCGCAAATTTTTACGATAAATTGCACTTTCAGGAACAAAATAAATTTTAAAAGTGTGATCTACATCACACTTTATTCAAAATTCGTCCACGGTAAGATTGTATGTATAAAGGAAACGGGGTTAGAGTTGCGTCGTAGTAAGATTATTCCTAATAATGTATGTAAAAGCGTTTCACAGAATGAGGCGCCATCACAGCAACGGACTCTGCCAGTACACCAAAACTAAAGTGTTTTTCGATTACTTAGCAGCCCAATTGTCACAATTAATTTAGTTTACATCAGGAACAACATTGTATTGGCGGTGAAGTAAATACCGCGGGGTAAATCTAATTGTCATCGTGAGATTTATTAATCAGCCAATGATCCAATTGTTTTGATAGTAAAAAATACTCCTGTCACGCCGGGTAAAACTCTTGCTGCATGGAATATGTCTATCAATCCGCCGTCTTAAAAAAACGGCATCGGTTACGGGGTAGAACAGAATGTCCGAATTGCTTAAGCACATATATGATATCAACCTGTCATATTTACTGTTGGCACAGCGTTTGATTAACGACGAAAAGGCCTCAGCGATGTTTCGCCTGGGGATCGACGACGTAATGGCAGACACCCTGAGACAGCTGACGCTGCCTCAGATGGTGAAGTTAGCTGAAACGAACCAGCTTTTATGTCAGTTCCGCTTTGATGACAGTAAGACAATTGAACGCTTGACCCAGGATTCGCGTGTGGATGACTTACAACAAATTCATACCGGTATCTTGTTGTCCAGCCACCTGCTGAAAGGTCTGGCTGCGAAAGACAGCGGCGCGATGAAGAAAAGGGCGTAGCTATGTCTGGTAAAGATGCGTCAACCAAACCGGCAGAAAAAAGCATTGTTCAGGAAGCGCGGGACATTCAGCTGGCGATGGAACTGATTACGCTGGGTGCCAGATTGCAGATGCTGGAAAGCGAAACGCAATTAAGTCGCGGCCGGCTGATAAAACTGTACAAAGAATTACGAGGAAGTCCTCCCCCGAAAGGCATGCTGCCGTTCTCTACTGACTGGTTCATGACCTGGGAACAAAATATCCATTCTTCCATGTTTTACAACGCTTACTCTTTCCTGCTAAAGAGCGGCCACTGTAATGGCGTGGAAGCCGTGATCAAGGCTTACCGTTTATATCTGGAACAGTGTCCTGAGCAGCCTGGTGAAGCGCCGATCCTCGCGCTGACACGTGCCTGGACATTAGTACGTTTTGTCGACAGCGGTATGTTGCAGCTTTCAGCGTGTAACTGCTGTGAAGGCTCATTTATTACCCATGCACACCAGCCCCGCCACGGGTTTGTTTGCAGTCTTTGCCAGCCCCCGTCCCGAGCAGTAAAAAAACGTAAACTTTCCCCGCAGGTTGCCGATATAACATCTCAAGAGCTGGACGAACAGGTCAAGCGCGCAGTTTGAGAGAGTTGGGTAGCAGTAAGTCGTTCTGAGCGGTGGCTACCACCGCTCATCAATTCCCCCCTGACATCTCAGTCATTCTTTGACCTCTTTTTTGCAAGTTCTGTGGCAAAAATGGGCCAGACACATGGCGCGCGCTTTACCTCGCCCTAAAACCACATCGAATTAAGGATTCATCGTGCTAGTGATAATAGGTTACATCGTGGTGTTGGGCTCAGTGTTCGGCGGTTTCATGCTCGTCGGCGGTGAACTGGGCGCGTTATACCAACCCGCAGAATTGCTCATCATTGGCGGTGCCGGTATCGGTGCCTTCTTCGTCGGTAATAACGGTAAAGCGATCAAATCCACAATGCGTGCGCTGCCTCAGCTGTTCCGCGCATCGAAATACAACAAAGCGTTGTATATGGATTTGATGGCGCTGCTTTACCGGGTATTAGCCAAATCACGTCAACAGGGGATGCTGTCGCTGGAAAATGACATCGACAATCCGGCCGAAAGTGACATTTTTGCTAATTATCCGCGCATCCTTGCCGATAAACATTTAGTCGAATATCTGACTGACTATCTGCGACTTATGGTCAGTGGCAACATGAACGCTTTTGAAATCGAAGCGCTGATGGACGAGGAAATCGAAACTTACGAGCACGAGAGTGAAGTGCCGGCGAACAGCCTGGCGCTGGTCGGTGACTCACTTCCGGCATTCGGTATCGTCGCTGCGGTCATGGGGATCGTACATACTCTGGCGGCGGCAGACCGTCCGGCTGCGGAACTCGGGGCGCTGATTGCTCATGCCATGGTCGGGACCTTCCTCGGTATTCTGCTGGCGTACGGTTTTATTTCTCCGCTGGCCAGCGTGTTACGCCAGAAGAGTGCTGAAAACGCCAAAATGATGCAGTGCATTAAGGTGACATTACTGTCGAGCATTAACGGTTATGCGCCGCAAATTGCCGTCGAATTTGGCCGTAAAACGTTGTACACCTCAGAGCGACCTTCCTTTATTGAACTGGAGGAGCACGTTCGCCAGGTCAAGTCGCCGGGTCAGAAACAAACTGAAGAAGAAAAAGTATGAAGCATCAAAGCCATCCAATCGTTGTTGTACGTAAGAAAAAGAATAAGCACGGCGGAGGGCATCACGGCGGTTCGTGGAAGATTGCTTACGCTGACTTTATGACAGCGATGATGGCTTTCTTCCTGGTGATGTGGCTGATTTCCATCTCCAGCCCTAAAGAACTGGTGCAAATTGCCGAATACTTCCGTACACCTCTTGCGGTGGCGATCACCGGCGGGCCACGCAGCAGCGACGCAACCAGCCCGATCCCGGGCGGCGGCGAAGACCCGACCGTACAGGACGGTGAAGTGCATAAAATGGATCAGTCGCAGGGTGAAAGTAAGCGTGAATCGGATGATTTACAGCGGTTGCAGCAAAAGCTGGAAGATATGCTGGCGTCGGATCCGCGGCTAAAAGATTTACGTCCACACCTGATGATTAATCTGACCGAGCAGGGCTTGCGTATTCAGATTATTGATAGCAAAAACCGCCCGATGTTCCAGCTTGGCAGCGCGATTGTTGAGCCGTACATGCGCGATATCCTCAGGGCGATTGCGCCAGTGCTGGATGATTTTCCGAATAAAATTAGCCTGGCGGGCCATACCGATGATATGCCGTATGCCACGGGCGAACGCGGCTACAGCAACTGGGAACTGTCGACTGATCGCGCCAATGCTTCACGTCGCGAGATGGTAACAGGCGGCCTCAGTGAAGGAAAAGTCCTGCGGGTGATGGGCATGGGGTCTTCCATGCAGCTGAAAAATCATCCGGCAGGTGATGCTATCAACCGTCGTATCAGCATTTTGGTCCTGAACAAACATGCTGAAGAGGCGATTGAACGGGAAAACAGTGAGGGCGAGGCGATCACGATCAGTGACGCTGGCGAGCTGCAAAGACAAGTACAAGGCACACGAACAGTGCCGGCATTAGCACCACAAATGAGTCCGGCACCGGCAGCCCCGGCGTTAGCGCCACAGGCAAGCCCGGCACCGGCAACACCAGAGAAAGCACCATCAATACCCGGGATTGAGACGCAGACGCCAGTGACACCATCGGCAGGCGCTCAACCTGCGACGGCAGCTCCGGCTGCCGCGGCGGGCACGGCACCTGCGACACATTAACAAGCCGCGATTCACAGCAGAGGTGATCACGTGAGCATGGATATTACTGATTTTTATCAGACATTTTTTGATGAAGCAGACGAGTTGCTGGCGGACATGGAACAACATCTGTTGTTGCTTGATCCGCAAGCGCCTGACATTGAGCAACTGAATGCGATTTTCCGCGCAGCGCACTCAATCAAAGGCGGTGCAGCGACGTTTGGATTTACGGTTTTACAGGAAACGACTCACTTACTGGAAAACCTGCTCGACGGTGCTCGTCGCGCTGAAATGAGCCTGAGCACTGACATCATCAACCTGTTTCTGGAAACAAAAGACATTATGCAGGAGCAACTCGACGCCTATAAATCTTCCCGGGATCCTGACGCAGAAAGCTTTGAATATATCTGTGCAGCCCTGAGACAACTGGCCCTCGAAGCGCAACAGGCGCGTGAACCTGCGCCAGATCTTCACGTGGTTGAAGCACTGGCAGCAGCAGAAACTGCCGCGCCAGCGCCGGTAGCCGCGGCGGGCAAGGGCGATTTACGCGTGCGCCTTTCCGGCCTGAAAACTCAGGAAATTCCTGTGATGCTGGAAGAACTCGGCAATCTCGGGGAGATCAAAGATCCGGTTCAGACTGATGACAGTGTGGAAGCCACCCTGATCACTACAGTGACCGAAGACGACATTGTTGCGGTGCTGTGTTTTGTGCTGGAACCGGAACAAATCAGTTTCACACACGCGCCGGCTTCTGCACCTGCTGTCGCGGTAGCCGCTTCTGCGCCTGCTGTAGCGGAAGTTGCCGCCGCACCGGCGGTTGTCGCCCGTCAGGCTCCGGTACTGGTGGCTGTGCCGAACAGTGAACCGGCTAAAGCCCGTGCACCTAAAGCTCCGGAATCCACCAGCATCCGTGTTGCTGTTGAAAAAGTGGACCAGCTGATCAACCTGGTGGGCGAACTGGTGATCACCCAGTCCATGCTGGCGCAGCGTTCAGATTTATTGGATCCGGTGGTGCACAGCGACCTGCTCAACAGCATGGGTCAGCTCGAACGTAACGCCCGTGATTTGCAGGAATCGGTGATGTCGATTCGTATGATGCCGATGGAATTCGTGTTCAGCCGATTCCCGCGTCTGGTACGTGACCTCGCCAGCAAACTGAATAAGCAAATTGAACTGACCCTGCTCGGCAGCTCGACCGAACTGGATAAGAGCCTGATCGAACGTATCATCGATCCGTTGACGCATCTGGTGCGCAACAGTCTCGATCACGGTGTGGAAACACCGGAAGTGCGTCTTGCCAACGGTAAAGAACCCACCGGTAACCTGACTCTGTCTGCTGAACACCAGGGCGGTAATATCTGCATCGAAGTGATCGACGATGGTGCCGGTCTGAACCGTGAACGTATTCTGGCCAAAGCGGCATCGCAGGGTATGAACGTCAGCGACAACATGAGCGATGAAGAAGTCGGCATGCTGATTTTTGCCGCCGGTTTCTCGACCGCAGAAAAAGTGACTGACGTTTCGGGCCGTGGCGTGGGCATGGACGTGGTGAAACGAAACATTCAGGAAATGGGGGGCCACGTTGAAATCCATTCTCAGCAGGGCAAAGGCACCACCATCCGTATCCTGTTGCCACTGACGCTGGCGATCCTTGACGGCATGTCAGTAAAAGTCGGTAAAGAAGTCTTCATTCTGCCACTGAACGCGGTGATGGAATCGTTGCAACCGCTGTCAGAAGATCTGCATCCGCTGGCTGGTGGTGAACGTGTTCTGCAGGTGCGTGGTGAATATCTGCCGCTGGTTGAGTTGTACAATGTCTTTGATGTTGAAGAGGCAAAAACCGAGGCAACACAGGGCATTGTGGTGATTTTGCAGAGTGCGGGACGTCGCTATGCATTGCTGGTGGATCAACTGATTGGTCAGCATCAGGTTGTGGTAAAAAACCTGGAAAGCAACTATCGCAAAGTACCGGGTATTTCCGCCGCCACCATTTTGGGTGACGGCAGTGTGGCGCTGATCGTGGACGTGTCGGCATTGCAGTCGCTGAACCGCGATAAGTTAGCAACAGGCGCCACCGCCGCATAACAAGCAAAGCTCCCGGCGACTATCAACGCCGCCGGTTGTGAAAAACTCAGGCCGATTTAAAGATAAAAGCAAAGGTGAACAACATGGCAGGACTTGCAACCGTGGCGAAAATTGCGGGCGAAACAGTAGGTCAGGAATTTCTGATCTTTACTTTAGGCGATGAAGAATATGGCATCGATATCCTCAAAGTGCAGGAAATCCGCGGATACGATCAGGTAACCCGTATTGCTAACACCCCGGCCTTTATTAAAGGTGTCACTAACCTGCGCGGTGTTATCGTGCCGATCCTCGACCTGCGCGTCAAATTCGCTCAGGAAGACGTGATTTATAATGAAAACACCGTGGTGATCGTACTGAACTTCGAAAACCGCGTTGTCGGGATCGTGGTTGACGGCGTGTCAGATGTCCTGTCGCTGAGCCAGGAGCAGATCCGCCCGGCACCGGAATTCGCCGTGACCATGTCGACTGAGTACCTGACCGGGTTGGGTTCGCTCGGGGACCGTATGCTGATCCTGGTGGATATCGAGAAACTGCTGAGCAGTGAAGAAATGGCACTCGTTGATAGTGTGACGAAAATTTGATTTTCGTTTGTTAAGATCAAGGTCGTGGGCGCCGGCCTACACCGGGTTAAGGGGCGTAAACGCGCCCCTTAACAATCCTGCGTTTTTTCACTGCGCGCTGTCGCAGGTACGACGGACATGTTTCGCGGCTTCTGTGTGTGGTGCAAAATCTTGTCGCGTTGCGATGCCTTCTCCCGGTCCTGAAGCCCCCGGTCTTCAGGCCGCTCCGTTCAGCAAGATTTTTGAGCACGCCAGTCCCGACCGAATAAAAACCCCGTTCTGATACTCTCGCAAAATCAAATGCGGAAGGGTGTTGTCTTGCTCCTTCCCCTGCGAAGGGGAGGGTTGGGGTATTAATCGTATCTCTGCAACTCACTGCAAATCCTAAAAACTCCCTGGAAGCAGTATCCCATTCCCGCGCTTTGCCCATTTTTAATGTGTGGATATCCCGTTATTGTCTCCTCGCTGCGGCACAATCCGCAGTCGGGCTTAGGAACCCGGTAAACTGTAAACGCTCATAGAAAATGCGTTGTCGCTTCGCTTTACTGATTGAAAAGTGGATTTTGTATCACTTATGTAATATATCAATTGGTGGCTCAGGCGGGGCAGCCTTAGGGCTGGTCGGTTTCCAGTTTTCCGATTCCTAACCTCGTCTGAGTTACCACCCATGAGCTTAGGAACTCCGGTGGTAACGTAACGCCTCAACTGGAGCCATTGAAATGACCACTCAGACCAACAACACATCCCCCGATTCATGGACACTCACCGATCGCTGCCGGTTACTGGCAAATGCGCTGGTGAATCCGCAAAACAAAGGTGCGCAGGACAGGCTTTGTATGATGCTGCACAACCAGCTTGAATGCCTTGAAGCGTCCTTATCGCAACCCATCCCGGAGCACCGGAAAGATTTAGGCATACCGCTGGACGACGGCTTATTTGATTACGCCGAGCTTGAGCCCGATGAACTTTGCGATCAGTGCATGGCGCTGAACTTCACACTGATGACGCTGCAAGACAGAAAGATAAAAGAGATTATCGCGTTTATCCTGTGGGAACGTTTCGAAATGCTGCGCTGCTCGCTGTATGCCTCCACGGAGGAAGCCGCATGAACAAAGACTGGCATCAGGCCGATATTATTGCGGCCATTAAAAAGAAGGGCACCACGATGGCGGCAGTTTCACGCCGTGCGGGGTTGTGTTCCTCAACGCTTTCGAATGCGCTGACCCGCAAATGGCCGAAAGGTGAAAGGCTGATCGCCGAAGCCATCGGCGTAAAAGCCGAAACCATCTGGCCGAGCCGCTACACCGAAATAACATACAACTGAGATCAGCTCCCTCCCCTGCAAAGGGGAGGGTTGGGGTATTAATGGCATCTGCGAACTAACCCTCTTTTTTGCACTTTCGCTAACCCATTGATTTTACTTAATCACTCAGGTCATCACAAAAAGAGGGTATTTTGCCCAAACAGGCATAATCTTTTGCAGTTCAAAGGATAAACTTGAAAACGCAACAGTTCACTGCCGCACAGGCAGTTCACGAATGCAATAACTCACTGTTTTATCGTTAAATAAATCTCCTCTCCAATACCCCTCCAAAACCCTTCCCCAAAACCGAGCAATAATTAAACGGCGATGACAACCCACTTTTCTTTGCGCTCGTCATGATAGAGCTCAGTCATCTTCGCTGAACTGTGCCCCAGCAATTCCTGAGTGTTGATCCCCTGAGCTTTATACAAGCGTTCAGAAAGAGAACGTTGTTCGTGAAATGTCGGCGCGGTTTTACCTTTTTCAATTTTTATATTTGCGCAATCCCGGGCTTCGGCGAATCGTTGTGTTAATGATCCTTCAGCCACTGGTGAACCCAGCGTTGAACCGCCGGAGAGTGTTGAATTATGGACAAGATGTTTACTCAGCACGCGGTCGCGACATTTGTTAATCACATCCCGAACACTCATGTTGATGGCGTCACATCGCAACGAGAGGGGGATCGCTATCCGGACTTTGCCTTTACCCTTTCCCTGGACAACATGAAGCATGTCATCCCAAATATCAGAGAATTTCATTTTTACAATGTCTCCGCGCCGTTGTCCGGTAACTACAGCGAGCAGCATGGCATTGCAGATGTATGGTGATCTGCGTTCTGCCTCGTGATAAATCGCCCACCAGTCATCGAGTGTGAGGCGCTGTCTTGAAACTTCATCCAGCGGTTTACGGGTGGCCAGCGCCGGGTTGAAGCCTGGGGGAACCTCTCCGGCAAACTGTGCTTCTTTAAACATATCGATCCACGCCGCCCGCATGACTTGCGCCATTCTTGTTTTATTTGCATCAACGTATTCGTTTATCAAAGCAGCCATCTCACGTGCGCCAACCTCTTTAAGCAAAATGTTCTGTGAACGCGCCGAAAGAATCTCTGCGCATGCCTTACGCCCCCTGGCGGTTGATGATGCCAACTCTTTTCGTTGCACACGTCGGTCAAGGATGGCTTTGTATTCTTTTACCCATTGTTTTAATCGCATGTTCTGAGCATTGGGGTCGGCTTTTTGCTTCGCAATATCTATCAGGGCGAAAGATTGAGAAGATAATTGCTCTGAAGTTATGCGATTCATTTCAAGTGCCGCAGCGTGCGCGGCATCTGCATCTGTACCAAAACCGATGAACTCTCCCGTAATCGGGTGTCGATATTGCCAGTATGTTTTGTTGTTTCGCTTATCTAACTTGCAATACAGGTTCGGTGTTGAAATGTTGTATTTACGGGGTCTTGCTGCCATTAAGTGCTTTCTCCACTAAACTTCGGGCGCTGGCCGGAAGATGGCTCGATATTTCGACCCGATCAACCATACCAATAAATTTGGCTTCCTCATCAACAACCCATCTACGACCCTGCTTAACGGCCGGCGGATAAGTCTGCCGGGTTTTCGCAATACGATGAAGGGTGGCTTTGCAGGGAGGTTCTTTGAAGCCATTTGGTCCTGCTGCCCATTCCGCTAAAGAAACTAATTGGCCCATACTGTTACTCCACACGTTTAGTTATAGCCGGCTGCACACTGGCTTACAGATTTGAAAGTTTTTCGATTGCCTTGTCGAACGTCTCCACAGCAATATCCAGGTCAGCGGCACAGACCTTTGCCTTAATTGCGCGGACTTCCTCTGGTGATTTTGCAGCGCGGATCTGGGCCATTAAATCCAGAATAAATGATGGCGCAGAGTCAGGCGTAACGGCTGGCGCTTCACCCGGTCGCAAAACCAAAAGTTCGCTTGCCATGGCTTCAGCCTCTCCCCAGCGCAGAGAAGGGGAGCGATGCGCGATAATTTCCTTCAGACGTTCGTTGGTTAAATTTTTCATGATTTCCTCTCTGCTTTAATTTTGTAATAGGCTTGTTCAAAACCCCTCCAGTATTTCCAATACTGGAACCGCTGCTGTAGCCAGTGCGGTGCCATCAATCCCCCTTTACAGTAAATCCGGCTCCCAGAATCTGCTTTTTTACGTGCTCCGCGCCTGAAACCCACGCAACACATTCACCTTCCGAATACCAGTGAGCCATGTGAGATACCGCCTCAAAGGTGCAATCTGTCAGCACCACTGGATTAGCCAGCTTGGCTTTCAATGCATCACGCTCAAGGATGATTTTCTGTGTGGCCTTGATCGAGTCGTAATCCCCGTGGACAAACAGCCTTCCAGAACCCTCACCAACACCCAGAGTGCAACTGTTGTCTTTCTTCTGCAGCGCGTTAAAAGTCATTTGCAGTTCGGTCAATTCACCAGCCAGCTTCCACTCCGATTTACTGACAACCTCGAGCTTGCCGATGAGGTCATTAATCGTGTCGCCAATAAGCTTGAGAAGGTCAGCGCCCAAAACACTGGTTCCTTCAGATGTGCATGAGGCCATATCTGCGTAATGTAAAATGCGCTTTGAGAGTTGCGCTGCAATATCAGTTTTGTCAGTCATACGGCTTCCTTCAAAAACAGGATCCAGTGAGTTTTGTCGCCTTTGCCGGTGCGCTGCCAGATTGTTGGCTTCTGGTCAGTGAGCGCGATTACCTGGGCAACTGGTATCTGCGTTTCGTTCCATTTGAAAACGAGCGTGCCGTGTGGCCGCAACACTCGGAACGCTTCACGAAAGCCGGCGGCGATATCATCACGCCACGTTGCTTTGTCCAGCGCGCCGTACTTCTTCCGCATCCAGCCTTTTTCTCCGGCCCGCTCGAGGTGTGGCGGGTCGAATACAACCTGGGAGAAACTGTTATCGGCGAATGGTAACTGGCGGAAGTCGGCGATCACATCAGGGCTGATCACCAGGTGGCGACCGTCGCAAAGCGTGTGTTCTTCGCTGCGCACATCACTGAATACAACGCGCTCATCCTGCTTATCGAGCCAGAACATCCGGGATCCGCAGCACATATCGAGGATTGGCTTGCTGGTTACGTTAGTCATTATCGGTGCCCCTCGCATGCCCAGTCCCGGCAGCCGTCAAAGTCGTAAGGGTTTTCCTGCCAACTGATTTTTCCGCAGCATGGGCAGTTCCAGCGTGTCTTACCTGATGATTTGCGGCGCTTTTGTCGTTTAAACCAGTCAGGCTGGCGCAGCCCCGCGCTTTGAATCATGGTTCGGCGGTCGAGCAGGTTGATGTTGAACGTCCTGCGTTTCACTGCGTCAGCAGTAGTGAAGGGCAACCAGACCAGATCGCTATCGGTTGTATCAGGCTGAGAAAAAACTCTGGCCTTGCTGAAATCATCGGTCGGCAGCAGATCAGACAGCCAATAAACATCATTCCCGTTCCACCTGCCTTTCACGAAAGCCACGTAACGTTCGCAACCTTCTTCGAGAACGCTTTCACCCGGAATATGCTGATGATCAACATGCCAAACAGCAGCGGCGTCGATTGCATCAGCTGAAACAGGCAGGTCGATATCACGGCCACGATTCCAACTGTTTTGAGCCTCTTCCAGCGTGTAAACATGTGCTTTATTGATATCAGAGGCATAACCATGCCCGTCGCGGCAGTGGAATGACATATTGCTACCGACCGTGTCGCGCAGGCATGCCATATAGAAACGATCAGTCATGGCTGCTATCTCTCTGTTCGATTACTTCCAAACCCAGCTTTAAAGCCAGCGCATGTTCTGCTCTGGCGCCCGCACTGAACTGCCAGCCGGACAGCAGGTAAATTGCTTCAGCGCGCTGCAGCATCGTCAGAGCAATAGCCATGTAATCAGCTTCTGTCAGGCCATCAGGCAGGATCGCCGGATTCAGCGGGAGGTGCTTTTCGAATGACAGGTTGATCGCCGCTTGTTGGAAGGCAGGGCGGTTGAAATGCGGCAGGCCGGTCATAGGCCCAGCGATATAAACTTTCATTTCAGCCCACCCTCGTAGCCGTGCGCAGTACCTGATAAATCTGGTGCGCGATAGTGCGTTCATTACCCACAGGGCAGGCTTTGAAATATTCATAAGCGGCGGTGATCGCCACCTGGTGCTTTTCCAAAAAGTCGGTTTTAAGGCGCGCAATTTCGGCTTGTTCTTCAGTATTGCGGCGGAACCAGACGCTATAAGGGCCATCCTCGGTATCGTGAATTGAGGCAAGGAACCAGCCATCCCCGATCGGCGGTGTTGGGTTCCACGCAGAAACATCAGCTTCGCCTGCTTCATAGGCGGCCTGAATATCGTCAGCTGCTGGATCGGCATCAAGTGACAGGGTATAAACCTCGACACCCTGAGCCTTTGCCCACGCTTCAAATTCCCCTGGCGCTGGGTATTCGTTACCGTTGGCCGGTTCGAAGAAATCAGGGTGAGTCCAAAAACCCAGGTTATCGGCGTTACGTTCTGGTGTTACTGGTTGAATTAGTTTCATGGATGCACTCCTAAATATGTGGTTGCCATAATCACGCTGAGATAAAAGAAAAATGCGATATCAAGTTTCATGAAATAACCTTTTTCCTGATTTCGGCGTGAGCGAATCCCTTGCCAGTGATGGCAATTAAATTTCATTGGTCAGATTTAAATAACGCCCGGTGCGCTGGGCGACTGTATTACTGAGGGTTAATTTCTTTTTCCTGCGGCTTATAGCTCAGCAGCACACACAGGGTATTAATCACGCTGGTCAGCAGCAAAGTCGCAACTGAAGCTTCATGGCGCCAACGGAACGGCAGGTCGTCTTCAGCGTTATCTGCCAGTTCGCGGAGATCCACGCGTTTGAAGTAGAAATTTTCGGTCAGCAAAAAACTCACATCGCCGTAACGTAGGTTGATGGAATCGACGATATAACTGTTTTCCAAGTTCTCGCGCAATTCTTCCCGGATGCTGTCGATGTCAGCTGCATATTTGATAGTTTCTTTCTGTTCGATTTTTCGTGACAGTTGGGTGAAATCGCCGACGTGGAAGCCGTCGAACGCACGATCATCGCCATTCAGGTACGTTTTAAGCTTTGTGGTCAGGCCGTGTTTGATATCGCTTATATGGATGGTTTCAGTCTTCACAGAACCAACAGCTTTGACCAGGTAACTGACCAGCACACCAGCATAATGTTTGCTGCCCGTGGCGACGATCAGCAGGTGGTGCTCTGTGTTGTAGAACGCGTTCAGTACTGTGGTTTTCACGAATGCCTGTTTGCAGAAGTCCGCCAGCACCATATCTTTGATATTCAGCTTTTCAGAGCGCTTTAATTTCTTGCCGACTTCAAGCTCGATAGTGGACACGCGATCCTGAACCTCTTTTCTCACTGCGGCGCCGGGAATGATTTTCTCATCGATGCGCAGCGAAAGAGACAATCCACCCTGGAATGGCGTTACCAGTTCGGCGGTGATCAGGTTCGGGATAAATCCAACGCGCGCCATTTCCAGTTCACCAATTTCAGAGAACGGAAATTCTTTAAGATGGCCGGCCAGCAGGTCAGCTTCGGGCAGGTGAGCCTTATAGACGATTGCATTTTTGATTGTCGCTAATTTCATTGTTTGCTCCACACGTTTTGAGATGGTCATTCTTCTGCACAAAAATGATGAATGTTGTGAAAAAATTGGCGGTGGTCATGATCAGAACATTATCTTCGCTCCCCCCTTGGGTAGGTTGAAGAGTCATGCCACCGCCGAAGCAACTACACGCAGCAATTATCGAGGTTCCACGTCGATCTGATTGTGCGGCGGGAGTCGAACCCACAATCGGGTAGGGAACCCGACCATCACCTGATGCTGGCCACAACGGAGAGAGCACTATCGGGACTGTAGGACATTGAAAGCTTTGCCAGCTTGCTCACCGTCAGTGCTCTTTACGTTATGCATTTATTCAAGAATCTAAGCGTCTGCTATACTTGTCATTGGAATAAGAAAATTCTTAATAATCTGGTTAGGATCATCACTTATCCATGAGTTAAAAATGCCCGATATAAAACTTATCTGCGAAAAATGTAATTCTGAGAGATTCAATATCACTTCTGATGTCGTATTCTCTGAGACTATCTCCTCCATCGTATGTGCAGTGTGTAAGCATCCAGTTAACGTTTATGAAGTTGTAACCTTCCGCGAAATTCCATATCTGACGCTCGTCCCTGATTTACCGATCCACTAATCCCTAAACATCGGCAAGAACACTTTTCAACTGTGGTCATGAGTGACTTCGGTTGATGAGTTCCTCAACCCCCAGTGTTTTTGCCGTTGTATGCCTGGTCACTTCTCCACCTCAGGCGGCGGTGTTATCTTGGTAGTTCTCACACAGCCAAGAAGGAAATAACGTGTCTAACAAATCCGATATACCTATATTCCCTATCGCAGGTTGGAAAATAGGACCTTTACCTGGTTATGATGCTTTAGTAATGAAATTTCAGTTTCTAACTTCACCGATTCAACCTATAGAAGAAGCCCAAGAGACCCAGTTTTTTGGTCTTACTCCGGACATTGCCCGAGCTTTGATTTCAGAATTACAAAAGCATATTGATACGGTCGAAAAATTTGATTCTTCAGTTCCGACATCTGAGAAGCACTAATACTGAATACGTTTAAGATTTCCGATTTTTCAAAGCGCCTGGTAGAACTGGCGCTTTTTTCTTTAAGCAAAATTGTGTCATCCATCCTGATACCTCATTAAGCTGCTGTGTTCTTCCCGTTGTGCTGCCGATGAGGAAAAGATAAAACACAATTGCGAATCACGCAAGTATTAAATTGCATATTGCGCAATTATAAGGACGAAAAAAAACCGCCGTGATAGGCGGTCATTTCTTTCAATGAAGGTTTAGCCGTGACGCTTGTATGCCTGCGATTGGCTTATCATAACTTTACCAAATACATAGAATCGATGTTGATTAGATTCATCTACTGTCCATTCTCTATATTTGTTGTTATCAGAGATCACCAAGATTTTATCAGGAATCATCTGCAATCTTTTGACGTAAATTTTATCATCAAATCCAAAGACATAAATTCCATCACCATCGAAGTCTGTCACTGATACATCGACAAATATCAGGTCACCAGGCTCAATAGTGTCAGCCATGCTATCACCGCGCACATTGATTACTTTCACTGTTTCGGGAGGTCTGCTACCGAACATGGCAATGGCCCGCTCGTTGTTATACTCAATGGACCTGATCACATCGATCACATCGCTTCCCTGAATAAATCCACCGCCCGCACTAGCGCTTATATCAAGTATGTCGACTCTGAACACGGCTGTTTCCTTCTGAACCACAGGATTAATTTTACTGTATTCATATACAGTATTCCTGTTTTCAGCCGCAGTAAAGAGATCAGAAACCTCAACGCCTAAAGCTTCAGCAAACTTACTAAGTGATTGTTCAGTAAATGACTTTTGCTTACCTGTCTCAAGGCGTGAAATATTCGCACCGTCAATTCCGACAGCGTCAGCCAAATCACTAATTTTCATTCCCTTCGCCAGGCGAAGTTCTCTTATGCGTTTTCCTATGTTCATGCGCCTATTACAAGTTGTTTTTGCGTCATATGCAAAGCGACTTGCGCAATTCGTAACTACACTTTAATATGCGAATTGCGCAATTATAGGAGGTTTTATGCAATCACCATTACGAAGCTTGCGTACATCGCAAGGCCACACGCTTTCTCATGTAGCGAAGCTGATTGAAATCGACCCTGCGAATTTAAGCCGGATTGAAAGAGGTCAGCAAATGGCGTCCCTCGAAGTAGCTGAAAGACTTGTGAAATTTTATGAAGGTCAGATTAATGAGCTTCAAATTTTATACCCCCACCGCTACCCAGACTTTGTTTCATCTGGAAAGACTAACACCACTGGCGCACAGCCATAACTACCAAAAGGAAAGCCACATGTTAGGACTGAAATCAGTAGTGAAAGCAATGTGCGCCGCTTACCCCGGCGGACGGTCGGCAATGGCTGGCGCTTTGGACATGACTGAAACCCGATTCAACAACAATCTTTACGAAAAGAACGGCTGCAGATTCTTTGAAATTGATGAGCTGATCGCAATGGAAGACATCAGCGGCACAAGTTACCTGGCGCAGTACTACGCACATCGCCGTGGTGGCCTGTACGTAGATATTCCCCAGTTGGATGAACTTGATCAGGTTGAGCTTTTCAGCAAAAGCGTGCGTACCGCTGCGCACCGTGGGCAGGTGGACATGATTATTCAGTCATCACTGGCAGATGGGGTTATTGATGAGCTGGAAGCCGAAAAAATCTTGGATTTTCACCGTCAGCATTTAGCGGCGCGTGATGCAGAGGTTAGGGCTGTGCTGGCGCTGTTTGGCAAGAAAAGTAAAGCCGGAAAGGTTGACGCCCCAAGTGTGCAGCTTGAGGCGTCGGGCGCATTAAAAACGTGTGTGGAGTAATTAACGCATGAACAGTTTACTCATAAAAGCTGGCGTTCCGCAAATGCGCTGTAAAGCGACTGGCGGCAACAAACAAGCTTTGTCGTACGAAGTGATGGTATCGGGCCACTGGGTACCGTGCAACTACCAGTTCGCGGCGTGGTGGGTAGGTTACGTCCGCCAGAGCAGCCAGAAGGTGACGGCATGTCTGAAGAAATCCAGAAGCTGGACCGGCGTTACAAGGATTGGCGGGGCGTTGTGGTACACGTCGTGGGCTTCGACAGAGCAGGGGATCGCGTCATCTTCATGCGCGCAGGTTACCCGCATGAGTGTGCCCAGCCTACTGAACAATTCCGGCGAAAATTTAAGAGGGTCTTATGAGCGTTAAATTATCCGCATACGTCTGGGATGGTTGCGCTGCTGCCGGTTTGAAAATATCGGCGGTGGCCATCATGGCGCGCCTCGCTGACTTCAGTTCTGACGAAGGCCTGTGCTGGCCGTCAATTACCACCATTGCCCGCCAGTTGGGTGCTGGTGAAAGCACTGTGCGTACTACGCTGGGCAAACTTGAGGCTGACGGCTGGATCACCAGCACTCAGCGCCGTAAGGGAAACCGCAACACGTCGAACATGTACCAGCTGAATATTGCGAAGCTTCGTGCTGCCGCTCAACCGTCAGATTCTGACGCATCAAAATCTGACACCTCAAATTCTGACCGGTCAAAATCCGACGCATCAAAATCCAACACGAATACCGGTTTTCACCCGTCAGAATCTGGGGGGGATCCGTCAGTAAATTCAAAACAAGATCCATCAGATATAAAACCCCTTTGTCAGCATGCTGCGCAGACCGACGCCGAGGTTGAAATTACTGATCAGGCTAAACAGGTTCTGAACTACCTGAACCAGACCACCGGCTCACGTTATCAGGTCAGCAAATCCTCATTGGATAACATCCGCGCCAGACTGCGTGAAGGCTTCACCCCTGAAGAACAGCAACTGACCGTTGATTACATGCATGCCAAATGGGGCGGCGATCTGGAAATGGCCGAGTATCTGCGCCCGTCCACGTTGTTCCAGCCTTCCAAGTTCCCGGGTTATCTCGAAGGTGCCAATGCTTGGAATCGTGCTGGCCGCCCAGCCCGCAAAAACGGGAAGTGGGACCGCGGCGAAGTGGCCGTTGATACCTCTGAACGTGATTCAGCTTATCGCCGGTTTATCAGCGGTGTTGCGGCGAGCAAAGCCCCAAGTGATTTGGAAAAACTGGTCTGTACTGAGGCAAGCAAAGCCAGCGTGCGCGGCATGCGCAGTGATTTCGCGATCAGCACCTGGAATCGCATCTGGAAAGAATGTGCCCAGCGCCGGCAGGGTGGGAAACCTGCATGAAAAAAAACCATCAGGAATTAGTCATAGAAGAGCCCATGCGTGATTGCACTGCGCGCACCTGCTCGAATACTGAAGCATCGTTAATCGAACATGCCTGCTTTATTCCTTCAGGGCATTCGATGTCATCTAAGATTAATACGATCAGCAAAAAGCCTCGGTTCAACATTGTCACTGGGCATTGTGCCGTGAAGAAAACCTATTCACTGGGCGAAGCGCCAAAACAAGTCGCAGAACCAGCAGCCGAAAAATCCAATATAGCTCTTGTGAAAACACCGGCTGAAATCAGTGCTGAGTTTGAATGCAACCTATGGGCAGTACATCTGGGCAGGGGGCGTTATGAATAACGATTTGGGGCAGTTCAGCGAAGGGCGGTTGGAAGAGTTGCTTTCAATGGCTAAAGCAATTTCATACGGAAATGCTTTGTTTGATGTTCAAGAAATCATTCCACTTTTACGTATAGCATTAGCAGTAAAGCAGGCCAAGCCTGATTATTACGTCATTAGTCGACCGTTCACAGACGGAAATAGTTCTACTTTTAAATTTGATGTGTATTTGGAAGAAGTTGATGCCATCAAATGCAAAAACGCCTACGGCGGCGTAATTATTCCTGTTTACACGACACCACCAGTGAACCATGGCGAGAAAAGCACTTTATCAGTAATTCCTGAAGAACTAGGCCTCTACCTTGAATTGAGACCACGTTTCTATAAGGAGTTCAATGTTGTTTACCGGGACAAAAACAAAGTATGTGGCTATGCCCTACATACGGGGCGCTGGTCATGCTTTCAAACCAAAAACTTTGATCAAAACTTCCGTATCGCCCCTAAATCGGAGGCGCTATGAGTTATCAACTGATTTATGCAGATCCTGCCTGGCAGTATTCCAACAAGATAAGTAACGGCGCGGCGGGTGACCACTATAGCACTATGGCGGTTGAGGAAATGAAGCGTCTTCCGGTCTGGTCTATTGCAGATGAAAACGCAGTTCTGGCGATGTGGTACACCGGCAACTTTGCTTCAGAAGCAGTGGAGCTGGCGCATGCATGGGGCTTCAAGGTGAAAACCATGAAGGGATTTACGTGGGTAAAACTCTATGAGCAGGCACGTAGCCGTATAGAGCGTGCGCTGGCAGAACAGACCATGATCGATTTCGAAGACTTTATGGATACTTTGAACGTGGAAACGGTGATGAATGGCGGAAACTACACGCGCGGCAACACAGAAGATGTGTTGATCGCCGTTCGCGGGTCCGGTCTCAAGCGCCTGAACGCCAGCATTAAGCAGGTTGTTTACAGTTGCCGCGGTGAGCACAGCGAAAAGCCAGCAGAGGTGCGTTTTCGCCTCGAAGAGCTTTACGGGCAAGTTTCACGCATCGAGCTTTTTAGCCGTGGAGAAGCTCCAGGCTGGCATCACTGGGGAAATGAAAACCCATTCAACGATATCGAGTTGGTACCGGCGAGCTTCACTACTATTCCTCCTGTGCGGAACTCTCGCGTAAAAGTGTTGGCAGGTCATTATCAGGCACTGACACTACTATCAGCTTCTAAACCCCAGATCTCCGCTGGCATCGTTTACCTGCAGGAGGTTGCTGCGTGAATGAATTTCAGAAAATCTGGCTCTCTGCTTACAACGGCTGGCTGACAGCGGTCTCCCCTTCGGGGGAGCTACATCCCACTGATTACACCGCTGCGCGGGAACATGCCGATGCTGTACTGAGCAGCCTGGTTAAAGCCGGGGAGAGAGCTGAATGAGAGCGCTCTTAAAGCCATATCCACAGAGGGATTTGGGGATCGTGCTGTTGCGGCCGCCGGGCGACATGCTGCAACATTTCAGCGGGAAACGTCTGCTGATCACCGATGAGCCTGCAGACCTGCGCGGCGCGGCGGACGGTCTGGTACCGGTAGAGGCTCAGCCGTTATCGCGTGATCCGCGTCTCGCGGCCTTTCTTTCGTCAGAGCGCGTGATTGGTCTTGCTGGTGGCTGGGATGCGCTGGCGCAGTGGGTTAAGCGTAACAGCGGCTGTCAGTGCACCGACTTCGGCGGCCAATATCATCATCATGAGCTGGTGCAGGTGCGCCGGGCGCGCGGCATGGTGTCCCTGTGCTGGTCTCACGACAATGAATACCGCGACAAAGAATCAGCCAAACTGGACGCTGCTGCTCTGGCGAACGTCACTGAATTCGTGACTGAAGCTATTCGTGCGCGGTCTCGGCTGCCAGACGGCCACCGCCTGACCTTACCGGAATTGTGCTGGTGGGCAACGAGTAAGGGGCTGGCGACACAGTTGCCGGAGGAGATAATTTGCGAGGCGCTGGGGATGAAATACATCCCGCCTGGTGGTCAGCGTAAAGAGGCTGACGTTAACCCGTGGGAGAAGCAACCCCGCGAAGAACTGGCGAACAATGTCAAACCGGTGCTGGCGCTGGCAATCGATCCGGAGACGCCCGAGTCCTATTTGCTTCGTCCGAAGCGAAGACGGTACGAAAACACGAAATACACCCAATGGGTAAAGCGCCAGCCATGTTGCGGCTGTGGTAACGGGTCAGATGATCCACACCACATCACCGGCAATGGATTTGGTGGAATGGCGACAAAAGCGCATGACATGTTCGTGATTCCGCTGTGCAGACGGTGTCACGACTCACTTCATGCTGATACCCAGGCTTGGGAATCAGAACACGGTACTCAGGAATTTCTGGTACTGAAGACATTAGACCGCGCGCTGGCGATGGGCGTCATCGCTACCAGCAAGCAAAAATAAGTGTGGAGAGAATAATGCGTGATATTGATGAGACATTAGAACTTTGGGGGGCATGGGCAGCCAGCGACAATAGTGGTGTGGATTTTTCCCCGATCGCGGCTGGATTCAAAGGGTTACTTCCCCAAGCTTCCAAGCCCAGGCTGCAATGCTCTGATGACGAGGGAATTATGATTGACGGATGCGTAGCAAGGCTTAAAAAATATAGAATGGAAGAGTATGAATTAGTTATTTTGCATTATGTTTTTGCTGTATCGCTAAGATCAATTGCGAAAAGACGAAAATGCTCAGACGGAACTGTTAGGAAGGATATGCAGACAGCGCAAGGATTTATCGATGGTTGCCTTTCTATGCTAAGCAGTTTTTAAAAATCACTTAATCAGAGGAGCGAATGTTTAACGTTCCTGATGCATAATCTTGCCTCAAGGTCGCCAACTTCATCTTAGTTCGGGAGTAAACCTCCCGAGCTTGTGTTTTCGTAGCTTCATCGCAGTTAATGTCGTTAATTACCTCTAATTGCTCTTTTAAGTCCATTTTTAGTGCTGATCGCCAAGAAACCACTGCCTGGGGTTCCATCCAACGGTTGTAGCAGTAAATCCCAAACCAAGAAATCGCAGAGCTAATCACAGGTACTAAAAGTGTGAAAATTTTTCCAGAATCTCCAGGTATAAAATTTGCTAAGCCAATTAATATTGAACCAATGCTAGCGGTACTTCCTACTGCCGCCTTTAAGCCAACAGCATTATCGTGAGGAACTGTACTCATAGAGTTCCTCGCTTGGCAGCTTCAATTTGTTTGATTAACGGGGACTTTGAATCGAGATTAACCACAATCTCATTGATGATCTGATCATCCTTTTTGTACTGAATGATAAGCTTTTGGTGTTTTTTTAGTCTTCCAGTCAAGTAGTACGAGAAAGCATAGCCAAAGCGATACAGCAAGGGGACAAAGGCTATTAAGCCTGCCCATCCTATAAATTGAGAAATGATACTGATCGCTTCAACTTCGCTCACGTTAAAAGAGTTTCCTATCTGCAGAGGCTCGGTGGCGTATCACCCTTGTGATTACATATTCAGTACGTTGAGATCGCGCTGTGGTCTTGGAAATTATAGACAGTGCAACCTCGTACATGTCACCCTTTGTGAAACTTTTTTCACTATGTTCTACCCGGGCCATGAAGGAGTTATCCTCCATCTTGACCGCAATCTCCTTTCCTTCGTAAAGCATCTTCCAGCCGCGGCTCGAATCAAAATTAACCTGTGTTAATAGAACATTAGCGGTTATCGATTCAACTTTTTGATGCGAAAGCGATGCTTTAGGGAGAGGTGTGTAATCTTGGATCTCATCATCTTCAACTCTGAAAACATCTTCTCCATCCATTTCGATTTTGAAGGTAGGTTTTGTTTCAGAGTTCAGGGGTTGGGTAATAATTTCATTCATAGATTGCCTGATGACTGGGTCAGAAACAAGCAGGGCAACAGTCTTGTTGCAAGTAATTTCTTCATCATCTAAAACGAGCGTTGCTTTATCAGAACCGGTTTCACTTTTTACTTCAAGAATCCGCTTATCCCTCAATTTCTTAGCCACTCCCAGTGCAGACCCATAAGCGACCGCTCCTGAAGCAAGACTAATCCCCAAATATTTCATGACTTCAAGCGCTCCCGTGCTTTTTATGAGCAGCGCGAATTCAATGATTAGGGAGCCTTCTTTCGCTGGAGCAGTTACTTCTAGCTCTAATGTGCTCTGTTTGTTAATTATATCGTCCGCACGGTTAACCATTTTAGCGAACTCGACTATTGCCATTCCTAAGTCATAAGCATTCATTTTATGCTTATCAAGGTCTGAGCCTTCCGCTGCGCCATAATGTACGCTGAATTTTTGGACCACTTCCGTATCAGAAGAAACTTCTTGCTGTTTAGTCATAATTTATTAATTCCAATAAGTTATTGTTTTTATTTAATTAAAATTAAAGCATGTATTTGACGAGTAATTAAAAGCCGAGATCGATTAATGGATCTGAAGAATACAAAATTACTAACGCGTACGCAAAAACTCTTGTAATCTGTTAAGGTCGGTTACGTAGTCACAAAGCTTAGACAATCTCAGAACCTCGCTCCGGCGGGGTTTTGTCGTTTCTGGAGGGACGAAAAATGCATACGTAAACGGATAGACCGCAGGCGTCAGCCAATGCAGCAGTAATGATGCTGCCCCGAGTCCTACAGGGAGCCAGATGCAGATCCGAACTGCAATATGCGCTGGTGAGGGTTATTAAAGAAGAAGGCATACCGGTAGAGCAGCGCGCCAGCCAAACGCGCACCGGTTATTAGCGGCGAGGAGCGACAGAACACCCAAGGGCATGGGCGCGGCCACAGCGAAAGTGGCATAAAATTTTGTTTTTTTCATAATATGCTGAGTATTGACTGACAGACCTTCTGGGTATATCAGAGATGCAGACTCTAATAAAAGAAGAGAGCAACTCATGCTTAAGAAGTTAATAGTAGCCTTGTCCATATTCTGCTTTCCGCTTATAGCACTTGCGGATTGCCCACTCCTTTCCGGCCTATCCGCGCCAATGGAAAGTATGGATAATTTTGTGTTTAAACCATCTGCTATTTGCCTGGATGGGAAAGATATCACATCAAAAATAAAACAATCTGAGGATGAAGTTTTAACATCAGCCTCTGGAATTGGTAAGAACGTTGATTTTTTATACGTGGGGTTGTATAGCTCCAAAAATCATGTTGGACGAATCATAGCGGTCTACCAACTGAAAGATGGCCGCGTGCAAATGAGGAATATTGTTGAAAATAATCCTAATTATGCAGAATCACCCAAAGACACGTTTAAAAATATCTCAATAAATTTTTATGACAGGAACACCGCGACGCTTTATTTCTCGACAGATGCATGGGCTACAAGCCGCGCCATTCATTACATTTCATTCCCAGCAAATGGATCTACGCAAGGGGATGAGAACTTCCTAACTGCTGGCAGCTTTAAAGGCGTTAGCAACGGCAAGGTAATAGTAGAAAAGATTGAGCATGATGATCATGGGGCATTCTTCCCCGTTGTATTGATCGACAGGAAAGGAAATCTTTTCTGCAATGTTGATACGAACGACAGCGGTTGGAATCTTGTTCCTCAGTGTTTGCCAAAAGGGGTAGTTTTGAAGCCGCGTTAACCTGAATAAACAAAAAACTCCTCAGTTTATGAGCCTCACACATTACGGGGCTTTTGCGTTTCTGAAATGTGGATTTGCATCTTCGTTTATTTGTTAAATGCCTGCTATCTTATATAAAACATCATATGAGACCATCGGCATGAAGTTACTAACTAACGAATTTGAGTATCGCGAATGGATGCTAAACGGCTACCTTCACTTGGATGAGGAATTTCCTTCGCTTTTCGACGCGGACGAGCTTGAAAGAGAAATGCTGAGACGGGCGCCCAAAGAATTTCCTTGCCTTGCACAAGTTGTAGAAGGCGAAGGCCCTTACTCTCCGCCGTCTATTCAGTTTATATATCGATCCCAGATAGAAGAGTGGGCAAAGCTGTTCGGCATTATTAGTTAGAGAAATCTATTATTCCAACGGGGTGCCTTGTCTGTTTCATCGGTGCTGCAATGGTCGCTGATTATTGGGTCTGGATCACAATGTTGTACTTTGTTGGTCTGAAAATGGTTAATTTCGCAAAAATTGTTAAATGTCACCGGGATTAATCTGAGATTATGATTTGGCCCCTTCAAGAGCTAAGCCATTAAGAGTGCCGGAGATAAGCGCCGGGTGGGGCAGGGACTACATCTTTAATTACAAAAGTTATTTGAACCCGCCAATGCGCGGGTTTTTGCGTTTCTGATGTATAGAAAAATGCAACAGTAAACGGAGAGACCACAGAATGGTTACACCTATTTGTGGCAAGAGTTCGCAACCTCTGAAAATAAACAAAAATGTTTATAATTTAGCTTGTGCCTATAAACAAAAATGTTTATAATCATCTCAAGTTAAACAAACAGGAGGAGGCGGTGAAGCAGAGCGAGTTCAGGCGGTGGCTTGAGTCGCAGGGGGTCGAAGTTTCAAACGGTACTAACCACTTGAAACTGAGATTTAACGGGAAGCGAAGCGTAATGCCAAGGCATCCCAGCTCTGAGATAAAAGAACCACTGCGAAAGGCCATACTCAAGCAGTTAGGTCTAAATTAACAAACCGGCCCTTCGGGGCTGGTTACTCGCAAAGATTCATCGTATTAAATATGCGATATCCAGTTAAATTAGAGAAAGACGGCGACGGGTACTTCGTGAGTTTCCCCGATATACCGGAAGCGTTAACGCAGGGTGATACCAGAGAAGAGGCGTTAGAAATGGCGCGTGACGCTTTGGTTACTGCGTTTGAATTTTACTTCGAAGATAACCAATCTGTGCCGATGCCTGGTGAATCAGGTGATGACTTCGTGACAGTACCTGCAAGCATCTGGGCAAAAGTTCTTTTGCTTAATGCAATGCTCGAGACTGGAACCTCAAACGCAGAGTTAGCTCGGCGAATGAATCTGAAGCCTCAGGAGGTTCAGCGGATTGTGACACTTGGGCATAATACAAAGATTGATACTACTGAGGCGGCGCTCGCCGCCCTCGGAAAACGGTTAGAGATTCTGGTTAATTAAAAAGTCGTTTACCTCTCCTTTAAGGCTGCCTTCGGGTGGCCTTTTTTATTTCCCAATAACTATGCACCCAACCGGATGACCGGAGGGGGAGACCATGAAGATGGATAAAACGAGCGCGGTTACGTCAGCCGTTTCTTATGGAACATCGCTCGGCGGCGCGGCCTACTGGTTCAATGAATTCCTTAACTCACACACTCCAGATCAATGGGCAGCCATAGGCGTACTCGGCACTTTGCTGTTCGCCTTTATTACATGCCTCTGCAACATCATTTTTAAGGTTTGGGACAGAAAACATAATATGGTGCGGCGTGACGAGGACTGACTATGGCAAACCTGAAAACAAAACTCAGCGCTGCCATGCTGGCGCTGATTGCCGCTGGTGCCTCAGCTCCCGTCATGATGGCTCAGTTTCAGAAAGAAAAAGAGGGAACCAGCCTGATTGCTTATCAGGATCAAGGCGGGAAATGGACTATTTGCGGCGGTGTCACTGCAGTAAACGGAAAACCTGTTTATAGAGGTATGCGCCTTACGCTGACCCAATGTGATGCTATCGATAAAGTGGAACAGGCCAAAGCACTGGCTTGGGTCGGCAAAAATGTTTACGCCCCCCTGACTGAACCGCAAAAAGTTGGGATCGCATCATTCTGCCCGTGGAATATTGGTCCGGCGAAATGCTTCACTTCAACTTTCTACCGGAAGCTGAACTCCGGGGACCGGCTCGGGGCATGCGCTGAGATAAAGCGCTGGATCTGGGACGGTGGGAAAGATTGCCGAATTCGCGCGAACAACTGCGCCGGACAGGTAATCAGACGTGATCAGGAAAGCGAGATGACGTGTTGGGGGCTCGATGGTTAATTATTTTCGCGTCGCGGCCACGGCGTTAGCGGCCGGATTTATCGCGCTGATGATATTTCTGGCATTTCATTTTTACGGTCAATCCGTAGAAGCGAAAGGGCAGGTCAACAAGCTCCAGTCAGATAACGCTCTTCAGTCAGAAACCATTTCAACCCAGGCATTTAATTTTCAGCGCTCAAATCAGATTGCTGGCGCTGCACAGCTATACGCAGTGCAAATCGTTGGTAAAAGCCAGGAGAGAGAAATTGAATACCGGACGATTATTAAACGCGATCCTGCCAGCAGCAAGTGTGTTGATTCTGCTGTTGCTGACCGGCTGCTCGAATACACGAACAGTTTACGTGCCAGCGCAATGCACACCGATACCGGCCAGCCTGCTGCAGAAAGTACCCCCACCGCTTCCACCGGCTGCCGATTGACATACGGGCAGGCTGTTTACTGGATTGACCCGTTGCTCACGACGATAGACCAGCTAAATAACCAGCTCGACGGCATCAAACAGGCAGATGAGGCCAGACAGAAATGATTAAGCGCCTATGGGCAAGCATTAAAGCCTTTTTCTACACGCCAGTCCCAGCGACTGAATCCCAACCGAAGGAAAACACCGTGAAATTATCGTTAACCTCAATTAACAATTCGCAACCTGCTGATGGCACATCACCAATTCTCATGCTGGCGTCAGCCACCGATGATGCTGGTAATCCAGTAAGCAGCACTCAATTAGATTTCTCCGTCGCTGGTGCTGTTATTGGCTTCGATCATGCAATTACCGACGGATCCGGGAATGTAACCGTAACTCTCGTAAGCAACACTGCTGGAAATGCGGCATTAACTGCGTCACTTCCTGACGGTTCAGTATCAGTAACTGCGCTGGTTACATTTATTGCTGTGCCAGCAGATGGAACTGATGTGGTTAATCCAATTCCAGCAGTGGACGCCGCGACCGCAGCCTTATCCCCGCTGGAAGCACTGAAAGACGATTTCAATAAAGTGGTCGCATTCATCGAACACGGTATCGAAGTTCTGGGCAAAGACGCAGAAGCCGATCTGGTTGCACTGAAAGATAAATACCTTTGAGCCTTTCATGAGCCACCTATATAAGGTGGCTCAAATACTGATGATTAATGTCTTTTCACATAATGGTTTCCAGTGCTCGGATTGTAGTATTTTCCTCCTTTATGTGATGAGCCGTGGCTCGGATAGTAATGACCACCTTTTGCAAAGGTCATTGATGGCATTGGAAGTGTCAAAGCTAAAGCGAGTAAGGCAAAGATTATTTTCTTCATTTTTTCCCTATTTTCTGTGTGTGTAATACCCAGATCAATCCTATGCCTGAGATTGGCGAAAACAAGCCCATTGAAGAAATTTCACGTGGTGACCCGTGGCCGATATCAAAGACCTTTCTGTAAAACTTCAGTCGTTAAAAAAACAAATACCTTTCGCCACTGCACAAGCGCTGACCAGCGTCGCCCGTCAAATAGCTGCAGCAGAGAAAACCGCTTTCCAGCGTAAGCTTGAGAGTCCAACACCCTTTACGGTGAACGCTGTTGGATCTGTCGGTGCTCGACGTGACAATCTCACTGCTACAGTCTTTGTCCGTGATATTGCTGCCGGTTATCTGGAGCCGCTCGAGTTCGGTGGTGTACATAAGCTCAATGGCAATGCGCTGCTAAATCCCAAAGACGTCAAACTGAACAAGTACGGTAACTTAGGACGAAATAAGCTCTCCCAACTCAAGGCAAAGTCAAACGTGTTTATCGGGGATATCGATGGAATCAACGGTGTCTGGCAGCGGGTGAAAGTGAAAAAGAGCAAGAAGGGTAAGAAGCGCCAGAAGCGCTCAGCTAATGGCACGCGCCGTGAGCGTGAGAAGAACCCTATGCCGAAGTTGCTGATTCGGTTTGGTGACGCTCTCCCCGTTAAGCCCACGCTGGGATACATGGACAGGGCAGAGAAGATGGCTGCAACGCTGATGCCAAGAGCGATAAGCAAGGCGATCAGTGAGGCGTTGAAGACAGCAAAGTAATCTGAAAATAGGCGGATAAAATGGTCAACAGCAAAACAAATATTATCCCAAGCGTTAAATCTATCCCAGTTGATGTAGCAGTTCTTACGGCCGCTATTGATATCAGAGCCGACCGGTTTGAAATTGAAATAGTCGGCTGGTGTAAGGGTTGCGCGGTTTTGCAGGGAACAGGTAATGAAGTGGATTATCGCCTGCCACCCCATGCAATCGTCACCATCAAGTGATAATAGTTATCGATAAAAAAATGGGTCCTTCCCCGGTCCTTTCTATTGCACGGGCATTGCGCGCCGCACAGTTTCACCAGCTATGAATTTTTCATTTTGTGTCCCATGTCCCACGTGCATATTTATGCACTAATTATTACCAGCCCTTACGCCGCGTGGCTTTGCGGGTGTTTTGCGATTGATATTTGCATGGGACATTTAGGTGAGACACAAAAAAATGTCCCATTTGAATGTCCCACTGTCCCATCGAGGAAAATGTCCCATGACAACGATGACGCAAATTGAATATGCGAAACACGCTGGTGTAGATCGGAAGACGATCGGTCGGTGGGTTAAAGCAGGGAAATATGTCGTTCTCGACGGTAGCCTCATTGATGTAGAAGCTACCGACAAAGCCCTCATCATGCTGCGTGACGGTAAAGATCCCCGGACGAAAAATGCGGCCAAAAATAAACCGGCGAAGGCTGATATCGGACTTAGAGATAATTCAGACACTGACGCGGCGGTTAAACAAATCATGTTGGCGACCGGCGCTGAAATGTCGAGAGAAGAAGCCAGCAGGATCAAAGAGAACTATCTTGCCCTGTTAACAAAGCTCGAATTCGAGAAAGAGGATGGTCAACTGGTCGAGCTCTCTGTCGCTGAAGCTGTGTTATTCGCAGCGTTCCGCCAGCAACGTGACGCCTGGATGAACTGGCCGTCACGCGTAGCGCCTCTGATGGCGGCTGATCTGGGCGTTCCAGCTGACAGAATGACCGAGGTGTTAATCGAACATGTCCATAAACACATCTCCGGACTCGGCGAGCCTGAATTTAACCCAGACGAAACGTGACAGACTTTTAAGCAGTATAAGGAAGGGCTGGACACCGCCGCCGCGTATCAGCGTGCCGGATTGGGCAGACCGTTATCGTAAGCTCGCGAAAGAAGCGGGCAGCACCTCCGGCAACTGGGAAACCGAAACCGTAGAAATAGCACGCGGCCCTATGCTGGCTGCAACAGAATCAGGCGTTCATATCATTACAGTGATGTGCTGCACTCAGCTAATGAAGACGGCATTACTTGAAAACCTGTTCGGTTATTTTGCGCACCTCGATCCGTGCCCGATGCTGCTCCTCCAGCCAAAAGAAGACGCTGCAGAGCAATTTTCAAAAGAGCGCATTACGCCGCTGGTGCGTGTTACCCCGGTTCTTCGTGACCTGATCGGCGGCAATAAGCAAAAAAATTCAAAAGAAACGCTGCTTTATAAATCTTTTACCGGTGGCTTTCTGGCGCTTGCTGGCGCGGGTAGTCCTGATAACCTCGCGCGTCGCCCGATCCGCGTGCTGCTGGCCGATGAGGTGGATAAATACCCTATCACCCGCGAAGGCGATCCGATAACGCTAGCCGAGGAGCGCACAGCAACATTCGGGCTGAACTGGCTTTCCGTCCGCGCTTGTTCTCCGACGGTGGAAGACGAAAGCCGGATCGCAGCGAGTTATGAAGATTCAGATCAACGTCGTGCATCGATGGCGTGCCCGCACTGTGGACACCGCCAGTTCCCTGATTTTTTTAAGCATATTCACTGGCCGTCAGAGGCTGATAAACACAACACCAAACAGGCGATGATCCACTGTGAAAGCTGCGGCACCGGATGGTCTGAAGGTGACAGGCTTCGTGCGTTAAGAACAATTCAATGGCATCAGACAAAACCTTTCGAGTGCTGCGGAACGCGGCATATCCCGCTTAATCTCTATGAGCAGGCATGGCACGCTGACGACGTTACAGCGGTCAGTAAGGTTTGGACCTGGTCAGCGTCTGAAAGGCATGCGGTACACCGGGTTACTTGCCCGGACTGCGGGAAAATGGCGGTCGACAATATTCACGCTGGATTTCAGGCTTCAAAGTTATTTAGCCCTTGGCAAAAAGATAAGCCGTCAGATATCGCGGAAAAATATCTGAAAGCCAAGGGTGACCCCGATAAAGAGTTGGCGTGGTGGAATACCCAGATGGGGCTTCCTCATCGGCCTAATTATGGGAAAAGACTTCCTGTTGACGTTCTGCTGGCGCGCCGCGAGGTGTTCAACGCCGAAGTACCTGATGGTGTAGCAGTTCTTACGGCCGGTATTGATACCCAAAATGACCGGCTTGAAATTGAAGTCGTCGGCTGGGGTAAAGATGAAGAAAGCTGGTCAGTTGCTTTCGACGTGATTGAAGGCGATTTGGAAACTGCTGAACCCTGGCTGAGGCTGGATGCTTATCTGAAACAGATATGGCGCCGCGCTGATGGCCGGGGTTTTACCATTATGGCGGCCTGCCATGACTCGGGCGGTAACCATACGCAAAAAGTGTATGAGTTCTCGCAGGAAAGGCTTGGGCGAAGAATCTGGGCGATCAAAGGCGAATCTGCCACCACGGGGAAACGTTCACCAATCTGGCCGAACAAACGGCCAACCTCGAAGACTCGCGCAAAATTCAGGCCAATTATTTTGGGCGTTAACTCTGCAAAGGATTCAATAAGGTCACGTTTACATATTGAGCAGCCGGGTCCCGGCTATATGCATTTCTCAACGGATCGGGATATGGGCTATTTCACACAGCTAACGTCCGAACGTTTAGTGATGAAAGAGGCTGCCGGCCAGCGGTACAGCGTATGGGAACTTCCGAATGGGAAAGCCAATGAGGCGCTGGACTGCCGTGTGTATGCCTATGCCGCTTTATGTGGATTGTTCCACTCTGGCCTTAAATTAAACGCCAAAGTAATTGCGCTGGAGAATAACCCTGAAACGTTATTGCCTCCGGCCCCGGAACCTGAAGAAAAGCAGGATCTGCGTTTACCTGGCGTCATCATTACCGAACCTGAAAAACCTCAGCGCAAACCTATTCACAAACGCCTGGCTAATTAAAAAGGAATCCTATGTTTGATCCCAACTCCAGTTTATTGGCTGGTGCGCTGACTCGTGACCAATTAACGGCAGCGCTGACGGCTGCTCAGCAGGCTTATATCGAGCTTTCAACCGGTGCAAAAGGTGTTTCTTTTTCGTATGCACAGGGAGATGGCACCCGTTCCGTGAGTTTTCAGCAAACTGATATCGGACAACTCACTGCATTTATTCAGCTTCTGCAGGCCCAGTTGGGCATTGTGCGGCGTCCGCGCAGGACGTTAAGGTTTAGGTACTGATGAAAACTGGAGAAGTCAGGATCCTTGGCCCCAATGGGCGGCCACTACCTCCCTCTAATCGCCGGGCATCAATGCTAAACGGATCGGGTCGTGTTCCTTATGACGCTGCTGATTCCTTCAGTGATGCGATGGCTAACTGGCAGCCGGCTCTTTGGTCGCCAGATAATGAAGTCAATATTTACCGCGACCGCATTGTTTCGCGCGTGCGCGACATGGCCCGAAATGACGGATGGGCGTCCGGCAGCGTTACCCGAATTTTAGATAATGCCATCGGTGCTAATTTTCGCCCGATCGCAAAAGTGGACTATCGCGCGCTGGCCATGCAGACCGGGATAAAAGCGTTTGATGCGACATGGGCAGATCAATACGGACGGGCTGTGGAAGCAGCCTGGCGTACATGGGCAAATGACCCCAGTCGTTATTGTGATGTTGAGCGTAAGAAAACAGTTTCCCAGATGCTCAGACTTGCCTTCCGCCACAAGTTGGTTGATGGAGATGCGCTGGCTGTCCTGCAATACCGAACTGACAGGCTCGGGCATGGGCGGGCACGATACGCCACAACGATTCAGATTATCGATCCAGACCGCCTAAGTAATCCTCAGCAGGTTTTTGACATGCTGAAAATTCGCGGTGGGGTGGAAATCGATGATGACGGTGTGCCGTTGGCGTATCACATACGCAAAGCGCATATGGGGGACTGGTGGAGCGCAGAGAAAACGATGACGTGGGAGCGCGTTCCGCGTGAAACATCCTGGGGCCGCCCGATCGTTGTCCACGATTTTGACGGTGACAGGGCTGCCCAGCACCGGGGAACAAGTATTTTTACGCCAATTGTTCAGCGCTTAAAAATGCTGATCAAGTACGACGAAGTCGAACTGGAAGCATCAATCCTCAACGCTATCTTTGGGGCTTACGTCACTTCCCCATACGATCCACGGCTATTCGAAGACGGACTCAGAACGGATGATGTACTCGAATATCAGGATATGCGTACCGAGTTTCATCAGGATAACCGCCTGTCTCTGCAGAGCGGGGCGCGCATTCCCATTCTTGCGCCTGGTGAAGAAATAACGACCGTTAATGCAACGCGCCCGATTAGTAACTTTGTCGCTTTCGAAAGCGCTGCGCTCCGTAACTGCGCCGCCGCGCTGGGTATCTCAACGCAGCAGTTAACACAGGACTGGTCCGATGTCAATTACAGTTCAGCGCGCTCCGCGATGCTGGAAGCCTGGAAAACCCTGACACGTCGTCGTGATGATTTTGCCAGTGGTTTTGCACAACCAATATTCAGCAGCTTTATCGAAGAACTCCATGACCTCGGGGAGGTACCTCTTCCTGCTGGCGCCCCGGAATTTCTGGCGGCCAAAGCTGCCTATTGCCGTGCACAGTGGATGGGGCCGGGACGTGGTTGGGTCGATCCGGTTGCAGAGAAAAAGGGTGCGATCCTCGGTATGGATTCCGGCATGTCAACGCTGGAAATGGAAGTCTCAGAAAACGTTGGCGAAGACTGGGAAGAATTGCTGGACCAGCGTGCCCGCGAGATCGAAGCCTTTAAAGAACGCGGACTGCCTGTACCAACATGGGCGCAGGCGGACACTTTCGCACCTCAAACAATTAAAGATCCGGAGGCACAGTGAATTTACCGCACTTAGCGCAGCGCCTATTTAACACGCCGCTGGCGCTGCATCCTCGAAAGGCCGAAGTGGTGATGGCTGCGCTGACTGACCGTTTCGGCCTGACACGCATACAGTCTATGTCTGACTGGGATGATGATGACGATTCATTTTCCAGGCAGGCCCGCGATACAGGGTATGACGTAGTGGAAGGTATCGCAGTGATCCCGATTCAGGGCACGTTAGTGCAGAAACTCGGCACCTTGCGGCCCTACAGCGGGATGACTGGCTATGACGGCATTCGCGCCTGCTTCCTGCAGGCGTTGAATGACGGTGAGGTCAAAGCCATCTGTCTGGATATTGATTCGCCCGGCGGCGAAGTCGCAGGGTGTTTTGACCTTGTCGACGAGATTTATGCCGCGCGCGGCAGTAAGCCGGTCTGGGCCATTTTATCCGAAAGCGCCTATTCCGCTGCTTACGCACTGGCGAGTGCGGCGGACAAGATAATCGTGCCGCGTACAGGCGGCGTCGGTTCTGTTGGCGTCATTGTGATGCACGTTGACTGGTCGCAGAAAATCAAAAAAGACGGCCTTGCGGTCACCATCATTACCTACGGTGACCGTAAGGCAGAGTCCAATCCGTATGAACCTTTAAGCGAAACGGCGCGTAAAGCCATTCAGTCTGATATTGATGAAATGGGCCGCCTGTTCGTGAGTACCGTCTCCCGCAATCGCGGGATCACAGAAAAAACCGTCCGGGATACCGAAGCCGCCTGTTTCCTTGGCGCCGACGGTGTGCAACTGGGGCTGGCTGATCAAGTGGCCTCGCCTGATGCGGCATTCCGCGATTTATTACAACTAGTTGGAGAATAAAGATGTCGATGAAAATCAGAGGGTTTGGTCACCTTTTTGGTCGCGGTGCTAATGCGTCCGAAGATGATGAAGACGAAAAAGAAAAGTCCAAAAAGGCCAAAGGCCGTCGTGCGGAAGAGGACGACAGCGACGATCAGGACGACAAAGAAAACAAAGACAAGTCCAAAAAATCAAAACGCGCAGAAGACGATGGTGATGATTCTGACGACGAAGATGATAAGGACAAGGAAAAGTCTAAAAAGGCCAAATCCCGCCGTGCGGAAGATGACGACGATGATGCGGACGCCGAAGAAGATGAAGGCGATGAAGACGACGGAGACGACGATGAAGATGATCGTGACGTCAAGAAAGGTCGCCGCGCTGAGCGCAATCGCATTTCCCGTATCCTTAGCAGTAAATATGCCACAGGTAAAGGTCCTCTGGCTGTATCACTGGCGATTACTACCGGCATGAGTTCCGCAGCCGCCATCCGGGTGATGGCAAGCTCTGGCCCGGTACCGGTGGCATCGCAGCCCCGCCGTATGTCTCTGGACGAACGTATGGCAAAAGTTGAAAACCATCAGTTGGGTAATGCTGATGCCGGCGCCCCAGCCGCAAACTCCGTGGTTGCCCGTGCGGCCGCTCTCTATAACCAGGTAAAAGGTAAAAAATAATGACTGTGAATCAGGTAGGAGAAAACGCCTGGGTGCCGGGCGTACAGCATGACACCTTCGTTCCGGATCAGTTACTGTCTGGTCCTTTGCAGGTTGTGTCCGATACAGTCACCATTTTGACCGGATCGGCAGCAACTTATAAGCGTGGTACCGTGCTTGGCGTGGTTACTGCATCGGGTAAATATACCCTGAGTGTGGCTACCGCTACCGATGGTAGCCAGGTTCCCCAAGCTATTCTGGCCGATGATGCTGATGCCACCGCGGCGGACACGTTAGCTGGCGTATATTTGATGGCCGAAATCAACAAGAACCGCATTACCTTTGATGCGAGTTGGACGCTCGCGACGCTCAAGCCCGCGCTCCGTCCGTTTGGTATCTTCCTGCGCGACAGCGTTCAGGCACCTGCCAGCTAAACACCCGTTTTAATTTAATCGCCTTCTTCGCATGCCCTTCACCGGGCAGGGCGTTGTGCGTCTTTTATTTATCCCGACCTGTTGGCCGGGACACAGAGAGAATAAGCCATGTCCCAAACTATTTACGATACCGTGTCGCTGGTCGGGTTGGTGCCCAATCTGATGACGTCACAAAACTTCATCCTCGACCGTTTTTTCCCGAACATCGTGACAAGTGACGATGAGTATGTGGCGATTGACGTAGACATCGGTCTGCGCCGCATGGCACCGTTCTGCTCACCGCTGGTCGAAGGCAAGTTGGTGGAAAGTCGTCGTTACCAGACCGACAAGTTCAAGCCTGCCTACATCAAAGATAAGCGCGCCCCTGACCTGCGTAAACCGATCCGCCGCCAGATTGGTGAACGTATTGGCGGCGAATACACCGCCGCAGAACGTGAAATGCTGAACATCCAGTTCGAAATGAGCGACCAGATTGATATTTTGAATCGTAGACTCGAGTGGATGGGCTGCAGCGCAATCGCCACCGGCACCGTCACCATTAAAGGTGATGGTTTCCCGACGACCGTTGTTGATTTTGGTCGCGATCCATCGTTAACCATCGCGCTCAGCGGGGCAGATAAATGGCCGACCAGCGTTGCGGTTGGCGCTACCAACACCCAACCAACGGATGATATTGAAGAATGGCAGGCGTTGATCCTGCAAAAATCTGGCGCACAGGCGACGGACATTGTCTTCACTAACGCCTCATGGCGCGCGTTCAAGCTCGATACGTCGCTGAAAGGTGCCATTATCCTGCCAGCGCAAAACCCATCCGGCAACATCATCAATCCGGGCCCGCAGATTGCGAAAGGCGCTGTCTGTAAAGGTTTCTGGGGGCAGTATACACTCTGGCTTTACAACGACTGGTTCATCGACCCGGATACCAATGTTGAAACTCCGATGTTCGCAGACGGTTCAGTGGTTATGTCGGGTCCGGATCTGATGGGAACCCGTGCGTTTGGTGCCATCATCGATCCCGCCTTCAACTACGGGCCGATGGCGTATGCGCCAAAAAGCTGGGTGAAGGAAGACCCAGCGCAGCGCTTCCTGCTGATGCAGTCTTCTCCGATCGTTATCCCAAGCCGGGTTAACGCAGCCCTTTGTGCGAAGGTGGTCTGATCATGGCAAAAGATAAAACAACCGAGGCTGCTGACGCGGTCACCGTGGTGGTGCTCAAAGGGAAAAGCGTTCGTCACGACGGAGAGAAGTACACGCAGAACACCCGCATTGAACTTTCACCGAATGACGCCGAGCGTCTTATTGCGTCCGGCTTTGTTAAAACACTGGATTCGGTGAAAGAGGAAATGGAAGCGGCGTCTGGTCAGGAAGTCAGCATCATAAAAGCTGATGGGCAGGCCATGATCACCTCGGACGCGCCTTCAGTTGTCAAATCCGAGAGCGGGGAAGCCTGATAATGGGAATCAACTGGGATCGGCATTTGCTCAGGCCGTTGCATGGCGTATTTGGTGACCCGGTTGATTTCCGACCCGCGGGCGGTGCGGCTTATACCATCAGCGGGATTTTCGACCGCGCCTATACGCAGGAGGTTGAACCTCTGGATGACGGTAGCACGATAAACACGACGTCTCCCGTCCTGGGTGTGCTGGACAGTGAGTTCCGCGTTCCACCGAAGAAGGGGGACCGGTTGTTTATCGGCACGGTCGGCGGCGAGCCGGTGAACACGTTGTTCACCATCGCCGATATCCAGCCGGACAGCCACGGCGGCTCAAAGCTTATTCTTAACAGGGTGAAGGTATGAATGCAGCAGCTTTGCGGGGGCTCGTTATCAGCGCGCTTGCGGGGAAGACAGATGCTCTTGAACGGGTTTATTCCCCGCGAGACTGGCCGACGTCTGAGGATATGTATCCCGCTATTCTCGTGCAAACCCCTTTCGATCTGAAAAATTCCCTCGGGCGTAACGTACCGCAGTTTACGACAGTGACCACCGTCCGGATCACCGGTCGCCTGCAGGAGCTTGATGACCTTGATCAGGACAATGGGGCGGTAAAAGCGGAAGAGGCGCTGGAGCAGCTGCGCGGACAAATCGAGCGGGCAGTGATTAACAGTTATGACCTGACCCAGCAAATTCAGCAGTTTTTGCAGATGCGTTCCACGATTGATATCAGCGCCGCTGGCGAAGGGCATACCGCCCAGCTACTGATGGAACTGGATATCGAGTATTACCAGGGCCCGGAAGAATTCTACCCCATCGAAGCGGACCCGCTTCAGGGTATCGACGTCACCCTTGTCGAGCCTGACGGCACGCCGGAAGTTGGCGTCACCATCGACCTGCCTCAATAACATTCTGGAGTATCCCATGTTTGTAAAACCCGTAGCCGGGCGCACTGTGCGCGATCCGGTTAAAGGCACCTTTTTGCCCGAAGAAGGGGCAGAGGTTGCTAAAAGCACGTTTTGGGATCGCCGGCTGCGTGATGGTGACGTTATCACCGTTGATGCTTCATCAGCCGCCGCGAAATTGACAACCGCTGTAAAAAGTACTGATGCCGGGAGCGCGAGCTAATGAATTTTCAACAGATCCCCAGTAACCTTCGGACACCTCTGTTTTTTGCTGAGTTCGATAACTCGCAGGCGAACACCGCAACGGCAACCCAGCGCACGCTTATTATTGGTCAGATGCTGACGAATGCTGCGGTGAATCCAAATATTCCGGTTATTGAATCATCAGCCTCGAACACCGCAGGGATTTATGGCGCCGGGTCTATGCTTCATAACCAGATTACGGCATACCTGGCAAATGATATTTCGGGTGATATTTACCTGCTCCCGCTGGTGGATGGCTCATCCATGGTCGCGGCGACAGGTACCATTACGCTGACAACCGCACCGAGTGAAACCGGTGTAATTTCACTGTATGTCGCAGGCCAGCGCGTGCAGACCACAGTGTTGAGCACCGACACAGTGACTACGATGGCAACAGCACTGACGGCGGCGATCAATGCCACCATTGCGTTGCCGGTAACGGCTGCATCGGCCGCCGGCGTTATTACACTGACGGCCAAAAATAAAGGCGCACATGGTAACAGCATTGATTTAAGGCTGAATTACAAGGGTAGCGCAGGTGGGGAATTTACTCCGACTGGTCTGGGTATTACGCTCGCTGCCTTCACGGGTGGTGCCGGGTCACCGGACATGACAACAGCACTGGCAAACCTCGGCGACCGGACCTTTGATTTTATCGTCACACCTTATACTGATACGACTTCTCTCGATGCGCTGAAGAACTTGCTGTCGGACAGCACCGGTCGTTGGAGCTACGCTTCACAGCTTTATGGCCACGTCTTTGGGGCCGTGTCTGGCACCTATGGACAACTGACCACGCTCGGCGAATCCCGCAACGATCAGCATGCCACTTTGCTGGGGGTATATGACTCACCAACGCCGGCTTATGTCTGGGCAGCGGCTGCAACGGGTGCGGTCGCGGGGAGTCTGCGCAACGATCCGGGGCGTCCTCTGCAAACGCTCACGATTTCCGGCGTGCTGGCGCCGCCACTGGCTTCGCGTTTCGAATTGACCGAGCGCAACAACCTGCTTTACAGCGGCATTTCGACCTTCACGGTGGCTGATGACAGCACGGTGCAGGTGGAAAACCTGATCACCACGTACCAGACCAATAAATACGGTGATGCGGACGATAGCTATCTGCAGGTGGAAACGTTGTTCCTGCTGATGTTCGTCACCCGCTTTATCCGCACGCAGATCACTTCGAAATTTGCGCGTATGAAGCTGGCCGCTGACGGTACCCGTTTCGCCCCGGGTTCCGCGATTGTGACGCCGAACATTATCCGCGCTGAGATGATCGCCCAGTACACACAGTTGGAGTACAACGGCTATGTGCAGGATTCCAAAGCCTTCGCCGCCGGTCTGATTGTGATGAAAAGCACGACCAACCCGAACCGCGTAGACGTGTTATGGGACGGCGTGCTGATCAACCAGCTGCGCGTATTTGCACTTCTTAACCAGTTCCGCCTGCAAGCCGCGGCGTAAGGAAAAAAAATGGGTGATACTTCCAACCGCCTGGCGGGCACCGCATCGGTGACGACCAATGGCGTCACAATCATGGTCGCCGGGCAATTCAAATACAGTCCTTCAACCGTTAAACGTGAAACCTTGACTGGGATGGACCGTGTCCATGGCTATAAGGAAAAGCCTTCCGCACCGTATATCTCATGCCAAGTACGCGACAGCGGCGGTACCACGGTGGCGGACTTTAACGACATGACCGATGTCACCGTGGTGGCTGAACTCGCCAACGGTAAAACGATTATCGGCACCGGGATGTGGACGGTCGAATCACAGGAAGTCGACAGTGAAGACGCCGTGTTCGATGTCCGCTGGGAAAGCTTCTCAGTCGTGGAGAGCTGATCGTGGAAGAGCAGGAAAAAAGTATCGTTATTCCTCTGGATAAACCGCTGGCGGATGCCGGCGGTAAACTGGTCTGGGAAAGCATTCCACTGCATGAACCTGCGCTCATCGAAGTGAATCAGTTCTTTGATAAGCAGAATGCGGACGGAGCACTGGCCGCGATGGGGCTCCTTATCTCGCTGTTATCGGGGATACCGCCGCAGGTTGTCAGGCGCATGCCGTTTACCACTTTCAAGCAGTGTGAGGTATTTCTTCTCACCTTCTTAAATTACCTTCCCGAACCCGTCACGACGGTTGAAAGCAGCACGGTGATCGTGCTGCCAAAAGCCCTTCAGGATGGAAAAGGGGAGCAACACTGGGCAGGTATCGATCTTGGTGAACCCTGTCTTGACCAGGTGGACCAGTTTTATAAAACCCAGACAGTGAAAGGCGGTCTGGCGGCGATGTCCGCACTTATCGCTGAAATCTCCGGCATTCCCACGCAGGTCATAAACCGTCTCCCGTTTACAGACTACAAACGCTGCGAGGGTTACATGCTGGGTTTTTTAAACTTCTCCCCGACGGCGGGAGGTGGCGTGAACGCATCGCCGATGTGACGTATTACTACGGCTGGGGGCCAGATCAAGGCTGGGGAATGACGTGGTCGAAGCTCAACTGGTGGCGGGATCAGGCATTGCGCATCAATAAGTTAAAGGAACGCGATTAATGGCTAATGTGTTTGATTTCCAGTTGAAAGCGGACGATCAGGTTTCTCAGTCAATTCAGAACATTGATGATGTTGTAAAGAAACTGACACCCCACCTCAATGATGCGCAAAAAGTTGTGCAGCTCGGGGGGCGCCGATCGGCTGAAGGGCTTGACGAAATAAGCGGGCGGCTGAATAAGCTTGCTAATAATGCCCGTGACGGCGTGCAGTTTATCGGGGACCTTGTGCCGCCGCTGAAAATGGTCGGCGGTTTAACTCTCGGGTTAAGCGGCTTGGCCACCGCGATCAATGGAATAAAGGCCGGAATTCAGGAATATGCGGATGCCGGTTACAAAATTGATACTACCGCCAAAAATATCGGCACCACAACCCGTGCCTATCAGGAGTTGACGGGGGCAATGATTGAAAACGGGGCGACCCGTGATTCAGCGGAGGGTGCTATTACCGGACTGTACCAGCGTGCCAATGATGCGCTCAATGGCCGCGATGATCCTTTTAATGCGCTCCTGGCTCAGATGGGTGTAAAGATCAGCAAAACCAAGGAAGGGATGGCTGATGTTGTGAAACTGATGGATGACCTGAATAAGGCCATGTTGAAACAGACACCGGCAAGACAGGCAGTGATTGCGCAGATCGGGCAGTTCCCGCCAGAGCTATTAAACTTTTTGCGGCAAAGCACAGATCAGGTCCAGCGCCTTAAAGATCAGGCCCAGCGTGACGGGCTGATTTTTTCTGATAAGGATATACAGAACGCCCTCGCATTCCGTAACCAGGTCAATCAGATTTCAGCATCGTGGGATGGCATGCTGATGAAATCTCAGGCATGGCTCGGACAGAGTAGCTTCGTTAAGGAGCAGACCGATCAGATATCTGACCTCATGAAAAACGGTGACAAGTATTCGGTGGCACATTTTTTCAGTATGGGTGGAAATACCGATCAGGATTATGATTTGCTCAGAAGGGCATCAAAAGACGAAGAATTTAAGAAAACCCTGACTCTGCCTGAAAAGGCTCGAGTGAACATAGGTTATTTGGATGATGATCTAAAGAAAAAATTGCATGGCTGGTATGGACCGACCGATCAGGCCCATCAACTTCAAAAAGACGTGCAAGCGATGTATGAGCAGCCGCCATCTTCCGTAGTGCCGCCATTATCGTTCAATCAACCTGGTAATAATAATGCCCGGGGTATCCGTAACAATAATCCTGGCAATTTACGGTCAGCGCCGAATGCTGTCGCCAGCGATGGCGGTTTTCCAATTTTCAGTAACCCGAACGATGGCCTGGCAGCGATGAGCAGGCAATTACAGTTGTATGGGAGCAGAGGGAATGATACGCCTTATGGCATCATCCGCACTTACGCCCCGTCCAGCGAAAACGATTCACAGGCCTATATCAATGCTGTGACAAAAGATACGGGCTTTGGCGCACATGAAAAACTGGATTTGAGCGACCCAGCCACCCTAAAGCGCCTGATGACAGCCATGATCCGCCATGAAAATGGAAGTCAGCCCTACAGCGAAACTGATATTGATAATGGTATCAATACATCGATGACCGATCCCCGCTGGAGAGTACCGCAAGGATATTCAGGGAACTATGAAATTAACCAGACAGGCAAAGGGAATGAGCCAAATATCAACGCGTCTGCAGCCGGATCTAATGGAATATCTGGCGGTGGAATTGACATGAAACAACTTGCTGACGCTTTATCCAAATCATTGAAAGAAAATAAAAGTGAAATCGAGTTGACGCTGATTAATGAGCGAACCGGAGAACGCAAAAAAGTCTCTGGTACGGGTGGGAAAGTTACCACAGCAATGTCGATGCCATAAATATCAACCCTCCCGCTTCGGCGGGTTTTTCCTTTTGGAGGACAGGATGCCACTGTTACAAAATGCGCTGTCTTCGCTGTTAGGGTTTTCTGGCGACAGTTGGAACTGGCAGGACCATATTCATCCGGCTTCGTTTCGCGGCGTGCCCTTTGCGATTATTGATGCGGATGGCAATTTTGGCCGCCGGCAGGCCGTCCATGAATACCCCTATCGCGATACGGTCTGGGTCGAAGATTTGGGGCGTTCTACCCGCCGCCTGACCTTAAACGGATTCATTATCCAGTCCAGCCTGATCTACAGCGCAGCTGATGTCATGACACAGCGGGATAATCTTATTGCCGCCTGTGAAAGCGCGGGTGCTGGCACGCTGGTGCATCCTACGCTGGGCGAACTGACGGTCAGTATCCCTGACGGCGGGCTTAAACTGCGGGAAAGCAAAGATTCAGAACGCGTCTTTGAATTCTCTCTCACCGTGATTGAGTCAGGCCTTCGGGTTTTTGCTGTGACCGGAGCTGTCTCAGCCGCTTCAACGGTTCAGACGTCCTGGCTGGCGCTGGCGGCTAAAACGGCAGCCACGTTTATTGCGGAGGTTAATTCTGATTTACGCACGGTGACGCAGGCAATAAAAACGCTTAAAAGCACGGTTTCCTTCTGGACCAGCATGGTGACCCGCACGGCAAATGAGGCGACGAATCTCAGCAATACACTGAAATCCACGTTCGGCAGTAGCCGTTATGGGCGTTATAACACGGGCGATGTTGGCGGGAATGCGTCGGGCGCGACAAATACCACGACGACGACGGCGGACACGGATAATTATGACCTTTTGGTTTCGCAGAAAATGGCGGCATCAGTCGAAAACCGGGCAGAAGTTCAGGATATAACGGCCAGCCTTCTGGAGTCAGTCAGCGTAGCGGCATATGCCAGCGGCGCGCAGGATGTGATTAATGCATTACTGTCGAGTGAGGCAAAAGGGTTGGATCTGGTTCGCTTGTTTGAAACGCTGTCTACGTTCACGGATGCCACTTACCGGCCGGACAGCAGCGACAGCAGCATTGCTTCTGCGGCACATATTTACCTCATCACGCTAAGTGCTGGCGCAATGGCCTATGCGGCGTCTCTTTACGAGCCCGTAAGCTATGACGATGCTGCTGAACTTCTTCAGCGCCTGGTCAGCGTGATCGATACGGTGTCACTTGCGGCGGCTGATGCCGGTTATGACGATGTCTTCAGTGAGATGTCTGACCTTAAAACAACGGTCAAAACGACGCTTCAGGAGAAAGGGGCGCAGCTGGCGAACGTGACCACCGTGACATTTAGCGCGGCGCTTCCCGCACTTAATCTGGCAAACCGGTTGTATCAGGACGCAGGCCGGACTGAAGGGCTGATAAAAATGGCCGATCCTGTCCATCCGGCATTTATGCCGCTTTCTTTCAGGGCGCTTTCTTCATGAATGATGAAATGACGTTAACCGTGGGTGGTAAGGTGCTTTCCGGCTGGGACTCTGTCCGCGTGACCCGAAGCATCGACCACCTTCCCAGTGATTTTGACCTTTCGCTGATGGATGAATTTCCCGGCAGTGATGGTCAGCAACTGGTCAAAGAAGGCGATGCCTGTGTGGTAAAGCTTGGGAGCGATACGGTCATTACCGGCTACATCGACCGGTGGGCGCCGATGATTTCCGCCTCAAGGCACGAAGTCCGGGCAACGGGGCGCAGTAAGTGCGAAGACCTGGTGGACTGCTCTGCCAAATGGGACAACAACGTGATCACCGGCGCTACCCCGTTGCAGATTGCGCAGCGCCTGGCCGCGCCGTATGGGATCACCGTGTCGAGCGACGTCACTGATATGCAAAATGTGCCTCAGTTCACGCTGAACTGGGGAGAAAGTTCGCAGGAAATCATTGACCGTGTCACGCGCTGGGCGGCGCTTCTCTACTATGACCTGCCTGATGGCAGCCTCTACCTGACCCGCGTCGGTACCCGAAAAGCAGCCAGCGGCGTGGCACAGGGTATCAACATTGAAGCAGCGGCCTACGAGACCTCGATTGATGAACGGTTTTCCGAATACACCGGAGTCTCAATGACGGTTAACCCGCTGGTCGATGACAGCGGTTATGGTGCCGTGACCAAAGCCACAGCGAATGATCCGGATGTTGCCAAAATGCGGTACCGGAACCGGATCATCATTGTCGAAAGTACCATGAACACCACCGAATTGGCACAGCAGGCGATTGACTGGGAAATGAACCGGCGTTATGGCCGCTCTAAGGTTTTGCAGGTCACAATTGATAACTGGCGCGACAGCGCGGGCAAGCTGTGGGAACCCAATACCCTGATACCCGTCAACATCCCCAAGATGGGCATCAATGACGTGCTATGGCTGCTGGCAGAAGTCACATTTATCAAAGATGACCAGGGAACGGTGGCGCAGATGGTGCTGATGCCGCCAGCGGCATTCTCGGTTCAGCCATATCGTTTTTACAACGTCATTCAGGAGCTGAACAGATGACAATGCTCAACACGCTTTACCGCCGGGCAATGATGATGCTCGGAGTGGGCAGTGTATCACTGACGAATGATGATGGCGGGATCCAGAAAGTGCAGTATCAGACGCCGCTTGAAGTGCGCAGCGATACGCCCCGCCTGATGGAGTTCGGTTTCTCCTCTTCATTGCCGGCGGGAGCTGACGTGCTGATTGCCTACCTTGGCGGTGACCGCTCAAACGCGGTAGTGATCGCCTCCGGTCATAAGGGCAGCCGCAAAACAGGCCTGAGTCCGGGTGAAACCATTATTTATGACCAGTGGGGGCAGCACATCAAACTCACCGAAACGGGGATAGAAGTTGATGCAAACGGTCAGCCCGTCAAAGTCATTAATTCAACCACCGTCACCATCGTTGCTTCAGAAGAGATTTTTGCTGATACCCCTGTTTTAAAGTGTTCTGGCGATATCATTGATAACGCGGGGAGTAACACCACCACGCTGAAAAATTTGCGCGATACCTACAACACGCACAATCACGTCGTGAAAAACGTGCAAAGCGGCAGCTCATCGCCAACCAGTGAAAAACCGGGGGAGCAGGTTCAATGACGGACATCACAACACTCTGGAATGCTGAACAGTCCGTTGGTGACTGGGCTGAGGCATCCGGTGACCTGCTGTCGGGCGATGACCTTGAAACGGCCATTTTAATCAGCCTCTTTACTGACCGGCTGGCACGGCAAGATGACGAATACGATGGCGATAACCGCCGCGGCTGGTGGGGCGACCAGGATCAGGATTATCCAATCGGTTCGCGGCTCTGGCTGTTGAACCGACAAAAACTGACGCTGGCCGTTGCAAACAAAGCGCAGGACTTCGCCGCCGAGGCGTTGAAGTGGCTTACGGATGACGGAGTGGTCGCCAGTATTACGCCCGTTACACAAATCGTGTATCCGAACCGCCTTAACCTTTTTATCACCTACCAAAAACCAGGACAGGACGCTGTGTCGAAGCGTTATTTCTGGGTCTGGGAGTCTTAACCGATGCCATATAACCGGCCAACGCTCACCGAGCTGCGCGCGCGTAACCTCGCCGCGATTGAATCAGAATTAAAAGTAACAGGCACACCTTTACGGTTTTCAAATCTTAACATCCTCGGAACGGCAGATGCGGGTCTGGCTTACCTCCATTATGGCTATCTTGACTGGATAGCAAAGCAGTCAGTGCCGTGGAGCGCGACGGATGAAAATCTTGCGGGCTGGGCCGCCTTAAAAAGCGTGACGCAGAAAGCGGCCAATGCCGGGACAAACAACGCTACCCTTTTCACCGGCACTGTAGATGCAACTCTTCCGGCGGGGACGGTATTAAACCGGGGTGACGGTTATCAGTACACGACAGATGCGGAGATAGATATCGGACCGGATGGCACAGCAACAGGCGCAATCACTGCGGTGCTTCCCGATCCTAATAACGACCCGACGGGCGGCGGCGATGCAGGGAATACCCCGGCAGGCACCAAACTCACACTGGATGTCAGTATTTCAGGTGTCGATTCGACGGCAACCATCAGCATGGACATTACTGACGGTGCGGATATCGAAACGGAAGATGCTTTTAGATCGCGTACACTGCTGGCCTATCAGAATACGCCTCAGGGCGGAAACGATGATGATTACGAAGCCTGGGCACTTGCCGTATCAGGCGTGACGCGTGCATGGACCGTGCGCAGGCTCATGGGGGCGGGTACCGTCGGCGTGTACATTATGGTAGATGGAAATGACACGTCGAATAACGGATTTCCCGTCGGTACGGACGGCATATCTTCGCTGGACAGCTGGTCAGGAACAAAGGCAACTGGAGATCAGAAGAGGGTCGCTGACCACATTTACCCCATTCAACCTGTTACTGCGCTGGTTTATGTCTGTTCTCCGATTAAAACAGCCATCAATTTTACGATTAACGGTCTGGCATCGGCTGACAGCACAACAACGTCCGCGATTGCGGCAGCGATTGATGGCGTACTGTTTGAATCCGGAAATCCACAAGGGGCTACGATTTATCTGTCTGATCTGCTGATTGCAATCAGTAATGTCAGCGGCACGAGCGGTTTTATACTGACTTCTCCCTCGGTAAATATCACCACAACGACCGGGCAGCTTCCGGTAAGGGGTACGGTGACGTACACATGAGCCGGTTTACTTTAGAAGATTACACATCTGCGTTGCAGAATTTACTGCCAGTTGGGCTGGTGTGGCCGCGCAAGGCGGATGGTATTCAAACTGCTGTTTTACGGGCTCTGGCCCAGTCATACCAACAGAGTGATGATGCTGCCGTAACGCTGTTAACGGGTGCTTTCCCGGCGACAGCGACCATCATGTTAACTGACTGGGAGAAAACACTCGGGCTTCCGGATGACTGCGCCATCGGGGAAAATGACAGTATTGCGATCCGACAAAAATCGGTTGTGTCGAAGCTATTCAGCACCGGTGGTCAGTCCGCCGCTTATTTCATCGGTGTGGCTAAGGCCATGGGGTATGACATTACTATCACTTTTTTTCGTCAGGCCAGAGCCGGCATGTCAGTTTGCGGTGATGCCCTGAATGGCGATGACTGGCCGTTTACCTGGCTGGTTACCGCGCCTTCAACCACTATCACCTACGCTCAGGCTGGGCAATCTTATGCCAGCGATCCCTTGCGTTCGTGGGGTAATAAGCGGCTTGAATGTCGCCTAAGTAAATTGGCACCATCACATACCATCGTATTATTTGGTTACGCCAACTAATCATTAATATCCGGAAAATAAAATAAGCGCCTTAATTGGCGAGGACATTTCTATGCAAAAGATTGGGAGTATTACCTCTACGGCAAATGCTAGCGGAGAATGGACGAACGGAAATGTGGCTGCAGGCACACCACCAACAATAATTGATGCCGCATGGTTAAACACGGTTCAGCGAGAAATTTCGAATGTGGTAACTAATGCCGGACTAACTTTGGATCCAACGAATGATGCTCAATTGCTGGCCGCTCTTAAACTGCTAACGGGGCCAGGGCGTTTACTTTCAGCACCAAAATCTTTTCTCTCAAGTGCGCTATATACACCTACACCAGGGACAACCAAGGTCAGAGTTAAAATTTGGGGCGCCGGCGGGGGTGGCGCAGGGGTTTTAGGTTCATCGGCGACTGGGGGGGCGGCAGGCGGTGCAGGGGCGTACGCTGAGTCATGGATAAGCATCCCAGCAGGTACAACTATTTCTGTCACAGTTGGAAGCGGCGGAACGGCAGGCGGTGCTAATTCATCCACTGCAGGCGGATCAGGCGGTGCGTCATCATTTGGTACATATATTACATGTCCCGGAGGCATCAGCGGTTCGCCATCGGGAGGAGGCGCCGGCGCAACAGCCCCATCCTCTACAATTCTGTCGTCAAATGGGCAATCGGGGCAAGGGGTGTATAGCGGGGTTCTATTTGGAGGCACCGGAGGAGCTGCATTCTCATCGTACGGGGGGCTGTCTCACTCTTCATCAAGTGGCGATGCTGGCGGTTTCCCAGGCGGGGGAGGTGCGGGAAGTACAGCTGGTCAGTCTTCATACGGTGCGGGTAAAGGGGCTAACGGCTGCATAATAATCGAGGAGTACGCATAATGATTAAGAGTTATGCTCTTATAGCAAATGAAAAAATATTAGTCGTAAACACTATTGTTGCTGATGAAACATTTCAAATTGAAGGTTATTATTTGATAGAAATATTAGATGGAATACTCTGCCAAACTGGGATGTATTATAATAAAGGTGATGGGTTGTTTTATTACGATGAAGCTTTCACTAATTCAGAGAGCGTTATAGATGAGTAGCTCTCATGTGGACTGCTACATAACTTCAAAGGTCAGTTAGGGTAACGGAATTATACGCGGCTCGGTGGGTTGCTACATGCAACCCATATGTTCAACGATGTTGATTACCATCTGCTAGATATCGCTTTTTAATGAACTTTAGTTCTATGAATCGATATGAAGCCTCAGAGTAAAAAAAAGTAATAAAAATCATTAGTATTAGGGTGGTAGCGGTGCCAATGGTGAAATTTAAGTGAGTCCCAATAGAGTAAGTAACTTGTTTTACTGTATATATTGCTGGCATGTGGCAAAGGTAAATTGAGTACGATCTTTCTCCAATTAATACTAATATGTTATTTTTCGATGTTATTATTTTTCTTTCTGAAATAGTCGTGAAGAAGCAAAGCCATCCGAAAACGCCTATTGAGATGTATTTGTATTCATTGCTAAAGTTCAGAGATACAATTAGGAGTAATAGCACCATGGTTAGAGATAACAATCTTAATGGAATGGGTAGTTTGCATTTAATCCCAAGAACAAATGTTAAAGCTCCAAGGGAAAATGCTTGCGGCCTGAACCACCAAGCCACACCTGTCAAAACATTATCATGAGCTGATATAAAAGAATGCGAAATAAATGCAAGCAATAAAAAAGCAATCAAATATCTAGCATTAAGTAAAAAAACGGCCACAGCAAGAACTAAATACATTTGCCATTCTAGAGATAAAGACCAGTTAACAACATTTAAATCGTAGCTTCCACATTCATATACGCCAGAAAAACATCCATACCAAAATATGTTTGCATATCCAAACAGTGCAGCTATACCACTAGATACAACATCTGAAATATTTGTTTTTATAACTGTAAAAAATGTTGCGATAAAAATAGTGAATAAGACCCAGAATATGGCTGCTGGCATTAGACGGAAGAATCTTCTTTTAAAAAATGATAAAAATGTAGTGATGTTTTTACCGTTATTAGATACGTCACGGAATAATGTGGTACACATTAGATAGCCAGAGATAGCAAAGAAAATGTCCACTCCTCCAAGGAAGGACACATGGTTAAGTATTTCCTGATACCATAATGGTGTAGGGAGCCTATTCCTATAATGCTGACCAATAACCATAAATACAGCAACTGCGCGTAAGGCCTGAATATCTAAATTAACGTTTTTTATCATTTAACCGATACCATTATTAACTGTTTTTAATGGGATTATTCACAATATATTGGCTCCAATATCTTTCATTTTGTCTATCACTCGCTGCGTTTCTGCATCGGTTAATGTTAGTTGCGCAGCCATAAAAAAAAGAATATGCGGAGACATGGCGCGCGGTTCAGCCCCGCCAGTGTACTTCCGCCACTGACTGTTACTGGCAACGCCAGCCAAGTCAGCCATTTGCGCGCCAGTATAGCCAAGATCAGTTTTAAGCTTCTCCAGTTCTTCCGGGGTTGGCGGGGTGTACTCGTTTATCAGTCTCATTGCGTACCTGCTAAAAAGCCCCTTTCGGGGCCCTTGTTAAATGAATTTCACGATGATGGTAGTTACCGTCGCGACCGCACCAATCAAGCCTGTTGCGAGAGCTACCGGATACCACATTGTTTCCCGGTTAATCTTCGCCGTCTCTGCCATTAATTTGGCGATTTCGGCGTGGATTTTTTCAAGCTCTGCGGTGGTCATATCGTTTGTCATCTCGCTCATCCTTTCGGGGCTGGGCTGCGGCTTATCCGCTACCTCATGAAATAAAATATAGCCCCAATGGTGCTAATTGTCAATTAAATACTCCACTTAAGTTTCTTTTGTTGTTGATCAGGCACCTGAGATTTCCCCGGTTTTTAAACTTCACAATTTAAAATTATCGTGATTATACTGTATGCATGAGCAGTATTTATTAAGGGAATCTATGCCAAAGAATTCAGACATCAGAGAGGCATTTGTCAGGAGCATCACGCGAGATCATAAGCGCGGCCAGGTTGTGACAACGGGTCGATTCGTTTCAGAGTTAGCGAAGCTTAATCACTTCTGGTCCAAGCAGGAGGCGAACGACTGGATAGCGCGCTATCAAACATGCTTTCGTGATTACACAGATCATCACGGCGACGATAAGAGTTATTTCATGATGAATATGGGTTACGTGATATGAGGAGGGGTATGGGGCATCAGTGGGCATAGATATTTCACTGAGGTGCATTGTGGTGAACAGTGGTAGTAATACAATATTTATAAATTACTGAAAAAACATGGATGTGCATTAATGTGCATTGTTTGAAAAAATGGCTCAATACCGAATATACGTATTGAGCCTACAACTCAGTAGTCCTTGGGCATTTCTCTGCAGAGAGAATCATAAAGCCCGATGATCTTTGAAATCGATTGATGAATTTCAAATTCGTCCATTGCAAAAATAGTAGCCTGTGCATTCCCCTCATCTGCAACAGCTTGTTTCTGTATCAAAGCTAGCATCAACACACCAAAATCGGCTCGAAGCTGTTCGGGAAGATTCTCCTCTGGCCGGATATGACTCAGACTGAAAACGAAGGCATCACTAAGTCTTTGAGCTTGAGAACCAGGGCCAGCCAGAGTAAGAACTGCAGAGTGAAATTTTTCCCATCCGTAACTATATTGCATATTTTATATACCCAAAAAGATTTTAAACGGGACAGAAGAATGTTGCCTACAAGAGTTTTTTCTTCGCAAGACCTTCATAATTCTGCAGAGCTAGCAATTATAACTGCATGACATCAAAGGGGTTAACATTACGCATTTATTATGAATAAAACATGTATCTTGTTAAATTTATTAGATACCACGCAGGATTTAAAATCTATTCTGCAAGCTCCACCACATCCAAAAAAGCCTCCCCAAAACCATTTTCAACTATATGAAATGAAAGGAATTTATTTAACATTTAAAAGCATGCGTTTTGAAGTGGAAACGTGATTTATATATATGATTTTTAAGGTTTAAGTTGAGTTTTCGCATTGCTGCCGTACAGGCAGCTTAGAAAGTCAGTGTGTAACGATCAGGATTATCAGGCCGCTCTCGCGGCAGTGATTGATGGTTATCGCTCTGAACATGGCTTTGTCACGCTGGCGGCCCGTTATGCAGAAAACCTTGCTAACGGGCGTTTCCTCTGGCGTAACCGGATTGGCGCGCAAGGCATTGCCGTTCATGTTACGCATAATACGCAGTGCTGGGAATTTGAGGCGGACAAATTCAACCTGCGTCAGTTCAGCCAGCCAACCGGTGATCTGGCTGAACTGGCGGCTGTCATTGAGGAGGGGCTGAGTGCAGTGGCAACAGTGCCGTGGTTTTGAGGCGATGGCCAGGGGCAGGCCCAACGTTGCGGGCCCCCCGTTCATCCCGGCAGACTTCTTTCGGCTGATTCCTTGCGCCACATTGTCGGTGTCATCCCAAGCCGCTGGCGGAAGTGATGGCGCAGGGTTTCGGGTGATCCAAAACCGGCCTGTTCGGCGACGCGGTCAATGCTTAATGTGCCGTTTTCCAGCAGTGCGCAGGCTTTTTCCAGCCGCACGTTCAGCATCCATTCGCCCGGTGTGGTACCGGTCGCATCATGGAAACGGCGCAGAAAGGTGCGGCGGCTCATTCCGGCTTGCGCGGCGAGCTGATCAATCACCAGCGGCGTATTAAGGTGGCCGCGTAAGTCATCGAGCAACGGGGCGAGCGTTTTTGTCTGTTGCCGCGGTACCGGTTGGCGGATCAACTGAGCCTGATTGCCTTCGCGCAGCGGCGGAGTCACCATGCGGCGCGCCGTACGGTTAGCGACTTCAATACCATAATCACGACGGATCAGATGCAGACACACATCGACCCCCGCCGCACCTCCGGCAGAAGTAATGATGTTGCCTTCATCGACATAAATCATGCCATGCTCCACCTGCACGTCAGGGAATTTCTTCGCCAGTGCATCGGTGCTGTTCCAGTGCGCCGTCGCCCGTTTACCGTCCAGCAAACCCGCAGCGGCCAGCACGAAACTTCCTGCGCAGATCGACACAATTCGTGTCCCGTTATGGTGAGCCTTTTGCAGTGCAGCCATCAGCCGGTCAGAAGCCGGTTCATGTATGCTTCGCCAGCCGGGGATGACAATTGTGCCGGCGTCTTCCAGCAGTTCCAGCCCGCCGTCCACCATCAGCCGCACGCCGCCTTGTGCGCCGAAAGTTCCTTCTTCGACCGATGCGACGGATAACGCGTACAACGGTTCGCCGGTAAGTTCATCGGCACGTCCAAAGGCTTCGACGGCAATCCCGAACTCGAAAGTGCACAGACACTCATAAGCCAGCAATACCAGTCGCCGGTTGGGCGCAGCGGGATAACGCGGAGAACACATCAGTGGCAGATCAACTTTTTGCATAACAGGATAACCATCAGGTTGGCATAATCTTGACGATACATGGCACACAGGCAGATTTCTACTCTGCCGCCAATCTTCCATGCTAAGCCTCTCTTATCCCCGCAGGATTTAAGCATGAAAAACACACTCGCCCTGATGGCCGTTTGTCTGGCCGCCCTGATGTCGGGGCTGGAAATTTCCAGTGTCCCCGTCTTATCACCGGTACTCGAACGGGAACTGCATACCAGCTTCCGCGAGCTTCAGTGGATCATGAACGCTTATACGCTCGCCTGCACCACGGTACTGATGGCGATCGGTACGCTGGCAGACCGTTATGGTCGTAAGCGTGTTTTTATCATCAGTATTGCTGCGTTCGGACTGACCTCGCTGATGTGTGGTCTCGCGGGAAGCGCACAATGGCTTATCGCAGGCCGTTTTCTTCAGGGACTGAGCGGCGGTGCCATGCTGACCTGTCTGATTGCCATTCTTTCAACGCAGTTTCCGCAAGGGAAAGCGCGCAGTCAGGCGTTTGCCGCCTGGGGAATTACGTTTGGTTTCGGATTAGGCTTCGGCCCGATCATCGGCGGCTCGCTGGTCGCCTGGCTGAGCTGGCGATGGGTGTTTCTGGTTCACGTGTTTATCGCCGTCCTGACCCTGATACTGGCGCTGAAAAACGTGATGGAATCCCGTGATGAACAGGCCAAAAAACTGGATCTTGGCGGTCTGATAACCCTTTCGGTGACAGTTATGGGTGCGACCTTTCTCATTACTCAGGGCGGCAGCCTGGGCTGGAGCAGCGTCACAGCCGGTGTTGTTTTGCTGGCAACTGCCGTCAGCGCGGTCATGTTCATCCGGATTGAAAAATACCATCCACATCCGATGTTTGATTTTTCGGTCTTCCGCGTCCGGGCATTTTCTGGTGCGCTGATGGGATCGGTCGGGATGAATTTCAGCTTCTGGCCGTTGATGATTTACCTGCCCGTGTATTATCAGGGCGCGCTGGGTTATGGCAGTGTCGCCACCGGCACCGCATTGCTGGCTTATACGTTACCCACGTTGCTGATGCCGCCGCTCGGTGAAAAACTGACGGCACGTTTTGGCGCGTCACGCGTGATCCCGCTGGGATTATTCACCCTGGGCGCAGGGTTTATGCTGATGCAAATCGCGGTCCTTCATCACCTGAGCTTATTGCCGGGCGCGTTGCTGGCAGGTATCGCGCTGGGGCTGACCAATACGCCTGTCACCAATACCACAACCGGCTCCGTTGCGCCAAACCGTGCGGGAATGGCCTCGGGCATTGATATCAGTGCCCGGCTGATTACGCTGACGATTAACATTGCGCTGATGGGAATCCTGCTTGTGACGGGAATTACCGCCAGCCTGAAAGAATTAATGCCTGCTGAAAGGGATCTCTCTTTGCTGGCAGAGCGTATCGCAGGCGGATCAGTCATTGAAACCCTGCAAAGCGGGCAGGTTGCACAGGCGCTGACGCAAGGATTCGCCGGTATTCTGATCTATGGCGCGGCTGGCGTCTGGGTACTGGCGCTCCTCAGTTATTGGCTTTTTAACGACAAGGGGCGGCGTAAAACAGTGACTTGCGAGCCGTCCTGAGTTTACAAATCAGCGTTGCATATCATGCAGCGCATTTTTGCGTGATGCCTTCCATTTGCCTGAAAAATAATCACTTTCCCTGTGCATCTTCTGACTGAATATGGCGTGATAGCCCTGTGGAACGGGGATTCACGGAAAGAGTCGTGATGCAAAATGATAATTTGATTAAGTACGACAACTGGCGTACATTGGGGCCTCATGAGTTTCAGAGAGATCAAATGGAAGGTGATTGAATGTTTGAAGAATGGAAATATTGAATTTGAGGCAAGACGCGGGATTCAGCTTAAGAATTTGTTAAGTACGGGTGACATCTCGCCCTTTGAAGTGGCTGCCTTAATCGGCAGGGCATCCGGAGATAATTATCAGGTTCGCCCCTACCATTTTGACAGCAGTATTGATGTCCACATCATCACCGTCAGTAGTGCCGGAGTACCCTGGTACATCAAGTGGTATTTTACAGAGCCCACCAGTGTTTTTATCAGCGTTCATCATTAAGGAAGAATATGATTATTTATAAAGTCGGGGACGAGAAAAAGGCGATGTGTGGCGTGTGTGAGGCTTTTCGCATTGTCAGCTATCAGCTGCGCGATGTGCCGTTTGATGACGGCAGCGGTATGGTGAAAAATATCATCGCGGGCGTATGTAAAACCTGCGACAGCGTTGCGGTGATCCCTTATCAGTCTGTGCCTGCCATCAAAAAGCAGTTGCAGAGACAGCGCAAAGCGGTGGAAACCCGTGTGCCTGCGCACATGATTGATCTGTTAAATATGGCGAGTGCGGAGTTGGGGGCAACCCCTGATTTTGTGCCTTTACTGCTGAAGTATTACATTCATCAACTGGCATCAAATCCGGAAGCCGCCCTGCATCTGGTGACCTTGCTGACGTCAGAGCTGGCGACCGGTCTGGCTAATAAGCGCCTTTCCCTGAAAGGGCGGGAAATCGGTAATGATATTGAAAAGCTCAAAACCCTTTCCCAAATCGATAACACCACAGAATTACTTAAAGGTGTGGTGCTGATGATTCATCACGACCTTCTGATCAATCCGGATGCCCAACGCATCGCAGTGTTAAAGAGTTTTGTCGCCACCGTCGCCTGATATCCTTCCCCCCCGAAAAAATCCGATCCCGATCACATAAAGTTCCTGTTTCCCCTGCCGATAACTGTTCCAGATAATTCTCATTTGAAAAGGAACAACATGTTTAACCGTATGAAAGTGGTCACGGGCATCGTGATCTTACTGGTGGTCTTCGGTGCTTTACAGTTGGTATCCGGCGGCCTGTTCTTTAAATCGTTAAAGACTGACAAAGATAATTTCACCACTTCTCAGCAAATCCGTTTACAGCAGGCAGAGTTTAATGCCAGCTGGATTTATCTCCTGCAAACCCGTAACACCCTCAACCGCGCGGGTATCCGTTTTATGCTCGACGCAAACCAGATGGGCAGCGGTGCAACGGTCAAAGAACTGACGGATACCGCGACCAAAGATCTGCAAATCGCTGAGCAGCACTTTGCCAATTATCAAAAAATCCCGGTCGATGCCAGCCAGAATCCGCAATTTGCCGCCGATGCCAAAAAGCAATATCAGGTGCTGCATGATGCGCTTTCGGAACTGATTGAGCTGATTGGTCTGGGGCGTATTAATGACTTCTTCGAACAACCGACGCAGCAGTATCAGGACAACTTCGAAAAAGCGTTCGTCACCTATATCGATCAGAACGACCGTTTGTATAACGATGCGGTGAAGGTCAGTGAGAACTCCTTCACGCATGCTCTGTGGATGCTGGGCACTGTGTTGATTGTGCTGGCAATTTTCATCCTGCTTGCCTGGATTGGCGTGCAACGCATCCTGATCCATCCGCTGAAAAATATCGTCGATACCATACGTAAAATTGCAACCGGTGATCTGACGCACGAAATAGTCGTGAAAAGCCGTAATGAAATCGGCCAGCTTGCCGATAGTCTCAAGTACATGCAGGACGAACTGATCCGCACGGTCTCTGGCGTACGTCACGGCGCTGATGCCATTTACAGCGGCGCAAGCGAAATCTCCGCAGGCAACAGCGATTTATCGTCACGTACGGAACAGCAGGCGTCTGCGCTGGAAGAAACCGCTGCCAGCATGGAACAACTGACCGCGACCGTGAAACAGAACGCGGAAAACGCCCGTCAGGCCAGCCAGCTGGCACTGAGCGCGTCCGAAACCGCACAGAAGGGCGGGAAAGTGGTGGCAAACGTGGTCGATACCATGAATGACATCGCCAGCAGCTCGAAAAAGATCACTGACATTACCGGTGTGATCGACGGGATTGCTTTCCAGACCAACATTCTGGCGTTGAACGCCGCCGTTGAAGCGGCGCGTGCGGGCGAGCAGGGCCGCGGATTTGCGGTTGTGGCCGGTGAAGTCCGTACCCTGGCGCAGCGTAGCGCGCAGGCAGCAAAAGAAATTAAAGGGCTGATTGATGATTCTGTCAGCCGCATTAATACCGGTTCAGTGCTGGCGGAAAGTGCCGGCGAAACCATGCATGACATGGTGAATGCCGTCACTCGTGTGACTGACATTATGGGCGAAATCACCTCGGCATCCGATGAACAAAGCCGCGGGATTGAGCAGGTCGCACAGGCTATCACTGAAATGGATCGGGTGACGCAGCAGAACGCTTCACTGGTTGAAGAGTCCGCGTCCGCTTCGGCGGCGCTGGAAGAGCAGGCGAGCCTGCTGACGCAATCAGTGGCCGTGTTTACGCTGAGTCAGACCACAAATAACAACGTGCGCCAGAACCCGGCTTCTTCGGGCAGACTGCCTCTGTTGACTCCGAACCTGTCAGGTTCTAAGGCCGGTAACGGTGGAGCGCAGGGGGCAGATTTAACCGAAAACTGGGAAACTTTCTAAGTACGTATATGACATCGCAACCCGAAATAATCAGGTTTGCCGTTAACGCAAATGCAGACCTGAGTATGCAGGGTATAAGAATAAAGGTGCCGGTCTGGGCTGGCACCTAATGAGGTTATCCATGTTTAAGCACATCCGTGTGTCCACCTGCATGTTTTTGTTATTGATAGTGTTCTTTGTTATGCAACTGGTTAACAGCGGGTTATCGCTGCACGCCGCCCACACGGATAAATTGAATTTTGAGCAGATATCCAACACCGCTGAACAGCGTGATGCGCTCAGCCAGTCCTGGTCATATCTGTTGCAGACCCGTAATACCCTTAACCGCGCGGCAACGCGTCTGGCGCTGAAACAGCCCCAGGAAAATATCACTCAGCTGATGTCAGATGCCAAAGCCAGCCTGAAAAAAGCAGAAGAGGCTTACGCTGCGTTTCCGGCACTGCCACGCAGAACAGAAAAAGCCGTTGCGCTGACCGCCGTGAACAAAGCGAGCTATCAGCAACTGCACGATATGTTGCAGACACTGACTGATCTGCTGTCCGCCGGCGACATGAATGGTTTTCTGAACGGTCCGGCGCAAAAGTACCAGGATCAGTTCCAGAAAGATGTGGGTGATTACACCGATTACGTCGGCGCCCGCTTCCGTGAAGCGCAAATGCAAACGGCGGCGTCTTACCAGAATGTCATGATCAACACCTCCGTCGTACTGGTGCTGCTGATTGCCCTGACGGCACTGGCGCTGGTTGTGACCCGCCGCATTCTGTTTACACCGCTGACCATTATGCGCGGACATTTCGACCGCATCGGAGCCGGTGATATTTCATCCCCCATCATTGCGCAAGGGCGTTACGAAATTAAAGTCATGCTGGAAAGCCTGCAACAGATGCAAACGTCGCTGGCAGAAACCGTGCGTACCGTGCGTCATGGCGCGGACACCATGTTCTCCGGCCTGAAAGGGATTGCGGCGGGCAACACCGATTTATCTTCACGCACTGAACAGCAGGCGTCGGCGCTGGAAGAAACCGCAGCGAGCATGGAACAGCTGACCGCCACCGTGAAACAGAATGCCGAAAATGCCCGGCAGGCCTCGCAGCTGGCGCGTGATGCGTCGAATACGGCTGAAAAGGGCGGTGAACTGACCAGCAATGTGGTGAAAACCATGAATGACATCGCTGGCAGTTCGAAGAAAATCAGTGCGATCACCAGCGTCATTGATGGCATTGCATTCCAGACCAACATACTGGCCCTGAACGCCGCAGTCGAAGCGGCACGTGCCGGTGAACAGGGGCGTGGATTTGCGGTCGTGGCCGGCGAGGTGCGGAGTCTGGCACAGCGCAGCGCACAGGCGGCGAAAGAAATTAAAGCGCTGATAGATGAATCTGTCAGCCGCGTCAGTCAGGGTTCCCAACTGGTGGAATCTGCCGGAAATACCATGGATGACATTGTTCGGGCTGTTACCCGCGTCACCGACATTATGGGTGAAATCGCTTCGGCGTCTGATGAACAAAGTCGCGGTATCGAACAGGTATCGATTGCCGTAACTCAAATGGATCAGGTGACACAGCAAAACGCCACACTGGTTCAGCAGGCCGCTTCTTCCACACATGCGCTGGAAATCGAGTCTGAAAATCTGACCCGTGCGGTATCAGTATTCCGACTGTCCTCCGCGGACAGTGCCTTACGCCGCAGCGGACAGGCTCCGGGCTTTACGCCCCGCCAGGTGGCACAGCCTGCGTTACTTCCGACCACCGCACGTGCGGCATCGGCAGATAACTGGGAAACCTTCTGACATCGGATGAAGAGTGAATTGGGTACCCGTTACACCACCTGTCCATTTAATGGAGCTGCACCATGAATCAACCAGGCTCGCCAATGAGTGCTGATAACACCTCGATCATGGCACAGATGATCCAGCGTTTACCGCTGTCTGATACCCATTTCCGCCGGATCAGCGAGCTGATTTATCAGCGCGCGGGTATTGTGCTGGCGGATCACAAACGCGAAATGGTCTACAACCGCCTGGTACGGCGGTTGCGGATACTCGGGCTGAATGATTTCACCAGCTATATGGCACTGCTGGAAAACGACAGCAACAGCCCGGAATGGCAGGCGTTTATCAACGCACTGACCACCAATCTGACGGCATTTTTCCGCGAAGCGCATCACTTCCCGATCCTGGCGGAACATGCCCGTTCGCGTCCGAATAATTACAGCGTCTGGAGTACGGCGGCCTCAACGGGCGAAGAACCGTATTCCATCGCCATGACGCTGAGTGAAGCGCTGGGGCCGAAAATGGCAAGCTGCCGTATTCAGGCCAGTGATATTGACACGCAGGTGCTGGAAAAAGCCACCGCCGGGGTTTACCGCCTCGAAGAGCTGCGAACCCTCAGCCCGCAGCAGTTACAGAAATTTTTCCTCAAAGGCACAGGCCCGCACAGCGGCCTGGTGCGTGTGCGCCCTGAACTGGCGCAGATGGTGGCTTTCCAGCAGCTGAATCTGCTGGCAAACCAGTGGCAGCTTAACGGTCCGTTTGATGCAATTTTCTGCCGCAATGTGATGATTTATTTCGATAAAGAAACGCAGGAGAAAATTTTACGCCGATTTGTTCCGTTACTTAAACCGGGGGGCCTGATGTTTGCCGGACACTCCGAAAACTTCAGCCAAATCAGCCGGGAATTTTATTTGCGCGGTCAGACTGTCTATGGCCTCGCCAAGGAGAGGTAATGAATAAAATCAGAGTGTTGAGCGTCGATGACTCGGCGTTAATGCGTCAGCTGATGACTGAAATCATCAACAGCCATCCGGATATGGAAATGGTGGCGACCGCCCCCGATCCGCTGGTGGCGCGTGATCTCATTAAAAAATTCAACCCGGACGTGCTGACGCTGGATGTTGAAATGCCGCGCATGGACGGCCTGGATTTCCTGGAAAAGCTGATGCGTCTGCGCCCGATGCCGGTGGTGATGGTGTCTTCACTGACCGGTAAAGGCTCGGAAATTACCTTGCGTGCACTGGAACTTGGCGCGATTGACTTTGTGACCAAACCGCAACTGGGGATCCGCGAAGGCATGCTGGCCTACAGCGAGATGATTGCCGATAAAATCCGTACCGCCTCCAAAGCGCGTCTGAACAAAAGCGTCAATCTTGATCAGCCGCGCATTCTCAGCCATACACCGCTGCTGAGCAGTGAAAAGCTGATTGCCATCGGCTCATCGACGGGCGGTACAGAAGCTATCCGTCACGTGCTGCAGCCGCTGCCGCCGACCTGTCCGGCGCTGATGATCACTCAGCATATGCCACCGGGTTTCACCCGTTCTTTCGCCGATCGTCTGAACAAGTTATGTCAGATTACGGTGAAAGAAGCCGAAGACGGTGAACGTGTTCTGCCGGGCCATGCCTATATCGCACCCGGTGACAGACACATGGAACTGGCGCGCAGTGGCGCTAACTATCAGGTTAAGTTGAACGACGGTCCGGCGGTGAACCGCCATCGTCCGTCGGTCGACGTTTTATTCCGTTCGGTGGCACAGTTTGCCGGACGCAATGCCGTCGGGGTGATCCTGACGGGAATGGGCAATGACGGCGCCGCCGGCATGCTTGAGATGCACCGCGCCGGGGCTTACACCCTTGCACAAAACGAAGCCAGTTGTGTGGTATTTGGTATGCCTCGTGAGGCTATCGCCACGGGTGGCGTAAACGAAGTGGTGGATCTGAGCCAAATCAGCCAGCGGATGCTGGCGCAAATATCAGCCGGTCAGGCATTACGTATTTAATTTTTCAGCCTTGTGCTGGGTAGCAAACCTTAGGAGTAGATAAAACATGGCCGATCCAAATCTGAGATTTCTGGTAGTAGACGATTTCTCTACCATGCGTCGTATCGTGCGCAACCTGCTAAAAGAGCTGGGCTTCAACAATGTTGAAGAAGCGGAAGACGGTGTTGATGCACTGAACAAACTGCGCGCCGGGGGTTTTGACTTTGTGGTATCCGACTGGAACATGCCCAACATGGACGGTCTGGATTTGCTGAAAACCATCCGTGCTGACGGTGCGCTGTCCAAACTGCCGGTGCTGATGGTGACCGCAGAAGCGAAGAAAGAAAACATCGTTGCCGCCGCACAGGCCGGGGCCAGTGGTTATGTGGTTAAACCCTTTACCGCCGCCACGCTGGAAGAAAAACTGGGCAAAATCTTCGAAAAACTGGGCATGTAGGAGTCCGTATATGGCAGAGATACCAATGCCTGCAAATGATGCAGCAACCGCGGGCGATATTATCGCCCGCATTGGGCAACTGACCCGTATGTTGCGTGACAGCATGCGTGAACTTGGCCTGGATCAGGCCATTGCTCAGGCAGCCGAAGCGATCCCGGATGCCCGCGATCGTCTCGATTATGTGGTCACCATGACCGCTCAGGCGGCTGAACGTGCCCTGAACTGTGTGGAGGCCGCGCAGCCGCGCCAGAATAAACTTGAATCTGCCGCGAAGAAACTCGATAAGCGTTGGGATGAATGGTTTGAAAATCCGATTGAACTCTCGGATGCCCGCGAGCTGGTCACTGACACCCGCAGCTATCTGAAAGAAATCCCTGAGCACACCAGTTTCACCAACGCTCAGCTGATGGAAATCATGATGGCGCAGGACTTCCAGGATCTGACCGGTCAGGTGATCAAACGTATGATGACCGTGGTACAGGAAATCGAAAATCAGCTGTTAATGGTGCTGATGGAAAATATTCCTGAACAACAGGTTAAAGCGAAACGTGAAAACGACAGCCTGCTGAACGGCCCGCAACTTGATTCCAACGGTGTCGGTGTGGTGGCCTCACAAGAACAGGTAGACGATCTGCTGGACTCATTAGGTTTTTAATGTGTCTGCCAGTCCGCCATAAACACCCTTCCGTATCGCACTGAGGGGTGTTTTCCTTATCTGGAATTTTTTTACATAAATTCATCTGCTGAATAGCCGCCATTTTCCCTCTCTAATTCACCCATCAGACTGCGCCGCTTTTGTCATGCTATCCCTGCGTCATTGAATCTGTGCCCGTGGTGTTTTACATGCCGGGTAAACCCTGACAGGAACCGCCGGTGGCTGAAGAAAGCGATCTCGAAAAAACAGAAGCTCCCACATCGCACCGGCTTGAAAAAGCGCGTGAAGAAGGGCAGATACCGCGCTCGCGCGAACTGACCTCCATTTTGATGCTGGGGGGCGGCTTAACGCTGTTGTGGATGTCCGGTGAGTCTATGGCACGGCAACTTGGCGTGATGATTTCGCAAGGTCTCAAGTTTGATCACGGCATGGTCAGCGATGACCGGCAGGTGTTACAGCAGATGGCGACGCTGCTGGGGCGCGCGGTCTGGGCGTTACTGCCGGTGATCGGCGGCCTGATTTTGATCGCACTCGCTGCGCCGCTGTTACTCGGCGGCCTGATGTTCAGCGGCAAATCTTTTGCGCCCAAGTTCAGCCGTATGGATCCGATTGCCGGATTTAAGCGTTTATTTTCCGCTCAGGTACTGGCGGAGTTGCTGAAAGCTATCCTGAAGGCGTTGCTGGTCGGTACCGTCGCCGGGATTTATCTGTGGCATAAATGGCCGGACATGATGAGGCTGATGGCACAACCGACCATTCCGGCACTCGGTGAAGCGCTGAATATGGTGGTGTTTTGCGGCCTGATGGTGGTGCTTGGATTAACGCCGATGGTCGGTTTTGACGTGTTCTGGCAGATCTGGAGCAACCTGAAAAAGCTGCGCATGAGCAAGCAGGATATCCGCGACGAGCATAAAAGTCAGGAAGGTGACCCGCATGTCAAAGGACGTATCCGCCAGCAGCAACGTGCGATGGCCAAGCGTCGTATGATGGCAGATGTGCCAAAAGCGGATGTCATCGTAACCAACCCGACACATTACGCTGTGGCACTGCAATACAGTGAAAATAAAATGAGTGCACCGAAAGTCCTGGCGAAAGGCGCAGGGGAAGTGGCACTGCGCATCAGGGAACTCGGTGCCGAACATAAAATTCCGATGCTGGAGGCACCGCCTCTGGCGCGTGCGCTTTACCGGCACAGTGAAATTGGTCAGCAAATTCCGGCGACGCTCTATGCCGCCGTGGCTGAAGTTCTGGCCTGGGTGTATCAGCTGAAACGCTGGAAGCGTGAAGGCGGACTGATCCCGAAAAAACCTCAACATTTGCCGGTCCCTGAGGGGCTGGATTTTGCAGCAGGAGAGAGTGATACCCATGGCTAATCTGGCCGAGATACTGCGTTTACCCGCCAACTTTAAGTCCGGACAATGGCAGGTACTGGCAGGACCCATTCTTATCCTGATCATCCTGTCGATGATGGTGCTGCCGTTGCCGCCATTCATCCTTGATCTGCTGTTCACCTTTAACATTGCGCTGTCCATCATGGTGTTGCTGGTGGCGATGTTTACCCAGCGCACGCTGGATTTCGCGGCATTTCCCACCATTTTGCTGTTTTCAACGTTATTACGTCTGTCGCTGAACGTTGCCTCAACCCGTGTGATCCTGCTGGAAGGGCACACCGGCGGCGCGGCAGCGGGCCGGGTGATTGAAGCCTTCGGCCACTTCCTGGTCGGCGGTAACTTCGCCATCGGTATTGTGGTGTTTATCATCCTGGTGCTGATCAACTTTATGGTTATTACCAAAGGTGCCGGGCGTATTGCTGAAGTCGGTGCGCGTTTCGTGCTCGACGGTATGCCAGGTAAACAGATGGCGATTGACGCGGATCTGAACGCCGGTCTGATTGGCGAAGATGAAGCGAAAAAACGCCGCAGCGAAGTGACGCAGGAAGCCGACTTCTACGGTTCAATGGACGGTGCGAGTAAATTTGTGCGAGGTGACGCGGTTGCCGGTCTGATGATCATGATCATCAACGTCGTCGGCGGCCTGCTGGTCGGTGTATTGCAACACGGGATGGATCTTGGCCATGCGGCTGAAAGTTATACCCTGCTGACCATCGGTGACGGCCTGGTCGCACAGATCCCTGCGCTGGTTATCTCCACGGCGGCCGGTGTTATCGTCACCCGCGTCGGCACCAACGAAGACGTGGGCGAGCAGATGGTTACCCAGCTGTTCCGCAATCCGCGCGTCATGATGCTGAGTGCCGGTGTTCTGGGTTTGCTCGGTATGGTGCCCGGCATGCCAAACTTCGTTTTCCTGATGTTCACCGCCGGGTTGTTGGCGCTGGCATGGTGGACTCGCGGTCAGGAGCAGAAAAAACCATCCGCTGCAGAGACCGCACCAGCCGTGGCAGACAGCGGTAAACAAATGGTAGAAGCCAGCTGGCAGGACGTTCAGCTTGAAGATCCGCTGGGTATGGAAGTGGGCTACCGTCTGATCCCGATGGTGGACTTTGCCCAAAACGGCGAGCTGCTGGGGCGTATCCGCAGTATCCGCAAAAAATTCGCGCAGGAGATGGGCTATCTGCCGCCGGTGATTCATATCCGCGATAACCTCGAACTGCCGCCGGCGGGCTACCGTATTCTGATGAAAGGTGTGGAAATCGGCACCGGTACGGCGCATCCCGGCCGCTGGATGGCGATCAACCCGGGCAGCGCGATAGGCGAACTGCCGGGCGAACCGACGGTTGATCCGGCATTCGGGCTGGCGGCGTTCTGGATTGAACCGGCTATGCGCGAGCAGGCACAAATTCAGGGCTATACCGTGGTGGAAGCCAGTACCGTCGTCGCCACACACCTGAACCACCTGATCAGTTTGCACGCCAAAGAACTGTTTGGCCGTCAGGAAACGCAGGAGCTGATGGAGCGCGTCACCAAAGAAATGCCGAAGCTGACGGATGATTTCATTCCGGGCATCATTTCGCTGACCAACATGCACAAAGTGTTGCAGAACCTGTTATCTGAACGCGTTTCGATCCGCGATATGCGCACCATCGTTGAAACACTGGCGGAATACGCGCCGAACCAGCCGGATCCTAACGAACTGACCTCCGTGGTGCGTGTTGCGCTCGGCAGGGCTATCACGCAGCAATGGTTCCCGGGCAATGGCGAAGTGCAGGTTATCGGGCTGGATACCTCCCTGGAACGCCTGTTATTACAGGCGCTGCAAAGCGGTGGTGGTCTGGAACCCGGTCTGGCTGACCGCCTGCTGACCCAGTCCGAGGCCGCATTACAGCGTCAGGATATGCTCAGCGCGCCGCCGGTTCTGCTGGTGAATCACGCGCTGCGTCCGCTGCTGTCCCGTTTCCTGCGCCGTTCACTGCCAAATATCGTCGTGATGTCGAATCTGGAAATGACCGACAGCCGCCAGATTCGCATGACGGCCACCATCGGCGGTGAATAAGATGTACCGCGCCGCACTGTGGTTACTGACCGCACTGAGCCTGCCAGCGCTTGCCGCGTCCGGCACATGGTCAGATACGCAGCGCGGTGTGGTATTGCAAAACCGTGGCGTGATGATGTCATCGGGTGCATTAGCCCCGCCGGCCTCCGCGCCCGTGCGCAGTTCAGGCTCCGCCACCATCACAACGCTAAGCTGGAAATACGAAGTGCTTGGCGCAAGACCCGCCGGTCTGCAGGTAAAACTCTGCAACACCCTGAATCACTGCGTGAGTCTGGAAGCCGAAGGCGGGGTGACAAAATCATTTTACGGCCAGACCGCCACTTCGCCATTAAGGTTTGTTTACTTTGTTCCCGGCGGTGGCGCGATGAATACGCCGCTGCGGGTGATGAGTAATCAGGTGATCGTGAACTATCGCTAAATCGCCGGTTTTCCTCCCTTGTATCCCCCACGCTATTCTACTCCGCGCTGTCGCCGGTTCGACAGACATGTTCTGTTACCGCTATGGGTGGCGTAAAATGTCATCGGTCCGCGATTCCCGAATTTCAGCCTGCGAGCCTCGGGTCTCGCACCCTTGATTTGGTGCCATTTTTGAGCATGCCAGTGGGCATTTTTAAAGACACATCTGCATATTTCTATAGTGCTGATATTTTCCGGCAGCGTTACGGAGTTAACAAAAGCGAGCCGGTAAACGGGTAAAATATTTCCCTGTTTGCAGGAAGAGAAAAATGCTTAACAGGGAGATTGACTTTATGGCGTCTGTACCACTATCAAACCCGGGTTCCAATATTGTCAGTGATCATATGAGGGAAGCCCGACAACATGGAATGTCTCGCAATATGGCGACAGCCTGGACGTATTATTGGTTTTATCAAAAGGTTAGAAATGGTGGCCCATGGGACTATGAAATGATATTCATATTGATGATAAAAATCGCGTAACAGTTAATTACAGCGGGCGATTCATAAATATGGCGAGTGGTGTAGATCAGGTGACATTTGAAATACAGAGATAAAACCTCAGATAATAAAAACCGCCATGTGCGGTTTTTTAATGCAACCCCTAAAAACCTTCCGGAAGCCGTCTCCCATTCTCAATGTTTGCTCATTTTATCGGTATGGATACACAGTTGATATTTCCCCGCTGCGGCAATATCCACAACCGGGATTTGCAACGCATTGGCAGTAGGGGTTCAAGATGCTGCGGGCGCTTTCAGAAAGCTTGCCGAGTGAGAGTTTCGAGACGTAAGGCTCGAACACCGAAATGAGGGAACCGCGGAGCGGCAAGATTCCGCGCCTTTCACGGTGGCATCTGAAACATAGCCAGCATCAAACATGGCAAGGTTTGAAAACCGCCCCCGTTTCGGTTTAAACCGAGATCTTGCGTACGGTTTGCCCCGAAACGGTTTCCTGCCCGTTCGGCCCGTAGAATTTCTGCGTCTGACTGGCGTTAAGGATCGCCAGCGCTTCGGTGTTATAGGCAATCTGCTTGCCCAGTAACATGCCGTTGTGACGGTTAATCTGACTCAGTTTAGTGGTCAGTTGCACCACATCTTTCCACATCGCGGAGATTTCCGGCTGTCGGGAATAGGGGGCTGTTTGCCTGAGGCGCTCGTCATGCTGACGACGCTGTTTATCAAGATAGTCTACCGTGGCTAACAATGAACTTTTCTGCTCGGTTATATGCTGCAAGGCTGCACCATTCACGCGTCCTGAGCACAGTATCGTCTGTTCGTGATTAATCACCTGATCCAGCGCTTGCAACGTTTCAACCAAGGTAGTCATGGTCTTGATAAAATTCTTCATCGGGCCTTATTACCTTCCAACTTTTTGTCTTTACACTGATATTTTCAGCTTAAAGACCTTTGAGATAATCCTGCGTGTCCTGTAACAAAGCATCAGCAATTTTGCCGGTATCCATCGTCAGTTTACCGTCGCGGATAGCTTGTTTCAGTTCGTCGACACGTGCCGTGTTGATGTCCTGTGCACTTGACTGCGTCAGAGACGCTTGCGCTGAACTCAGTGTCACCGCCGTACCGCTGGTGGTGGTGCCAGAAACAGACTGTTCTTTACGCGCGTTCTGTACTGACGCTTCAGACGGCTCGCGCTGCTGGATCGGGGTTAAAGGTGAGACACCTTGAGTACGATCGATAGCCATAAATTTCTTCTCCAGTATGAGGACTCAGGGTTTAGAAAATCTCATGAAAACCCTAAAAATGCCGTCACGGGACGACTCTGATACGTTTGTTATCGACATGTGGCGCAATAACTTTAACCTTTATTGCAGCTTTTTGTAGAGCTACGGCTGCATTTAGGATTATATCGTCACTGTCACAGACCCATCTGAGCCTACCGTCCCGTTCACAATTGCACCTGACGGCATTCTGATCCGCACTGATTCATTCGCTGCAGCATTGTTCATCGCCTTACCGGCGCTTGATACATTAAAACCACTGCCTGTTGCCTGAACCTGAACTTCCTGCCCCGCGTGAACCATCCACGGCCGGCGCAACATCGATAACGTCAACGGTTGCCCGATGCTGATATTGCGCAGCGTGATGCCATTCACAGCCTGCTGACTGTCGAGAATGACCTTCGGCGGCAACAGATCCAGTCGCCCGGTTTTTTGTTGCATATCTGTTTGTGCCAGGTGAGAGCCTGCCGGTACGTTCTTTGCCGCGATCCAGTAAGTACCGCTGACCTGCACTTTAGTTTGTACGTAACTTTTCTGACCGTTGCAGTTCACCGCCACGGAGACATTGCCCCAGGTGCGACTGTTCGGTGAAAGCATAAATTGTGGTGATAAACATTGTGGCTGGCGCGCAGCCGGGGTGTTTACGACAACGGTCACCTGCATCCCGCTGTCGGCATATTGCTGCCGGAAGAACTGCTGAATTTGCGAGGACAACAGTGTATCGCTATTGGATGAGGCCGGCACGCTTTTGACGGGCAAAGGCTGGGCATAGCTCATCGCACCAGACATTACACCTATCAGGATGCAACCCAGCGTAATGCCTGAACGACGGATTTTCAGCATATTCATTCGCGTTTTACCTTTGTGCCAGCCTACTACTGCCGACAAGTCTACGCTCACTTTGATATTCCTAAAGGGACAAATAGCGCCCGATTTCATGCTTATTCAGACGATAGCCAGTTGACACTCGCATTTATGCTGTCGACTCCAAAATCTCACTTTGCGGAGGGCGCATGCTCGACAAACTGAACGCCGCACTACAGTTTCAACAGGAAGCGCTCAACCTGCGCGCCCAGCGGCAAGAAATTCTTTCAGCCAATATCGCAAACGCCGACACCCCGGGGTATCAGGCTCGCGATATCGATTTTGCCAGTCAGTTACAAAAGGTGATGGAGCAGGGGCGTGCGAGTGGCAGCGGCATTTCTTTGTCTCTGACGTCTGACCGCCATATCGCGGCGTCCAACGTCCAACCTGCTGATATGGATCTGATGTACCGGATCCCGGACCAGCCATCGGCAGATGGCAACACGGTCGATATGGATCGTGAACGTACCAATTTTGCGGATAACAGCGTGCGCTATCAGACCGATTTGACCGTTCTCGGCGGCCAGATCAAAGGGATGATGTCGGTGCTGCAAGGATAATAGCCCATGTCAATGCTTGGTATTTTTGATATCGCCGGTTCTGCGCTGGCCGCGCAGTCTCAGCGTCTGAACGTCAGTGCCAGTAACATGGCCAACGCCGACAGTGTCACCGGCCCGGATGGTAAGCCATATAAAGCAAAGCAAGTTGTTTTCCAGGTGGATGCTGCACCGGGTCAGGAAACCGGCGGCGTGAAAGTGGCGCAGGTGGTGGATGACCCGGCACCGATGCGCATGGTGTATGAGCCAGGTAATCCGATGGCGGATGCAAAAGGCTATGTGCAGATGCCAAACGTAGATGTGGTCAGCGAAATGGTGAACACCATCTCCGCTTCCCGCAGTTATCAGGCTAACGTCGAAGTGCTTAACACCACTAAGTCGTTAATGATGAAAACCCTGACTCTGGGGCAATAGCGGAGCGAATCATGGCAATTACCACGTCAATTAATGACACCACTGATAACACGACGATCAGCAGTACCAGCTCCGGCGGCTCGTCTACGAAGGGAACCAGTTCAGCGGATGATCTGTCCAGCAGTTTCCTGACCCTGCTGGTCGCCCAGCTGAAAAACCAGGATCCCACCAATCCGATGGATAACAGTCAGCTGACCAGTCAGTTGGCACAAATCAGCACGGTCAGCGGGATTGAAAAACTCAATACCACGCTGGGCAGCATTTCCGGGCAAATCACCAGTGGTTCATCGGTTCAGGCCAGTTCGTTGATCGGCCACGGCGTGATGGTGTCCGGCAGCGCAATTCTGGTCGGCAGCGACACTGACGGCACGGTCAGCACCACGCCATTCGGATTTGAGCTGGAAACGGCCTCTGATACCACCACCGCCACGGTCAGTGATTCCACCGGTAAAGTGGTGAAAACCATTACGCTGGGCGCACAGACTGCCGGCGTGCACAGCTATACCTGGGACGGTACACAGGACGATGGCACCAAAGCACCGAATGGCAGTTACAGCTTTAGCATCAATGCCCTGAAAAATAATCAGCAAATGGTGGCAACACCGCTGAATTATGCGCTGGTCAATGGTGTGACGACAGATTCATCCGGGAATACCGCGTTGGATCTGGGCGTGCGTGGAACCGCGAAAGTTGATTCTGTACGCCAGATTTTGTAAGCGAGCAACTCAGACCGCTCCCTCCCCTGCGAAGGGGGAGGAGCTGTAAACACTACCCACAGTAAAATGGAGCTAATATGAGCTTTTCCCAAGCAGTCAGCGGCCTGAGCGCGGCATCGACTAACCTCGATGTGATTGGTAACAACATTGCCAACTCCGCGACCGTCGGTTTTAAAACAGCGACCGCCTCTTTTGCCGATATGTTCGCCGGTTCCCAAACCGGTATGGGCGTTAAAGTCGCCGCTGTTACTCAGAACTTCAATGACGGTACCACCACCAACACCTCCCGCGGTCTGGATGTCGCGCTGAGCGGCAACGGATTCTTCCGGTTGTCCGACAGCAGCGGTGCCATTTATTACTCACGTAACGGTCAGTTTTCACTGGATGCCAACCGTAACCTGGTGAACATGCAAGGTTTGAGCGTCACCGGTTATCCGGCGACAGGTACGCCGCCTACTATTGCGGCGGGTGCGCAGCCGGTTGCCCTGAACATCCCGACCACCATGATGAGCGCGAAAGCGTCTACTTCTGCCACGATGGTGGCTAACCTGAACTCAACGGACAAGGCTATTCCGGCCACCAAAACGTTCAGCAGCAGTGATGATACCAGCTACAACTACGTCAACAGCATCACCACCTATGACTCACAGGGTAATGCCCACGATAACAACGTCTACTTCGTGAAAACTTCTGCCAACAACTGGGATGTTTATGCACAGGACGGCAGCGTGGCCGGTTCAGCGGCCGCCAAAATTGGGGCTATGCAGTTTGATACCAGTGGTGCGCTGGTCGGCACAACCAATGCGGCAGGCACGGCCAATGCCGGTCTGGCACTGACGTTGCCAATGAACACCGCCACTAACGGTACCGTAACGCCGCAAACGGTGTCTCTTGATTTCACCGGCAGTATCCAGCAGAGCACCGGCAGCGACAGCATCGGTTCCCAGAATCAGGATGGTTATGCAGCGGGTCAGATGACCGGTTATACCATCAATGACGACGGCACGATTGCCGGCACTTACTCCAACAACAAAACCCAACTGCTGGGTCAGATTGTGCTGAGTAACTTCTCTAACCCGGAAGGCCTGAAATCTGAAGGTGACAACGTGTGGACGGCGACGTCTTCTTCCGGCCAGGCTGTGACCGGCATTGCAGGTCAGGGCGGTTTAGCGTCAATGACCAGCGGTGCGCTGGAATCTTCCAACGTCGACCTGAGTGCGGAACTGGTCAACATGATTGTTGCGCAGCGTAACTACCAGTCGAATGCGCAGACCATCAAAACTCAGGACTCCATCCTGAACACGCTGGTTAACCTGCGTTAATACGCGTTCTATCACCTGAAAACAGGGCAGCATTATGGATCACGCTATCTACACCGCAGGCGGCGCAGCCAGCCAGACGCTGGTTCAGCAGTCGGTGACGTCGAGTAACCTGGCTAACGCCAATACACCGGGATTCCGTTCGCAGCTTTTAGCGATGCGCGCAGTGCCGGTGGACGGTGAAAGCCTGCAAACCCGCACGCTGGTCACGGCGTCCACGCCGGGCGCAGATATGACGCAGGGAAAACTGAACTACACCGGGCGTCCGCTGGATGTGGCTTTACAGCAGGACGGTTTCCTTGCGGTGCAGATGCCTGACGGCTCTGAAGCGTATACCCGTAACGGTGACATGCAAGTGTCACCGACTAACCAACTGACCGTTCAGGGTCATCCGGTTATGGGGGATAACGGCCCGATTGAAGTTCCGCCGAACTCTCAGCTTACGGTCTCTGCGGACGGGACGATTGCCGTGCTTGAAGCCGGTGCTGATCCTAACACGATGGGTCAGCTCGGTAAGCTCAAGCTGGTGAAAGCGGCCAACAATGAAGTCACCCGTGGCGATGACGGTATGTTCCGGCCAACGCCGGCGACCGTTCAGGCGCGGGGTGCTGCTTTACAGGCTGACCCGACCATTCACGTTATGCCCGGAACGCTTGAGGGCAGTAACGCGGATCCGGTCTCCACCATGGTTGACATGATAGCTAACGCCCGCCGCTTTGAGATGCAGATGAAAGTCATCCACAGTGTCGATGAAAATGAACAGAGTGCCAACAATCTGCTGTCAATGAGCTGATGATGGCAGAGGAGTAATGACATGATCCCATCGCTGTATATTGCGAAAACCGGTCTGGATGCCCAGCAGACCAATATGGATGTAATCGCCAACAACCTGGCGAACGTCAGCACCAACGGCTTTAAACGCCAGCGTGCAGTATTTGAAGACCTGCTTTATCAGACAGTCCGTCAGCCTGGTGCGCAGTCTTCTGAGCAAACCAATCTGCCATCCGGTTTACAGATTGGTACCGGTGTGCGTCCGGTTTCTACGGAACGTTTATTCTCGCAGGGCAACCTGTCGCAGACCAGCAACAGCAAAGATATCGCCGTTAAAGGGGAAGGTTTCTTCCAGGTTCAGTTGCCGGATGGCACGACGGCCTATACCCGTGATGGTTCTTTCCAGGTTGACCAGAACGGTCAGCTGGTGACCTCAAGCGGTTATCAGGTGATTCCTGCTATCACTGTCCCGGCCAATGCCCTGAGCATGACCGTCGGGCGTGACGGTATCGTCAGTGTGACCACACAAGGTCAGACTGCCGCCCAGCAGGTGGGGCAGCTGACGCTGAGCACCTTCATCAACAACAGCGGTCTGGAATCGTTGGGTGAAAACCTGTACCAGGAAACCCAGAGCTCCGGTGCGCCAACCGAAAGCACTCCGGGCCTGAACGGCGCGGGTCTGCTGTATCAGGGTTATGTGGAAACGTCTAACGTCAACGTGGCGGAAGAGCTGGTCAACATGATCCAGACTCAGCGTGCTTACGAAATTAACAGTAAAGCCGTGTCCACGTCGGACGAAATGCTACAGAAACTTTCCCAGCTGTAACGTTTAGCGGTTGATTGAAAACAAGAGGACAGGGGCGGAAACGCTTCTGTCCTGAACCGGTTCAGATCCCTACCAGGTCGATTTTTTAAAGGCGATAACTGTGGTGACCAAAAAAATAACGTCGGTAATGACTTTTTCTAAAGACCGACCAGGCAAGCTGGTGCTGCCGCTGTTAATCACGTTACTGGCGAATGGTTGCGCGTATATGCCGCATACCCCGCTGGTACCCGGAGCAACCACAGCGAACCCTGCGCCAGCGGCACCGCCGGTTCCTAACGGTTCGATTTTCCAGTCAGTTCAGCCGATGAACTACGGTTATCAGCCTCTGTTTGAAGACCGCCGTCCACGTAACGTGGGTGACACGCTGACCATTGTCTTGCAGGAGAATGTCAGTGCGAGCAAAAGCTCCTCGGCGAACGCCAGTCGTAACGGCGCAACCACCTTTGGTGCTGCGACAGCGCCACGTTATCTGGAAGGCCTGTTCGGCAATGCCCGTGCCGATCTGGATATGTCCGGTGCCAATACCTTTGCCGGTAAAGGCGGCGCAGCGGCCAATAACACCTTCAGCGGCACCCTGACCGTGACGGTGGCGGAAGTGCTGGCCAACGGCAACCTGAAAGTTGTCGGTGAGAAACAAATCGAAATTAATCAGGGAACTGAGTTCATCCGGTTCTCCGGTGTGGTCAACCCGCGCACCATCAGCGGTGCGAACGCCGTGATCTCCACCCAGGTGGCTGATGCACGCATCGAGTACGTGGGGAATGGCTACATCAATGAAGCGCAGAACATGGGCTGGTTGCAGCGGTTCTTCTTAAACTTATCGCCGTTATAACGAGGCAATCATGCGAAAACTACTTTCCGGTATTATCTGTCTGGCGATGTCCGCCCTGGTGGTACTGCCCGCATCCGCCGACCGTATTCGTGATCTGACGACGGTACAAGGTGTGCGTGATAACGCCCTGATCGGCTATGGTCTGGTGGTGGGCCTTGACGGCACCGGTGACCAGACCACACAAACGCCTTTTACCACCCAGACGCTGACCAATATGTTGTCCCAGTTGGGTATTACCGTACCGGCGGGCACCAACATGCAGTTGAAAAACGTCGCCGCCGTCATGGTCACGGCCAAAATGCCCCCGTTTTCCCGCGCCGGACAGGCGATTGACGTCGTGGTTTCTTCTATGGGTAACGCCAAAAGTATTCGCGGCGGTACTTTGCTGATGACGCCGATGAAAGGGGTGGATAATCAGGTTTACGCACTGGCGCAGGGTAACGTGCTGGTCGGCGGAGCGGGCGCGTCTGCCGGTGGCAGCAGCGTGACGGTTAACCAGGTTTCGGGCGGGCGTATCACCGGCGGGGCGACGATTGAGCGTGAATTACCGAGCACTTTCGGTACCGAAGGCGTGATCAATCTGCAACTCAATGATGAAGATTTTAACCTGGCGCAGCAGATCAGCGACGCGATCAACCGTCAGGGGATGGGCATGGCCTCTGCCCTGGATTCCCGCAATATTCAGGTGGTCGTACCGCGTGGCAACACGTCTCAGGTGCGCATTCTGGCGCAGATCCAAAATATCGAAGTGAATGTCGGGCCGATGGACGCGAAAGTGATCATCAACTCCCGTACCGGTTCCGTGGTCATGAACCGCGATGTGACGCTGGATAACTGTGCGGTTGCCCAGGGCAATCTGTCCGTGGTGGTCGATCGCCAGAACGATGTCAGCCAGCCGAACACGCCGTTTGGCGGCGGTCAGACGGTAGTCACGCCGAACACTAATATTTCCGTCCGCCAGTCCGGCGGGTCGATTCAGCAGGTACGCTCCAGTGCCAGCCTGAACAATGTTGTCCGCACCCTGAACGCGTTAGGCGCAACGCCTATCGATCTGATGTCCATTCTGCAGGCGATGAAAACCGCCGGATGCCTGCGTGCTGATTTGGAAATTATCTGATGAGCGATCTGATGTCGATGTCAGGGGCGGCGTATGACACGCAGTCCCTTAACAAACTGAAGCGGGATGTGGCGCAGGATCCTCAGGCGCATATCAAAGAAGTGGCGAAGCAGTTTGAAGGCGTGTTTGTGCAGATGATGCTGAAAAGCATGCGTCAGGCTCTGCCGCAGGGTGGCATTCTGGATAACGAATCCACCAAACTTTATACATCGATGTACGATCAGCAAATTGCCCAGGACATGTCCGACAAGGGGTTGGGCATGGCCGATATGATGGTTGAACAACTGACCGGTGGCAGCAAGCAACCGTCCGAACTGGCGGGAACGGTGCCGATGGCGCTGGACGGTGAAGTGCTGAAAACTCTGCCGGTTCAGGCGATGGAGCAGTATCTGCGTAAAGCTATTCCGACTGCGCCGGACCGCACCACCGGCGGCGCACCGTTGCCAGCCGACAGCGGCCAGTTCGTGTCCAGCCTGACCATTCCGGCACAGGTCGCCAGTAAAGACAGCGGGATTTCGCATCAGCTGATCATGGCGCAGGCTGCACTGGAATCCGGATGGGGCCAGCGTGAAATCCCGACCGCAGATGGTAAACGCAGCTTCAACCTGTTTGGTATCAAAGCGGGCAGCAACTGGGACGGTCCGACCACGAATATTACCACCACGGAATACACCAACGGTGTGGCGAAAAAAGTGCAGGCCAGTTTCCGTGTGTACGGCTCTTATGTGGAAGCCATCAGTGACTACATCAAATTACTGACCAATAATCCGCGTTACGCGCAGGTGGCCTCAGCTAACACCCCTGAACAAGCCGCACATGCGCTGCAACGTGCCGGCTATGCAACTGACCCGAATTACGCCGACAAACTGGTGAGTGTGATCCAGAAAATTAAAGGCGCGGGCGAGCAGGCCGTGAAGGCCTATAGCCATGATTTAAAAGATATCTTCTAGTCCTGCAAATCCTCGTTTTTTTTCTCAAGTTTTAGCGGTGCAGGCCGATAATACGATCAGAATGGGAAAAGGGGATAACCCCCCGTTTCAGTTCCCTTAATTACACGGTGGTAAAAGTCACCGGCAGCCAAAAGGTCACTCATGTCCAGTAGCTTAATTAATACCGCAATGAGCGGACTGAATGCAGCGCAGGCGGCGCTCAGTACCACCGGGAACAACATCGCTAACGTCAGTGTGGCAGGTTATAACCGCCAGACCGCCATTATTACGCAAAGTAATGGTACCTCGACGCCTGCCGGTTATATCGGTAACGGTGTGACGGTGACGGGTGTGAATCGTGAGTACAACTCTTTTGTGGTCAAGCAGCTTCTGGGTGCCAGCGCAACCGGCAGCGCACTGTCAACGCAGCTTGATCAGGCCAGTTCTATTGATGACCTGCTTGGCGACAGCTCCACCGGTATCGATGCTACCATGTCGACTTTCTTTAAAGGCCTGCAAACGCTCACCAGCAATGCCAGTGACAGTTCGGCACGTCAGGCAGTGCTGGGGGAAGCGCAGGGTTTAACCGCGCAGTTCAACAGTTCAGCTAAATACCTGAACGACATGAATACCGCCGTGAACCAGCAGGTCTCGCAGAATGTTGACCAGATCAACACTTTTGCGACGCAGATTGCCAAACTGAATAATCAGATCACTGCAACGCGTGGCAGTACCGGACAGGAACCTAACGCCTTGCTTGATCAGCGTGACCAACTGGTCAGTCAGCTGAACAACATCACCGGTGTAACCGTGACGCAGCAGGACGGCGACACCTACAATATTTCCTTCGCCAATGGCACGCCGCTGGTGAGTGGCGGCAATGCTAAAACGGTTGTTGCCATGGCTTCGAGTGCGGATCCTTCTAAACTGACGGTCGGTATGACCCAGCCGGACGGTTCCGTTTCTGAAATTCAGGAAAGCCGTCTGACCACCGGTACGCTTGGCGGTACGCTGGCTTTCCGAAAAGACAACCTGGCCCCGGCCATCAACCAGCTCGGGCAACTGGCGCTGGCATTGTCTGACAGCTTCAACACCACCAACAAAGCCGGTTTTGATCTCAACGGTGATGCGGGAACGAACTTCTTCTCCTTCACCGGTGCCACTACCGTAGGCAACACCAAAAACACCGGCAGTGCACAAGTGAGCGTGGCGTATACCGACACGGCAGCAGTGAAGGCCAGCGATTACACCATGGCTTACAATGGCAGCAGTTGGGATGTGACACGCGTCTCAGACGGAGCAAAAATCACCCCGACAGCAGGCACCGACAGCAGCGGTAATCCGACGATGAATTTCGACGGGTTGTCGGTTTCCGTCAGCGGTACGCCGGACACCAATGACAGCGTGACCATCAAAACGGTCAGTAACGTGGCAGGCAGCATGAATGTGGCCATCAGTGATTCTTCATTGATCGCCGCTGCGGGCGCGGCAAACAGCGGTGTGAGTGACAACACCAACGCGCAGAAATTGCTGAATCTGCAAACGGCAAAACTGGTAGAAGGTAAATCCACCCTGTCAGGCGCTTACGCCAGCATGGTAAGTAACGTGGGCAACCAGGTTGCCACCCTGACAACTACCAGTACTTCGCAGGCCAATATTGTCACGCAGCTCACCAGCCAGCAGCAGTCTATCTCCGGGGTCAACCTCGATGAAGAATACGGCGATCTGCAACGTTACCAGCAATATTACCTGGCGAACGCGCAGGTCGTGCAGACGGCTTCGACAATATTCGATGCGATCATAAACATTCGCTGATCCCAGAACTGATAAGGAACTGATGCCATGCGCCTTAGTACCAATATGATTTACGACCAAAACATGAATGCGGTGCTGGATGGTCAGAACCGCTTTCAGGCGACAGGTTTACAGCTGTCCACCGGCAGCAAAGTAAGCAAACCTTCGGATGATCCGCTGGCGGCGTCGCAGGCGGTGCTGGTGCGTCAGGCGCAATCGGAGAACAGTCAGTTTTCCGTAGCCCGTACCTTTGCTAACCAGAGCATGAGTCAGGAAGAGTCGATTTTAAGCAGCGTGACCTCGACCATTCAGGATGCGCATACGCTGATCGTTCAGGCCGGTAACGGTTCTTTGAGCGATGATGACCGTTCTTCTCTGGCGACCAAACTGGAAAGCCTGAAATCGCAGTTACTGAACCTCGCGAACAGCACTGACGGTAACGGCCGTTTCATTTTCGCCGGCTACAAAAGTGATACCGCGCCGTATACGCAGGACGCCACAACGGGTGCGGTGACCTATTCCGGGGGCACGACGTCCATTACGCAGCAGGTTGATGCCAGCCGGACGATGACCATCAACCATACCGGTAACCAGATTTTTGATTCATTAACCGGTGATGCAAAAGCCGAACCGGACGGCTCGCCGAGCGAGACAGATGTGTTCAAAACCATCGACGGTGCACTGACCGCGCTGAAAACGCCTTCGGCTGATTACACCACCGATACGCAATACACCGATGCCATTGATAAAGCCAACCGTGGCCTGAGTAACTCACTCAATAACGTACTTTCCGTGCGTTCAGAGCTGGGTACGCAGATGGATGAACTGGACAATCTCGATACGCTGGGCGACAACCGTGACGTGGCGAACTCCACCAAACTCAGTAACCTGGTAGATACAGAGTGGACCTCCGCCATTTCAACCTATACATTGCAGCAGGTCGCGCTTCAGGCATCGTATAAGACATACAGCGCCATGCAGGGGATGTCCCTGTTCCAGATGAATTCGTAATACTCTCCGGCGCGTAAATTTACGCGCCAAACCTTCACTCTTCATTATCGCTGCCTGCCTTTACCGCAGGTATGCAGACATTTTTCTGACTGTACTTAAACCGGGTACTTTCAGCTTTGTATGTCGTCTTTCTAAGGTTTGGCGACATACTCTTTTTCACTCCCTCTGATCCTATTTTCTTCCAAATATTCCCTCTGAAAATATATTTACAGGCTTATTGTCTTTAAATCATCAGATCAATAGCTGAGCGGAAGCTGACGTGTCAGCCATCCGTAATCTACAACTTTCAATATGTATTTTGGTTTATAACCCCTGTCACTTACGCTTTCGGTTTACTGAAATATCATCCGGTGATGGGGGGGGTAATTCTATATTTTCAATAGGATACAAGATATTTAGCAATGCTTAATACTTAAGTAAGAGGATATCCTGGCCTGGGAAATATACAATTTCTGAATAGATTATTTAATCGTTTCACTGTCTGGATGATATATGGAAGAAAGTAACCCCTGGCCCACTTTTGTGGACGCCTTCTCAACGGTTTTATGCATATTTATTTTTCTGATGTTGGTATTTGTTCTCAACAGCATGTTGACGATGTATGAAAGCGCTAAAAAACATTATGTTCCTGAAACCCCCTCGGCGACATATACCGCAAAAGGATTACCTGAACAAACGGCATTACCCAAGCCCGTAGAGTCGCAAAAAAATATGAGCAAATCTGCTGAAAATGTCCCGGAAAATAATTCCACCGACGTAGCAGCAACCGGGGGGAAACAATCTCCGGCTCAAACTGAAGAGCAAAAGGAAAACCAGACAGTCATAACGCTGGCACAACAAGGAGGCACGCCGGTGCAAAGCGCTAACGGCAAGTTTGATGTGCAAAAAGAAAATCCGGCATATGAGATAAAAGGTAATCAATTTATTATTCATTTTAAAAAAATGGAGCAGGGTTATTCCCCTGAAATTATAGATAAATTGAATGAATGGTTAAAGGCTGATAATAAAGCTGCTTCTGTCAAGGTATATACCAATGTCGAAAAATCTATTTCCGTCTCCGATGCTATGCGACTTGCTTATCAGCGGGGAATTATTCTTTTGAAAATTGTGAAAGAGACTGAAACTAATCAGGACGTCGCTATTTCAGTGATCAACGATGCTGCTGTTATGAATAACAGCGCTGTCATTACAAAAACTGAGTAACATAATGAATTACATTAAACAAAGTGGTATTTTCCTGAAGAATAAAATGGGTTTTTTGGGGGCTTTATTTATTGCCTTAATCCCTTTGATACTCATGATCGTTCCTGGTGTCCGAAGTTATATTATCGGCACTTATGCCGTCGCAGCATTTTATAATACTGTCGTCATCATTGTGTATGCCATCGGTTGTGTGATCGTATTATCATCATTTATTGAAATAAACAGATGCGACATTGTATTAAAAACAAAAGACGATAAAAAAACAGCTCACCTGTTAGGGGATGCGAATAAAATTGTCTTTAAAAAAGAGCACGGTCTTGACGATGACACATTACTGTCAGTGTATGAAAACATTGATGAAAGTGTGAACCGTAAACACAACCAACGCATGTCTGCGATTTTAAGTTGCGCCAATATTTCCACCATGATTGGTCTGCTGGGCACGTTTGCGGGTCTCTCGCTGACCATTGCGTCGGTTATCTCCTTGCTTGATAAATCACAAATAGGGGGAGGGAATGATGCGGATACTCTGAAGATCATCGTGAACGTCGTCTCTTCTTTGTCTGAACCTCTCCGGGGTATGAATACGGCGTTTGTTTCTTCAATTTATGGTGTGGTAAGCGCCATTCTTCTGAACGTCATGAGCTCACTGGTTCGCAATGCGTTTGTCCGTCTCAACGTGACGCTGCGTGATACTAAGCTCGAATTCATTCGTGAAATGAAGCGCAAACATCAACCCGCAAAGACCCGCACTCTGCGCATTGTTTCATCGCTGGATGAAATGGTCAGTGACATTAAAGATACGCTGCTCAGCTTCCAGGATCGTTTACTGAATATGTGCGCAGACTCGAATAATACCCTGCACAGCATGGTCGAGCAGGACAACATTAGCCATGCACAGCGCGCACAATTTGAAACGTCATTATTGACCGTCTGCGAAAGGGGCGCGGGCCAGTTAAATGAAATCCATCAGGGTGTCATGAAAGCAAATCTGCAATTAACCGATCAGCACACAGCCATCACTGCCACACAGCAGCAGGTTTCCGGTCAGCATGCTCTTCTGGTCAGTCAGCATGAACAGCTTGATGCTCAGGAAGGTCAGCTAAAAGCGTTAAACCTTTCTCAGCAAGACATCGGGCGCAGTCAGGAAACGCTTTTGCAAGAGACAAGCAGTTTACAAAACTCGCTCACCGACCTGCATGCCACCACACAAATCATTCATGAAAAGAATCATCTGCAGCTGAACAAAATGGATGAACACATTGTTCTTCATGAATTGAAAAATACCGACCTGCACAGTGAAACTCAGAGCCATATCCAGGGACATCTGAAAACGTTCGCACCTCTGTTCTCCCAAATTGCCGATATGCAATGTTCTTTGCAAAAAGATGTGCTGGTATTGAAGGATAAGAAAAACCCGTGAAAATCTCGATAATCTCATTAATGATCGGTATTTCCGTATTGTCTGTGCCGGCTTTCGCTTCACAGCGCGCGGTTCAGGACAGCGGAGCCTATCCTCTTACGGTCCTGGTAAAACACGCGCTGGAAGCTCAGCCTTCTGTGGCTATTTCTTTTCTTGATATCGAACGTCGGCATCAGGAAACGAATATGAGCAAATCTTCCCTTTATCCGACATTAGATGCAACATCGGAAACTTCGCAAAAAAATAAAAGCGACGGAGACGAGAATAATATCGAAAATAAAATCAGTCTTGCCTATCGGATCGCCGATTTTGGTGTGAGGAGTAACAATATTGAGAAATCTGAAAGTATTGAAGAAAGCAGTGCCAGTGATTTCTTGCAAAGCATGAACACGACTGCGAAAGAAACGACAGATGCTTTTCTCAATATTGAAAAACTAAAAAATATCCTGGCAAGTATTGATGAAGAAAAGATTTTCTACAAAAAAATGTTGAATGATTTTTCTGAACTCATCAATTCAGGGGTGGCGATGCAGTCAGACTTACGTAAAGTCCAGGCATCCATCGATGCGTTAAGCACGCAGGAATTAACGTATCGTTCGCAGGCAGACACCGAACTGGCTAAAATCCGTAATATGACAGGTGATGCAGTCACGTTGGAAAATATTTCCCGTTTACCTGATGTTTTTGACAGTTACAAATTTGATACTGACAGTAAAAGCGTGATTAAACAGGTAATGCGGGATAATCCGACCTGGAAGTCTCTGCAAAAAAATACTGATGCGGCATATTCTGATATTAAAGCAGCTAAAGCTGCCAACTATCCGACTATAGATGCGAACATCAACTATACCGACAATAATCCTTCCGGAGATGCTGAGCCGGAAGATTATCGAGATGAAGTTAGAGTTGGCGTGAAAATAGGATTCAATATCTTCAATGGTTTCAAAAATCAGTCAGAAGAAAGCAAGTTTGCTGCTCGCTATGGTCAGTCAAAACTGGAATCAGATGATTTTATTTTAAAAAGTCGTAATAGTATTGATGTGTCATTGTCGAAATATCGATCCAATCTGGAAGCCCTTGATATTGCAAAGCGCTCCTATGATAACGCCGGTAAAATGACGGAGTTATACAAAGAAGAATTCAACCTTGGGCAAAAATCATTGCTGGATGTTATTTCCAGTCGCAATGAACTTTTCCAGGCTCACATATCCATGATTGAATCGACGTACGGTATCTACCAGTCCAAGCTTGAACAGATGTCGCAGATTTCGACTTTGCTCAAAGTATTGCAACTGCAAGATGATGTCATAAAACCGGGATCAAGGTCTCTTTTGCGATGAACAGAAAACAAAGTGACCATCTGATGATGGTCATAATGATCATGACGTTCCTGATCATTATTCTTTTCAGTTTGGTAAAAGTAAACTCCGTTGTACATGGGCAGGGTATTATTGCCACGAAAGATAATACTCAAATCGTTTCCCTTTCTAAAGGTGGGACAATAGAAGAGATTTTTGTCTCCGAACGTGATGTCATTAAAAAAGGCCAGATTCTCGCCAGGGTCTCAAACCTGGATGTGCAGAAAGAATATGACCGCTACTTTACCCAATCTGAATATTTGAAAAAAAGTATTGAAGAACTCACCAGCGTTTTATCCAGTGAAAATAAAATCACTGCGCTTAACGTAAGTGATCTGATCAATAAAGACATTATCAGTAATATTCAGATGGTGAAGAGCCAGATCAGAACTAAGGAAGTCAAAATTACCGGACTGTCTTCAGATATCAATGGACTGAATGTGTCAAAAATCAGTAAGAAGAGTGAACTGGGGTTGCTGCAGGAAGAAATTAATATTCTGTCTCCTCTGGTCAAAAAAGGCATCAGCTCCTACACCAACCTTTTAGATAAAAAACAGTCCGCAGTGCGGCTGAATTCTGAGCTGATTGACCTGGATAACCAGATTTCATCAAAAAAAGATGAAGTTGATTTCATTAACAGTGAAATGAATAACGCAGACTATGAACTGCGTAATTCACTTTCGAAAGATCTTGCCGAAGCTCAGAAAGAACTGGCGATGTGTGAGTCGACGATTAAAATATTATCACGTCAGTTACAGGAGACGAATGTTAAATCTCCGATTGATGGCGTCATCTATCAGATCAATAAAAGCGCATCTACGAAAGGCGGCGTCATACAGCCGGCGGATTCTTTGTTCGAAATAAAACCTTTTTCAACCCTGATGCAGGCAGAAGTCAAAGTGATGCCTAAAGATCGTGATCAGGTGTTCATCGGGGGCAAGGTCAATATCAATGTCCTGTCCTTCATGATGTCGGGCACCAAACCCTATAAAGGGACTATTGAACAGATCAGTCCTGATTCCTATGAGGAGTCTGTCAACGGTTCTATGATCCGATACTACAAAGTCATTGTAAAATTTGAAATACCCCCTCAGGACTTAATTAAAATAATGCCCGGTATGACGGTGGACGCAAATATTATTACCGGCCGGCACAGCATTATGAAATATCTCATGTCACCACTGACTAAAGGGATGAGACAAATGTTTTCTGAACCTTTATCCCCTGCACAACGTAATGCGCCTGAATTATAATTGAAAGGATTACAAAATGGCTAACAAAACAATATTCATCAATGACAGCTCAGTTGTCGATTTAAAACAGTTTGGCAATAAAGAACAGGCGCATTTCATCATTAGCGGTACCGATTTAAAGTTTATTTTTTCCGATGGTACAACCGTAAATATTGTCAACGGTGCTTTATATTCGAGTCTTGAACACAGTAAAGTGGTGTTTTCTTTTACTGATGGTGATATTTCCGGGCAAAATCTCCTTAAATCCATTGATCTGAGTAATTTAGAGCTGGAACGACTTGATTCATCATTATCGGAAGACCGGCAGGCGCGCGTCATCAAAGAAAATGCCGATACGAAAACAGAAGATGAGGCAAACCGTCTCGAAGAGGTGAACAAAGAGGCGGATAAACTCAGGAAAGAAGCAGAAGGTTTACGCGCAGAAGCGGAAGAAGCCCGAAAAGCGGCCAATGAAGTTGAACAACAATTGCAGGAATTCCTGGATAATAAAGCTAAAAATAAAGTTTCCACCAATGGCAGCGGCGTTTCTAATGAATCCGGCGAAGAACAGGAGGCCGCATCCTTCAAAAAGAAAAAATATGATGAAGAAGGCGTTGCAGAGTCAGAGCGGCTTAAACTGGAAGATAATAATTCCTCATCTTCTTCTTCAAGTAGCAAAACGTCTGAAAAGACGGGCGATGAAGTTATTGTTAAGCCGGTTGATATTTCTTTAAAGCTTGATGACAAAAGCGACAGCGGTACAAAAAATGACAATATCACCAATATCGCATCCCCTTCATTTATCGGTTCGACCGCGCCTAATGCAAAGATTATCTTAAAAATTGACGGGATTGTTGTGGCGGTTGTGCAATCAGACAACATGGGGAATTTTGTTGCTGATGTTGCCTCAGAACTCCCGGATGGTCAGCATACGATCCAGGCCGATGTTGAGGATGGTCAGGGTGGAAGCGGTAGTGCTAAAATTCTGGTTACCATCGATACCGTGACAGAAATTCCTACCTTTGAACTGAGTTCACAATATTCTATTCCAGTAGAAGATCAGATCCCTGATGAAAACTTAACGCGCTTTACCAATGCCAAAATTATAGGTACGGCTGAAGCCGGTGTGAGCATTGATATTTATATCAATGATATTTTACTGACGACCGTAAAAACGGACGCTGAAGGTAACTGGTCATATCAGTTTAGCGGAAATGAACTTCAGGAAGGCATTAATGATATTACGGTAGTGGCGACTGATAAAGCGGATAATAGTGCCAGTACAACAGGTATTATTACGCTTGATACCATTCCCCCTGAAACGCCCACCATTATTCTTGATGAAAACAGTGATACCGGCCTCTATTCTGATGACAAAATAACAAATGATGTCACGCCTGGTTTTCGCGGTAAAGCCGGACCGGACTCTATTGTAGAGTTGTATGTTAACGGATATAAAATCGCTGATGTTACCGCTGATAGCAAAGGTGACTGGAGTTATACCCTCGACAGTAACGTTATTTTTATGGACGGCACCTATAACGTTCAGGTCATTGCCTCGGACCGTGCCGGGAATACAGCATCGAATGCGATTGATATTGAAATTGACACCAATATCGATGCATTTTCTATTCAGATCGAAGCGGGCAGTGACAGTGGCAATGCTGCCGATAATTATACGAATGTTGCCAGCCCGATATTTACGGGTAAAACAGACTCATTCAGCCATATCAGCATTACCAATACGACCACGGGTGAAACCCTTGAAACCGACGCTTCTCAAAGCGGAAATTATACCTTCAGATTCTCTGGCGAATCCGCAGAAGGGGTAAATCAGCTTATTATCACCGTTGTGGATCTTGCGGGTAATGCGCAGGATTATGATTTTAGCTACACGATAGATACCATCGCACCTGTAACGCCGACTATTGCCCTTGACGATTATGTTATCTCACAATCCGGTGCCACCCTGACAAATGATACGACACCTCTTTTAGTGGGAACCGGCGAGGCGGGGAGTCATGTCAGCGTTTATATTGATGGCAAAAAATACGCCACTGTGGCGGTCACTGCTGAAGGAACGTGGTCAGTTGATGTCGCCCCGGGGTTGAAAGAGGGTGAACACAAAATAGTGGTGGAGGCTCAGGATATCGCGGGTAACGTCTCGCTTCCTTCAGAGGAATACATATTCTCTGTCGATACCATGACTCAAAAGCCTGTTGCTGCATTGGATACCGATGATGATACAGGATCCAGCCAAAATGACTGGATTACCAACCATAATGATAATTTACTGGTAACAGGGGTCGCTGAAAAATACGTCACAATTACCCTCATGCTTGATGGCAAGGAAATGGGGAAAACGACCGCTGATGAAGAGGGGCACTGGTCTTTCGAAATAAATCCCAACCCTGGCCTGGCCGATGATAATTATAGTGTTGAGATCATCGCCATGGATGAAGTCGGCAATATTTCCAGTTCAACGTATGAACTTATTATTGATACCGTCACTTCAACACCCACTATCATGCTGGATGCTGATTCTGATACCGGTATTACACATACAGATGGGATTACTAAAGACCCGCAGCCATTATTCAAAGGTGTAGCGGAAGCCGGAGCTGAAATCAGCCTGATGATAAATGGCACCTATTATGGCAGTGCTATTGCGGATAAAAATGGTAACTGGAGTTTCCGTATCCCGGCAGATAAAACCTTAGCCGAAGGCGAATATAACGTCATGGTTACGGCAGTCGATATTGCAGGTAATAGCGCGAACTCGGTTTCTATCCCGCTTATTATCGACTTACATACTGATATTCCTACTATCGATTTATTAAGTGACAGTGGTGACAATCCGGATGACCATATTACCAGCGTTAATTTACCGTCATTCGCGGGTACGGCGGAACCTTTTGCCAGTATCACATTATACTGCGACGGCAACATAGCGGGTAAAGCCAGTGCTGATGCAAAAGGCCAATGGCAATTTACCTATCCACAATCTCTGCCGGAAGGCAGCTATGCCTTTCATGTGAGTGTCGTTGATGTTGCAGGCAATATTGCTACCTCCGAAAGAATCCATGTCACTATCGATACATCCCTGAATATACCTTCTGTAGACCTGCTGAATGAATCCGATTCCGGAGCTTCAGCCACAGATAATATTACGAATACTAAAAGTCCTATTTTCGTACTCAATAGTGTTGATAGTGATGTCACACATGTTCTGATTAACATTGATGGCACTGACTACCCGGCAAGTCTGAATAATGGCGTCTGGTCACTCGTTTGCCCTGTTGAGCTTGCGGATGGCATTCATACCATTACTGCCACTGTTACCGATCTTGCGGGTAATAGTGCGACCTCGGGCACGCTGGACGTGACGGTGGACACCGCGATTTCTGCGCCAGTAGTCACCCTGAGCGACGACACCGGCGTGGCGGGCGATAACCAGACCAACGACACCACGCCGGGCTTTGCGATCGCGACCGACAGTGATGTGGTGACGGTGCTGGTCAGCGTGGACGGCGGCGCGGCGCAGGCGGCGGTGCGGGACAGCGAAGGGCAGTGGCACTTTACTGTACCGTCGGCACTCACTGACGGCGAACACAATCTGGTGGTGACGGTGACGGATACTGCCGGTAACAGCATTTCCGGCGAGGCCTTCGCCTTTACCGTGGACACCACGCTGAGCCTGCCGGTTATCGATCTGACCGACGGTTCAGATACCGGTGCACTCGCCACGGACAACATCACCAATAACACTACTCCCGCCTTTACCCTGAGCCAGATTGACGCCGACGCGGTGACGGTCGAGGTACTGATCAACGGCACCGCCTACCCGGCGACAAAAGAGGGTGACGTCTGGAGCTTTACCGCGCCGGAACTGACGGACGGTGACTACAGCGTGCAGGTGCGGGTCACCGACGACGCGGGCAACGTGGCCACTTCCGGGGCGCTTAACGTGACGGTGGACACCGCCATATCCGCGCCAGTAGTCACCCTGAGCGACGACACCGGCGTGGCGGGCGACAACCAGACCAACGACACCACGCCGGGCTTTGCGATCGTGACCGACAGTGACGTGGTGACGGTCACGGTCAGCGTGGACGGCGGCGCGGACATGGCGGCGGTGCAGGACGTGGCCGGGCAGTGGCACTTTGCGGTGCCTGCCGCCCTCGCTGACGGCGAACACAACCTGGTGGTGACGGTCACGGATACAGCCGGTAACAGCACGTCCGGGGAGGCATTCGCCTTTACCGTGGACACCACGCTGAGCGTGCCGGTTATCGACCTGACCGATGCGTCCGACAGCGGCGCGGATATGACCGACAACATCACCAATAACACTACTCCGGCCTTTGCGCTGAGCCAGATTGACGCGGACGCGGTGACGGTCGAGGTGCTGATCAACGGCACCGTGTATCCGGCCACGCAGACCGGCGGGATCTGGAGCTTTACCGCCCCGGAACTCGCCGACGGCAACTATGCTGTGCAGGTGCGGGTGACCGACGACGCGGGCAACGTGGTCACTTCCGGGGCGCTTGACGTGATAGTGGACACCGCCATATCCGCACCGCTGATTACCCTGAGCGACGACACCGGCGTGGCGGGCGACAACCAGACCAACGACACCACGCCGGGCTTTGCGATCGCGACCGACAGTGATGTGGTAACGGTCACGGTCAGCGTGGACGGCGGCGCGGCGCAGGCGGCGGTACAGGACAGCGAAGGGCAGTGGCACTTTGCGGTGCCTGCCGCCCTCGCTGACGGCGAACATAACCTGGTGGTGACGGTGACCGATACTGCCGGTAACAGCACGTCCGGCGAGGCATTCGCCTTTACCGTGGACACCACGCTGAGCGTGCCGGTTATCGATCTGACCGACGGTTCAGATACCGGTACCAGCACCACCGATAACATCACCAATAACACTACTCCCGCCTTTACCCTGAGCCAGATTGACGCGGACGCGGTGACGGTCGAGGTGCTGATCAACGGCACCGTGTATCCGGCCACGCAGACCGGCGGGATATGGGGCTTTACCGCGCCGGAACTGACGGACGGTGACTACAGCGTGCAGGTGCGGGTCACCGACGACGCGGGCAACGTGGCCATTTCCGGGGCGCTTAACATGACGGTGGACACCGCGATATCCGCGCCGCTGATTACCCTGAGCGACGACACCGGCGTGGCGGGCGATAACCAGACCAATGACACCACGCCGGGCTTTGCGATCGCGACCGACAGTGATGTGGTGACGGTCACGGTCAGCGTGGACGGCGGCGCGGCGCAGGCGGCGGTACAGGACAGCGCCGGACAGTGGCACTTTACTGTACCGGCGGCACTGGCTGACGGCGAACATAACCTGGTGGTGACGGTGACCGATACTGCCGGTAACAGCACGTCCGGCGAGGCATTCGCCTTTACCGTGGACACCACGCTGAGCCTGCCGGTTATCGACCTGACCGATGCGTCCGACAGCGGCGCGGATATGACCGATAACATCACCAATAACACTACTCCTGCCTTTACCCTGAGCAACGTTGACGCGGACGCGGTGACGGTCGAGGTGCTGATCAACGGCACGTCCTGCCCGGCCACGCAGACCGGCGGGATATGGAGCTTTACCGCGCCGGAACTGACCGACGGCGACTACAGCGTGCAGGTGCGGGTGACCGACGACGCGGGCAACGTGGCCACTTCCGGGGCGCTGGACGTGACGGTGGACACCGCGATTTCTGCGCCAGTAGTCACCCTGAGCGACGACACCGGCGTGACGGGCGACAGCCAGACCAATGACACCACGCCGGGCTTTGCGATCGCGACCGACAGTGATGTGGTAACGGTCACGGTCAGCGTGGACGGCGGCGCGGCGCAGGCGGCGGTGCGGGACGCGGCCGGGCAGTGGCACTTTGCGGTGCCTGCCGCCCTCGCTGACGGCGAACATAATCTGGTGGTGACGGTGACGGATACTGCCGGTAACAGCACGTCCGGCGAGGCATTCGCCTTTACCGTGGACACCACGCTGAGCCTGCCGGTTATCGATCTGACCGATGCGTCCGACAGCGGCGCGGATATGACCGACAACATCACCAATAACACTACCCCGGCCTTTACCCTGAGCCAGATTGACGCGGACGCGGTGACGGTCGAGGTGCTGATCAACGGCACCGTGTATCCGGCCACCAAAGAGGGCGATGTCTGGAGCTTCACCGCGCCGGCACTCGCCGACGGTGACTACAACGTACAGGTGCGGGTCACCGACGACGCGGGCAACGTCGCGACCTCCGGGGCGCTGGACGTGACGGTGGACACCGCGATTTCTGCGCCAGTAGTCATCCTGAGCGACGACACCGGCGTGGCGGGCGACAACCAGACCAATGACACCACGCCGGGCTTTGCGATCGCGACCGACAGCGACGCCGCGACGGTGCTGGTCAGCGTGGACGGCGGCGCGGCGCAGGCGGCGGTACAGGACAGCGAAGGGCAGTGGCACTTTGCGGTGCCATCCGCCCTCGCTGACGGCGAACACAATCTGGTGGTGACGGTGACGGATACTGCGGGCAACAGCATTGCCGGCGAGGCGTTTGCCTTTACCGTCGACACCACGCTGAGCGTGCCGGTTATCGACCTGAATGACGGTTCAGATACCGGTGCACTCGCCACCGACAACATTACCAACAACACTACTCCGGCGTTTACCCTGAGCAACATCGACGCGGACGCGGTGACGGTCGAGGTGCTGATCAACGGCACCGTGTATCCGGCCACGCAGACCGGCGGGATATGGGGCTTTACCGCGCCGGAACTGACCGACGGTGACTATGCTGTGCAGGTGCGGGTCACCGACGACGCGGGCAACGTGGCCACTTCCGGGGCGCTTGACGTGACGGTGGACACCGCCATATCCGCGCCGGGGGTCACCCTGAGCGACGACACCGGCGTGGCGGGCGATAATCAGACCAATGACACCACGCCGGGCTTTGCGATCGCGACCGACAGTGATGTGGTGACGGTCACGGTCAGCATTGACGGCGGCGCGGCGCAGGCGGCGGTACAGGACAGCGCCGGACAGTGGCACTTTACTGTACCGTCGGCCCTCGCTGACGGCGAACACAATCTGGTGGTGACGGTGACCGATACTGCCGGTAACAGTACGTCCGGTGAGGCATTCGCCTTTACCGTGGACACCACGCTGAGCCTGCCGGTTATCAACCTGACCGATGCGTCCGACAGCGGCGCGGATATGACCGACAACATCACCAATAACACTACCCCGGCCTTTACCCTGAGCCAGATTGACGCGGACGCGGTGACGGTCGAGGTGCTGATCAACGGCACCGTGTATCCGGCCACGCAGACCGGCGGGATATGGAGCTTTACCGCGCCGGAACTGACCGACGGTGACTATGCTGTGCAGGTGCGGGTGACCGACGACGCGGGCAACGTGGCCACTTCCGGGGCGCTTAACATGACGGTGGACACCGCCATATCTGCGCCGGGGGTCACCCTGAGCGACGACACCGGCGTGGCGGGCGACAACCAGACCAATGACACCACCCCGGGCTTTGCGATCGCGACCGACAGTGATGTGGTGACGGTCACGGTCAGCGTGGACGGCGGCGCGGCGCAGGCGGCGGTGCAGGACGCGGCCGGACAGTGGCACTTTACTGTGCCGGCGGCCCTCGCTGACGGCGAACATAACATGGTGGTGACGGTCACGGATACTGCCGGTAACAGCACGTCCGGCGAGGCATTCGCCTTTACCGTGGACACCACGCTGAGCCTGCCGGTTATCGATCTGACCGATGCGTCCGACAGCGGCGCGGATATGACCGACAACATCACCAATAACACTACCCCGGCCTTTACCCTGAGCCAGATTGACGCGGACGCGGTGACGGTCGAGGTGCTGATCAACGGCACCGTGTATCCGGCCACCAAAGAGGGCGATGTCTGGAGCTTCACCGCGCCGGCACTCGCCGACGGTGACTACAACGTACAGGTGCGGGTCACCGACGACGCGGGCAACGTCGCGACCTCCGGGGCGCTGGACGTGACGGTGGACACCGCCATATCCGCACCGCTGATTACCCTGAGCGACGACACCGGCGTGGCGGGGGATAACCAGACCAATGACACCACGCCGGGCTTTGCGATCGCGACCGACGCGGACGTGGTGACGGTGCTGGTCAGCATTGACGGCGGCGCGGCGCAGGCGGCGGTGCGGGACAGCGCCGGACAGTGGCACTTTACTGTGCCTGCCGCCCTCGCTGACGGCGAACACAACCTGGTGGTGACGGTGACGGATACTGCCGGTAACCGCACGTCCGGTGAGGCATTCGCCTTTACCGTGGACACGACGCTGAGCGTGCCGGTTATCGATCTGAATGACGGTTCAGATACCGGTGCGAGCACCACCGACAACATTACCAACAACGCCACCCCGGCTTTTACCCTGAGCAACGTTGACGCGGACGCGGTGACGGTCGAGGTGCTGATCGACGGCACGGCCTACCCGGCCACGCAGACCGGCGGGATCTGGGGTTTTACCGCCCCGGAACTCGCCGACGGCAACTATGCTGTGCAGGTGCGGGTGACCGACGACGCGGGCAACGTCGCGACCTCCGGGGCGCTGGACGTGACGGTGGACACCGCCATATCCGCGCCGCTGATTACCCTGAGCGACGACACCGGCGTGGCGGGCGATAACCAGACCAACGACACCACGCCGGGCTTTGCGATTGTTACCGACGCGGACGTGGTGGTGGTGACGGTCAGCGTGGACGGCGGTGCGGCGCAGGCGGCGGTGCAGGACGCGGTCGGGCAGTGGCACTTTGCGGTGCCTGCCGCCCTCGCTGACGGCGAACACAATCTGGTGGTGACGGTGACGGATACTGCGGGCAACAGCATTGCCGGCGACGCCTTTGCCTTTACTGTGGACACCACGCTGAGCGTGCCGGTTATCGACCTGACTGACGGTTCGGATACCGGCGCACTCGCCTCGGACAACATTACCAACATCGCCACCCCGGCCTTTACCCTGAGCAACGTTGACGCGGACGCGGTGACGGTCGAGGTGCTGATCAACGGCACCGCCTACCCGGCGACAAAAGAGGGCGATGTCTGGAGCTTTACCGCGCCGGAACTGACGGACGGTGACTACAACGTGCAGGTGCGGGTGACCGACGACGCGGGCAATACCGCGACCTCGGCGGCGCTGGATATCACGGTTGATACGACCATTTCTGCCCCGGTTATCACGCTGAGCGACGACACCGGCACGGCGGGCGACAACCAGACCAATGACACCACGCCGGGCTTTGCGATCGCGACCGACAGTGATGTGGTGACGGTCACGGTCAGCGTGGACGGCGGCGCGGCGCAGGCGGCGGTGCGGGACGCGGCCGGACAGTGGCACTTTACGGTGCCATCCGCACTCGGTGACGGTGAGCACAACCTGGTAGTCACGGTGACGGATATTGCGGGCAACAGCATTGCCGGCGAGGCGTTTGCCTTTACCGTCGACACCACGCTGAGCCTGCCGGTTATCGATCTGAATGATGGTTCAGATACCGGTGCCAGCACCACCGACAACATCACCAACAACACTACCCCGGCGTTTACCCTGAGCAACATCGACGCGGACGCGGTGGCGGTCAGCGTGCTGATCGACGGCACGGCCTACCCGGCCACGCAGACCGCCGGTGTCTGGAGTTTTACCGCGCCGGAGCTGGCGGACGGTGAGCACAGCGTGCAGGTGCAGGTCACCGACGACGCGGGCAACGTGGCGACTTCCGGGGCGCTTAACATGACGGTGGATACCGCTGTTGCACCGGTCACGCTTGTACTAAACGCCGGGTCTGATACAGGTGCCAGCAACAGCGACGGCGTGACACATGATGCCACCCCGACGTTTACCTTCAGTAATATTGCGGCAGATATGGCCAGCCTGACACTGGTGCTCAGTAACGGGGCTGAATACATCATTGATCTCAGCAACGGGAACAGTTTTACGCTGCCGGCTTCTCTGGCAGACGGTGTTTATACAGCAACCGCAGTGATTACCGATGTCGCAGGCAATACGGCATCCAGCCCGGTCAGCTTTACGGTGGATACCCAACTGACCGTCCCCGTGATTGATCTGGCTGAAGCATCCGACAGTGGCAGGTATTCGACAGATAATATTACCCGCGATACCACCCCGGCCTTTGTGTTGAGCAGTATCGATGCCGACGTGATGATCGCAGAAGTTCTGATCAACGGCACGGCCTATCCGGCGACCAAAGAGGGCGGCCTCTGGAGCTTTACCGCCCCGGTACTGGCAGACGGCGATTACAGTGTGCAGGTGCGGGTAACTGACAATGCAGGTAATACCGCCACTTCCGTGGCACTGAACATGACCGTCGATACGGCGATTAATGCACCGGTCATTACGCTAAGTGATGATACCGGTACATCAGGGGATAACCAGACCAACGACACCACGCCGGGCTTTGCGATTGTTACCGACAGCGACACCGCGACGGTGATGGTCAGCGTGGACGGCGGTGTAGCACAGGCGGCGGTGCAGGATGCCGCCGGGCAGTGGCACTTTACGGTGCCATCCGCGCTCGGGGACGGTAACCATAGCCTGTCAGTGACGGTCACTGATCTGGCCGGTAACAGCAGCGCCAACTCACTGGATTTCACCATCGACAGCCAGCTGTCAGTGCCAACGTTGGCCCTTAACAGTGAAGATGATTCCGGTTTCAGTAATACGGATAACCTGACGAATAATACCCGCCCGACGTTCGCTATTGGCAATATTGATGCGGATGTGGTCAGCGTGGTGATATCGCTTAATGGCAAAAGCTGGCCTGTGACCATTTCACAGGGCGCGGGTACTTTCACGCTGCCTGAAGCACTGGCAGATGGCTCGTATAGCGTGCAGTTAACGGTGACGGATGATGCGGGTAATGAAAAAATCATTACCACGCCGCTGCAGATTGATACCGTGACAAGCGTTGAGGGTATTGCACTCAATGATGACACCGGTGTACTCAATGACTGGCTGACGAATGTCACCGGCCCGACATTTACCCTTTCCGCCCCGGCAGATGCACAAACCGTGGCGGTATCAGTCGATGGTGGTGCAGCAATCCAGGCTACCTACAGTGAAGGCGGCTGGGTTATCAATCTGCCTGACGGGTTAAGCGATGGCGAGCATACACTGCAGGTCACGGTAACGGATAAGGCCGGAAACACCGCGCAGAGGGACCAGATTTTTGCTGTGGATACCACGCTTGAACCGCTGGGTGTGGATATGCTGAATCAGGACGACTCCGGTACAGTTGACGATAACATTACGCATGTGACTACCCCGCGCTTCAGCCTGACAGGAGTACCGGAAGATGTATTCGGTATTACCGTAAGTCTCAATGGTGCCAGTTATTCCGTGACACCTCAGTCCGATGGCAGCTGGGTATTTATGCCTCCGGTCGCACTGGATGACGGCGAATACCAGCTTTTAGCGGTTGTCACGGATAATGCGGGTAATCAGCGTACCACCTCGTTCAGCTTCGTTATTGATACTTCAGTCTCTATCGACAACATCACATTGCTCAACGACACAGGGGATTCTTCTACCGACAGTATTACCAATGCCGGACAGCCGCATTTTAACGTCGCCACCTCGGACGACGTAGTCACCATGACGGCAACCATTAATGGCATTGCCTGCAATGTCACGCAAACGGCCACGGGGATATGGTCAGTCACGTCCCCGGTATTGACTACTCCGGGAGATTACACCCTGACAGTCAATGTGACTGATGTGGCGGGCAACCAGACAACATCGACTAAAACCATTACGTTTGATAACCAGTTATCGCAACCCGTGGTTTCTTTCGTGACCGGCGATGATACCGGTTATGATACGAATGACCATCTGACGGGCAAAAATCGCCCGGGATTTGTTATCACAAACATTGATGATGACGTCACCGGTATGAGCGTTGTTCTCAATGGTAAAACCACCCAGATTTATGCAGACGGGACCGGAAACTGGACATTCACACCAGACCAGGTACTAAATGACGGAACCTACACACTGTCCGTCAATCTGCATGACCGTGCCGGTAATACCAGCAGCAAAGATTTTACCTTTACGGTCGACACCACGGTCGCGAAAGCCATCATTACGATGGATGAGCAATCGGATACGGGTGACAGCCAGACCGATCACCTCACCAATAACCGATCCCCTGAATTCACCTTCACCAATATTGATGCAGACGTCTACAAAGTTCAGGTGGTGCTTAATGGCACGACCTATGAGGTGAGCAAAGATCCGAAGGATGCCTGGCACTGGACCGCACCGGAACTCGCGGCAGGTACGTATACATTAAGCACGATCGTGACTGATAGAGCGGGTAACCAGAGTACGGAGTCGATGACTTTTGTCATTGATAATTACGTACAAATCGACAGTATCCAGATGTCTGCTGACACCGGTTACGCTGACAACGATCACCTGACGTACGATCCCCGTCCTGATTTTACTATTCAGGTCTCTGACGATGTTTCACACGTTTATGTTTCTCTGGATGGCACCACGCCGGTTGAACTGACCAAAACTAATGGCGAGTGGATCTTCTCATGTCCGGCTGAACTCTCAGATGGCGCGCACGCGGTCAACGTTCAGGTCATTGATGCCGCAGGGAACACAGCATCTCAGCAGGTTGATTTTGTTGTCGATACCACGCTCATGCCGGTCACCATCGATTTACGTGATGAGGATGATTCAGGCAACAGCAGCGTGGATAACTATACCCGTAATACTCAGCCGGTCTTTCTGTTCCAGGGCATTCCTGCGGATGCGCACAGTATGGTGGCAGTCCTCGACGGGCAACGTTACGAGATCGACCTGTCACTGTCGCCGGTGAGCTTTATGCCGCCAGCCTCGCTGCAGGATGGCAGCTACACCCTTGAGGTGGAGCTGACGGATAATGCCGGTAATACCGCAGAGTCTTCCATCATCTTCAACGTCGATACACAAACATCGGTGAGTGTAGATTTTGCTGCCGGTGATGACACCGGTCGCTCAGATAATGACAACTGCACAACGCAGAATATGCCAACCTTTGATATTGCGGTGCCTGAAGATGTCACCACCGTTCTGGTGGCGTTAGATAACGGTACGCAGACGTCCATTCTGAAAGACAGTTCAGGTAAATGGTTATTCACTACGCCGGTGCTCACTGATGGGGTACACAACATCGTGGTATCGGTGACCGATCGAGCCGGTAATACCGCCCAGACTACGCTCGACTTTACGGTGGATACGACACTGAATATGCCACTGATTGATCTGATCAGTGACAGCGGTTACCTCACTAACGACAATCTGACAAATGATGCCACGCCGAAATTTGAAATATCCAACGTGGATAGCGATGTCTGGTCCGTGGTGGTCTTGCTCAATGGCAAATCTTATCCGGCAAGCCGCGTGGACGGAACATGGGTATGCCAGATCCCGGATGCCGATGCACTGAGTGATGGCAACTATGTGGCAGAAGTAAGAATCGAAGATCAGGCCGGTAATACGCGTTCAGGCTCGTTAAACTTCATTATCGATACGGTTTGCCCTTCACCGGTTGTCTCGCTGAGTGATGCCGACAACAGTGGTGATAAGGGTGATAACATCACTAATGTTGCGCAACCTCGTTTGATCATCAGCGACATGCCTGGAGATATTTATCAGGTCAGCGTGACGCTGGGCGGAGAAACATGGCAAATCGAGCCGCAGGCGGGGGGCTGGGATGTCCCGCAAAGTCTGGCAGACGGAACCTATTCCGCCGTGGTCAGCTTCACCGATAAAGCCGGCAATACCAGTTCAACGACCTACAGTTTTGTCGTCGATACCACCGTGCAGTCACCGGGGCTGGTGCTGCTCGATGATACCGGCAGCAATGTGACCGATAACCTGACCAATGTCACCGCACCGAGATTTGAAATTACGGCAGCGGAACCGCTGGTTTCAGTCAGGGCCACGCTTAACGGTATTACGGTCAATGTAGAGCAACAGGATGGCCGCTGGATATATACGGCAGAAAGCCTTGCCGATGGCAGCTATACCCTGCAGGTCGAATGGGTTGATATTGCGGGTAACCATGTGACGGATGATCTGACGTTCACGGTTGATACGCAAATTCCAACGCCGGTGATCGATCTGAACACGGACAGTGATTCAGGTAGCTCTGCGTCAGATAATATTACCAACGATCCTCAGCCTGTCTTTGTGATCAGCAACGTACCGGATGATGTTGATTCGATCAGGGTGAACATTAATGGTACGAGCTACATCGCCACCATGAATAGCGCTGACCAGTGGACCGTTCGCCCCAATAACCTGCCGGATGGAGAGTATACCGCCACGGCCATCATGACCGACAACGCGGGTAACCAGGCTGAAAACAGTATCAGTTTCGTGATAGATACGCAGATCGCCTTGTCGATGGAAATGGATCCGGCGTCAGATACCGGCGTTTCATACACTGATCATCTGACCAAGGATGTGTCCCCGACTTTTTCAGGCAACACCGAAAGCCATGCGCAGATAGTCATCAGTATCAAAGACAATAGCGGGACTGTCATGCAGACCGTTGAGCAGCAGGCGAATGCGGACGGTAGCTGGAGTTTCACTGCGGCTGATCTGGCTGACGGGCAGTATACGATTAGTGTGCGGGCCACTGACGTCGCCGGTAACTCGACCGAACAAAGTATGAATTTTGTCATTGATACGCTGGTTGCCACGCCGACTCTCGGGCTGACGGAATCTGATGCCAATAACTCCCATGAAGCGCTGGGGCTGGCACCTGAATTCAGCGGCATGGCAGAGGCGGGCTCAAATCTGTCGATTAAAATTGATGGCATGACAGTCGCCAGTGTCACGGTGTCGGCAAACGGGACCTGGGCCTGGACGCCGCCAAGTTCCTTCCTTTCCGGGGACCACGTGATTGCCGTCACGGCCACAGATAAAGCCGGAAATATTTCCTCGGAAACATCCTTTAGCTTCATTATTCCGGTGGTCGATCTTGATCCACCGACGGTGATGTTAAGCAATGATACAGACAGCGGCTCACTGGGTGATTTTATCACCAATAATACGAAGCCCGTGATCACGGGGATTACCCTGCCGGGCGTGACAGTCACGCTTTATATCAATGGCGTGGTCGTTGGCGCAGCACAAAGTGACTCCACAGGTCGTTACAGCTATGAGCTACCGGTAATGGCTGAAGGCACTTACAGCCTGCAGGCAAGCATTATCGACCCGAACAGTCAGGAAGCGCTGCTTTCAGACAGTGCAAACCTGGTGGTTGATACGCACGTAGAACCTTTGGAATGGTCGATTTCCGGCATGACCGATGAAGGCTATATCAGCGACAACACCCCGACGGTAAGCGGGATATCCGAGCCTGGGGCGAAAATTAAAATTTATGTTGATGGCAAATTTGTCATTGAAACTTCGACGTCCAGTGACGGAACCTGGTCGGTCAGGCTTCCTGTCATTGGCAACGACGGTTCGCATGAGATTGCTTTTACCGTCAATGATCTGGCGGGAAATACGATGCAGATCGACCCGACGCCCCTTATTCTGGACTCCTATATCTCTCCGCTGACCCTTACCCTGCGGGAAAGTGACGATACGGGCAGCAGTTCAACCGACCTGATCACCAATAAAACCACGGTGAATCTGGAAGGGGTGGCCGAGGCCGGTGCGGTGCTGACTCTTTACGGAAAGGATGGCTCGGTACTGACCACATTAACGGTGGGAGACGACGGACAGTGGAGTTATAGCGTTGAACTGAGTGAAGGGGCCAATACGTTCATTGCGATAGCTGAGGACAGTGCAGGTAACAAAGTCCAAAAAGACATTATTATTCAGTGTGACACGCATAACAGTATCAGTGATGTGGCGCTGGCCCGTGAGAGCAACAGTGGCGATATCGGTGATATGGTGACCAACGATAAGACGCCAACCTTATCGGCCATGACCGATCCGGGCGCTTCGGTGGATATTTATGTCAATGAGGTGAAAGTCGCCACGGTTGTCGCTGACGCCTCTGGGCTGGCCAGTTATACCTTGCCGGAAAGCGAGGACGGCAACTACAACGTGACGTTTATCTCCACCGATGCGGCAGGAAACACCGTCACCAGTGCCACCTCCGTTGTGGTGATTGATACCGCGGTGAGCGGGTTCGAGATGACTGCGCCACCGGAGCTGATTAATTCCCGTGCTCTGGAACTGACCGGGACCGGGGAAATTAACTCAACGGTTACGATACGGGTGAACGGTGCGGTTATCGGCCGTGCGTCGGTTGATGCCGAAGGTAACTGGAATATGCCGGTCGTGCTGGGGGAAGACGGTGAATATATTATTTCGGCTACCCTGACCGATATCGCAGGGAATGTTGTGGCGGGTGAAGATTATCCGGTGACGCTGGACAGCCATACCGATTATCCCACCATTTCGCTTAATGATGAGACTAACTCCGCATCGAAGGGCGACAATATCACCAATATTAACCCGCCTGCCTTCCACGGGACGGCGGAAGCGGGCGCGACAGTCAATATCTTGGTTGATGAAGTGATGGTAGCAACCATAGTCGCTGACGCTGACGGAAACTGGTCATGGGCCTACCCCGGCACCATGAATGACGGTGAATACTCTGTGCGTGTTATTGCAGAGGATGTGGCGGGAAATACCGCCGAGTCAGCCCGTATCCTGGTGACAATTGATACCGAGACAGACATTCAAATCCAGGGAATGGCCAACGACGGGGGTTACTATGCCAACGACTATTATACCGATTCTACCCGGCCGACCTTTAATATCACCGGCGAAAAAAACCAGCCAGTATCGGTCTACATTGATGGTGAGTATGTAGAAACAATTACGCCGGGTTCGATCAATTCAACCTATACCGTGCCGGCGGATCTGGACGATGGTTCGCATTCTATTCGTTTTGAAATAACAGATGCGGCAGGGAATACGGCGTCGACCGAGTCCCGTAATTTCACCATCGATACCGTCAATGATACGCCAATCGTGTTGACGACGATCAACGGTCAGCCTGTTGAGACAATCACCGTCGGGGACGTGACTTATCTGACGGATATCACCACCAACGCCACCCTGACCGGGAAGGCCGAAGCCGGAAGTTACCTGAGTATTACGGTGAACGGGTTAACGGTTAATCAGTTCTGGGTCGGGGAAGATGGCAACTGGACGGCCAGCATCAATAAAATGGTGCTTCAGGATGGTGAACTGAATATTAAATTCAATTCGACCGACAAAGCCGGTAATGGGAAAGAAACCAGCATGGTGATTGTTGTTGATACCCGCATTGACGCATTCAGCGTCAATGTTGAAGACAATAAATCCACCACCGCTGACAAATGGGCGCTGAACAACCAAAACGTTACCTTCTTTGGTCGCGGTGAGGCTGGCTCGACGGTGACTGTGTTCCTGGCGGGTGTAGCGGTTGCTTCCGTGATGGTTGCGGCCGATGGCACATGGGCAATGGAGCCGACCTCGCTGGCTGACGGGAATTATTCCCTGAGCTTTAAAATTGAAGATCCCGCAGGCAATACCCAAATCATCAGTCACGATGTCACCATTGATACCCAGGCACCGGCTGTGCCGGTGGTTGATACCTCGGCCTTTATTGACGGCAGTGGTCTGTGGGTCATGTCCGGGACTGCTGAAGCGGGCAGTAAGTTAGTGGTTGAAGATGAAACAGGGAAGGTTATCGCCAGCGTCACTGCGGACAGCAACGGCAACTGGAGCACGGTGTTTAATTATCCTGATGGCGGGAAAGTAACCCTCCATGCTGAAGATGCGGTGGGTAACATCAGCCCGGACGTGACTTTTGATGAGATGCGTGCGGTGCCAGCCCTGACGCTGGATATTGCCTCCGACAGTGGCATTATCGGCGACATGATCACCAGCAACACTACGCCGACGCTGTTGCTGCAAAACATCGAAAGTGATGTCACCCAGGTTGTGGTCACGCTAAACGGACAGAGTTATAACGCGGTACAAAGTGGTCAGGGCATCTGGAGCCTGACATTTACCGAACCGCTGCCGGAAGGCCGCTGGTCCGTCATGGTCACCGCAACGGATGCCGCCGGTAACAGCCAGTCTGCGACAGTGATACTGGAGATTGATCACTCTCTGTCATTACCGGAGATGGTGCTGGACGGAATGTCTGACACGGGTAGCGTGGGCGATATGCTCACCAATAACGCGACACCGACACTGGTGTTGCAGGACATTGATGCGGATGTTACGCAGGTTATCGTGACCATCAACAGCCAGACCTATAACACGGTGCAGGGGGAAGAAGGCGGGTGGAGCCTGACGTTGCCGGATGCGCTGCCAGAAGGCACCTGGCCGGTAACGGTCACGGTGACGGATGACGCGGGCAACAGTCAGACCACCGTGACTGAACTGACGGTTGACCAGTCGCTCTCGGTGCCTGTGGCAGCGATGGAATCCGATACCGGCGGTGATCATATTGTGAATGACAACACGCCAGGCTTTATTTTGACTGACGTTGATGCCGATGCCGACAGCGTGACGGTTAACGTTAATGGTAACAACTATGATGCGCTTAAAAGTGATGACGGCGAGTGGAGCTTTACGCCACCTGAGCCTCTGACAGACGGTGAGTATCAATTAGTGATAACAACGACCGATGTAGCAGGCAACGTTAGCCACAGCGAACCTTTTGATTTCATTATCGATACGCAGATTGACACTTTTGACGCCCGGCTGGTTAACAATGAAGGCGATCAGCCTGATGAATGGCGCAGTGAAAGTCATACGCTCGACATTGCCGGACAGGGTGAAGCCGGGGCGACGGTATCGGCGAGCATTGATGGCGGTGAAGCCATCCATATTCAGGTGGATGAACAAGGGGACTGGTCATTACAGATGAGTGACATTGCCGATGGTACGCACTCACTGCAATTGGGCATTGTGGACAAGGCCGGTAACACACAACAGATCGAGTACAGCGTTACCGTCGATACGTCGTCGGCTCTGCTCATGGCAACGATGCAGGATGAACCTGAAAGCGATACAAACGATTCAGTAAGTCATGATCAGGCTGCTGCAGTCATGAGTGCTGAAATAATGACAATCACACCTATTGATAATACGACACATGATGATCAGCAGGTCGATCACCCGTAATTAACATGCCTCTGCTGTGGGTACAGCAGAGGTTTTTTGAGTAACAAACCATGAAAGCTGAATTTGAACAGTATGATTTAGGGCTGTCCGGTGCATTAACGTATATTGCGCGAAACTATGGCGCTAAAATTGAAATAAGAGAAGGTGATAAAGAAATATCACTGACCGAATATCATAAAAATGATGTTGAACATGACACACAAATTAAAAATTATTTCCTTTCATTAGGGTTGTCAGTTTCTGCAGTGCAATTTAGCCAGCCAGATGATTTGCTTAATGAAAGCATGCCGCTTTTGCTGCTGACGGCTGAAATGCAGTGGCTCATTTGTGTTGGTTGTATCGATAACAAACTTAAACTGGTCAATATGCAAAATGATATTGGACAGATTGAAATAGAACGTTCTGCACTCCAGCAGATGTCGGCGTTCTCATTGCAGCCGATCAGTGAGGTGGTTGATTCCATTCGCATCAGCCAGATTTTAAAAAATGGCCTTAAAAATAATAAAATATTTTACTCAAAATATTTTATCTCCTCATTGTTTATGGCGATGTTTGCGCTGACAATTCCTGTTTTCAGTAATCTCTATTATGACAAACTCGTGCCAGGCTCATCGAACGCATCTCTCTTCGGAGTGGCAGGCATCGTGCTGGTGTTCATTATCTTTGAGTTTCTGCTCAAATCCTCGCGTGACATTTATCAGTCGATAGTTTCCCGCAGGGAAGATATTGATATCGATGTTTCCTTTCTCGAGGCGCTGCTTTACGGCGATAAAAAAAACACGTCTATGTCTTCAGCATTTGTTCTATGGACTGAATTTCAAAAAATAAAACCTGTGCTACTTAACTCGGTTTTTCAGCGCGTGGCCGATGCACCTTTATTTATTGTCTTTGTGATAGTTATCTATATCAACCTGGGGCTGTTGGTGTTAATTCCGATCACAATTATGCTGATTTCACTGGGGCTGGCTTATGTTAATTTCCGCTACACCAATGTCCTGATGGAACGTGTGAAAGAAGGCCAAAGTAACCGGAATATGTTCATTACGGAAACACTCTATGCATTAAGAATGATCCACACATTGAATAACCGGAACCTGATGCGGGACTGGGTTAATAATGCCGATCAGCAGTCCTGGCTCAGTTTACAGATCCGCAAAGTAAACGTTTATTATCAGTCTGCGTTATCTACACTCTCAAGCCTTAACCAGATCCTGCTCATGTTGTTTGCCTTCTTCCTGGTGACGAAAGGGGAAATCACCACGGGTGCGATTGTTTCTTCCGTCATCGTTTCGGGGCGTATGTCGGGTATTATTTCAGGTTTTTCATCGACTTTATTATCGATATTTACCACTAATAAAACCATCACCGATCTGCTGAAAATGTTTGTCCCTGAAAATACAGCCCCCCGTGAGGTCTTACAATCACTCTCACATTGTGAAGGGCATATTTCCCTGAAAGGGGCCAGCTACCAGTATGATCCTCAGCTGCCGGTGATACTTGAAAACATTACCCTGGATATTCCTGCCGGACAGCGGGTCGCCATTATCGGGGAATGCGGTTCAGGCAAAAGTTCGCTGATCTCACTGCTTTCAGGATTCAGTATGCCTTTACAAGGCAGCGTCATGTACGACGGTTACAACACCCGGCATCTTGCCCAGCATTTTTTCTCGCGTTTCATCAGTGTTATCACCACTCACGATGCGTTATTTACAGGATCGGTGGAAAGTAACTTCGCCCTAAAGAGCGGTGAAGATCGTAAGAAAACCGTGCAGGCGCTGGGCGTGACAAACTGTAATTTCGTGCTGCAACATCCGATGGGATTACGTTATCCCATCAGCTTTATGGCGAAGAATCTTTCATCAGGACAAAATCAGCAATTACTGCTGGCACGCAGCCTGAGCAGTGATGCGAAAGTTTTTTTGTGGGATGAACCGACGTCCTGTCTGGATGAACAAACGGAACAGCGAATTTTTGACAATCTGGAGCATTTTGTTGCGGGAAAAACGCTGTTAATGGTCACTCACCGACGTTACCTGCTGAAGTATTTTGATCGTGTACTGGTGATGAAGAACGGAAAGGTTATCCGCGATTGTAGCCCTGACAAGCTACTGGCACCGGTGGCGAACGCTGAGGTTAAAAAAGCCCGGCCGGTGCGCATCAGTGTGCCTGCTGCCGGGGGAAATCCCGTACCTGATAAGAACGAAGGTTAATAAAATGCCCTGCTTGCTTGCGGGCAGGGCATTTTATTTTACAGGGGCAAACACAGCCGCCGCCAAACTGTTTAGCCAAATATGACCAGTAATACGGGGAACAGAAAAGGTGCGAGCAGGGAAGTAATAATCCCGCAAATCACCAGCGCCAGTGAGCTGAATGCGCCTTCCTGATAATCCATTTCTGCACAACGGGCGGTGCCCAGTGCATGTGATGCGGTGCCCATCGCCAGTCCGCGTGAGGCCTTGGTGGTGATCTTCAGAATATTCAACAGCGTGTGTCCAAAGACCGCGCCGAGGATCCCGACGAAAATCACGCATACGGCGCTGATGGCCGGAATGCCATTAATCGACTGCGCGGTGGCCATTGCAATCGGTGTGGTGACCGATTTCGGTAATACCGATGCGGCAATTTCTGGCGTTGCACCCATCCATAATGCAATCGCGGTCCCCGTCACCATCGCTACCACACTGCCGATAAAGCAGATGCTGATGATGGATTTCCAGCGGGCACGGATCTGATGCAGCTGTTCGTACAGCGGGAAAGCCAGCGCCACGACAGCGGGTTGCAGCAGGTCATTGAGGATCTTGCTGCCTGCGAAATAACGTGCGTAAGGGATATGGGTGATCAGCAACAGCGGAATAATCACCACCATCGACATCAGCAACGGGTTGAGCAGGGGCATTTTAAGCCTGGTGGCTAATTTGCGGGTGGCGAAAAAAACCACCAGCGTCAGCGGCAGCGACCACAAAATATCAATCATTTTTATCCTCCCCTTTATCCGTCACCACACCGCGTTCCCCATGGATATAGTGGGAGCAATAGGCGACAACCAGCAACACCACCAGGGTACTGACCAGGCATGACACCACCAGCGGCCCGAACTGCGTGCGCAGTTGCGCATAATAATTCATGACCCCGACCCCGATAGGCACGAACAGCAACGCCATATAGCGGATCAGAATATTGCAGCCCGGTTTAACCCATTTGAACGGCAAAATTTGTGTGGAAAGCAGACCAAACAGGATCAGCATGCCGATGATGCTGCCGGGAATGGTGAGCGGTAACAGAGATGAAATCGCATTCCCGGCGAATAAACAGAGATAAATCAGAATAAACGCCCGGATATATTGGAATGCCAGAGAGATTGAGGTGCCCATGGTGTTTCACCCAGTTGAATAATGTATTCATCATACAATTAAGATGTGATCTGTGCCACAAAACGAAGTATGAAATTTAGGAATGAAGTGTATTCCAAAATGACGTTTGGTAAACGGGGAAAATAGGGGGGACAATTCGCGATCTAATTTCACATGACAATGTGTCACGATTTGTTTGGCGCGCTACAGCGACAGCCGCAAAGCTCCCTCCCCTGCGAAAGGGAGGGTTGGGGTGGGGTATTAATGGTGGTGTAATTGTATGAGTTGCCATCAAACCCACACTCCTTCCCTTCGTGAGAGGGGAAGGAGCAAAAACAAAATCGCGCAGTGTTTGCCGGGGAAGGAGTAAAGCAAAACCTTTGTCACATGTGTGTGGCAGCTAAAGCACCTTCTCCAGGAAAGCCTGGGTTCTGGCGTGAACCGGCCGTTCCAGCACCTGTTCGGCAGCGCCGCTTTCAACGACGCGACCATCGACCATAAATACCACCTGATCCGCGACCTGGCGCGCGAAGCCGATTTCATGAGTAACGACCACCAGTGTTACGCCTGATTGCGCCAGTTTCTTAATTACATCCAGCACTTCGCCGACCAGTTCAGGGTCGAGCGCCGATGTCGGTTCATCAAACAGCATGACTTTAGGATTCAGCGCCAGCGCGCGGGCAATGGCGATACGTTGTTGCTGTCCGCCGGACAAATGACGCGGCCAGGCGTGGGCTTTCTCACGCAGGCCGACGGTGTCGAGCAGTTCACCGGCGCGGATGATGGCGTCTTTGCGACTCATCAGGCCGTGAACTACCGGCGCTTCGATGATGTTATCCAGCACCGTCATATGCGGGAATAAATTGAAATTCTGGAATACATAACCGACGTGTCTGCGTTGCCTGAGGATGGCGCGCTCTTTCAGCTCATACAGTGTATCGCCTTTGCGGCGGTAACCAATGTAGTCACCATCGATCTGAATAAAACCTTCGTCGACGCGCTCAAGATGATTAATCGTGCGCAACAGTGTCGATTTTCCCGAACCGGACGGGCCGAGGATCACGGTCACGGTGCCGGGTTCAATGCTCAGACTGACGTTATCCAGCGCTTTGTGCGCGCCGTAGTACTTGCTCAGATTATTGATCTCTATACGCCCGACGGTGGCTGCCTGAGGTTTGCGCGGGAACAGCTGTTCAACCGGGGCTTCCCTTGGGCGGTTAACGAATAAATCAAAGGCTTCAGACATAGTGCTTTCCCTTTATTAAGAACGGGCGACGCGCCACTGACGCAGGCGCTGCAAGGGGGTTGGAGCGACCTGGCGCACAGTGCCGCGGGAGAAATAACGTTCGACGTAATACTGTAAAACCGACAGCACGGTGGTGATCAGCAGATACCAGACGGTAGCGACCATCAGCAACGGGATCACCTGTTGCGTGCGGTTGTAAATCACCTGCACGGTGTAAAACAGTTCCGGCATCGACAGGACGTAAACAATCGATGTGCCTTTCGCCAGGCTGATCACTTCGTTAAAACCGGTTGGCAGAATTGAACGCAAAGCCTGCGGCAAAATAATGCGAAATGTGCGGCGGTAGGCCGGTAATCCCAGCGCGGCGGCGGCTTCGTGCTGGCCGTGTTCTACGCCCAAAATCCCGCCACGAATGATCTCTGCGGTATAGGCTGATTGCACCAGGGAAAGGCCTAGCACGGCGACGGAAAACTGATCCAGCAAATTAACCGTCGGGGTGCTGAAAAAGGAAACCGTGGTGAACGGAATGCCGAGCGAAAGGTTGTCGTAGAGATAGGAAAAGTTGTAGAGAATGATCAGCACCAGCAGCAGCGGCAATGAACGGAACAGCCAGATATACCCCCAGGCCAGCGCATTGAGCAAATAAGATTTAGACAGACGGGCGAGGGCCAGTGCGGTGCCGAAAATCACGCCGAACAGCGTGCCCAGCAGTGTCAGCAACAGGGTTTTTCCAAGCCCGGACAAGATCACCGGATCAAAAAACCACTGGCGAAATACGCCCCATTCCCAGCGGGAATTCGTGGCGATTGACTGGATGATACCTAAGAGAATAAATGCCGAAAATACCGCACCGGCCAGTCGCCACGGATAGCGCGCCGGTACCACTTTCAGCGGCGGATGATTCACAGTTGAAGGGGTATTTTCGCTCATGGAGTTCCCTTGTCGTTATGTCGCAGATGAGGTGACCGGCACCTGCGCTTTCAGTGTTTTGGTAAACGGCAGTCGCCCGTCATACGGCGGCCGGGAATAGACTTCCGGGTCGAGACGGGTATCGAATTGCGGCTGGTAACCGTGTGACAGATACAATCCGACCGCTTCAGGCTGGCGGAATCCGGTGGTCAGAAAGACCCGCCGGTAACCATACGCGGCAGCACGCCGTTCCAGTTCATGCAGGATTTTTTGCGCCAGTCCCTGACGGCGCAGCGCGCGGTGCGTCCAGATGCGTTTTAGCTCGGCGGTCTGTTCGTCGTAGCGTTTATACGCGCCCATCGCAACGGGCTCGCCGTTTCTCAGCAGAACAATGAAGGCACCATCGGGGGCGGAAAAAACACTGTCATCTTCCGGCGGCTGGCTCGAAAAGAAATCGCCGTAGCGTTCACGGTATTCACCGAATAATCCGTCGATGACCGGTGCAATCAGCGGGTCTTCCGGCACGGTCTGAATGAAAATATCTTCGCTCATCGTTTCTGCTCCTGATCAGTCGCCCAGTCCCGGCGGGTTAATTTCAGAGTGATCGATCTTCTCGACGCTTTCACCCCAGCGATCCAGCACTTTGATGTAAGCCCCGCTGGCAATGGCGCTGTTCAGCGACGCCTGTACGGCATCCACCAGACCATTCCCTTTTTTCAGCGTGACGGCGATATTGGCAGTCTTCGGCCAGCCGCCAGGCACGGTGCCGACCAGTTTGGTTTTGCCGGTCAGCAGGGATTTATACGCGCCGGTCACGTTCGGGCCGAACGTCGCGTCAGCCCGGCCGGACTGGATCGCCAGCGTCGCGGCAGCGTCATCGGTGACATACAGCGGTTTCAGCGCCGGTAAGCCTTTGGCCTGATTCTCTTTGTCCCATGCCAGCAACACGGCTTCCTGATTGGTGCCTGAGCCGACAATAATGCGTTTACCGGCGATATCGGGTGCGGATTTAATGGAGGTGATTTTGCTGTCACTTTTCACATAAAAACCGAGGGTATCTTCGCGGTAAGTAGCGAAATCAAATTTGGTTTTGCGATCTTTGGTGACCGTGATGTTGTAGATTGCCGCATCGTATTTGCCGGAAGTCACGCCCAGCGGCCAGTCCTCCCAGGAAGCCGGAACCACTTTAAGTTTCAGGCCTAAACCGTCGGCGACCAGACGGGCAATATCCGCCTCGCTGCCGATCACAGTTTTATTATCACGGGCGTACAGCCCGAACGGCGGTGCGCTGCCGAGCACGGCCAGTGCAACGGTCAGCGTGCCCGGTTCAACAAACTTAAAATTGGCCGGGATTTTCGCCACAGCCTCCGGGCTTTTGGGTGTATTTACCGGCGTTTCATTGGCAACCAGATCAATACCCGGTGCGGCGTATGCGGCTGATGAAAAACTTAATATTGCCGCGATGGCGGTCGCTGTAAGGGTTGCGCTATGCTTCATCATCATTATTATTTTTTATCCTGCAATCTTATTTTATGGAGTGAGAACCGTGAGGTGACGTTTTCACTATTCCCGAGTGTTGCCGGGATGTAAAAGAACAAAATTAAATAATCAAAGAGATAAAATAGAAATGCCTCGCGACGGAAATTTTCCACGGAAAATGCCCGGAATATCCGGGCGTGAGAAAATAAAATCAGGAATGAAATGGTTACTCTCCGGCTAATTCCACCAGCGCTTTTTCCGCCAGTTGCTGGAAATAATTTGCGGCCGGGTAAATAGCCGATTCATCCGGGTTAAATTGCGGATGATGCAAGCCGAAGTGACTGGCAGAGCCGATGCTGACAAACGCACCCGGCACATGATGCAGATAAAAAGCAAAATCTTCTCCGCCCATTTGTGCCTGCGCCACCTGCGCGTCATAGCCAAATTCTGCGGCGGCCTGTAAAGCAAACTCTGCCCAGCGCGGCGTATTCACCACCGCCGGTGGCCCGGCATACCAGTGCAATTCCGCCTGCGCGCCCAGCGCATCGGCTACGCCGGTGATGACTTTGCGGATGCGCTGCGGAAGGTATTCGCGGATCTCGCTGCTGTAGGTGCGCACCGTGCCTTCCAGTTCGACGGTTTGGGGTAAGACGTTCCAGGTATTGCCGCCTTCAATGCGGGTGACGCTGACCACCGCCGCGTCCTGTGCGCTGACGTTGCGGCTGACCACCGTTTGCAGCGCGGTCACGATATGGCTGGCGGTGACAATGCTGTCGGTGCCTTCTTCCGGATGTGCGGCGTGTGCGCCTTTACCGGTCACGGTTATCTGAAAGCGATCCACGTTGGCATAGAATGCTCCCCCTTTGGTCGCGAAGGTACCGACCGGCAGTTCAGGCGCATTATGGAGGCCAAAAATCGCATCAACGTTTTCCAGCGCACCGGCTTTAATCAGCTGCGATGCACCGCCAAAGCGTTCCTCAGCGGGCTGGAAAAACAGCCGTACGCGTCCGGGTAAGGTCTGTTCACGCGCCTTGAGCAAATATGCCGCACCGAGGATAACTGAGGTATGGAAATCGTGGCCACAGGCGTGCATTACACCGGGTTGCTGCGAACTGAACGTCACGCCGGAGGCTTCTTCAATCGGCAGGGCATCAATGTCCCCGCGCAGGGCCACAACGGGTCCCTGTTCCGGCCCGATTTCAGCCACAACGCCGGTTTTCAGCCCGAGCGATAAAATGCGGATCCCGGCGGCATTCAGCCATTGGGTAATCTTTTGTGTTGTCACAAACTCCTGATTGGATAATTCAGGATGCTGGTGTAATTCACGACGGTAAGCGATGAGTTTTTCTTCTAATCCGGATAATCCGGACGGGGTGCCGGATGAAATATTTTGTGTTTCTTGTGCAAGTGAAATGCTCATGGCGAAATAACCTTATTGTCTGAACAGAGAGAGTTAAACAGATGGAGCCATTCATTTCATGCTAGTCAGGCCAGCGGGAATAACGAAATACTCAGTCGCTATAATTTATAGTCGTTTTGCACAGTGGCCTGCATAGCAAAATACTGACTATAGAAACGTGATTTTATTATTTAGCTTTAACCTTATTTCGTGGAACTCTTTTTTATCACAACGGATAAAAAGGGATGCGCAGGTGAATTACCGACTGAGTTTATTAGATCAAAGCCCGATCAACGACGGGCAGACGGCTGCGCAGGCGCTAGACGCGACGCTGAATTTTGCGCTGGCAGCAGAAAAGCTGGGCTATCACCGCTTATGGGTGTCGGAACACCACGATACTGAAAAACTGGCGGGCAGCTCGCCGGAAGTGCTGATCGCCTGGTTGCTGGCACATACCTCCCGGCTGCGGATAGGTTCAGGCGGGGTGATGCTGCAACATTATAGTCCGTATAAAGTGGCGGAGAATTTTCATCTTTTATCATCGCTGGCGCCGGATCGTGTGGATATCGGCATCGGCAAAGCGCCCGGCGGTTTACCGCTGTCGACCAAAGCGTTGCGCGCCCATGCCCCGGCTGAATCAGCTCCCGGTTTCCCCGCCCAGTTACAACAACTGACGCATTATCTGACCCATCTGGATGACCATCTGGCGGGCACTGAAGCCCGTGCGTTGCCGCGTCCGCCGGTTGCACCGCAGCGGTTTTTACTCGGTGCCAGCAAAGAGAGCGCCCGTCTGGCGGCGTCGCTGGGCTGGAACTTTGTCTTCGCCGGTTTTATCAATGCTTCCGCTGAGGTGATGACAGAATCCGTGCTGGCTTTCCATGAATATTCGGCCGGACAAGGGCAGGCGCTGGTCAGTCTGGCTGCGCTGGCGGCGGAAACCCGGGAGCAGGCTGCTGAGCGGGTGGCCGGGCGACATAATTTTCGTGTCACGGTGGGCGACCGGCACGTCACGGTCGGTTCCCGCGAACAGGCTGAAGCCTTTGTGCGCCAGTCCGGCGCGACGCAATACCATATCGAACAGCAGCAAATCAGCATACTGCACGGCACACCCGGCGACATCCATCAGCAACTGCGCGATATTCAGCGCCGCCTGTGCGTGAACGAATTTGTCATTCACACTCCACTGACTGAAGCCGGTGCGCGGCTGAAGTCCATCGAATTGCTGGCTGGCCAGCGGTAAGGAGATTTCATGAGCCAATCAAAAAGTATCAAGCTGGGTCTGATGTTGCACGGTGCCGGGGGGCATATGAACTCGTGGCGTCACGAAAAAGCGCCGGCAGATGCCAGTGTCAATTTCCCGTATTTCCGTGATTTAGCCCTGCGTGCGGAAGCAGCCGGTTTTGATTTCCTGTTCGTGGCCGACGGCCTGCACATTAACGAAAAATCGCTGCCCCATTTCCTCAACCGTTTCGAACCGGTGGCCTTGCTGTCAGCGCTGGCCTCCGCGACCCACAGCATCGGGCTGGCGGGGACTATTTCGACCTCGTACAGCGATCCGTTTACCGTCGCACGTCAGTTGGCTTCGATAGACAATATCAGTCAGGGGCGGGCGGGCTGGAACGTGGTGACCTCACCGCTGGCCGGTTCGGCGAAAAACTTCGGTAAAGATCATCCTGAACATGCGCTGCGCTACCAGATTGCGGAAGAATATATCAGCGTTGTGCAGGGGCTGTGGGACTCATGGGAAGACGACGCTTTTGTGCGCGACCGTGAAAGCGGTGTGTTTTTCGACGCGGCGAAGCTGCATAGACTGAATCATCAGGGGCAGTTTTTCTCGGTGGAAGGCCCGCTGAATATTCAGCGTTCGCCACAAGGTCAGCCGGTGATTTTCCAGGCCGGCGCGTCGGATGCCGGTATCGCACTGGCCGGTAAATCTGCCGATGCCGTTTTCACTAACGCCCGTACGCTGGAAGAAGCGCAGGAGTATGCGGCAAAATTACAGGAACAGGTCAGCAAAAATGGCCGCCATCCGGTGGGTATTTTCCCGGGGATCAGCCCGGTTGTCGGCAGAACTGAAGAGGAAGCTGAGGCCAAATATCAATATCTGTTGTCACTGTTGTCTCTCGACGATGCGCTGGCCTATCTCGGACGATTCTTCGATCACCATGATTTCAGCCAGTATCCGCCGGACGGCCCGTTCCCTGAACTGGGTGATTTAGGGCAAAACACCTTCCGCTCCACCACCGACAGTATCAAGAAACTGGCGCGTGAGGAAAACCTGACGTTGCGGGAAATCGCGTATCAGACCACCTTGCCGCGTGGTGAATTCTTTGGCACGCCGGAACAGGTCGCCGACCGTCTGATCCGCTGGGTGGAAGAGGGCGGTGCCAGCGGATTTATCATCAGCGGGCCGGTACTGACCGAAGCGCTGGATGACATTACCCGTCTGGTATTGCCGGTGCTGGAAGCGCGGGGTTACTGGCATCCCTCACAGGCTCCGACGCTGCGCGAGCGTCTGAATATTCCGTTCCCGGCCAACCGTTACAGCGTGCATGAAACCCGGCGTGAAACAGTGAGCGAAAAATAGTTACAACATACTAAGGTTTTTCCCAGGCCCGCCACGGTAGCCCCGAGCGGGCTTTTTGCTTTGCAGGGCTGACGGACGGGCAGGTTTTTACGGTTCGGCAACCGCGGCAGGCTTGCCGGCATAAAAAATTAGGCGTAGGCTTTTCGCAATTAAAAAACGATCGGTCTAAATCATGTGTAGTGCGTTTTCCCCTGTACCTGAGGTGCCACTCAAACCGCGCCGCGGACGTCCGCCGAGAACGGCCCGGGAGTTTGAGGATACGCGCGAAGCCCTTATCCGTTCGGGGCTGGAAGTGATCACAGAAACGGGTTACCTGTCGGCAGGCATCGAGGCGGTGATCAAAAACATCGCCGTGCCGAAAGGCTCGTTCTATCACTATTTCAAAAATAAGCAGGATTTCGGCATGGCCGTGCTGACGGCTTACGGCGCTTTTTTCGCCCACAAACTCGACAAGTTTCTGCTCAGCACTGAATTGTCACCGCTGCAACGCATTGACGCATTTGTGACGCATGCCGGTCAGGCAATGGCGAAGTTTGAGTTCAGGCGTGGCTGTCTGGTCGGTAATTTATTGCAGGAATCCCCGCAGCTGCCGGATGATTTTTTGCAGAAACTCAAAACGATTTTGTATGACTGGGAAAGTCGTATCGCCCTCTGCCTGGAAGAAGCCCGTCAGGCGGGCGATATCGTATCAACCATGCCGACCGCGTCACTGGCACAGATTTTCTGGTCCGGCTGGGAAGGGGCGGTGATGCGGGCAAAACTGTTTCGCTCGGCCGGGCCGCTGGATCAGTTCTGGGCGTATTTCCGTCATACCCTTGTGTCACCTGTTCAATCCTGAATCTAAAAATAGCACCTGCAATCATTACGTGAGTCATCGCATACCTCACGACAAAAAACTCAAATCACCTGAAATATAAAGGGAAGAAAATGAAAGCATTGGTCCTGGAACAACAAGATAAGGCCACGCTGGCCGAAGTGAAAGAGATTGCGCTGCCGGATATGGCGGCAGGCGATGTGCGGGTGGATATCAGCTGGTCAGGGCTGAATTACAAAGATGCCCTGGCCATCACCGGTAAAGGTAAAATCATCCGGCAGTTTCCGATGGTGCCGGGTATTGATTTCGCCGGCCATGTCAGCCGCAGCAACGACCCGCGTTTCTCCGTCGGACAATCTGTCATTCTGACCGGCTGGGGCGTCGGCGAAACGCACTGGGGCGGTCTGGCTGAGCAGGCTTGTGTTAAAGGTGACTGGCTGGTCGCCCTGCCGGAAGGTCTGGCTGCGCGCAATGCCATGATCATCGGCACCGCCGGGTTTACCGCCATGCTGTGCGTCATGGCGCTGGAAGAGGCGGGCGTGACACCGGAAAGCGGCACCGTAGTGGTGACCGGTGCCAGCGGCGGCGTCGGCAGTACGGCGGTGGCCTTGTTGCATACGCTCGGTTACACCGTGGCGGCCGTGACGGGGCGTGGATCTACACATGATTATCTGCGTAAACTGGGTGCCGGCGAAATCCTCTCCCGTGATGATTTTGCCGAAACCCGTCCGCTGGAAAAACAACTCTGGGCCGGCGCGGTGGATACCGTCGGCGACAAGGTGCTGGCAAAACTGCTGGCGCAAACCAATTACGGCGGCTGCGTGGCGGCCTGCGGTCTGGCGGGGGGCTTCAACCTGCCGACCACCGTGATGCCGTTTATTCTGCGCAATGTGCGTTTGCAGGGGGTGGATTCGGTTTCAGTTCCCGCTGAACGTCGCGCTGCCGTCTGGGAGCGTTTACTGAATACGCTGCCGGACGATTTTTATCAGCAGGCTGCGACGGAAATTACGCTGGAACAAGCTCCGGCTGTTGCAGCCGATTTCCTGAACAATAAAATCCAGGGCCGGACGCTGGTGAAAATCGGCGGCTGACCGTTCCTGCCCGGTATTTTCGTGATACCGGGTGCTTTACTTCAATTTTTTCCCCGCTATAAAGAATTACCCCTGACCGGCCGATAAAAAGAACGTCCCTCTGAGAACAAAGAGAATGGAATTCCTTATTTTCCGAATGACGCACCGCGCGAACACAATCAAAAACGAATAACGACAGGCATGGGGAAAGTATGGATAATTTTCAGAAAGAAATTGATGAGAGAACCAATCTCACTTCATCAAACCGGTTTGAGCTTTTGCTGTTCCGTCTGGGGACATCGCCGGATGACGAGCAATCTGAGCTTTTTGGTATCAACGTCTTTAAATTGCGCGAAATCGTGCCGATGCCCACGCTGACTAAAGCGGCGGGTATGGCCTCCCCGATGATGGGTATGGCCAACATCCGTGGCGAAATCATTCCGGTCATCGACCTGCCTGCTGTGGTCGGTTGTGTGCCCAAAACCGGCCTGAACATTCTGCTGGTCACCGAATATGCACGCAGTACCCAGGCGTTTGCGGTGGAATCCGTTGATGACATTGTGCGTCTTGAATGGAGTCAGGTGCTGGCTGCCGAGGCGGGTGTGAAAAGCCGTAACATCACCAGTATTGCGCGTCTGGATAACGATAAATCCAGTAACCGTCTGGCGCTGGTGCTCGACGTTGAACAAATCCTCCATGACATTATTCCGAACAGTAATATCGACATGGATAAAAAGAAAACCAGCGCATTTAAACTCAAGCCGGGCACGGTGGCGATCGTGGCCGAAGATTCTAAAGTCGCCCGTCAGATGCTGGAGAAAGGGCTTAACATGATGGAAATCCCGGCGCAGATGCATGTCACCGGTCTGGAAGCCTGGAATAAAATCCGTAAAATGGCTGAAGAATGCAAAGCCCAGGGACTGCCCATTGCCGATAAAATTTCCTTCGTATTAACGGATCTGGAAATGCCGGAAATGGATGGCTTTACCCTGACGCTCAATATCAAGCGTGATGAATTCCTGAAAAATATCCCGGTCATTATTCATTCCTCCTTATCCGGCAGCGCCAATGAAGATCACGTGCGTAAAGTGGGTGCTGACGGTTATGTGGCGAAGTTCGAAATCAACGAGCTGGAAGCGGCTATTCATAAAGCGCTGGAGGCGAAGAAAATCGCACATGTGTAATCCGCTCCTGAGCCTGTAACTGCCAAAGCCCGCCCGTTGTGCGGGTTTTTTTATGGACAGAATTAATCATCAGAAACCGCCGCTTAAATTTTTACGCGCGCGGGCTTTAAGCACACCCATTGAAATAGCTGCCCCGAAGTCCTTACACATTTCAAAATTAATATTATCCGCCTCGTATCTACAATTTCGATAGTCGCATCGAAATTATCCATTAGAGCAAAGATAGCAATTGTTCTATTAATAACGTTAGCAGCGTGTTTAAGGTTTGCCATCGTAACGGGAATGTTTATTTCCATGAAGCTGAAAAAGAATAGGGAGTATTAAATGTTTATCCGGCCACTTAAATTAACTCAGCACGTCGATGTGCAGGGTTCAGAAAAAGCGCCTGCGTTGGTACTTCTGCATTCTTTGGGAACGGATTTGCACTTGTGGGATTTGCAAATGCCGCGTCTGACGGAACGTTATCGTGTGATCCGCCTGGATATCCGCGGGCACGGATTAAGCGCGGTCGATTCTTTGCGATTTACCATGGCAGATTTGGCCGACGATGTCGTGGCGGCACTCGATCATCTCCAAATCGATCAGTTCTATGTTGCCGGGGTTTCAATCGGCGGAACAATTGCGCAATGGATTGGATTCAAGATACCCAAACGAGTACAGGGAATGATTATTGTCGATACGGCACTGGTGAATGCCGCTCCGCCTTCGCTCTGGCGGGCACGGGCTGAAGATGTCTTTCACCACGGTGTTGAACACCTTGAGATGGGGATTTTAAGTAAATGGGTGACACCGAAATTTATCGATACGCCAGACGCAGACGGCCTGAAGCAGATGTTGCGTCGGACAACGGTTGAAGCTTTCGCAGGTTGTTCCTACGCCATCGCTGATACCGATCTGACAGATATGGATATTCCGGGGGTAAGGGCTGTGGTGGTGAGAGGGAGTGAAGATCAGCTTACGCCCCAGGACTACGCGCAACGTCTGGCTGAAAAGCGCAACGCCCCATTGCATATCATACCCGGCGCAGCCCATTTACCGAATTTTGAGCAACCCGAAGCGCTCACTGATGAAATCATCTCGTTCATTGAGAACAAGAATACGCATTAACACCCGGAGCAGGTATTCAGCGCGGGTCAGGGGCGCACGGGCGTCGTTAATGAGTCAATTTTGCAGGGCAGATGATGAAAAAATCTGAAGCGCGAACGGAGTAAATCCTATGAATCGTCGGTTATTTATTGGTGGAAGCCTGGGATTGTGCGCAGGTGCTGTAATACTTCCGGCTGCGTTAAAAGGGGTTATGGCACAGAGGGATGTTATCGAGATGCAACTGGCGAATGGAACAGTGAGCATCCGTTTATTTCCTGATTTGGCACCCGGGCATGTTGAACGCATAAAATCGCTGGTAGAGGCCAGATTTTATGACGGCATGCCGTTTAGCCGGGTTATAGAAGGTTTTATGGCACAAACGGGTGACCCGATAAAAGATCCTGGTCTGGATTACCGGAGATTACCGGCGCTGGCCGCAGAGTTTAACCGCATGCCTTTTGAACGCGGTACCCTCGGCATGGCCAGATCACGGTATCCGCACAGTGCCAGCCATCAGTTTTTCATTACCTCCGCCAGAGCAGGTTTTTTAGACCAGAACTACACGGCTTTTGGGAAGGTCACGAGTGGCATAGAGTTAATTGATCAACTCCGCCGGGGGGCTTCGGACACGGGCACGGTGGCTAATCCCGATGTCATAAAAAGCATGCGATTATCCCCTGTCAGAACAGTATAAGGCTCTCTGACTGCCTAAATAACTCGCCGAAGGAGTCGATGTCATATGCCCAGCATTACTCTCTATACCTCAGCCAGTCACCGGTTAGATGCCGGGGTTTTTGCTGAATTTTCAACCACCTTAACCCGTCTTGCCAAAGAGATTCTGAAAGCGAAAGAAAATAATATTCACATCAGCTACCTCACCGCAGAGATAGGTTTCGGTACGCCGGTCTATTTTGAAGCAAAACTAAGGCAGGAAGTTTTCCGAACCGTGCCCGTGTTGGATGAATTCATGCATCAGGTTGATTTATTAATTAAGGAGAAAACAGGAGTCACAGCAAGAATTCGCTGTTTCTCTTTTGAAGCAGGTAATATTTATGCAAAGAACTAAGGAACAGATTATGAATGTTAGTTTTCCAACAAGAGATCTCGGCGATATATCGGTTACTGCGGTTAGCGATGGCTATCTGCACGTCGACTTCGGGATGCTTTCAAATGTGGACGAGGAAGAGTGCAAAACCATTCAGCGCAGTGCGAAAATCAGTGAACTCAATGCGGTTCATATTAATACCTTCTTAATCCGCCGGCAGGATAAAAATATTCTTATTGATAGCGGAGCAGGGGGAGTTAAGGGATGGGGGGGCAGGCTGATTGCCAATCTGGACCGGTTGGGGATACAACCTGACAATATTGACGCTGTACTTCTCACCCATGCCCATCCCGATCATATCGGTGGATTGCTCACCGCAGAAGGCGACGCTGTATTTGTTAATGCTGAACTGGTGATAAACAGCGATGAATTCAATTATCTGCAAGATGATGAGAATTTCGCAGCCGTCAGTGACCGCGTAAAAGGTAATTTCCTGCTGGCGCGAAGTATATTCAAAAAGTATCAGAAAAATCTTCGTCTCATCGATCATGGCGAGGTATTTCCTGGTGTTTTTGCGATCCCGCTAAAGGGACATACGCCGGGGCATACGGGTTACCGGATTGAAGGTAGCAAAGGTAGCGTATTAATCTGGGGGGACATTGTTCATTTCCCCCATATTCAACTGCTAAAACCGGAAGTTGCGATCGCCTTTGACTACGATCCTCACATGGCGGCAGAGATCCGTTCCCACATGCTGGAGAAGGTGAGCTCGGAAAGAATTCTTGTCGGCGGTATGCATTTTGGCGAGCAAGGATTCGGTTATATTGAAAAACGTGAATCCGGATATGGGATCGTCGGTTTCAATTAATTAAAAGCTATTATCAGAACATTCTGCTCTGTAAATAATGTATTTCCTGACCGGCAGCGCAACGATTAAATGGGGCAACCTGTCTGGCTCTGCTTAAGTTGCTTTGCCGTTATTAATTTTTTTACTGTGTAACATTGTCGCTATGCTACTGAATAAATTCTCAGGTTTAAAATACTATCCTCGGGGGGGAGCAAAATGAATCCTGCAATCAACAGAGAAATAAATATTGATGCTATTCGCACTGATGTAAATGAACAGGATGGGAGTCAGTCGGTCACGGCGGAGAAATTACCCTCCCAGCCCAAACTTCCATCGCTTACCGGAAGCAGATTCTGGGCTGCTTTATTAGTCTTTTTATTTCACTCATCATTACCCAGCGATCTCGCACCCTTTTCAGATCCCACCATACAGCATATTTTTACGGTTATCGTAGGCAAAGCGGGTTGGCTTGGCGTTTCTTATTTCTTCATACTGAGCGGATTCATCATGGTGTGGTCTGCAAAAGATAACGACACCGTGGGGGATTTTTACCTGCGGCGTTTTGCGAAGATTTATCCCACGCACTGTCTGACCTGGGCCGTGGCGTTCGTTATTGGTGCTATGAGCATATATCAATATAAATTATGGTCATCAAACCTTCTGTTACTGAATACCTGGGTTGATGATGTGCATTATTTTTTTGTGGGTAACAGACCCAGTTGGTCTCTGTGTATAGAAGCGATGTTTTATCTTTCTTTCCCTTATCTTTTTAGAGTAATGAAGACAATACCTAAAAAATTCGATCTGCTCGGTTTAACGATTGTAACGGCAGGATCCTTGTTGGTTCAAACGTACATTTACCTGTGGGTTGAGCCGAATAAGATGATGGGGGCGTTTCCGATTTCGCAGCAACATTTTTGGGTTTCATATATTTTTCCTCCCTCACGCATATTTGAATTTCTGGCCGGTATGTTTGCAGCGCGGCTTATGATGCACGGGCGCATGCTGGTGCTGTCGAAAACGGCTTCGTTTGCCCTGCTTGCCGCCAGTTACTTGGGATCTATGTATATCCCATACCAGTTTAGTATGAGTGTGGTATTCATTATCCCCGTTAGCTTGTTAATCGTTTCAATTGCGGGTGATGATTTAAAAAACCGAAATACATGGTTGAACACTAAAATGTCTGTATGGTTAGGGGAGATATCTTATTCATTTTATATGGTTCATTTTTTAGTGCTTTTTTATTTTTTGAACCTCACGGCAGGAAGAAAGTTTAGCTTGCCGGAAGGGATTGCACTTATCGCCGTTGCGCTAGTGTTATCTGTCTCCTGTGCCTCCTTTTTATATAAATACTTTGAAGTACCCATGATGAAGTTAATTCTGGAGAAATGTCGTACCAGGTCGTTAGTCGTTCTGCGTAAATCTGCATAACGTAAATAGAGTATGCTTCCTTTCGTTGTCAGAACAGGATGCGTCGGGAAAGTCTGCTTACTGAATGGGAGAGCATATATCAGTCATATGCTCTCCCGATTGTATTTGATGAGGGGTTTTACTGAAAAGGGGAACGCCTAAGGGCTTACTACCCATGCCTTAATAACAGATGCCTTAATAGCCGATGTTGTGCAGCCGGGGATCCTGAAAAAGTGAGGTCATTATGCCCCGGAATTTTGTGCTATCCAGATAAGGTGAATCTGTACGATAAACAAGCTCTATCTTGAAATCATTGAACTGACCACTGAGTTCGTGAATTTTAATCTTATTTTGTACCTCGCCACTGATCGAACAGCGTAAAACTAAAGATACGCCTTTACCGGCGGCAATGCTGGAGAACAGCACGGGATATGATCCGCATTCCACAACCCGTTTGGGTGTGATATTCCCTTCATTAAAAAGAGTATTATAATTGCGGGTCGTGGTTGCACATTTTTTACTGCTGAGCAAAAAAACTTCGCCGTCAAGGCTGGAGATGTCTTTAATGGTTGGGTAATCTTTTTCGGTAATAATAACCAGTTCGCTGGAGAGTAATATTGAGCGTGAATGCTGGGTGTTTGAAAAACCCGCACCGATTATTACTGCATCGAATTCATTTTGGTCAAAGGCATTGAGTAAGCTGAGAGTATTACCTATCGAAATGTCTATGTTCCAGCCCAAATCATGCCCCAGATCGATGAGCGAGCTGACAATATAGGGGGGTAAACATTCAATTATGCCAATACGTATATTCAGCTGGCTATTTTTGGAGTGGGAAAGGTTGTTTTTACAATCATCCGCCAGGTTCAATATTTTAAGGGCGTAGTCATAAAGTATCTGACCTTGTGCCGTCAGTGAGCAACCATCAGTTTTCCGGTCTAACAGGGTGACATCCAGATTATCCTCCAGGCTCCTGATCCGGTGGGAAATACTCGATTGCACGCGATTCAGACGCTCGGCTGCCTGGGTTATGTTCCCTGTCTCCACGACTGTCACGAACGCAAGAAGTTCACTTAGCTTCATTTGAGACCTCATGCTAAAAATTAGTTCACCGTCACAACAATTATTTATATTCTGTATTAATGATTTTGTCACTATGTTTTAAACACCCGCGCGCCGGGATACCACCACAGGCTCTGTCTGGCCAGTTCAGGAGACGTGTCAGTATTATTACCCTCCGGGCAGACATTAATTCTGAATTACGAATTACAACAACAGACTGTGCTTATTTTTCTGCTCTGTAACTCATGCACATTTCCCCGAACAATCAGTCATCCGCAACAGGCATTTTTTCAGGGTATCAATACTTTCGATGAGTGCCTCGATTTTATTCGCTGGTCTTTTATTGTCATGCCAATTACGATTTTAGAAGTGAAGTCATGTAACTTCATATAAATCAACTGCTTGTCTATTTCTATTATTTGAATATATATATTACCCAATCTCAGCTGGGTGTATTTAAGAAAATTCATTTTAGTTTCCGGAGGGTGAAATATGGCGCACGCAGAGTTTGATAAAGTAATGACTGAACTGGTTGACTACGCCTATGAGCAGGCAACCTTTGATAATGAGACTTTACGTCTGGCACGTTTTTGCCTGTTGGATTCGATAGGTTGCGCCATTGCCGCCTCTGCTGACCTTGATTGTATGAGGCTAATGGGCAGCGCTCAGTTCAGCAAGAGCCGGGAGGGGGTTCCGGTTGCCGGTACCGGGCTCAGACTGGGACCGATAGAGGCGGCCTTTCATCTGGGTTCGATGATTCGCTGGCTGGAGTTCAATGATACCTGGCTCGCGCAAGAGTGGGGGCACCCGTCTGATAATCTGGGGGCTATTCTGGCAGCGGCGGCATGGCACAGTCTGCGTGGTGGTAATCAGACACCCACGGATATGAACGCCGTCCTGAATACAATGATTCGTGCCTACGAGATCCACGGTGTGTTGTGCCTGTCGAACTGTTTCAACGAGCTGGGTATTGACCATGTCGTGTTGGTTAAAGTGGCTTCTGCCATTGCCTCAGCTCAGCTCCTGGGCCTGTCAAAAGACCAGGCCCTGAATGCGCTGTCCAACGCGATTATCGACGGTCATTCTCTCAGAACCTACCGGCATGCGCCCAATGCGGGGACGCGTAAATCATGGGCCGCCGGGGATGCGACGGCGCGTGGTCTGCAGCTGGCATTGTTCGCACAAACCGGCGAGATGGGATATCCGACGGCGCTGACGGTCAGCCGGTGGGGATTCAATGATGCTGTTTTGAGAGGCAAACCCTTCAATCTGTCGCGTAATCTGTCAGATTTTGTCATTAAGAATATCCTGTTCAAAGTCCCCAATCCTGCGGAGTACCATGCCCAGACGGCTGTCGAAGCGGCCATTAACCTCCGGGAACGGATACTGGCCGCCGGGTTTACACCTGAGAGTATCGAGTATGTGCGGGTCGAAACAACCCGACCGGCGATGCAGATCATTGATAAATCAGGGCCGCTTAATAACGCCGCCGATCGCGATCACTGTCTCCAGTACATGGTTGCGGTAGGCCTCCAGACCGGAAACCTGACCATTAAGGATTTCCACGAACCGCTCGCCAGCGATCCTCAGCTTGATGCGCTGCGATTGAAAATTACCTGCACTGAACGTCCTTCCTTTACCGGGAGCTACTACGACCCGGATAAACGCGCCATCCCTAATACGCTCTTTGTGAAGTGCCATGGAATGAGCGAAGAAATCGTTGAAACCATTGAATATCCGCTGGGCCATGTTCGTCGCCGTGAAGAGTGTTTCGAAGCACTGCTGACGAAATTCCATCAGAATCTTTCGCAGAGTCCGCTGCGTGACCGGTCCCGTATTCTGGCCGACACCCTGATTTCGGCATCGAAGCTTGATGCTATGTCCGTCACTGACCTCCTGAAAATGTTCTCCTGGGATTAGGTCGCATCAAAAACACTTACCTATATTCATTTAATGCGAGGTGATGAAGTGAAAAAAGCAATATTGGTGGGCTGCGGAGCGGAAATTGGTGCGAATTTGCTGATTCAGAACGATCCGGCGAAGGATGGTTTTATCATTCAGACTGTCGTCACGAATCCTCCTTCTTTAGATAAACATTATCCTGAACTGCGTCCGATAGATGGCATCGTTGCTCGTCTGGCGATGGCGCTCCCTGGTGTGCAGGCCCATATCCAGATTATCAACAGCGATACCCTGCAAATTGACGGCCGCGAGGTCCGCTTTTTCTTTGGCGATCTTGCCCGTGAGCTTCCCCCGCAGGCTGGCCGTTTTGACATGGGTTTTATCGCGACCAGCAAGCTGGATATGGACAAGAACAGCCCTGTAGCACGCAATATGCAAGAACTCGCTGATGTGGTGCTGGGGGTTGCAGAGGCAAACGAGTTGCCGAGTATCTATGGTTGTCTGGAGGATCTGACCCGTGATGATATCAGTACCCTACATCGTCAGGTGGTCGATTCTGGCCTGTATTGCCTCGGGTCCTGTCAGACCAACGGGATGCATGCTTCATTGCGCGTATTAACCGAAGCACTGAGAACCATCAGTTGCAACACCTCGCATATTCTGTCGGTTGAAACCGATATCGTGCATCCCGATACGCCAAACGGCGTACTTGGCACCCGCTCGTTTGAGGGCCGTCTGCAGGATGCACGCGACAATCTCCGCCCGAGCTTCTCACAAATAGCCATGAGTCAGGACAAGGTTATGCCCTGGGCACCGTTAGTGAATACCGTTTCATTACGTGCCCCTGTGCACGCACCTGGCTATCAGATTAACCGTTTCATCGTCCGGGATGAGGGGGCATTAACCCCGGATATCATTGAGGCGGCAATTGAGCGGGTGAGCGGGACCCACCCTCATGTTGTCAGGGCATCCCGGTCGCCTCTGGGAAGCCGGGCGTATGCTTTCGAGCGCAGGTGCTCAACGATTCTCTCTGATCACAATCACTTGCTTATTCTCCGGCCGGCCTACCTGGCGGGCCAGGGGTTGAGTGAGGTCATCATCCAGTCGTTTGTTAACAACACCGTCGGCTATAGCGCTGTTGTGCGTGCCGTCGCGCGTAGCATCGCGCTTGGCCTGCCATTGGCAACTTTCCAGGGGATTGAAAAATGACAAGCTCTCATACAGTGGATTTTCTGAGTTCAGGCTTTGTGGTGAAGACGGCTATGTCCGAAATGTTCAATGGCAAACTGAAAGCTGAAGTCGATCAGATACGCGCATTGCATGATATTTACCCGGAACTGATGGTCCCGGTCTTACATGACGGGCTGGCTGCCGGGCGGCAATTTTATATTCTTGAGAAGATGGATTCCCTGCCGTTGTCCAAAATTGTCTTTGACGACCAGCGGTCGCTTGCTGAACGCAGGGTGATCGTGAGAAACGCACTGGAAAACGTACAGAAAGCGATCAGCCTGGAATCAGAGACCCCGTCGGCGATGACCCACGATATGCCAGCCCGACTCCTGGAAGAGTGGGAAGGCACGCGTTTCGCACATGAACTGTTTGAAAAACCTGTTTTGCTTAACGGCGCACCCTTTAGCATTACCGCACGGGAAGTGTTTGAAAAGTCGCTGGCGCTGGCCCGGACCGAAGAGTTCAAATCAGTTGAAAAAGCCCATTTCAATTTCCACTTTGGTAATGTGCTTTATAACGAAGAACATGCTCAGACCCGCTTTATTGACCCTGATTTCTCGGTACGGGGACTCGATCCGCTTTTCGGTTTTTCCCGCTTTGCCTTTTCGTTTTGGCATGAGCTTGCGGCAGAGGTAAAGGATGCTGTGAAAATAGTACCGATGCCTGATGCCCTGATGTTCGTGCTGGCGAAGTCAGACTATGGCAGCATTCTTAGCGAGATCCCGGAGTTAGGCGGTATTTCCGGTCTGCTGCCGCTGATGGGAGAAAGTATGCGCAACCGCTTCTATGTTCTCACGACCTATTGTTTCCTGCGAAGTATCCGTATTAACGGCAGTAAACAACCCTGGAAAGTCCCGCGGTCTCCCGTCGTGGCCAGCCCGGAAGAAGTGCTGATGCTGGGTTTGCTGGCCTACCTCGAAGGGCCGGATGCCGGGGCTGAAAGCCTCTGCGCGTAATTCCCATTCACTATAGGACGTTAAGGATATGTCATTGGTAAGCAGTAGTCCCTTAGAACAAGGATTTGAGACCCCGAGGCGCTATCTGGCGGCTGCGGCCATTTTAATTGGCGTGATTATGGCGGCGCTGGACAGTTCCATCGTCAATATCTCCTTGCCCTCTATTGCCGGGGCTTTACAGGTAGATTCAGCATCTATCATCTGGGTTACCAACGGCTATCAGGTGGCCAGCGCTGCAACCATGTTGATCTGTGCATCGCTGGGTTCGAGGATAGGGGAGCGGCGCTTTTACACCGCAGGCATGGTGCTGTTTACGCTGGCATCGCTGGGTTGTAGCCTCTCCCCGACCTTCGGCATGCTGGTTACCATGCGCATACTCCAGGGGGTGAGTTATGCGGTTATGATAAGCGTCGGACTGGGTCTTTACCGGGTTATCTTTCCGCCACATGCGCTGGGAACTATTTTAGGGCTGAATGCACTGGCATTTGCGGTGGGTACGGCGATTGGCCCTGCGTTAGGCGGCCTGATCATCTCTTATCTGGACTGGCCGTGGCTGTTCTACATTAATCTCCCGCTGGGCGCACTGGCCATTGTGTTCTCGCTTATCTCTTTGGGCGTTGATACGGAGAAAGAAAAAGGCTTCGACTGGGGAGGTGCTGTCACCTCAGCCGCAGCCCTGGGTCTGATGGTTATCGCTGTCGATCAAATCGGGCGCTGGGACAGCCGCCTGCTGATGCTTTGCGGCGTCGCATCAGTGGTGCTGCTGGCCATCTTCGTCAACGTGCAGACGCGTTCAAAGAGCCCGTTGCTGCCTCCCGATATATTCCGTTCCCGGCGGTATACCTTCGCGGTGATCTCTTCCGTTTCAATGTTTGTGGCACAGGGAATGGCGTTGGTGGGGTTGCCTTTTGTACTGCAGCACGCCTATCACTATTCGGTATTGGAATCGGCGTTTATCTTTACACCCTGGCCGGTGGCCGTTGCAATCTGTGCCCCGGTGGCTGGCCGGTTGTCCAATCGTTTAAATCCTACCCAGATATCGACAGTCGGCGTGGTGATTTTTAGCCTGGGATTAGGTTCTCTGGCTCTGTTACCGGAGGCTGCGACGGTGAATGATTTTCTCTGGCGTGTGGCAGTGTGCGGGATAGGTTATGGATTATTCCTGCCGCCGAACAACAAAGAGATGTTCTCGAATGTGGCATCGAACCGAACGGTAACCGCCTCGGGCGTCTTGTCCACCGCCAGAACAGCGGGGCAATCTATTGGCGCGGCACTGGTCGCCATGGTTATTGCCCTGTTGAACGGACTGACGGGACATGCGGGGGCACAGTTCGCCGTCTATGTCTTCGGGCTGGCCTGTCTTATCTCTGCGCTATCGTCTGTCTCCAGTATGCTACGCCTGCACCGTTAATATCCCGGGCAGAGTAGATGTGTTATCCGGCGGCAGGATGAATGCCATCCTGCCGCCGGTTTTTCTGACAAATGTGTTATCCCGATATTCACCGGTCAGAAGACAACAGCGCGATACGCTCTGTTTCCACATCCGCAGGCTTTGTCGGGGTGATGGCGATACTGGCGGTCATACCGGCCACTAATTCGACCCCTGCTGGCAGTTTATCAATATGGATGCGCACCGGCACACGCTGGGCAAGCCGCACCCAACTGAATGTGGGCTCTACGTCGGGAAGGCCCTGATTGCCGGGCGCGTCATTGCTATCATCTATTCCGCGCCCCAGGCTTTCCACGTGGCCTGTCAGTGCAGGTTTATATCCCATCAGCACGATTTTTGCCGCGCTACCCACATGAATATGCTGCATTTTGGTTTCCTCAAAATAGCCCACAACCCAGAAGCTGCTGGCATCAATAACGGCAACTTTTGTGACTCCTGCGCTGGCATAATCTCCGGGCCGCAGTCTCAGATGCGTGACGTAACCGTCGGCCGGAGAACGAATGGTCGCGCGGGAAAGATTGAGCTGCGCCAGTTCCAGCGCGGCCAGTGCTCCCTGATATTCAGCCGTCGCTACGCCCGCCGCACTGCGGGTATTTTGTATATCCTCTTTAGAGATAACCCCGCTAATCTGACTGCGCCGTCTGGCCGCATCCTGACGCATCTGCATTTCATTTCGCTTCGCGTCAACCTCAGCCTGTGCGCTGATCACCGCCAGTTTTAACCATTGCGGATCGATGGAGTAAAGAATATCTCCGCGGTTAACCCGTTGATTATCGGTTACGGCGACATAGCTTACCGGCCCGGACACATCCGGCGTGATTTGCACCACCTCTGCCCGTACACGACCATCACGCGTCCAGGGGGTTTGTGCATAATGCTTCCACATCATGAACGCAATAATGGCTGCGGCAATGACGGCGCTTAAGGTAAACACATAACGGGCTAAGAGAGAAAAAAATGGCTTCATACTAATAATCCTAACGCGTTCAGAGCCTGCATTAACAAGGCGAAAATAATGATAAAAGTCGTAAAATCAATGAGCGGCCGGCAGGGCAAACGCCGGTAAAACCGGCTGAAAGCTAAAAAAGGAGTGATTAAAATCGTGCCGGAGAATGCCACCAAAGCCATGACTAATAAGCCAGGTAAAAAGACGCCACCAATATTAATATCAGTCATCATGTGCCTGTTCCTTATCCCTCTCTTGCGTAAAGTTTTTTAACGCACAGTGCAGGTCAATAATATGTTCAATAAGCGCGTGCGCTGGTTGATGTGAAACCTGAGCGTTCATGGCGAGTATCTTGCTAATACTGTTTTGCAATTCACTGGGTTGTGCACCACGGGCCAGCAGGTTGAGAAGGTGATTCACCTGTAAGGCGGTTTCCCCTTCCAGCTGATTCAGTGAGCGTCGTAAATACGTCACCGCAAGGCCGATATTGAGGTAATTCAGCAGACGGTTAAGCACCTGGTCGGCCGCCTGATTACTACGCCGCAGCCGGGGCAGGATCAGTGCGGTCCGATCTATCATCAGGTTCACCCAGGCCACATCATGAACGGATGACAGACCTTTTGCGCGGGACCGGATATCCCGTCGGCATCGGTCCAGCAGGCGACGGATAGCAGAATCCGCCTGTACGGTCTGTAATAAACTCATGCTGATCACGGCATAACCGGTTGCGGCAAATAAGGCGACCGACGTGTTTATTGCAGCGGCAAAATCACCACTGTAGCGGGCGCCTAATTCAGACAATACAGGCAGCGTTAAGGTGATGCCCATGGCCATGAATGTGGTGGGTGGCCTGGCCTGCAGGGAACCGGCCAGCAAATAGGCAGGGGCAAGTACGGCAACCAGCACAGTAAACCCGGTCACCTGAGGGAGCAGGACGAAGCTATAAAGCAGGCTGATAATGACCCCGTAGACGGAGCCTGCAATATACTTAACGATATGAGGCGCCGGGGTGTCGAAGCTGCCAAATAATGTGCAGCAGACGCCGAGAATTGATACGGCTGTGGCGCCGTCGGGCCATGCGGAGTAAATCCACAGCAGACAGCCGCTGAAGATGATTGCAAATGCCCCCAGCGCGGCGCGCGCGGCGGTAAAGTGATCCCGGTGATAAACGTAACCTTTGGCATTCCGGGCGTCATCAGCCAGGTGCTCAGACTTCGCGGAAAGGATGGCATGAGAAAGCTGTTCGCATTGCTGCAAAAGCATGATGGTCTCGTGCAGGCGGTTGACAAAATTAACGTGAAGTTCTGTTTCTACCTTTAATTCGTCCGTACATGACCGTTGTTGCAACCACACGCAACGTTGCAGTAGCGTTTCGGCACCGGCTTTACGTGCGGCGGGATCGTCACAGGTGAGCCACGCCGTGATCTCACTGACCAGTGTCGTAATCTCTTCAGGTAAGGTTTTTAATACCTGCAGGTAATCATGCAGTTGGTTACTGAGGACCAAAAGCCGCGACAATCTGTCATGTATTAACTGGCGGGCTTTACGGGATGGTTTTGAGATAGCGAAGTCATAGGGCAGATGGTGACCCACCCCCTCAAGAGACTGTAACGTCAGCGCAAGTTGAAGCTGTTTTTCTTTCCCGCCTGATGCTCTTTGCAGCGTTTCAGCCACCAGCCGGCGGGCATCACGCTGCGTTGCCGAGAGTGTGCTGTTAAAAAGACCGGTAATGCGTTTTGGTATGACATACCGGTGGATCACACTGGCGCACAGTATCCCGATCATGATCTCCTGTACCCGGGTGATGGCGATGTCAAAAATTGCACCGGGCCCGAACACGGCAGGAAAGCCGATAAGGCTCGCCGTGTAGCCTGCCAGCACAAAGGCATAAGCGCGGGGTGTGCGATCAAGCTGCGAAAAATAAAGACAAATTGTTATCCAGCCGGTGAGGACCAGGCTGCAAATTATCGGGGTGTTGACAAAAACAGGCACAATCACCACCGTCATCGTTGCTCCGGCTATCGTCCCGGCCAGGCGATAAATGCTCCGGCTAAGTGAGGCGCCGACAGAGGTCTGCGAAACAATATAGACAGTAATAATGGACCAGGAAGGCCTTTCCAGACCGATAGACAACGCGATGTAATATGCCAGCATGGCGGCGGTAAACGTCTTGGCTGAATATAACAACGCATTCGCATCGTTAAGAAGAGAGGAGGAGGGGAAGACCCTGCGTAACGGGTTGAACATGAGAGTAATGGTCCCTGGCAAGCGGTGGTGGCAAAAAATTCATTTGCGCATACCGGCAATTATTGCCAGATTACTCAGCAGAGGAAATGCAGTATACTGCCAAAAAATACCTAAATCCTGCCAATATGAATGCTTCCCGTGATGTGACTTCTCTTTTTGATCCCGATTCCACTCGCTGTGCGGCAGTAGCACGCCTGCTTGATTTTACCGAGTACGAAGCGGAGGTGCCGGTTCATACGCATCGCAAGGGACAGTTAATTCTTGCCCTCTACGGCGCGGTAACGTGCCGGGCCGAAAATGAGATATGGATTGTGCCGCCTTACTGCGGCGTATGGATCCCCGGCGGCATTGCGCATAGTGCGAGAGCAACCTGGAATGCGCACCTGAGCTATTTGTTTATTGAGCCGGGCGCGGCCGCACTGCCGGAGCAATGCTGCACATTTGCTGTTTCGCCCCTTATCCGCGAACTGATGAATCGTCTGGTCAGGGAAGATAATGACTATCCGCCGGACAGCCATGCCGCGAGGCTGGCCCGGGTCACGCTTGATGAACTGGTTAATATGCCCCGGCAGAATTTTAATTTGCCGGTCTCTGCACATCCCAAAATACAGGCGATGGCCGAAACGCTGGTCAGTCATCCGCAGGACCGGAGTACGCTCAATGAGTGGGCCAGACGTCTGGCATTAAGTGAACGATCCCTGGCGCGACTGATGGTGCGTGAAACCGGCCTTTCGTTCGGACGCTGGCGTCAGCAACTTCATTTGATTATTGCGCTGCGGGGGCTTGCCAGCGGTGAGTCCGTGCAAAATGTGGCTCATGAATTAGGCTATGAGTCAGTCAATGCGTTTATCACCATGTTTAAGAAGTCTGTCAGTTGCACGCCTGCGCTCTATTTTAGTGAAAGGAAATAAACCTGATAGCTTCCCCGTATGCTGAAGTTTAATGCGCTCCGGCTGGTGATTGTTGGGATACCAAAATCTGCCAGCCTCGCAGTGGTTAATCAAATAAACTGAATCTTTATGTTAAACAAATGATATTTATTCTCATCCTGAGTCGCGTAAAGTAAACCCATCACTACGCCCTGTCCTGCATGACAGAGACAGCGCATCGGTTCACGGATTATGAGGATGAAGACGCGATGAAAAAGATTGGATTTTTATCATTTGGACACTGGACACCGTCACCCCAGTCGGGCACGCGCTCGGCGGCTGATGCCTTATTGCAATCTATCGATCTGGCGGTCGCTGCCGAAGAACTGGGCGCCGATGGTGCGTATTTCCGGGTGCATCATTTTGCGCGCCAGCTGGCATCGCCTTTTCCGTTGCTGGCCGCCATCGGCGCGAAAACCCGCAAGATTGAGATCGGTACCGGCGTTATCGATATGCGTTATGAAAATCCGCTGTATATGGCGGAAAGCGCCAGCGCGGCGGATCTGATTTCCGGGGGGCGTTTACAACTGGGTATCAGCCGTGGCTCTCCGGAGCAGGTCATTGACGGCTGGCGCTATTTTGGTTATCAGCCGGAAGAAGGCGAAACGGAAGCCGATATGGCGCGCCGTCATACAGAAAAACTGCTGGATGTACTGCGTGGCGAAGGTTTTGCGAAACCGAATCCGCAACCGATGTTTGCCAATCCGCCGGGTTTGTTACGCCCTGAGCCGTATTCAGAAGGGCTGCGTGAACGTATCTGGTGGGGCGCGGGGTCGAATGCCACCGCAGTCTGGGCGGCGAAACTGGGCATGAACCTGCAAAGTTCCACGCTGAAAGATGATGAAACCGGCGAGGCGTTCCATATTCAGCAGGCGCAGCAAATTCGTGCTTACCGCAAGGCCTGGGCGGAGGCGGGGCATGAGCGCACACCGCGTGTCTCCGTCAGTCGCAGTATTTTTGCCCTGATGGATGACCGCGACCGCGCGTATTTTGGTGGCAGCGGCGATGACGGCGATAAAGTCGGGTTCCTCGATGAGAAAACCCGCGCTGTTTTCGGCCGCAGCTATGCCGCGACACCGGACCGGCTGATCACACTGCTGAAACAGGATGAAGCGATCGCCGAAGCCGATACCTTATTGCTGACCGTTCCTAATCAGCTTGGTGTGGATTACAACGTGCATGTGATTGAGTCGATCCTCAAATATGTGGCCCCTGAAATGGGCTGGCGTGAGTAACTGCAGAAGAAAGTTTTAAAAACCCCAGGCCCGTCTGAGGAAACTCCGGCGGGCTTTTTGCATTTTGAGATCCAGACAGATAAACCCCTGTTGTGACATGGCTACCCTATCATCAGGGATGAAATAATGTTGTTATGAAAACGCGCAGAAATAGCGCCGGATTCCGAAGGGAACAACTATCAAAGATATAGGGTGATACAGATGTGACGGTTTTTAATCTGCGTATAGAGTAGCAATGAGACTACATAACAGGAGTGTGAGCATGAGCAGTTCTATTGATGAAGAAGCAAAAGACGCAAAGCCGATTGTTGAAGCAAACAGAGAAGCCGGTGCTGGCAAATGCCCTTTTCATGAAGGCAACACCAATAAAGCGTCAGGTGGCGGGACAAATAATCGTGACTGGTGGCCCAACCAGCTCAGGGTTGACCTGCTGAATCAGCACTCAAATCGCTCAAACCCGTTGGGCGAATCCTTTGATTATCGTAAAGAATTTGCCAAATTAGATTACTCCTCACTGAAAGCCGACCTCAAAGGGGTGCTCACGGCGTCACAGCCCTGGTGGCCAGCCGACTGGGGCAGCTATATCGGTCTTTTCATCCGTCTGGCGTGGCACAGCGCCGGAACGTATCGCTCCGTTGACGGACGCGGCGGTTCAGGCCGCGGCCAGCAACGTTTCGCACCACTCAACTCCTGGCCGGACAACGTCAGTCTGGATAAAGCGCGTCGCCTGTTATGGCCGGTGAAACAAAAATACGGCCAGAAAATTTCCTGGGCCGACTTGTATATTCTGGCGGGGAACGTCGCGCTGGAAAACGCCGGTTTCCGCACCTTTGGTTTTGGCGCCGGGCGTGAAGACGTCTGGGAACCGGATCTGGACATCAACTGGGGTGACGAAACCACCTGGCTGGAACACCGTCATCCTGAAGAACTGGCTAAATCGCCGCTGGGCGCAACGGAAATGGGGCTGATTTACGTCAACCCCGAAGGTCCGAATCACAGTGGTGATCCGGCGTCAGCGGCCCCGGCTATCCGTGCCACTTTCGGCAATATGGGCATGAACGATGAAGAGATTGTCGCGTTAATCGCCGGGGGGCACACGCTGGGTAAAACCCACGGCGCAGCCGATGCCAGCAATGTGGGCGTTGACCCTGAAACTGCACCGATTGAATCACAAGGTCTGGGTTGGGCAAACCGTCACGGAACCGGTGCCGGTGCGGATGCCATCACCTCAGGTCTGGAGGTGATCTGGTCGCAAACCCCGACGCAGTGGAGCAATTACTTCTTCGAAAACCTGTTCAAATATGAATGGGTGCAGACCCGCAGCCCGGCCGGAGCGATTCAGTTTGAAGCTGCCGATGCGCCGGATATCATTCCTGACCCGTTCGACGCGACGAAAAAACGCAAACCGACCATGCTGGTGACCGATCTGACCCTGCGTTTTGATCCGGAGTTTGAAAAAATATCGCGTCGTTTCCTCGGTGATCCGCAGGCTTTCAACGAAGCCTTTGCCCGTGCATGGTATAAGCTGACCCACCGCGATATGGGGCCGAAAGCGCGTTATATCGGCCCGGAAGTGCCAAAAGAAGATTTAATCTGGCAGGATCCGCTGCCGGTTCCGGTATATCACCCGACGGTTGCCGATATCGCGCAGCTGAAAGAAAAAATCGCCGCTTCCGGCCTGAGCGTCAGCGAACTGGTCTCGGTGGCGTGGGCGTCGGCGTCTACCTTCCGTGGCGGTGATAAACGCGGCGGCGCGAACGGTGCGCGTCTGGCACTGCGGCCACAAAGAGACTGGGAGGTTAACGCCATTGCCGCCCGCGTATTGCCTGCACTGGAATCCATCCAGCAGTCATTGCAGAAAATGTCTCTGGCGGATGTGATCGTTCTGGCCGGTGTGGTGGGTGTTGAAAAGGCGGCGAAAGCTGCAAATATTGATATTGAAGTGCCTTTCACGCCGGGCCGGGTGGATGCGCGTCAGGATCAGACGGACAGTGAGTCGTTCGAATTGCTGAAGCCGAAAGCAGACGGTTTCCGCAACTACCGCAGTGATTCAGCCAATGCATCGACTGAAAATCTGCTGATCGACAAGGCGCAACAACTGACCCTGACGGTGCCGGAATTAACGGTGCTGGTCGGCGGATTACGTGCGCTGGGGGCAAACTACGACGGCAGTAATCTCGGGGTCTTCTCTGAAAAAACCGGTGAACTGAACACCGATTTCTTCGTGAATCTTCTGGATATGCGCACCGAATGGAAAGCCACTGACGGATCCGGTGAACGTTTCGAAGGGCGGGATCGTGTCAGCGGAGAAGTCAGGTTTGCTGCCACGCGTGCCGATCTGGTGTTTGGCTCGAATGCCGTATTACGTGCCAACGCTGAGGTTTACGCCAGCAGTGACGCCAAAGAGAAATTCGTGAAAGACTTTGTCGCGGCCTGGAGCAAAGTGATGGATCTCGACAGATTCGAGCTCTGATCTGACTTCTGATGTGAACTGGCAGTTTGAAAGCAAATAGCCCGCCTGAGTCTTCTCCGGCGGGCTTTTCTTTGATGTATGCGGGAACTGATGTGTCGTTAAAAATCGTATTCCAGCGCCAGTCGGTTCTGCCAGAAGTCTTTGCCGGAGGTAGACGTCGTCTGCACACCGGCAAAATCTGTTATGCTCAGGCCTTTCAGCACACCGCCAAAGTTATACGTGCCGTACACCAGATATTCAGACTGATTGCTGCTCGATGCGCCTTTGGCTGGCGTGAGATCCATAAACGAGTAACGGCTGCCCAGCGAGATGCTGTCCGTGGCGCTCCAGTTCAGGTCGGTGGAATAGGCGTTACCGCTGCCCAGATCCTGCGTGCTGGTGAAGAACGGTTGCGCAAAGTACGGGCCGGAAGAGGTATTGTGCGCGTAAGGCGTCACCAGTGCGCCGTTGCCGTAAGCATCGCCATTGGCCGCGATATGGTTGTAATTGAGCGACCATTTTAATGCCTGCGTGAAATTCATCGCGAACTGCCCGCCGTAGCTGGTGCTGTTCACATCGCCCGCCAGCGCTTTGCCTTCGCTGACACCACGAATAAATTGAATGCCGATTTTCGGCTGGGAAGGGCTGTCAGTCCACGACAGGAAACTGTCCGCGTACACCATTTTGGTGTAGTTGTGATACTCCTCGTACCACAACTGACTGTTCAGTTTTTGATTATCAAACTTAAGGGCACGACCGCCGCCAATCCCCCACATGCCGTTGGTGGTGCCGTCGGCGTCGGTATAAGCGGTGGTGTTAAGGAACTGGTCGTCGCCCCAGGGTTTGTAACGGGTAATTTTGGTGGCGTGCAGGAAGTTGTCACTGTCACCGTAGCTGCTGTCGATACCCCGGAACAGGATCGGCGTAATGCGCCAGTCATAGTCGCCGATGAACGGAATATTAATACGCTGATCCCCGGCGGTGATGCGGAAGTCCTGATAGTGGTAACTCAGATAAGCTTCGCCCACGCCGGTCTGGTTAGAGCCCAGTTCGGTGATCAGATGGTCGTCGTTGTGTGAAATTCCGCGCTGAAGAATACCGCTGACGCCCAGACTCAGGCCGTAATATTCCGCCGTGGCATATTTCACGCTGCCGCCGTAGCTCACCGTGTCCTGAGAATAGCCCGGTATGAAGTACGCGTTGTGAGTGGAATAATATAAGGTACGCAGGCTGCCGCTGACCGATCCGCAGGTGAACATTTCGGTCAGGGAATCCGCCGCGTCTGTGCTGCAGCCACTCGTGACCGGTATGGCCGCAACAGCGTGGTTTATTAGCAGCGCTTGTGAAATGACAATAGCGCTCAGCTTCAGCGCAAAGCTGAATGTGTTATTTTTCATTAATGCCATCCTGTCAAAATGTAATAGATTTTGTCCGGCAGAAAAACTGCCGGTAATGGTTTTTATGAGGGCGCACGCAACGGTTGCCACTCCGTCTGTTTACAGGCCGGGTGGCTAATAGTTATTTTTACCGGTCAGTCAATAAAAGAGGATTGTTATCTAATGTCAGAGTGTCGCGGACATCCCAGCCACGCAGCTTGCCGGGGTTGAGTAATCCATTAGGATCAAGGCAGTTTTTAACCGAAACGACGTCAGGTTTAATTTCGCCTTGTTTGCCATCTTCAATGTGATAAACATGCGGGTTATTTATTTTTACGTCATTATTACGGAAGATTGTCATTATTTCGTTCAATCTTTCTTCGGTGGAATAACGTACTATTTGTAAACCGCTGGCGGTGATATTTCCGTCATTGTCACGCAGGAACTCAATATGCGAAATAACTTCATCGCCAAATAAATTCGCCATGTCGATAATCTGCTGGCGATAATTCGAATAATTAAACGCCGTCTGCAAATAGGTCAGGGTGCTGTCGATTTTCAGCGCATGAAGTGTGGTGTGGTTCCAGCAATATTCCATCAGAGACGCATTAGCCTCGCGGGCTTCACCGGCGGACTGGCGCACGGCGCTGTGGCCGCGGTACTTCTTCAGCAGATGGGCACAAAAACCTTCGCTTTCCTGCGCAATCACGCTGATCACCGCGTGCTGGCTGGCCCGATAATGTCCGTTCAGATGGCTGAAGTATGACGGGATTGGCGCGGCAAAAAGCGCCAGCTGGCGTTTGACCAGCCCCGGTGAGCGGGCAAAGGCGTTGGCGTAATCCAGCGCATCGGTAAAATCGTCGAACACGTCCAGCCGTTCGATCCACTGATGAACCGGTGCCAGCGCCAGTTCCACCTCAAGCACAATCCCGTTGCTGCCGTAAGCGTGATGCAGCAGCAGCGCCTGCGGCGCAGGGACGTGCAGAATGCGCGGTTCGGCTTCCATGGTCATGACTTTAACGCTGAGCACATTGCCCGGCGCGCCGAGCGGGCCGTAGTTGATTGAGCCGATACCGCCGAAACCGCCGCCATACAACCCGCCCAGACTGGCGAGCCGGTACGTTGAGGGCATGCAGCGCAGTTCCCAGCCTGCCGGACGGGTCAGGGTTTCAATTTCAGCCAGACGGATCCCTGCCTGGGCACGCACCACGCCGTTACCCAGTTCACAGACCTGATTAAAGCCGGTCATATCCACCAGAATTCCGCCTTCCAGCGGTACCAGCTGGCCGTAGTTACCGGTCGCGCCGCCGCGCAAAATCAGCGGTAACCGGTGCCTGACACAGGCTTTTACCAGTAAACGCAGCTCTTCTTCGCTGCGCGGCCTGACCACGGCATCAGCCTGTTTGTCTTCCAGTTGCCGCTTCAGCACCGGACTGAACCAGTGAAAATCGCGCGAAAGGCGTTTGACCTTGGGGGCCTGCAACGTCCAGTCGAGATCAGGGAGCGCCTGCTGAATCAGGGCAAGCGCATTCTGACGTTGTTCATTGTCCATATTCTTCCTGCCTAAAAATGAATGAGGTTAATGAGATTGCACGGCTTCGCTTTCATGCCAGGCGCTCAGGGCTCGTCTCGAAATCCACGACATCACGCCAAACAGCGCAATTCCGGTAAGCGAAATGAGCAGCAGGGCGGCAAACATCAGCGGGATGTCCAGCTGGTATCCCGCCTGCAATATCTGGTAGGCCAGGCCGGTGTTATTGCCGCCGGTACCGGCAACAAATTCCGCGACCACCGCACCAATCAGCGACAGGCCGCTGGAAATGCGCAGCGCACCGAAAAAATACGGCAGGGCAGAAGGAATGCGTAAACGGATCAGGATTTGTAAACGGCTGGCGCGGTTCAGCTGAAAATAACTCAGCAAACCCGGTGACACGCTGCGCAACCCCTGCGTGGTATTGGAAATGATCGGGAATACCGCCATCAGCGTCGAACACACCACCAGCGACAGCGTGGTGTCTTTGACCCAGATGATGATCAGCGGCGCAATAGCCACAATCGGCGTCACCTGCAGGAACACGATGTATGGGAACAGCGCGGTTTCAACAAAGCGGTTTTGCACCAGCACGAACGCCACCGCCGCGCCGATCACTATCGACAGTAGAAACGAGATCAGGGTGATTTTCAGCGTAAACAGCAGCGACATCGTCAGCGAGCCGAAATTAGTCCACAGGCTTTCCAGCATCACCACTGGCGAAGGCACCAGAAACTGCGGGATTTTGAAATAACTCACCCAGCCCTGCCACAGCATAATCACCACGACGGCCACGACAGCCGGATACAGGACTTTACGAAATGTTGGGTTATTGATCCACGGAGTGGATTTTTGAGTTTGCATACTGTTACTCCATACCCGATTGGCTGGCTTGCAGCAGACTGTCCTGCAACTGTTTCGCATAGCGTGAAAACGCGGGGCTGACGCGGAAATCTTCGTTGCGCGGGAAGGGTTCGGTAATGGCGATATCTTCTACCACGCGTCCCGGCCGGGCGGCCATCATGATCACCCGCTGCGACAGAAATACCGCTTCATGAATCGAGTGCGTGACAAACACCACCGTCAGACCCTGTTCCCGCCACAGGCGCAGCAGGTCGCTGTCGAGCTTGTTGCGGGTGATTTCGTCGAGTGCGCCAAAGGGTTCATCCATCAGCAGCAGTTTCGGACGCGTCACCAGCCCGCGGGCAATCGAAACGCGCATCTGCATGCCGCCCGACAACTCGCGCGGCAGAACGTGGGCAAATTTACCCAGCCCCACCAGTTCCAGCGCTTCACTGACGCGGGTATTGGCTTCGGCACGCGGCACGCCCGCGAGATCCAGCGGCAGGCGCACGTTGTTCTGCACATTGCTCCAGGGCATCAGTGTGGCTTCCTGGAAGACAAAAGACAGCGGCACTTGGGTTTTTTCACGACTGTCGCGCCGCCACAGCATCAGTTTTCCGTCGCTGGGTTCCGTCAGTCCGGCAACCATTTTCAACAGCGTACTTTTGCCACAGCCCGACGGACCGAGCAGGGTGACGAATTCACCCTCATTAATGGTCAGATTGACCGGCAAAAGGGCGCGCGTGCCGTTGCTGTAGATTTTCTCCGCCGACAGCACGTCAATGGCGGGTACAGGCGGAGGATTGGCTGAGCGGACATCGCTCATCACGGTCAGTTTAGGGGCTGAATTCATGGCATAACCTTCGCGTCTTTGATCATATCGAGGGTAAACGTCTGCTCAAACGGCACTTTATCCGCGTCAATCAGCTTGTTTTTCACCAGCATGTCCCAGGTTTTTTTCAGCCGTGGTTCAGTGATGATACCGATACCGCCGGTTTGTGCATCGCCGCCGGTCACCAGCTCATATTTCTTCATTTGTGCAATGCCGAAGGCAATCTGGTCGGCACCCATGCGCGGATTGGCCTGGGTGATCAGTGCATTACCTGCGGTCGGATCCTGCAAATAGTCTTTCCAGCCCTGCATCGAGGCTTTCACGAAAGCAGCCACCGCAGCCGGGCGTTTTTTAACAGTGTCGGCCATACAGATAACAGAGTTGCCGTACGGCGGATAACCCCAGTCGCTGAGCATGTAGACGTAAAACGGTTTGCCGCCTTTTTCAACGGAGAAAGGCTCGGAGGTGACATAACCCTGTTGCACCAGATTATTGTCCGCGAGGAAGGGCTGTACGCTAAAGGTGTACGGACGGATTTTTGCGCTGGCCAGTCCCAGTTCACTCTTCGCCCACGGCCAGAAAGAGGTATAAGCCTCGGTGGCCAGCAGGAAGGTTTTGTCTTTCAGTTCCTGACCTTTTTCCACTTTGTCATGGCTGATAAACACCGTCGGCGAGTGCTGGAACACCGTCGCTACCGTTACCGCATGCACCCCGGCCTGCCAGGTTTCCAGCGCCTGGCCGTTGTCGCCGAGTGTGCAGTCAGCCTGTCCGGCGGCCATCAGTTGCATGACGTTGACCTGCGGGCCGCCCATTTTAATGCTGACATCCAGACCGGCGGTTTTGTACAACCCTTTGGCCTGCGCCTCGTAAAAACCGCCGTGCTCCGCCTGCGCGTACCAGTTCGTCAGGAAGGTGAATTTTTCTTCCGCCATGACTGAAGCGGAAACTCCGGCCAGCAACAGGGCCAGCAGGGTGTAAGCCGGTTTACGCCGTATTTTCATCATAAGAATTCCCTTATTTAGAGACACAAGAAGACGAAGGAGGGGTGAAGCTGGTTTGCACAAAACCGTTCCAGTGGTGTTTTCCCCAGGTCGGTTCGCTGCGGACTTTCCATTGCATGTGGTGGATTTCGGTGATTGCCTGCGCCCAGCTTGCCGCCAGTGAATCGAGAATGGCCTGACCCTGTTCAGCGGTCGCGCCGGTCGGATCGCCAATGACGCCACTCGGACCAAAATCATAAGAAGCCCAGGCAGCGGCAGGGCGACCTGATGACAGTGTCGGACACGGGAACTCCGGCGGATAATTGGCGACCGCCTGTTCGAGGTGGACGCATTCCGGTGCCAGCGCCAGCATGACTGCGGTTTCGCTGTGACCGGCATGCATCGCCATCTTCTGCTCCTGTGCGCTGAGGAACTGATTTTCCACGCTGGGTACGCGGAACACATCGTGAGGGATCATGATCATGTCGCCGTGACGCAGACGCATTTCCCGCGATGCCATTTGCAACACCTGTGGTTGGCCGCCGTGACCGTTGATCATTAAGAGTTTGCGGAATCCGGCGCGGTAAAGGGATTCGGCAATTTCTAAAATGGTTTGCAAAAGTGTGTCACCGGTCAGGGTCAGGGTACCGGGGAAATTCAGATGTTCGTCAGATTTGCCATACGTGACGGGAGGAATAGCATAAGCCGGGATCGTCTCTGGCAGCCGCGCCAGCGCATGACCTGCCACGCCGGAGGAGATGACACTGTCAACCGAACACGGCAGATGCGGACCGTGTTGCTCGATTGCACCGGTTGGCAAGACGATCACGGTATTGGCTTTGTCGGGCAGGGCAGCAATCGCCGTCCAGCTCAGGAAAGGAAGAAAACGTGCTGCGGGAATATAACCGTTAATCATGCTGTACCTCTGAGTCGGAAATTATGGGGTTAGCGGGACAGGGGCAACCAGGCGGTAGCTTCCACTTCAATCAGCACGTCGGCGTTTGGCAGCATTTCACTGACCTGCACCACGGTGGAGACCGGCGGTTCCCCGGTGTAAAAGAGTTTTCTCACCCGGCTGTAATACGGGAAGTGATCGAGATTGCGAAAATATTGCACCAGCTTGATCACATCGCTCATTTGTCCGCCAGCCTCTTCAATCGTGTGGCGGATGCTTTCGAGCACATACCAGCTCTGCGCCAGAACCGGCCCCTGTTTGGCATCGGTCGAGAATTCGCCGGTTTCGCCCAGTAGCAGGCGTGCTTCGGCGGGGATATCCTGAAAACCGCGCACGATGGTCGCCGTCTGCGGATTGACGGGAATAATGCCGGAGAGAAAGATGAAATCGCCGGCACGACGCCATGCGGCATATCTGGCGAGCGGTTTGCCCGCTCCCGCGTCAAGACTCATGGGATAACTCCTGATTCCAGGTGCGCTGATGGGTTAGCCTGCCGTGGCGGATAACCAGGCGGGCCGGACTGTGTAAAGGCCAGGTGATGCTGTCGCTGCCCGGGAAGAGCACCAGACTGGCATCGCTGCCGGGTGCGAGTGGCAGATCCGGCTGAATATCACCGGTCAGTGCGGCGATATCACAAATCAGCCGTGACTGCTGGTCAAAGACGTTTTCCAGCTGAAGCGCGAACAGGGCGCAGCTCAGCGTATCCAGCGGGTCATAGCTGCCTGCCGGACAAAAAGCGTCCTGCACGTTATCGCAGCCGAGCAGCAGCGGAATGCCCGAGGCTTGCGCTTCTTTAATCAGGGTAATGCCGCGCTGGCGCGGCGTGCGGCCCGTAACGGCGTCCTGTAACAGCAGATTGGTCATCGGCAGTGCAATCAGCGTGACGCGCTGCGCCGCCAGCAAACTCAGCACATCCTGCGCCTGTTGGTCACTGCCCGAGGCCAGTGCGCAGCCGTGGCTGCAACAGATATGGCCGCTGAAGGCATGCTCTGATAATTCATTATCTGAAAGGTAACGCGCCAGCCAGCTCAGGCCATGCGCCACCGGCGAAAGCTCCTCATCAATATGTAAATCCAGATTCAGTTGCCAGCGTGAGGCACTGCGCATCAGGTTGGTCATCGCCGCCGGATCCCAGTTTGAAGAGTGGATAAATCCGCCCAGCAGGCAGTCTTTTCCGCTTTGTGCAACCGCGCAGGCAATGCGGTCAGCCGCTTCGGCATCCGCGAAAAAGCTCAGCGGTACCAGCGCCACCCGTTCCAGCGTGATATCCGCAGGGGCCATCCCGGCCAGCTCAAGCCAGGCCAGCGGGGGAACCACGTCGAACCAGTCAATGTGGGTGCGCAAACGGGTCACACCGTTTGCGGCCGCCCAGGCCAGCCCCTTGCCGGCACGCCGGCGAAGGTCTGCCGCCGTCCAGTGCTGACGATCCTGATGCAGGGTTTCAATGGCTGCCAGCAGACCGGGTTTTGCCGGGCGGCTGCGGGCAAGGGTGAAGGTTTTATCGAGATGCGCATGGGGTTCAATCAGCCCCGGTAACGCCAGCGTACCGTGCACATTCCACAGATCGTCCTGAGACGGAGCGGCGGGCATCAGTGATGAAATTTTGCCCGCCTGAAAGCGCATATCTGCCGTGACCGGCTCGCCATTTTTCACAGGCCAGTTCCCCGGCAGCAGCCATGCGGGGAGGCGAACGTTGGCAATACCGTTAAGTGCCGAAGCGGGAGGGGGAATATGCATCATAAGGCTCCGCGTTAACATTACAGGTCGAGGATCAGAACAGGACTTTTGGCACGCGAACAGCACAGTGTTATCTGCGTGTTCTCCGCTTTCTCCTCTTCAGTCAGTACGCAGTCACGGTGATCGGGAATACCGTCGATCACGTCAGTAATACAGGAACCGCAAATACCCTGTTCGCACGACAGCATAATATCGACGCCGGCGCTTAATAAGACTTCCGCAATGGTCTGTCGCGGGCCGACTAAATAACGCGGCCCGCCGGAACCCAGCTGAATATGAAATGGCTGACTGTCTGTTTCATTATTCAGATTCGTATTACTGAAACGCTCAAAAGATAATTGATTTTCCTGCCAGTGATGCGTGCGCATAATATCTTTAAGGCGCTCAATAAAGCCGTCCGGGCCGCAGGCCAGCACTTGCGTATTCTCTTCCGGATGACACAAACTCAGCGGCGTATTGTGGCGCAGGGAATCGTTTGCGCTGCTGTCATGCAAAAATACATGCTGTGCTAATGCAGGCCGGGTTAAGCGCGGCAGAAACGCCGCCTTTTCAGTGTCGGAGAGATAATAATGCAGTTCAAATTCAATCTGTTGCTGCGTGATTTTTTCCGCCATTGCCAGCAGTGGGGTGATGCCGATTCCGCCGGCAAACAGTAAATATCGCCCGGCCTGTGGCAGCGGGAAATGATTGCGCGGTGCCGAAATTGTCAGGTGATCACCGGGGGCGAAATGATGATGAATAAAGTGCGAACCGCCGGTGGAAGGTTCCGCCAGTTTTACGCAGATCTCATAATATTCCCCGTCATTGTGTTCACTGCATAAAGAATATTGTCGCGGCCCCAGTTGCGGAATAAAAACGTCAATGTGAGCGCCCGGTAAATAAGCCGGTAACCGGCTTCCTTGCTGCGCAACCAGGTGTAAGGACATATTCCCGACACCGTTGACATCGACAGTTTTAATGGTAACAGGGATTAATCCGGCATCTTTCATCGTCATTTACCGTACTTGTGCTGATGGATCATTGATAAAAAACGGCGTCAATGTGTTCGCCGCATCATCCGCTGCCTGATGCGCATTGCCGCACCGGGTCAGGCGGATAAGCAGTGAAACGATTGTTCCCGTTGCAATGAAAGCTACGTTATTGTTATAAAGCTGTTGCGTCCAGCGCTTTGATTCGCACGTCCCGTTGCATAAAAGAGAGCACTCATTATGTTCGCATTCTCCCGGTTTTTGCTGTACTTCACTGAGGTTGCCCGCCAGGGATCGTTCCGTAAGGCATCCGAAACCCTGCATGTTGCCGCATCGTCGATTGACCGGCAGATATTGCGGGTTGAAAAAGAATTAGCCATGCCGCTGTTTGAGCGTCATCCCACCGGATTGCGGCTGACGGCGGCCGGTGAGCTGTTGCTGCATGCGGCCAATAACTGGAAAAAGGATTTCTCCCGCGTCTGCGAACAGCTCGACGACTTGCGGGGATTACGGCGGGGCCATGTGCGGATTGCCACCATCGATGCCATTAACCGGCAGTTTTTCTCATCGATGCTGAAAAAGGTCCATCTCGATTATCCGAACATCTCCTTCACACTGACGACCATGAACAACGTGGATATTCAGCAGGCGCTGATGTCAGGTGATGCCGACTTCGGACTGATGCTGAATCCGCAAAGTTCCCGTGAGTTGCAGGTGCGGGCTTTTGCCGAAATCGATTTGGGCGTAGTGGTGCCGAAAGGGCATCCGCTCGGGGGCAGAAGCGGTATACGGTTTAATCAGTGCATGGAATATCCGTTTATCCTGCCCTCAGCGCCGCTGATGCTGGCTGAGCCGGTTCAGGCGCTGATGAATATCAATGGCGATAGGGTCCATGAAGTTGCGGTATCGAATAACATCCATATGATCCGCTCGCTGATAAAAGAAAAAATCGGCATCGGTATCCTGTGCTGGCTCGATATTATGGATGAGGTGCACAGCCACGAGTTGCAGTTTATTCCGCTGACCGATCCTCAGTTAAAAGCTTTCACGCTCTCCTTGTGCGTTGCGCCGGCCAGACAACTTTCCCTGGCCGCCTCAATGATGCTCAAACAGCTGGAGATGTTGTTCAGTCAGATCCAGACCCCGGGGCGCAACCGGCAATGATATGCACTGTTCTGGTGCTCCGCGCTCTGCGATGAATCAAAGGTTGCAGGCTCCGCAGGCCCGATCCCCTCACAAAGCCTCGGGGAAGCGCATCGGCGAAGTTGGCATCCTTTTTGTATAGATCAATGTGAGTAGAAGCGGTCAGCGCAGGCAACGGCGCGGGACATTGCTCAGCAACCATTTCGCGGTTTATTTTGAGCCGGTCAGGGGGGCTGAGCCGCATGTGCTTATCCTCCCTCCGGCGATGATTAGGAGAGGAGCAATGAAGTCTATATCCCGCATTCCCCTGTCTTGCTGTGTACTGAGCACGCTGGTTCTGGGATCATTTTCCCTGGCGGCACAGGCAGATGAGAAAATCGCCTTACTGACCTCCTGGTACGCCCAGGCCGAGCAGGGCGGATATTATCAGGCGCTGGCGACCGGTCTCTACAAACGTTACGGGCTGGATGTCAGTATTCAGTCAGGCGGCCCGCAGATCAACGGCATGCAGCTTCTGTTGTCGAAACGCGCTGATGTGATCATCGGTTATGACCTCCAGTTGCTCGAATCCGTGCAGCGCGGTTTTCAGGCCAAAGCGATCGCTGCTCCCTTTCAGTACGACCCGCAGGGTTTACTGACCCATGCCTCCGTCACCTCCCTTGATGGCCTGAAAGATAAAACCATTTTGGTGTCCAGTTCCGGTCAATCCACCTGGTGGCCGTGGCTCAGGGCGCGCTATCAGCTCAGCGATGCGCAGGTTCGCCCCTATACCTTCAATATTCAGCCGTTTGTTGCTGACGAAAATGTGGCGCAGCAGGCGTACGTCAGCTCTGAAGTGTTTCAGGCGCAGAAGGCCGGGGTGAAATCCAATTTCTTCCTTTTCTCGGAGCACGGCTATCCGCCTTACGGCGGGATTCTGATCACCCGTCCGGACCTCATCAGTAGCCGTAAAGACGCGATGGCGAAATTTGTGCGCGCCTCGATGGAAGGCTGGGTGAGTTATCTGCAAAACCCGGCACCGGGCAATGCGCTGATCAAAAAAGACAATCCGAAAATGACCGACGACCTGCTGGACTGGGGCGTTGAGCAAATCAAAGCACATCATCTGATTGACGGTGGTGATGCGACGACACAGGGCTGGGGCACCATGACACAGGCCCGCTGGCAAAAAACCCGTGATTTCATGGTGAGTGCCAAACTGCTGAATGCGGATACCGACTGGAAGCAGGCGTATACCACTGAGTTTGTTGAGCACATGCAGGTTAAACCTTGAGGAGCGTTGCGATGTCATCCTGTTCATTGCTGATTAAAAATGCGCACGCCATCCTGACCGGTCTGCCGGGAGAAGACGCGCGTCACGCCGGACCGGATATCCGTGTCCGTAATGGCGTGATCCAGGCGATCGGTACTCTGACCCCGTTGCCCGACGAACGGCTGATTGAGGCGCGTGACTGCGTGGTCTATCCGGCCTGGGTCAATACTCACCATCATCTGTTTCAGTCATTGCTCAAAGGCGAGCCGCAGGGGCTGAACAAAAGTCTGACCGCGTGGTTAAGTGCCACGCCTTACCGTTTTCGCGCCACGTTTGACGAATCCACCTTTCGCCTCGCCGTGCGTATCGGCCTGACCGAACTGCTGCGTTCAGGCTGCACCACCGTGGCGGATCACAATTATCTCTACTGGCCGGATATGCCGTTTGATACCTCGGACATTTTGTTCAGTGAGGGAGAGGCGCTGGGCATGCGCATTGTATTGTGCCGGGGCGGGGCAACGCAGGGGCGGGCGATTGAGCAGGATTTGCCGCAGGCATTGCGTCCGGAAAGCTTCGACCATTACATGGCGGACATGGAGCGGCTGGTTGACCGCTATCACGACCCTGAACCGACATCGCTGCGCCGCGTGGTGATGGCACCGACCACGTTGCTGCATTCGGCACCCGGTGCGCAGTTGCGCGAAATGGCGAAACTGGCACGCCGTTTAGGTATCCGGCTGCACAGTCATTTGTCAGAAACCGTGGATTATCTCGATGCGGCACGCGAGAAATTCAACATGACGCCGGTACAGTTTTGCGCGGAACATGACTGGCTGGGCGATGACGTGTGGTTCGCGCATCTGGTGAAGTTATTGCCGCAGGAGATTACGCTGCTGGGACAAACCCGCACCGGTATTGCGCATTGTCCGCAAAGCAACGGGCGTCTGGGCAGCGGCATTGCTGACCTGCTGGCGCTGGAACAGGCGGGTGTTCCGGTTTCGCTGGGGGTGGACGGCGCGGCATCAAACGAGGCCGCAGATATGCAAAGTGAAGCACATGCTGCGTGGCTTTTACAGCGCGCCAGAAAAGGCATGCTGGCGAAACCGCGCTATGACGGCGGAACGTTTGAGGGGGGCGGTGACGCCGCTTCCATTGAAGACGTGGTGCGCTGGGGCAGCGCGGGCGGGGCACAAATCCTCGGACTGCAACGGAGCGGCACCGTGCAGGTGGGCATGCAGGCTGATATCGCCATTTACCGGCTGGATGACCCGCGTTACTTCGGCCTGCATGACATGGCCATCGGGCCGGTGGCCTGCGGCGGCCGGGCGTCCCTTAAGGCGCTGATGGTCAACGGCCGCGTTATCGTCGAAAACGATGTCATCCCCGGGCTTGACCTGGAGGCAATGCGCCATGAGGCCATGTCTGCCGTTCGTATCCTGCAACAGCGTGCTGCGGGCTAACCTTATTGATTCAGAAGGATAAAAATCATGACACAATCCACATCAACATCAGGCTATGCCTTACAGGAACTGGAAAAAGAAGCGGGAATGGGCGCGATGGGCGAAGAGACGTTTGCCCGTGAAGTTCGCTGCATTGATCTTGCAGATTTCGAAAACCGGAAAAGCGAAATTGCCGATGAACTCTGGCTGGCCGCCGTGGAAATCGGTTTCTTTCAGGTGAGTAATCACGGTATCGCACTGGACGATATCCGCCAGGCATTCAGCATGACAGAGGATTTTTTTGCGCTGCCTGAGGACGTGAAAGCTCAGTATCCTCTGGCGCGTAACGCCGGTTGGGAAAATAAATCTCAGGTGCGTCCGTCAACCAAAACGCCGGATCAAAAGGAATCTTATCAGATTACCCGGCCGCTGATGGCTTCGCTGTGGCCAGACGAACAGGAACTGCCTGCGTTTAAACATACCATGCTGAGTTTTGAATCACAGTGCTGGCAACTGGGCATGAAATTGCTGTCTTGTTTTGCGCTGAGGCTGGGTTTTCCGGAGCACTTTTTCGAACAGGCACATGATCCTTATCAGCCAACCTATCAGAGTACACTGCGCATGCTGCATTACTACGCTACTGAACAATCAGAGCAGGGGATGTGGCGTGCCGGTGCGCACACCGATTTCGACTGCCTGACGCTGCTCTTCCAGCGTCCCGGTCAGGGCGGCTTGCAGGTGTGTCCGGGCAAGGATCGCGAAAGCCAGCAGTGGACCAGTATCGAACCGCGTGAAGACGTGATCACCTGCAATATCGGCGATATGCTGATGCGCTGGAGCGACGATCAGTTGCCGTCAAATTTCCACCGGGTCAGAAGTCCGCTGCCCGGTGAATATCAGGGCGCGCGCTACAGCCTGGCGTTTTTCTGCCAGGCCAACAAAGATGTCGAAATTCTGGGGCCGCAGGCCAAATATCCGGCCATCAGCGCTGAAGATTATCTGCAACAGCGTATTCAGGCCAATTTCGCGAAGGGATAAAGGCATATAAAAGCAATAAGCCCGCCTGGTGTGCTCCGGCGGGCTTTTTTATTGGGCAAAGTTCAACAACCGATCGCCGGTCAGGCAGTGGTATTGATATTGCGTCCGATCGCCGGGTTAGCAGGCAACTGCGGGATCGAATCAATCATACTGGCTACTGCCGTCTGCTGAGTATCCAGTGACTTTTTCAGCAGGATATTGTTCACCTGATTACTGGTATCCAGGCTATTGAGGCTGGTTGCCAGCGATGCAATTTGCGATACATCCATTTTGCTCTCCTGTTCGGTACAACATAAAAGGAACTGATCCGGGCGTAGAACTGAAAAGGTATCGGCAATTTCCGGCATAACTTGAGAGAAAAATAAGACTGACGCCGCCACAGAAAGAACCGCCGACGTCCGGCCGGAAGATGAAAAGGTGCTGTAACCTGTATAGCCTCAGGAATTACGGTTATAATCCCCCGCATTATTCAACCGGTTTAGAAACGAAAATGACAAAACTCTCCTTACAAGAACAACTGCTGAAAGCGGGATTAGTGACCAGTAAAAAAATGGCCAAAGTCCAGAGAACGGCGAAAAAATCACGTGTTCAGGCGCGTGAGGCAAGAGAAGCGGTGGAAGAAAATAAAAAAGCGCAGATGGAGCGTGATAAGCAACTGAGCGAACAACAAAAACAGGCCGCGTTATCGAAAGAATATAAAGCTCAGGTGAAGCAACTGATTGAAATGAATAAAATTCTCATTCCAAAAGGGAATATAGATTTTAACTTTACCGATAATAACCTGATTAAAAAAATGGTGGTGGATAAGGCCACGCAGTCTCAGCTGATTAGCGGCCGTCTCGCCATCGCGCGTCTGGTTGCTGATGGCAGCGGCGAGAGTCAGTACGCCATTATTCCTGCCAGCGTGGCGGATAAGATTGCCCAGCGCGATGCCAGCAGTATTGTATTAAACAGTGCGCTGAGTCAGGAAGAGCAGGATGAAGAAGATCCTTATGCTGATTTCAAAGTGCCTGATGATTTGATGTGGTAGTTTCGTTTTCCCCGGCAGTTCAAAAGGATCACATCGGTAACTGGGACAAGATGGATAATTACAATCAGCTACTGGCATTCATATGGGCCTATGAATACGGCAACTTTTCTGCCGCTGCGCGGGCAAACGGGCTGACCCCTTCAGCGATGAGCAAACTCATCAGACGGCTGGAGACCCGGTTGCAGGTCAGACTTTTCTTTCGTGGAACGAGGACGTTAACACTGACAGAAGAGGGGCAGGTTTATCTGAAGAGTGCCCGCGCCGTGGTGGATGCAATGGCCGGGGCGGACTCGCTGGCTGAGAACATGCCAAACCGTATCCGCGGGCAACTTAAAATCCGGACCATGAACACCTTTGCCCGCTATCAGATACTGCCGTGGTTGCCTGCTTTTATAGAGGCTTACCCGGCTTTACGCGTAGATATTGAAACGGGGCCGGTTTACCGTGACGACTTTGATAAAGGTCTGGATCTGGCCATATATGGGGGAGTGTTGGCCAGTTCTTCCCGCATTGCCCGTCGTATCGGTGAGAGCCAGTGGGTTATCTGTGCGTCGCCTGCCTATATTGAAAAATACGGCGCACCTGCTCATCCGCGCGAACTGATCGACCACCGCTGTTTTCACTTTAATTTTGAAAGCCACTGGAATCACTGGGTGTTCGCCGAAGGCCAGCAAAGTCTTATCTTCCCGGTCAAACCCGTTGCCTCACTGTCGCAGGGTGATTTGCTTCGTGATCTGGCCATCCGGGGGGAAGGAATCGTCCGGCTGGCAGACTTTCACATCCACCAGGATGTGAAAGAGGGGCGGTTAATTCCGCTTCTGGAGGCATTCCGGTCTCCGCTCAGGGAACCTCTTTATGTCATTTACGCGCAAAGGCAGCATCTCAGCCCGCGTATCCGCTGTTTTATTGAATTCATGGAAAAACAGATAGCCCGGCATCCGTGGCGTCTCTGAGGAACCTGCCGGTCCGCCTGGCATTCGTTGTTTCTCCCTCTTCCTTTATCTCCTGTGAACCGGATTCACAGTGGGTTTGCCTGCGCCCCGAATCCCCTGCCTGAGGGTTTATGGTACCGTTTTGTTCACTTTCACAGAATGTATCCATTCATCACAAATAGCAGAAATTACTATGTCAGACAGACAATCATCACGGGCAGGGCTGGCACTGGCCTTTTTTTCCGGCATGCTCAGCAGCAGTTTGCCTACTCCTCTGTATCCCGTATACATTCGTTTATATGGATTCAGTGCGTCACAAATAATGACAGTATTTGGCGTATACGCCGCCGGCGTTCTGTTCGCATTATTATTGACGGCTAAAGTTAATATCAGGGCTGAGTTATATACCAGACCGATATATGCAGGTTTGGGGTGTGTACTGCTTTCAGCGATTCTTATGATGTTTGCAGATAATATTCTCATGCTTATTTCTGCCCGATTTATAACCGGATTGGGTTCCGGTATTTTAATGGCATATATTAACCGGTCATTGATTAAAACATTCGATACGGAGGTCAGTAACACGGCGGCACTGACTGCCGCAGCTTCATTAATTTTGGGGCAGGCTATCGGACCATTAGTCACAGGGAATATCGTACATCATCATTTTTATACCCTTAAAGCCCCTTACATTATCCTTCTTATTCTGGTGGTAATGTCTGTGGCCGGAGTCTGGAATAATCGTTTACAGATAAATAAAAGCCTCCCCCCGTACTGAATGTATCGAAAAAAATCACGGTTCAGACACCGGGGCTTACTTTGCGAGACGTTACCGTGTGCTGCATGGCCATATTTCTTTCATGGGCCATGGCCTCTACGTTTATGTCCCAGGGCCCCACTCTGGCACATAGCTATTTCCATATTACCAGCGTGCAACGGGTGAGCTACTCACTCTCTGCGTTTCTGGTTGTGGCGGGTATCACCCAGTTAATAATGAGAAAGAGGCACCACTATTCATCGCTAAGAACAGGCGTTACTGCCCAGCTTGCAGCTGTCTTACTCGCACTTATGAGTGTTTATGCAATAAGTCCCGGGCTTTTGTTCATTTCAGTCATGCTGGAAGGCTTCGCCTACGGGGCCATACTGGTCGGTGCGGCAACCATCGTCAATAGGGTGGCCAGACAGCGTCAGCGGGTACACATAATAAATCTGCTCTATATCGTGGGGTATGTCGGTAACTGGCTCCCGTTCTCCCTGAGCGTAATGATGGATCATGGGTCTCTGGAGATGGCGCTGACGGGCTATCTGATAATATGTTGTTTATTAGGGGGCGGTATTTATTTATCCACGTATGTTTCATCAAGAAAGCATTGTAAAGCGCCGGTCGGCGAATAATCAGTTCCAACATGAATATAAAGTAAAACGGAGCGTTTATAGCATGAAACGGGATGGTTCAATTATCCAGATGGGGGTGTATCAGTATCTCAAACCATGAATGGAAGACAGCCAGCCTCCGGGAGCGCTGACGGCGATGCGGATAGATAAAGGATACCGGCATGGAAGCCGCCCGGTAATCTGGCATGACCTCCACCAAATCCCCGGTCGCCAGCAGATGTTGCACATCGAAGCGGGGGATTTGTATCAGCCCAAGACCTGCCAGGCAGCAGGCAATATAGCTTTCTGCAGTGTTCACCGTAACCTGGTTGGGGATACTGACACTGTGTATGTGGCCGTCCTTTGACTGATACTCCCATAGCAACTCTTTACCCGTTTTGGATGAAATATAACCGATTGCCTGATGCCCTCCGGCAAGATCGTCCGGCTGGGAGGGGAGTCCGTGTTCGCTCAGATAGGCAGGGCTGGCGCAGTTGATGAGGGTGATGTGTCCCAGGGTACGAACGACCAGGCTGCTGTCATGCAATACGCCCACACGAATGGCGCAATCCACACCATCCTGGACCAGATCGATTGCCTTGTCCGATGACCCGAGGACCAGTTGTAACCGGGGGTGGCATCGCAATAATTCCGGCAGAGCCGGAGCAATCAGGCGTCGGGCAATGCGGCTCGGCACATCGATGGTAAGCTTCCCTGAAACCTGGTGCTGACTGAGCTGAAATGACTGGTCGATATCCTCCACTTCTGCCAGTAAAGGGCGTATACGTTCGAGTAACAGCTCCCCGTCAGCCGTCAGCCGCACCGTGCGGGTGGTACGGTGCAACAGTCTTACCCCCAGTTGCGACTCTAATTGCTGGATGGCGGCAGAAACGGAGGCTCGCGGCACAGAGAGTGCGCCGGCGGCCCGGACAAAGCTTCCCATGTCTGCTACCTGCGCGAAGATGCGATATTGGTTGAACCTGTCCATCTTTCCTGTCTCGTTGTTTTATAGGCTAAAAATCGCTATTGCTGTGTATCCCCGGCAGAGGGGGGATATTCCCTGATCCACGGAATATCCCCCTCTTTGTTTCAGTACGATATGCGCATGCCACCGGCTATTTAGTGGTGTAGCCGCCGTTAATCAATATTGTCTGGCCGGTGATCCACCATCCTTCGCTCACCAGATGACGGATAAAAGGCACCACATCTTCAATACCGGTCAGTCCCGTTTTGCTGAAAGGAGAGAGCGCGGCTGCAGTTTTATGATACGCCACAGCATCAGCGCCTTCTGCAGGATAAAAGAAAGGTGTATCCATCGGGCCCGGTCCTACTGCCGTGACCGAAATACCAAGCTCGCCAAATTCTTTGGAAGCCGCCCGTGTGTAATGCTCTACCGGGGCTTTCGTGCCCGCGTAAGCGGCATAATACGGCGTATAGGCACCAAGAAGCGAGGTGACGACCGTGCAGATTTTACCGTTATCGTTGAGATTTTTACCGGCTTCTTTGAGGAAGAAGAAGGCGGTTTTCGCGTTTACGGCTGCCATTTCGTCGTATTCAGTTTCGCTTATTTCCGCTATGGGTTTTTTGAGAACTTTGCCCACGGTGTTGATCGCGATATCCGGCTTGCCAATGGCGGCAATGGTATCGGCAAAGAGTTTTTCGACGGCGGCAGCGGTCGTCAGATCGGCCTGAAATGCCACAGCCTGCGCACCTGCGGCTTCGATGGCGGCCAGGGTTTCATCGGCATCTGTCTTTGAGGAGGTGCTGTTATAATGAATGGCGATGGCTTTCGCCCCCTGAGCGGCTAAGTCGCGGGCGATCAGTCCGCCGAGATTCTTAGCCCCGCCCGCGATGATCACAATTTTGCCTTTGATAGAATGGTCTGCCATGGTGTGCTCCTTAGGTTTCTGTCAGAAAGCTGAGTCTAGACATTAATCCCCTTGAAATAAGCACCCCAACGCCGAATAGACAATCCAGAAAATCCGACTAATTAAAGGCAGTCCGGCTCAGAGACTTTCCGCATCCTTCAGGGGGGAAGGATCGCGGCTGGCATAGATGCTGGCCATTTCTTCACTATTCGCCGTTCCCCAGGCACACAGCGGCATGATGGCTTCGGCCAGACTGCGACCGAGCGGGGTCAGTGCGTAGTCAACGCGCGGCGGGATTTCCTGATAATCAGTCCTTGCCAGTACCTGATCAGCCTCAAGATCCTTCAGTTGCTGGATCAGCACCTTATTGCTGACGCCGGCTATCAAACGCCTGAGCTCACCATAACGCTTCGGCCCGTCGCGCAGAAAAAAAAGAACCAGCGGCTTCCACTTGCCCGAGATGATACGCAGTGTTGTGTTCAGCCCGCAGCCGGTGCCGCAAATTTCAGTTTGAAATTGTGTTGTCATTTTAGGTGGTTACCAAAAGGTGCATACTTGACCACAGGTTACCACGGTCGCACACTGGCCCGCAAGCAAGCTGCTTACTGCTTGCGTACCACTCACCAGAAGGATTCATGACATGAACAGACTGAATGGAAAAACTGCCGTGATCACCGGCGGCGCGACCGGCATCGGCTTTGCCGCAGCAAAACGCTTCATTGAAGAGGGCGCTTTCGTCTTCATCTTCGGCCGCCGGCAGGAAAAGCTTGACGCCGCAGTGGCGGAACTTGGCAGTCATGCCCGCGGGGTGAAAGGCTCGGTTTCCGATGAGGCTGACCTTGATCGGCTTTATGCCGCCGTGCGGGCCGAACGCGGAACGCTCGACATTGTTTTCGCCAATGCCGGTGCAGGAGGACCGCTTCCGCTTGGCCAGCTCACCGCGGAGCATATTGACGAAACCTTCGAGACTAACGTCAAGGGTACGATCTTTACGGTACAGAAGGCACTGCCGCTGATGGGCCCGGGGGGTTCAGTTATCCTGACCGGTTCAAGCGCCGGCACCACCGGTGCCCCGGCATTCAGCGCCTACAGCGCGAGCAAGGCGGCGGTACGAAACCTCGCGCGGAGCTGGGCGGAAGATCTGAAGGGAACCGGTATCCGGGTAAATGTACTCTCGCCAGGCGCCACCGCGACCGAACTTGCCAGGGACGCACTGGGAGAGGAGGGGCAGAAAGCGTTCGCCGCGATGACGCCGCTCCAGCGCATGGCCGAACCTGCAGAGATCGGCGCGGTGGCGGCCTTTCTTGCCTCGCCGGACAGCAGTTTCATGACAGCCAGCGAGGTCGCCGTTGATGGCGGCCTGGCGCAACTCTGATATACCACGCCTGGCTGTTCGATTCGATCAACCGGAGCGGGCCAGACTGTATTCACCAAAGGAGTAAATATGACATACGCCATTATTGGCTTCGGCCAGATTGGACAGGCCCTTGCCAGGGCATTTGCCCGCAGCGGTATCGACGTATCCGTGGCGACCACACGCGACCCTGAAAGTTTTGCAGCCGATGCCGCCGCGATCGGACCGGGGATCATTGCCCAAAAATTGACGGACGCCGTCAGGGCAGACATCCTCTTTTTGGCTGTCCGTTTCGAGTCTCACCCGGATGTCGCGAAGGTGCTAGCGGACTGGAAGGGAAAGATCATCATTGATGTCACCAATGCCTACGGCATTCCTCCTGAGCAACTGGGTGACCAGCCTTCCTCCTGCGTAGTCGCGCAGGCTTTCACGGGAGGAAAACTGGTCAAGGGCTTTAATCATTTGGGCGCAGGTGTCCTCGGCCAGGATCCGGCGGTACAGGGTGGCAGACGAGTCGTTTTTCTGGCGAGCGACGATGAGGATGCAGCTGATAAAGTGGGTGTGCTTGCCGAAACTCTCGGATTCTCACCGGTCAAACTGGGCGGTCTTTCACAGGGCGGATTGCTTGTACAGGCACGCGGAAAGCACTGGGGGCAGCTGATTTTTAAGGACATGGTCAGGTTTGACTGACATATCCTGATTTGCCGCCGGTGCCCGGTTTCAATCGTGAAAGCAAAAAGCCCGCTCAGATGTCTGTAAGCGGGCTTTTCTGTCTTGAGTTCTTCTGACCGGGATGGCCTCTGCCCGTCATGGGTTGATAAATAAGCAACCTGATGAACCCTTATCTGTTAACCGGGCGGCTGCCAGCCCCCGCCGAGCGCCCTGAACGTCGCGACAGCGGCGCGTGCGGATTCTGTCTGGGCCTGCGCTCTGGCATCGGAAGCCTGTAACAGGGTCTCATCATTGTGAAGGACGTCCATCAGGCTGGCCGTTCCCTGCCGGTAAGCGATAAAAGATGACTGGCGGGCGCTGGCCAGGGCAGATTCTCCCCGGGTCAGCGTGGCTGTCTGTGTTTCACGATTGACCAGGGCGGAGAAGGCATTCTCGACATCTTCAGTCGCGCGTAATACCGACAGGCGATAGGCCGCGAGCGCCTCCTGTTCCTGGCCCTTCGCCTGCTCTATCTGAGCATTGATGCGACCAAAATCAAAGAGCCGCCAGCGCAGCCCCAGCACGCCGGCCGACTGGCTGGCACCGCCGGAGAACAGGTTGTTGCCTGAGACTGCCGTTGCACTGCCGAGCAGTGCCGTGAGTGAAAACTTCGGATAATACTCACTGACGGCCACGCCGATACGCGCACTTGAGGCGGCGAGATGACGTTCCGCCACGATAATATCGGGTCTGCGGCGCAACAGGTCGGCGGGTGTACCCGTTGAGGTTATCTGGGGTACCTGCGGTATGGCCCCCGGCAACGCTAACTCAGCCCGGTGGGTGCCGGGCGGCGTGCCGAGCATAACGTCTAATGCATTCATGGCCGCATCTATCCCCGTGCGCAGAACCGGTACGGTGGCCTCAACCTGTGCCAGTTCCCCTTCGGTCTGGCGAACCTGATACGCCGGCGCGAGTCCTTTAGCGTTCAGGAGCTGTACCTTTTCCAGCAGTTCCTGTTGCGTGCTGACCTGTTTATCCGCGATGGCCAGACGGGCCTGTAATCCGCGCAGGGTAATATAGATATCGGCAGTCTGAGCGGCGACAGCAAGGCGGGTCGCGGCGACGCCCGCTTCAGAGGCCTGATAGTCAGCCAGCGCAGCCTGGCGACCGCGTCGCAGCCCGCCAAAAACATCAATCTCCCAGCTTGCGTTAAGATCGGTTTCATAGCTATTGCCGTAGCGATTATAATCCGGCGTTGCGCTGAGAACCTGACCCAGCGGGGTTTCGGCTGACTGATACGCGCGTGCCGCTTGTCCGCTGATGTTCCCTGAGGGCAACAGCGCTGCTGTGGCCGCGCCCAGTCCGGCGCGGGACTGGTTCATCCGGGCAGTGGCCTGCGCCAGATCGAGATTCTGCGCGAGGGCGTCCGAAACGAACTGACTCAGCAGGGGATCGGCAAAGCCGTTCCACCAGACGGTAAAACTGGCGGGTGGGGATACGCTTCTCTCCCGGAGGGCAGGCTGAGTCTGATAGTGTTCCGGAAGTGACACCGCCGGGCGATGATAATCCGGACCGACGGCGCAACCCGCCAGCAAGCCGGTGCTCACCACCAGCGCAAGAGTACGTAGGGGGAACATTGATATACCTTGAGTGAGTTTTGAAGTGTGACTACATTACCAAATGGTCACTCGTTGTCAATCAGGGCTCAATTGAGCTAAGCTGGAAAAATGACTAAACAGACAAATGTACATCCCCCGCGGGGGCCTTCGGATCACAGCGTCCGCGATCAGGTTGTTGATGCGGCCACCGAGCATTTCGGGCATTTTGGCTATGAGAAAACCACGGTGTCCGAGCTGGCTAAATCTATAGGATTTTCAAAATCTTATATCTACAAATTTTTCGACTCTAAGCAGGCGATCGGTGAGGTGATCTGCAGCAACCGGCTGGCGATGATCATGGCGATTGTCAATTCAGCGATTGCAGATGCCCCGTCGGCCTCCGAAAAATTGCGGCGTTTATTCCGGGCACTGACGGAAGCCGGCAGTGATTTGTTTTTTCACGATCGCAGGCTTTACGACATTGCCGCCGTCGCGGCGCGTGATAAGTGGCCGTCGGCAGAAGCCCATGAAGAACGGTTGCGACAGCTGATTGAGGACATCATTGTTGAAGGGCGGCAGAGCGGGGAGTTTGAGCGAAAAACGCCGCTGGACGAGGCGGCGCATGCGATATATCTGGTCATGCGACCTTACATCAGCCCGGTGCAGTTGCAATACAATCTGGAAACGGCACCGGCAGCGGCTGCGCTTCTGTCCTCGCTGATACTGAGAAGTCTGTCACCCTGAATGGTGACTATTGACATTATTGGTCACTAGTCTGAAAATGCGGTTACTGTCCTGTTAAATCAATAAGGGAACCCATGCTCAGGCTTAATCCTGCCACCTTTGCTGTTTGCCTGTTGCCGCTTGCCCTTGCGGGCTGCGGTGACTCTTCCGGTACCGACGATCCCCGTACTCAGCCTCCTCTGGTCAGGTCTGCGACCGTAGTCAGTGCTGCCGGTGCCTCCCGCGCATTTACCGGCGTTGTTGTCGCCCGGATTCAAAGCGACCTGGGTTTCAGAGTGCAGGGCAAAATTCTTGAACGTCTGGTCGACACCGGTCAGACCGTCAAACGCGGCCAGCCATTGATGCGTCTGGATCCGGTTGACCTGAGCCTGCAGGCGCAGGCTCAGCAACAGGCCGTCGCGGCTGCGCGGGCCCGTGCAAAACAAACGACTGACGACGAGGTGCGCTATCGCGGTCTGGTCGCGGCCGGCGCCGTATCGGCATCGGCTTACGATCAGATAAAGGCCGCCGCCGACACGGCCAAAGCTGAACTCAGCGCGGCTCAGGCACAGGCCAATGTGGCGCAAAATGCGACGGGTTACGCCGTACTGCTGGCCGATGCCGACGGCGTGGTCATGGAGACGCTGGCTGAACCCGGTCAGGTGGTCAGTGCCGGGCAGCCTGTGGTCCGGCTGGCCAGGGCAGGGCTGCGCGAAGCCATCGTGCAGTTGCCCGAGACGTTACGCCCGGCGGCCGGAAGCGAGGCGCAGGCCACGTTGTACGGTACCGGTAAGCAGACAGTCCCTGCGAAACTGCGGCTCCTTTCCGATGCGGCGGATCCGGTAACACGCACCTTCGAGGCGAGATATGTGCTTGAGGGCGCACTGGCAAATGCGCCGCTGGGATCCACCGTTACGCTGCATATTGCAGACGATAAATTACCGGATCAGGTGATGCAGGTGCCTTTAGCGGCCCTCTACGATCCTGGCAAGGGGCCGGGTGTCTGGGAGATTTCGGGTAAGCCCGCCAAAGTGTCATGGCGGTCCGTTCAGGTACAGGGATTGGGTGACGATGCGGCGAGGGTGACCGGTTTCCTTAAGCCGGGTGAACAGGTGGTCGCGCTGGGTGCGCATCTGCTGCATGAAGGTGAGACCGTACGCATGGCTGAACAGAGCGATGCCAGCGTCGCCGGGAGCCAGCCATGAGCGGGGGGCGGTTCAACCTTTCAGCGCTTGCCGTGCGCGAGCGCTCAATTACCCTGTTTCTTATTATCCTGATTACGGTCGCGGGCATTCTCTCCTTTTTCGAACTGGGGCGGGCTGAAGACCCGCCGTTTACCGTCAAGCAGATGACGATTATCTCCGCCTGGCCGGGTGCCACCGCGCAGGAGATGCAGGATCAGGTGGCTGAACCGCTTGAAAAGCGTATGCAGGAACTGAAGTGGTATGACCGGAGTGAGACCTACACACGTCCCGGACTGGCTTTTACCATGCTGTCACTGCAGGACAGTACGCCACCTTCACAGGTGCAGGAAGAATTCTATCAGGCGCGTAAAAAGCTGGGCGATGAGGCTAAAAACCTGCCCGCAGGCGTCATCGGGCCGATGGTCAATGATGAATTCTCCGACGTGACCTTTGCGCTCTTTGCGCTGAAGGCGAAAGGGGAGCCACAGCGGCTGCTGGTTCGCGATGCGGAAGCGTTGCGCCAGCAAATTCTGCATGTGCCGGGGGTCAAAAAGGTCAATATCATCGGTGAACAGGCTGAACGTATCTTTGTCTCGTTCTCACATGACCGGCTGGCCACGCTGGGCATTTCGCCTCAGGATATTTTCTCCGCCCTTAACAGCCAGAACGTCCTGACGCCTGCCGGTTCGATTGATACCCACGGGCCGCAGGTCTTTATCCGCCTGGATGGCGCCTTCGACAAACTGGAGAAAATCCGCCAAACGCCCATCGTTGTTCAGGGCAGAACCCTGCAGCTTTCTGACATAGCAACGGTTGAACGTGGTTATGAGGACCCGGCGACCTTCATGATCCGCAATCAGGGTGAACCGGCGCTGCTGCTGGGCATCGTTATGCGGGACGGCTGGAACGGTCTGGATCTGGGTAAGGCGCTGGATGCGGAAACGGCCAAAATCAATGAGGGTATGCCGCTGGGCATGACCCTGACCAAGGTCACGGATCAGTCAGTCAATATCAGCTCCGCCGTTGATGAGTTCATGATCAAATTCTTTGTCGCGCTGCTGGTGGTGATGGTGGTCTGCTTCGTCAGTATGGGGTGGCGCGTGGGCGTGGTGGTGGCCGCAGCGGTGCCGTTAACGCTGGCGATCGTCTTCGTGGTGATGGAGGCTTCCGGCAAAAACTTTGACCGCATTACCCTGGGCTCGCTGATCCTGGCGCTCGGGTTGCTGGTCGATGATGCCATCATCGCCATCGAAATGATGGTGGTGAAAATGGAAGAAGGCTACGACCGCATCAAAGCCTCCGCCTATGCCTGGAGTCACACGGCGGCACCGATGCTCGCCGGTACGCTGGTCACCGCCGTCGGTTTTATGCCCAACGGTTTTGCCCAGTCCACCGCCGGTGAATACACCAGCAATATGTTCTGGATTGTCGGTATTGCCCTGATTGCTTCCTGGGTCGTGGCGGTGGTGTTTACGCCTTATCTGGGCGTGAAAATGCTGCCGAAAATCAAAACGGTAGAGGGCGGGCATGCGGCGATTTACAACACCCGTCATTACAACCGTTTTCGCCGGCTACTGACCCGTGTCATCGCGCGCAAGTGGATAGTCGCCGGTACCGTTATTGCCATATTTACGGTCGCTATCCTTGGCATGGGGCTGGTGAAAAAACAATTTTTCCCGACCTCCGATCGCCCGGAGGTACTGGTTGAAGTGCAGATGCCTTATGGCACCGCGATTGAGCAGACCAGTGCCACCACGGCCAAAATTGAAGCCTGGCTGAGAAAGCAGAAAGAGGCAAAAATCATTACGTCCTACATCGGGCAAGGGTCACCACGTTTTTATCTGGCCATGGCGCCTGAGCTGCCCGATCCGTCGTTTGCGAAAATTGTCGTGCTGACGGACAGTCAGGAAGCACGCGAGGCGCTCAAGTTCAGACTGCGTGAAGCGGCGGCCGGTGGGCTGGCACCGGAGGCGCGCGTGCGCGTGACCCAGCTGGTGTTTGGTCCGTATTCTCCTTATCCGGTGGCCTACCGGGTCATGGGGCCGGATCCCACCAGGCTGCGTGAAATTGCAGACCAGGTCGAAAAGGTGATGCAGGCCAGCCCGATGATGAGGACCGTCAACACCGACTGGGGACCACGGGTGCCGGCGCTGCATTTCACGCTCAATCAGGACCGCCTGCAGGCGGTGGGGCTGACATCGAATGCGGTCGCGCAGCAGCTTCAGTTCCTGCTTTCAGGCGTTCCGATCACCTCGGTGCGTGAAGATATCCGTTCGGTGCAGGTCATGGGGCGCGCGGCGGGAGATATCCGGCTCGACCCGGCAAAAATAGCGGGCTTTACCTTAGTAGGTTCTTCCGGTCAGCGCATTCCGTTGTCTCAGATCGGTGAAGTTGAGGTGCAAATGGAAGATCCTGTTCTGCGCCGTCGCGATCGTACGCCGACCATTACCGTGCGGGGGGATATTGCCGAAAACCTGCAGCCGCCGGATGTCTCCACTGCAATGACCAAAGCCTTGCAGCCGGTCATTGATAAGCTTCCGGCGGGTTACCGCATTGAGCAGGCGGGGTCGATTGAAGAATCCGGAAAAGCCACCCAGGCGATGGCACCGCTGTTTCCTATCATGATTGCCATGACGTTGTTGATCATTATTCTGCAGGTACGGTCGATGTCGGCCATGGTGATGGTATTCCTCACCGCGCCACTGGGGCTGGTTGGCGTGGTGCCCACGCTGCTGCTTTTCAACCAGCCGTTTGGCATCAATGCGCTGGTAGGCTTAATCGCGCTGTCGGGCATTCTGATGCGTAACACCCTGATTCTGATAGGGCAGATCCATCACAATGAACAGGAAGGGCTGGCGCCATTCGATGCGGTGGTGGAGGCGACGGTGCAGCGGGCCCGACCGGTGTTGCTGACGGCGATGGCAGCTATTCTGGCCTTTATCCCGCTGACGCACTCGGTATTCTGGGGCACGCTGGCCTATACCCTGATTGGCGGGACGTTTGGCGGCACCATCATTACACTGGTGTTCCTGCCGGCAATGTATGCCATCTGGTTCAGGATACGTCCTGACAATCAGCCATCTCAGTAAAGGCAGGTACTGGTATAAGCATCTGCGGATGAGAATCAGCGGATCGATAAGGTGAAGAAAAACGGGAGTAAAATACCCATTTTTCTTCAACCTTACTGAGATGATTTTTTAATCACGAAGGCAGAGTCCGCTCAGTTTTTTGACGATGAAAGTGGGTGAGTTTACGCCATTTAGTTCTGTACTAAGCTTGTAATTGATTATCCGGATAACGACGGGAAAGGAATATGCATAACACCGATCCGCAATTGATTATACTGCTCTGGTTCATTCTGCCTGTCTGGCTGGCGGCTGGTTTTTGCGACTGGCTATGTCACCGTGCGACGGGGATCGAGCGAACAACGGGTGTAAAAGAAACCTGGATTCATATTCTGATGTTTCTGGAGATGGGTTTACCCCTGCTCGCCGCTTTATTCCTCGACGTCAATGCGCTGATCATTGCCTTTATGATAGTGATGTTTTTTCTGCATGAAATAACCGCTTTGTGGGATGTAAGTTATGCGGTCAGCGCCCGTAAGGTTACGCCAGTAGAACAACATATTCACAGTTTCCTGGAAATGCTCCCTCTGATGGCACTGTTATTAATTATTTCCCGATACTGGAATGAATTCCTTGCCCTTATGGGCCTTAACGACGCGGCGGGGAGTTTTGATATACGGTTGCGTGCCGATCCTTTACCCGTTACTTATATCGTTGTGATTTTTTCAGGCATAATTTTGTTTGAGCTTCTTCCTTACCTTGAAGAGTATTTCCGTGGCAGAAGGTATCAGAAAAAACAATCCTCCTGAATGGCAAAATAAATGCAGCGGAGTTAATTAGTTTCTCCGTCTGAGATGAAGGCATTTAATTCTCTGGCGTCATGGCTGCAAAAGAAAGTAATTTCTTGATTATAGCGGCTAAACAGTTCCCGTAATTGCTGTTGGGTACGATGTCGGGCTCCGTTATCCACCGCCATCATCCACTGGTAAAAACGCAGGCCGGGTGTACAGCGGGGCGTTTGCAGGTCCATTTCGCCCCGATAGAACCAGGCATCACCCCCATGCAGCAGCCAGCCTTGCGGCTGGCTTACGGCAATGCCTGCATGCCCCCGCGTATGACCCGCCAGCGGCACCAGCAGGATTTCCGGTGGCAATCCTTGCAGAGCCGTAACCGCCTCGAAGCCGTACCATTTTTCTCCCCGGCATTGATAGCCTGTCCAGCCAGACATACCGCTCCACTGGCCGGGCCGGTAGCGCTCACGGGCCAGCCAGCTGTGTCGCTGCTGTGCAGTATCGATTTCAGTTTGCAGTAAATGTATGCGCGCAGCAGGGAAGTCCGTCAGCCCGCCCGCATGGTCAAAATCAAGATGTGTAAGGATAATGTGACGGACATCCTCTGCGCTGAACCCCAGCGCCTCTATGCGTGAACGGGCGGTCAGCGTCTCCCGTTTTTGAATATTATTCATCAGCCGGAAAAAGCCCGACAGCCGTTTTTCCGGCTGACGGATATCATCCCGCCCGAACCCTGTATCTACCAGTACCAGTCCGTCCCGGTCAGTTTCTATAAGCAGACAATGGCAGACCAGATGCGCATAAATACCTTTACTGAAACCATCAAATAGTGCGCCACCTACCGGGCACATACACCCGCAATTAAGATGATGAACTTTCATATATTGTCTCTTTCTCCCGAAATGACCGGAACGCCAGACCTTATCCTGCGGGTAAATAAAATGACGATGTCATTTTGAGTGGGGCGGTAACAATCCTGATTGACAGGTATTGCCGCAATCGTTAATTCATCATTAAATTATCTTCACAGTTGGGAATTTTTTATAAGAATAATCTCAGTGTGATTTATTATACGTATAAGCGAACAGTGTAACCTGCCCGTTGCTGTCAGCTTCTGGTACCCGCCAGCCCGGTAAGCTGCACTCTGGCAACGATCAGCGGATAACAGATAATTTTTTCGCAATTAGCTGACGAATTTTATTTAGCATCCACAGGGTTGCAGCATCACTGTCACGATTGCGATGCCATAACAGGGCGAGTTCAAAGGGCGGCATATGTACCGGCACAGAGTCTGACTGGAAACCATACCGCCGGCACCAGTCATCTACCAGCATCATGGGGACCGTGGCGAACAAGGGCATCTGACTGAGCATGAGCGGCAATGTGGAAAAGTGGCTGGAAACATAGCGTACTCTCCGTGCTACCCCTGCTTTTTCCAGGCTACTGTCCATCGCACTCTGACTGGCCCCCCGGTAGGAAATCAGCAAGTGTTCATAATGAACGAATTCCGCAACCGTCAGCGGTTTGGTTATGTCGATTTGTCTTGGGTCCCAGAGCGTTTTAAATCCGGCACACGTGAGCTTTTCCCGCCGCAAATCACGAGATGTTTCCTGCCCGACAGTGATGGATAAATCGACCTTGTTCTGCTCAAGCGCACTCACCACCTTCCACGGATCAGTGGCCACAGCATTGATCGAAACCTGTGGGGCTTCGCGCATAATCCCGGCCAGCAGATCCGGCATCAGCCAGTGCTCAATCCAGTCGCTCATACCGATATGGAAGGTTAACTTATCCTTTTCCGGATTAAAGCGGGGTGGATTGAGAACCACGGCCTGTAATTGTGCCATCAGGGGCGTCAGCGCTTGTATTAGCTCGCAGGTCCTTGGCGTAGGCATCATGCCCTGAGTCGTTCTCACAAATAACGCTTCGTTAAACATGCTGCGCAACCGCCTGAGGGCTGCACTCACTGCTGGTTGTCCAAGGTGCAGCCTGTGTGCAGCCTGGGTGACGTTGCGCTCTTCATACATCACGATGAGCACCACGAGTAAATTAAGATCTATGCGACTAAAATCATTTGGATTAATGAGGGTCATTATTTTAATCAATTTAATTAATTCACGAAGCGTGAGTATAGTTCTCTCATTCTGAGCGGACAAGCCGCCAGGCATTCGCGGCGATGTAATGAAGTGGAGGAATAAATGAGAATAACCGTAGGGCAATGTCAGGTTGAGAAAATAACGGAACAAACAACTTCCTTTCCCCTGAGGCAGCTATTTCCCGACCATATTGATGAGATGATAAATTATCCTGAAGATGCTGCGGTCGGGCTTTCCATTCATAGCTGGCTGGTGAAAACCCCGAAAGATATCATCCTGATAGATACGGCGACGGGAAATGGCAGGAACAGAGGGGGCATCCCTTTATTTGACCATCTTAACAGCGATTATCTTGAACGTCTGAAACAGACCGGGATCGCTGCGGAACAGGTCTCGTTAGTGTTAATGACGCATATCCATACCGATCACGTTGGCTGGAATACGCATTGGAATGAAGGCGAGTGGCAGCCCCTTTTTCCACATGCACGTTATGTTTGTTCGGCCCGGGAGCTCGCGAAGTGTCAGGCCGATCCTGGCAGGCAGGAGCTGTATCGCGACAGCATTCTGCCGCTGATAAAAAGCGGCCAGCTGGATGCTATCGACATTGAACAGTCGCCGTTATTTTCCGGCGTCTTGCGCTATATGCCAACGCCCGGTCACAGTGATGACCATGGCTCTTTACTCCTGGTTTCAGACCAACAGCACGCCATATTTACCGGGGATCTGATGCACCATGAAGTGCAGTTTGAACATCCGCATTGGAATTCGGTTTTCTGCGAAAATAAACCGCAGGCATCCCTTTCACGCCGTAAAGCAATCGACTGGGCATTAGAGCATCAGGCAATCTGGTTCAGTTCGCACTTTGCAGGTGCTTCTTTCGGCAGGGTCAGGTATGACGGGAGTCAGCGTTATCAGTGGCAAACGCCGGAGGAAGAATAATGTTCCGACAAGAGGATTATGCAAAAGCATCCGTCACTGAATTACTGCAAAAATTGCAGCATGGTGAGACTTGTGCAGCGGCGTTGACGGAGTTTGCACTGGCGATTATTGCTGAGCGCGAGCCCGCCCTGAACGCCATTACCTGGCTCTATGCTGATGAGGCAAGACAGGCTGCCATCGCGAGCGATGAAAAACGGCGGCGCGGCCATCCCTGCGGCAGGCTGGAAGGTATCCCTCTGCTGGTTAAAGACAATATTGATGTTGCAGGATGGCCGACAACGGCGGGATCAAAAGCGCTGCTGGGGATTATTGCGGACCATGATGCACCTCTGGTGAAACGTCTGCGTGAAGAAGGGGCAATCCTGTTGGGTAAAACGGCCATGCATGAACTGGCGGCTGGCATTACGGGCGCCTCATCACTGAGCGGTTATACCCATAACGCCTACCGACCGGGCTATAACCCTGGCGGCTCAAGCAGTGGTTCCGCGGTCGCAGTCGCAGCAGGTTATGTTCCCTTTGCTGTCGGTACGGATACAGCAGGGTCGGTGCGAATTCCTGCCGCTTTTAATCTGCTTTATGGCCTGCGGCCGACACGGGGCAGCGTTACGATGGCAGGCATTGTGCCGTTGTCTCCAACACAGGATATTGCTGGCCCGCTGGTACGCCATGCCAAAGATTTGCGGTGGGTGACTGAAGTTATGACGGGTAAAAGTTTCCCGCCCCGGGGGGAAAAATTACGTATTGGCTGGCTTGACAGTGCTTTTAACGATATCAGCGACACGAGCAGAAATAAAATGCGGGCCGCTGTGCAGAATATCGGTGCCGAAGTCGTAACGGTCGGTGTTACCTCTTTAGATTCGCTCGCTGAGGCGGCCAATATTATCGCTTACGAGTTTGCAGAGTCATTAAACGCATTTTTGAGTGCCAGACCGCAGGCCAGTTTTACATCGCTTCAGGAAATCGTGGCCGCCAATATTCACCATCCGCAACTTGACGCCGTATTCAGGGCGCGTGCAGAGCACGCCGGGACAAATAGCCCTGAATATCGTGGTGTACAGCAGCGGCAACGTGATTTCTATAATTTACTGAAAGCCTTGTTTGCCGACCACGATATCAATCTTCTCGCCTATCCGGTCATGCGTCATCCGCCGGTCAAACACGGAGAAACTCAAACGGGCAGCAACGCCTTGTTTGCAGCGACCAGCGGGACACCTGCGCTGACTTTTCCCGTAGGATTTGACGAACAAGGCTTTCCGCTTGGGCTGGAGCTTCTCGCCTTACGTGACAGAGAGGACTTACTGCTAAATGTATTCCTGAAGGAGCAAAACGGCGCGGCAGATTAACGCCTCTTCATATCCACAGTGATAACCTGTTATCACAGACAGACCTGCGCGCCATCTATAGGTAAAGCCTTTGCTCGTGGATCCTAAATATAATAGGTTGACAACAAGTTTCCATTATGAAAAACAGATTGAGGTCCGGCTAACCCGGAGCGATTCAGGCAGTATAATTATTCCATCGAATGATAAAGCCAGATTTCCCTAAATCCCTGAGACAGGAATTAAAGTGAGTATTTCAGAGAAACATGAATGGCATAAGAATGACTACCTGGTAAGTACAGACAGAGAAAAACTGGATGTACAGGCTATCCACCGGTATCTGACAAGGTCCACCTGGGCTAAAGGTATTCATCTGGATATTGTCTTCGCATCAATAGAAAACAGCCTTAACTTTGGCGTTTATCATAATGAAATCCAGATAGGTTTCGCTCGCCTGATAACCGATTATGCTACATTTGCTTATCTTTGCGATGTGTATATTCTTGAAGAATATCATGGAGAAGGGCTGGGAAGATGGGTTATGGAATGCATACATAATCACCCTGTGTTCGGGCAGCTTCGGAGGATCATGCTGTTCACAACAACAGCACCCTGGCTTTATGAAAAGTTTGGCTACGAGCCCGTAAATCGGGAAAACTATGCATGGACAATTACCCGACCTGATATTTATACCGATAGAAAAAAGCCTGGCTGACCAACACTCATATTCGGCTTATGTATCATTCAGTTCATATCCAGGGTAATCCCAGTCCGATGAGCTAAATTTTAAAAGGCTCGCCTAAGGCAACTTAAGCGGGCCTTTTGGCTTTCCCAGCCTGTCAGGCAGGTCACGTGCTTCTTTATCGCCAGCAATATGATCCTGAACCTATCCAGTGAGAAACATTGCTTGAATGTTCATCAGTGTCTGTTTATAAAAGCCCTCCATAGGGCTCGCGCTGACGCATTAAGCGGCTCCGGCGAGCGGAGAGGGTGAGCAGCTGTACATACGAAGGAAGTACGATGCTTTTGTCAGATTCAAGCTTTACAACAACCGCATATCAATCGTCATTTAAAGAATGAGCCGTCAGGTGTTTGTTTCTCTGGACGGGCCGAAGGGAGCCGGTAAAACCACACTGCTGGAAGCCATTACGAAAGTACTCAGGGCAGACAACAAGAAGGTGATCCGACTTTGCGAGAAAAAAAGCGATCCCAGCAGGGGGGAAACAATGGCCCTCGTGAACAGGTTCGTCAGAAATCCCACCCTGGATTTGGAACTGGAGATTTGTGAGCGCTTTGCTGACAGCCGTGCCTGGATTTCCCGGCACGTTCTGACTAAGCAGCCACCTGACAGCATTATCTTGATGGATCGCTGGTACCCGTCGGATGCTGCGTTTCGCCGCAGGGTTCCATTCGCACAGATTTTACAGCTTAATATGGAACGAAACGTGCGAGTGCCAGACCTGCATGTCGGGGTTGTAACTGCGCCTGATATTTCATGGGCGAGAGCCGCAGCCCGAACACGCGGGCTGAGTAGTACGGTGATTCATAAGCTGGAAGAGCATGTCGCTTGTACCGAAGCGTTCGAGCGAGAAATTGCACATCAGGGCTGGGTTTTATGCCGTAATGAAGGAACGATCGAAGACGCAACGAGGCAGGTGATATCTGAGATCTACAGAGTGCCGGGATGCCCCGCTGGCACTGGTTTTGCGGGCAGCGGTTCCTGACCGGCTCCTTGCTGTGAGTTCAACCGATCGATGCAACGCTATCGCAAAATTTCGGCATCTTATGCCAGTGAGTATCTTAATTTCTAGTCAACCTTTTCATCTTAGGAGTGAGTAAATTGAAAACCGATTGGCATAGCTCATCACTGACCAGTACCACCAGCATTGATAAAAACTATAAAAATACACAAAACGTTCGTCGTTTCATGATTAAGGAGTGTGGTGAAGATTTTCGATTCGATCGTGAATTTATGATGTGGATACGTAATGATGATCCAAAAACTTTGGGTGATGTTGTAAATGAGTGGAAGCGCAGACATTCGTTTTAATAAACCAAACCAGCTCCTCGCTCATTGCTCATTGCAGTCCCTTGGTGTTGCTTCAGTAGCGCTTTACCAGAAGCGGACACGGCTGGCTATCATCATGGTGTGTTAACCGATGGCGAGCAGGTTAAAGGTCGCCTGTTTGTTATTCTTTTCGTTCGACTTTGCAAATGTGTTCTGAGGATCCCGACATGACCACCTTTCATCAACTTACCGCCACCAGTCTGGGTGGTCAGCTTATCTCTATGGCCGACTACGCTGGCAAGCTGGTTGTGGTGGTGAATACCGCCAGCCATTGTGGCTTCACACCACAATACGCAGGCCTTGAAGCGCTCTACAAGAAGTATGCTGCACAGGGGCTGATGGTGCTCGGTTTTCCCTGCAACCAGTTCGGTAAGCAGGAACCCGGCGGTGCCGACGAAATCGCACAGACTTGTCACATTAACTACGGAGTGAGCTTCCCGATGTTTGAGAAAGTGGAGGTCAACGGAACTGCTACGCACCCTGTGTTTAGGTATCTGAAAAACGAATTGCCCGGCGTGCTGGGTGGACGGATCAAGTGGAACTTCACTAAGTTCCTGATCGGACGCGACGGCAAACCGCTCAAGCGTTTTGCTCCGATCTCCACCCCGGAAAAAATGGAAGCCGTAATCCTTACTGCGCTTGAAATCTGAATATTCCTGTCATCCGAACAGCCCGCTCTTAGAGAGCTTCCGACAAATAAAGAGAATGGGCTCTGTACAAAAATTTATTGAATTTGCAGATCGCTATAACTGTATATCTTGCCTTTCTAAGCCTAATGATTTGGCTAAAGAAATAGCAATTGCCAAAGCATGGATTGTTACTGAGGTAGTCGTACTGCTTAATGAACGGCAGAAAAATGATTTTCATTTCTATCTCAACGGGTACAGAGAAAATCTTCCCGCCTGGTTAGATAACACTGTAAAAATGCTTTGATGTTCTCAAAACCACTGATCTGCTAACGATGCCGGTTTTACTATGAGTAGCGATATCCGCTCTTCGCTGTGAGTTCAATCTGACCGCTTTGTGCCAAAAGCGGACATGATGAACCAAGGCCTACGGCATCCGAAGTGCGTAGCGCCATACCCCACATCCAACACCATCAAGTGAGCGCTTTGCAATTCCAACATTTTGGTTATGTAATACGTACGCATAGCCAGAGTCAGCAAATGCTACAAAGCAATAAGCATGATCAAATTCATGCGGCTCTGATTTAGGTCCACTTATACAAATATCTCCTAGTTCCATATTGCTACGATCGTCTATACGCGACCAATTATTGGCAACAGCCCATTCTGAAAAATAGTCGACATTGACGGCGGCAGGGGAATCCAAATCAGGATATGGAAAATTGCACAACTTCAGACAGCTAACTAAATGTGCAACACAACCATTGTGGGTAGGGCTACCGTTATTTATAGGGGCGAACCACCTCAAAACTTCATCCCTAACATCACCATAATTGGAAGAAAAGAATGAGACAAAGGTTTCTGCCTTCCCATTTTTTTGATTGGATAAAATGTTATCTAATTTCAATGATTCGCTTGTTGAAATTAAATTTGTTTTTTCACCAAATAATTCTTTGCCATAAGACTGTATTGTTTCGAAGTTTACAGTTATCTCGAGATTTGCAGAATTTTTAATAATTTCATAACTGACTCCATAATCTATCCCGCTAACTATTTTTCCATTCTTTCCCCAAGGGTTAACGCCAAGAGATTCGACTGCAGAGATCGATGCCTCACCGATGATTTCTTTTGGTCCAGTATCTGCATAAATAGCATAGATGGAGGCGTTTTTATAACTCAGCCTTGCAATGTCACCTAGCGAAATCTTAATTCCAGTAACCTTAAACCAATTACTAGGAAGTACAAAATAGGGTATAATTCGAGCATTGACAAACTTTCCTTTATCTTTCCACCCATTTTCATGACTTAGGCTTGTCTGTAAAGTGCCAAATTTTGGATCAATAATTTCAGCGTCGGAAATGATTAATATATGACTATTGTCTAACACCTCAACTGTTGGTGCGTTTTTATTATCATATCCATTTGACCATTTTTGATTAATCACCTGTTTCATTTTACGCTCCTAATATTTAGTTTTATGGAATGATTGCTATTTTTCACACTGGCCGTCATAAAATCCATGAAAATAATTTCCATGCCCTTGGGTGTATATCTCGTAAAAATGATTGAAAAAATTAAATTATGGACATGTCTTTCAAGTGAAAATATCGATTTAAAAACCACTCTTTTAATCTTACAAAATAAAACACAAAAATTAAACTAAACATGAATCTTCTACTCCCCCTGCGGGGCATCACCTAAAATCTTACATATAGATACTGCCATTTGTATATTTTGAGCAAGAATTATTTTATCCTCTTCATTTTTTGACTTATTCTCATAGTTATTAATAGGTAATGGTCCGTTGTTAAGGCTGGCTATTTTTGGGGATATTTCTTTTTGTTTAGAGAATGCATCAGCTAAAAGCTTTAAATCAGGCGTTTTAAGATCGATAGAAGATTGTTTACTATCAAGTTCAAAATAAATATCATCCAAAGCATTATTAATAGAAGGGGTTAGAATCCTGGCGATATCGCTATGGGTATCAAACTTTATTAACAAAGATTCATTCACAGTTCTTTCATTAAGCTTTCGGTATATGCACTGAACTTTTTTCCTTGCTACACTATAATTTTGAATCTGGGAGTCATAATTATAGTGCTGAGCAGCCATTCCTCCTCCAACAGCAGCACCTCCGCTATATAATGCAGTCGTTAAAGTACCGCTTGCTGCGGCAATAACTGACACAATTGAACCAAGGTAGCCAAAATCAGTATAGGCATATTTCTGAGACTGTAATTTATGTGACTTTTGACTCAGTTCTTCACCGTAGTCGTGTACATTTTTTACAAGTGCATCGTAGTCTGCATTTAAAGTAATACCATGATAGTTACCTGGCTTAGGTACGGATACAGGATAAGGGTTTGTGCAAGCAAAAAGAAGTGTGCAAATAGCAAGGGTAAATGTTCTCATGCTAATCCTTACACTGCGTAGTATTGTAATAGAAAATCTAGTTAATGAAATTCTGGCATAACAACGTAGTAATTCAATACTACGCGGTAATTTTTTATAAAATTTATTGATACTGTGCACAATTCATAGTATCTGCAGTCACCTAGTAATTTAGCTATATCTTCAACCGAATAAATTCACAACAAACCTCTATCATCGTCAGCGGCGAGTTAACTTCCGCTTCACGCCCTGAGACATTCGACAAGTTTTTTACGGCATCAGTAAGGGCGATTTTCGCTCTTCCAGTGCCAGCAAATATTTCGCTTCGTCATAGCGGATTCTGGTCTTCCAGCAGTGGTAAATGATCCTTAGCCATTTGAATGCCAGAGCCCGGATCGCGGATTGATGAGATTTTCCCTTTTCTCGCTGCCCCTGATAATACAATTTGGCCCAGTATGATGAGTTAACCGTCTTGGCAGCCCATTCAACAAAGGTCTGCCTGACGAACTTCGCACATTGCCATCGCCAGTGAACCCAGGATTTCTGGCCACTTCGTTCTGTCACCGGTGCAATACCTGCGTAGTTTTGAATTTCTTCAGCGCTGTTAAACCGGTCTCGGTTATCACCCAGTGCAGCAAGCATACGTGGGCCCATGCCCGGAAGTGATTTGAACAGCCCCGCATCTGGCAATGTGTCAAACAGCGTTTCGATTCGTTCGTCATAGGTTTTGATGATTTCACTCACGACTTTAATTTGTGTCGCCAGTGCGGTTGCCATCAAAGCATTAGCCTCTATAACACTCGGGTCTGTCGTCAATGGGATCGCGTTATCAATACTCGCTACACGCTGCTCGGTAAGGGCTATTGTGCGACCGCCTTTGGCATTCAGAAAGTTGCGGATCGTGTCGCGCCTGGCGCGTTTCAGTTGTTGCAGACTGGGCCACCGGATAATCAGCTCACACAATAGTAAGCTACCCCGATGTGAGAACCACTCCAGTGGCTGAGGGTAATACTGTTTAAGCGTGTTGATGAGCCGATTTACAAAGCGACGCTTGTCTTCGACCAGCAGTCGGCGCTGCTCAACCAGTTGCTGGAGTAACCGGATATCCGCATTGTCGGGTTCAATGGCTTTTATCTTTTGGGGATAGCGTAGCATTAACTCTAATGCTAACTCGGCATCCTGCGGATCATCTTTAGCGCCGCTGGGCGAAAAGGCTTGCCGGTAACGAGCCAGTGACAAAGCGTGGACGGGGAAAACGGTGATAAACGGATATTTTTGAAGAGCATATACCACGGGGCCCTTCTTCAGCTCAAGGGCGATAGCTATTTTGCCTTTCACCTGTTTGTGCAACGCGTTGAGCCAGGCATCAAGCGCTTCTGCTGTATGTTCAATCACATCGAATACGCGTTCACCGTTTTTAAACTGAACACAGACATCGTGTTTTTTATCCGCCCAGTCCAGACCAACATGAGCAGCAAACTGATCTATCGCAATCATAACCAACTCCTCTTACCGGGGATTGGTATGCATTCCACGCTCTTCGAAAGAAATATAGCCAGCAGTTTATCTGCATGCCCTGAGTATTCGTTAGCGAACGTGGAGCACCTACTGGCTCGAAAGAAAAGCGGCGATCATCGCATGATTCTCGCTCAATATTCGTAAGCAGTAAGCGCATACCCTGAATCACTTCAAAGTGTAATTCTCAGGGTGCGAATGACTATATCTCGCTCTTTGCGGATCTGTGCAAGTTACCTTCTGGTGCATATTTTACGTTTTATTGCGCTCGAACAGAGGCTTCATTAATTGGAAAAATGGAAAATTAAATTTATGGCTAAGATCCAATACAACCTAACCCGTGGAAGCGATGTCATCCGTGATGGGATGTACCTCGAACTTTTTGAGGCTGGAACATCCCCGCTCCGGCAAATTGCTGAAGTCTTCTATTCCGATGTAACTCATGTGACCTGCCCCCAGGATTAGATACAACCGTCAGTTAGTAATGTCGGTTTGTTTACCTTCACATTTTCCATTTCGCCACCGTGCTGCAAACTCTGATGGCGTCAGATAATTCAGTGCCGAATGTGG
>NZ_SEWS01000008.1:0-337503 GCF_004195095.1 Rahnella sp. CFA14(1/10) | reverse complement strand
GTATTTCCACCCCCGTCACTGCCGCCGTTATTGCTGCTGCTACCGCCACCACCGCCGCTTCCCCCTGCAGCAATAGCGATACCTGCACCCAGGGCAAGCACACCCAGCACAGCCCCCAGAACAGCAGGATCAAAATTCGAGGAGTCGATAAGCAACGCACCGACATCAGGAAGGGTCTCATAGGCGGGAACAATCGGAACAGCTCCCGCTGTCGCGCCGGTATCGATAAAAGCGGCGTGTTCGACAGGATGCTCACCATCATCGAAAATCAGTTCGCTGTGATGGCCTTTGCCATCTGTATCAAAGAAACTGTGATAGCGGACGGTGCGTCCGTCTTGCATGTGAATGATCAGATCATTCCCCACCCGCTCGTAGCGGGCGACGACATCGCGTGTCGCGTGCACGCGTATTATGCTGATTTGATTGAGAGTGACATCCTGGCTGGCGTTTGAGAGCTGGGAGATTACTGCACCATTAGTACGAGAAAGAACATCAATAACCACACTACCGTTCTGAGCCATGTTGTACCCCTGTTACGCCAGTTTTTGTCCATACACGCTAACGACCGCTCTTCCTTTTTCAGGCAAAAAGCGGTTCTGCGGGTAATGAAGACCATTAAGAAAAAATGGATAAACTTCCAACTGGTGTGAGGTAAGGCCACAAACAACAAAACAATCAAAAAAGTGCGGTTATTGCATGTAAATATTTTTTAGGGGCTTCGGTAAATCATCGTTTCGGCATTTTTTCCCGAAACTCCATAAGTTATATGCATGATTTGAGTTAAGTGCCATAAAAAGAAAACATCGTTAAGATTGAAATAATTCATTAAAGAAAGTCAAATCATCAGTTTAACAAATGTAAAATTTTGGTTTAATCATGGCTATTTACATTTATCTTCATAAAAAACAACGCAATCACTTATTACCCATACAAGATAAAAGGGATTATTAATAATAAAATCAATCAGGTGACGGCAAAGAAATTCATCAAATTGACTTACTGATTGTGTGATGGTCTTTGAGATTTCCTGGCGTCAGGGTATCCGGCAAGCACACAATTAAGACTATGCGCAATCACAGCACTTATGCTTTCTGCTAAAGTATCCGGCCAGTACGTTTGCGGGCGGTGAGTGGTTTAATTTTTTAAATGCAAAGGGATTTTCACGATATGTCTCACGACCCGATAACCACACCGCCCCCGCAGGAAATGATGGCTGAGCCCGTTTCGCAACCTGGCGTGGCACAACAACATGCTACGCGGCTTATTTTTCTGTTGTCAGGATTTGCAATGGCTGCCTGGGCACCGCTGGTGCCTTTCGTCAAATTGCGGCTGGAAATCAGTGACGGAACATTGGGGTTGCTGCTGTTATGCCTCGGGGCAGGTTCAACATTTTCGATGCCGCTGACCGGTTTCCTGACCAGTAAACTGGGGTGTAAAACGGTCATTCTGATCGCCAGTTCACTGTTGTTGTTGTCCCTCCCATTGCTGACACTCATGAACAGCACTGCCGGAATGGCGCTAATTCTTCTGGTCTTCGGGGCCGCCATCGGCATGATTGATGTCGCGATGAACGTTCATGCCGTTGTGGTTGAGAAAGCCAGTGGCCGTGCGATGATGTCGGGCTTTCACGGTTTTTTCAGCATGGGCAGTATTTTTGGGGCGCTTGCTGTAACCGGCCTGTTATTCCTCGGACTGTCGCCGTTTCAGTCAGTAATGCTGGTCGTGGTTTTACTGGCAATTCTGGTGATATTTACCTGCCCGCATCTGTGGCGCGAAACGCGTCATGAGGGTGACGGACCGATATTTGTTCTGCCCCGCGGCTGGGTTGTGCTGCTGGGGATTTTATGTTTTGTGATGTTCATGACCGAAGGGTCGATGCTGGACTGGGGCGCGTTGTTCCTTACCACCGAACGCGGTGTGTCAGCGCATCAGGCCGGTCTCGGTTACGCCGTTTTCTCCGTCGCGATGACGGCCGGACGTCTGACCGGTGATCGCATCATCAGCATATTGGGTCGTTATAAAGTGCTGATGTATGGCAGCCTGTTTTCAAGCCTCGGTCTGATTTTACTGACCACCGTCGATAATCTGTGGGTCGCGGGCCTGGGTTTTGTCATGATTGGATTTGGCGCGTCAAATCTGGTACCGATCATGTTCAGCGCGGCAGGCAATCAGACCTCCATGCCAGCAGGAATGGCTATCGCTTCCGTGACAACGCTGGGCTATGCCGGTATTTTAGCGGGTCCGGCGCTGATTGGTTTTATCGCGCAAGTCAGCAGCTTATCTGTAGCATTAGGGTGCGTTGCGGCAACGATGTTGTGTGTCACTGTTTGTGCAAAAACCGTCGTCCGCTAAAAGCGTCATAACAAGAATGAAGGGAAAAACTCATCATCATGGCTGGTAAATATTTATCGCTGACATCAACCAATATCACGCGATTCTTTTGGTTGTTCATTTTACTGCTGGCGCTGGGGCTTGGCCTTTACGGATATAACTACACCAATGCTTATCTGAAAGACAAACTGCTCACGGTACAAAATACCGCAGATTTACTGCAAAAGCGCATCGATAAGTACCGCTACATGACCTACCAGATTTACGACAATTTCACGGGTCAGCCGATGTCTGCGGAGGCCGTCAATGCACAGGAAATCCGCCTGCGCCAGGACATGTATTTTGTTTCCAAATCTCACAAGAAAACCGATGCGCTGATTTTCGGTACTCATGACAGCTCCACCCTGGATTTAACCCTGAAAATTTCATCCTTCCTGGATGACCAGTGGGGTTCAACAACTCATCCTTATTCGCTCTATTACCTGAACGGTCAGGACAACAGTATGTTGCTGATCACCACAGTGCCGCTTGAGCAGCAGGATTCCCGCCTGAAAGAAAACTATTTCACCAGCACGCTGCAGTCACGCCGTGCCGAAATGTTACAGCAGGCAAACACCCTGGATGAGCGTGAAAGTTATTCTCCCCTGCGCAAATCGCGCCAGAGCAACGACTATTCTTTCTCCCTGCGCACCACCTTTAATAATCCGGGTCATCTGGCGACCGTGATTGCCTTCGATTTACCGATGAGTGATCTGATCCCTTCCGGCATGGCGAGGGATAATTTCCAGCTTAATGGCAACACCACGGCGGTAAATGAAGGTGATCCGACCGACGATAATACGGCAGCCAGCAGCATTATGATGCAGGGATGGTCGCTGGTGTTTGATGTGCCGCTGAGCAATTCACCGCTGTCACTGACCTACCATGTGCCGCTGTTTGGCCTGGTGGTTGATCTTGCACACAATAACTTCTGGCTGATCCTGATCAACGTGTTCCTGATCGGGCTGGCGATGATCAGCATCTATTTCATTCGCCACCAGTACATCCGCCCGAGCGAGAATATGGCGGCACAATTGCAAATGCAGCAGGCACTGAATCAGGAAATCATTTCGGGTCTGCCGCTGGGTTTGCTGGTGTATAACTTCAGCAATCACAGCGTGATCCTCAGCAATAAAATTGCCGACCAGTTATTGCCGCACCTGAGCCTGAACAAAATTGCCAATATGGCCGAACAGCATCACGGCACGATACAGGCGACCGTCAATAACGAAGTCTATGAAATCCGAATGATCCGCAGTCAGATATCGCCGGAAACTTACCTGTTTATGCTCCACGATCAGGATAAAGAAGTGATGGTGAACCGCACGCTGCAACAGGCCAAACGTGAGTTTGAGAAGAACCTGCAGGCACGCAAACTGATGCTGCATAACCTGGGCATTGAGCTGAATCAGCCCTTGCAGGAACTGAACGGGCTGGCCGTAGCTCTGGTGGAAGAACAGAAGCCGGAAACACGTCAGACGCTGGAAGGCAAACTACTGAATGAATCGCGCAATGCGCTGACGCTGGTCGATAACATTACACTGCTGACCCGACTGGAAACCCAGGACTGGCAACCGGCAAGTGATAGGTACGTGCTTTCAGCCATGGTAGACGAGTTGTTGCTTGAGGCCCTTCCCCGTCTGACTCAGAAAGGCCTCGGGTTACTGAATCATTTCCAGATAGCCCCTGAAGCGGCCTTTATCGGCGATATGCAGGCGGTGAAGAAAATTCTGTCTCTGTTGCTCGACTACGCCATCGTTACAACCTCACTGGGCAAGGTAACCCTGACCAGCGAACAGGACGAAGATCGCCCGGATCAGTTGATTTTCCACATAAACGATACGGGTAGCGGAATTTCCAAAGAAGAACTGAGTAATCTGAATTATCCTTTCCTTAGTCAGACGTTAGTCGATCGCTTTAACCATGGCTCCGGGCTGACATTCTTCCTGTGTAACCAGCTGTGCAAAAAACTGGGTGGCCAGCTGGAAATCCGCAGCAAGCTTAATATCGGCACACGCTATACTGTGCGTATAAAACAACGTCAGGAAGCGCAGGAAGTCGAAGCAGAACACGAAAAATTACTGACTGATGTGACGGTATTACTCGATATCACATCAGATGAAGTTCGCGGTATTGTGACCCGGACCATGAACGCCTACGGTGCGGTGTGCATCGTGGCTGACGACAGGCTGGCCGCGCGGGAATATGATGTTTTACTGACAGATAACCCGCAAAACAGTGACCAATTTACCCTGCTGCTGACCGACGATGAGTCGGGATTACAGCAGCTTGAAAAGCATTATATTCGCGTCAATTACAACATCAGCAGTGCGCTGATCGACGCAACATTACTGTTAATCGAACAGCAATTTTCTGTATCCGATGACAGTGTTTCACCCGAAGAACCCGGCGAAAACTCTCTCGACCATTATGAAAAGCAGCTAAAATCAAGCGATTACTATCAGCTTTTCGTTGAGACAGTACCGGAAGATCTTGAGAAACTGTATAATGAAAACCAGCGCCGTGATTTCACATCACTTTCCCAAACAGCACATCGTCTCAAGGGGGTGTTCGCCATGCTGAACCTGACCCCAGGCAAGCAAATGTGTGAATCGTTAGAACAATACATCGCAGATGGCGATGTTTTACAGATTACTGAAACCATCAATCACATTGATTCTTTTGTCTCCAGACTGCTCCAGCAAGGTAGCTAATCACATGAATAATATGAACGTAATTATTGCTGATGACCATCCTATCGTCCTGTTTGGTATTCGTAAGTCCCTTGAACAAATTGAATGGGTGAATGTTGTAGGCGAGTTCGAAGACTCAACTGCACTGGTTAACAGCTTAAGCAAGCTTGATGCTCACGTGCTGATCACGGACCTGTCCATGCCGGGCGATAAATTCGGCGACGGCATCACCTTGATCAAATACATCAAGCGTCATTACCCGCAGTTATCCATCATTGTTCTGACCATGAACAATAACCCGGCGATCCTGAGTTCTGTGCTGGATCTGGATATCGAAGGGATTGTCCTCAAGCAAGGCGCGCCCACCGACCTGCCGAAGGCACTGGCCGCATTGCAGAAAGGCAAAAAATTCACGCCGGACAGCGTGGCGAAATTGCTGGAAAAAATCAGCGCTAATGGTTACGGCGACAAACGTCTGTCTCCGAAGGAAAGCGAAGTTCTGCGTTTGTTTGCAGAAGGCTTCCTGGTCACTGAGATTGCCAAAAAGCTGAACCGCAGCATCAAAACCATCAGCAGCCAGAAGAAATCTGCGATGTTGAAACTGGGCGTGGAAAACGATATCGCCCTGCTGAACTATCTGTCTTCTGTCAGTTCCCAGCCGGTGGATAAAGACTGATATTTAAGAAGGTTATGTTACTTCAGTTGTAAAAAAGGCACCGAGCGGTGCCTTTTTATTGTCCACTTTCCGCCCGCAGGATTAGCGTTTCTTACGTACCAGCGCGCTGTAAAAACTGAGCGTATCACGCAGCGTCTCCAGCGTAACCGGTTTGGATAAACAGTTATCCATTCCCGCCTCAAGACAACGCTGACGCTGTTCCGCCAGCGCGTTCGCGGTAACGCCGATCACCGGTAAAGTGTGGCCAAGTTCACGCAGTTTTGCCGTCAGCCCGTAACCGTCAAGACGCGGCATATTGACGTCGCTGAGCACAATATCAATTTCGTGTGCACGCATGGCATCCAGTGCGTCAATCCCGTCATTCGCCGTTATCACGACATACCCCATTGTGCCCAGCTGGTCCGCCAGAAGGCGACGGTTGATCGGATGATCATCCACGACCAGCAATGTGATATCGCTGTAATCCTGCGCCACAGCGGCTTCCGGCGCTGCACAGCCCTCTTCTTCCGGTGTCGTATCAAGGCGATAAATCCGGTTGAGCAGTGCGGTGATTTCCAGCGGGGTCGAGGTGCTGTGAACCCAGTAACCTGGCCGCGTTTCGACGGGCGGCCCGATATGGTCGATGGAGAATTCAATTTGTGCGGCCAGTTCGCCCTTATGGATCAGCGGCGTATCGGTGATCAAGACATCTTCCCGCTGGCTTTGCAGCTCCGGCTCGCAGCGCTGAACATTCGCGCCGTGATAGCGCATCAGTTGCATCAGGTAGCTTTCCAGATAAGCATTGCGCACATCCAGCCAGACCGTTTTGTCCTGCCAGTGATCCAGCGGTTCACCCGACGGAAACGTGGCATTGTAAAGCGGAATACGCACCGTGAACGAGCTGCCGAGTCCCGGTTCTGACTCTACCTCGATATCGCCATCCATCAGGTTAATCAGCTTTTCACAGATAGCCAGCCCCAGCCCGGTGCCCTGGAAATGACGCTGCACACCGGTCCCCACCTGGAAGAACGGATCAAACAGGCGCGTGATTTCCCGCTCAGGAATACCGACGCCGGTATCGCGCACCTGAAACTCAAGATAGTTACCGCAGGTTCTGACATTCAGAACGATGCATCCGGTATCGGTAAATTTAATCGCATTGTTAAGAATGTTGGAGATGACCTGTTGCAACCTTACCGGATCGCCATTGAACGACAGCGGCACGTTATGTTCGATAAAGCAGTAAAGCCCCAGACGCTTTTTAACCACCAGCGGCAGATAGTTACCGGCAATATGAGTGATCACTTCACGGCAGGAGAATTCCTGCGGCTCGATCTTCAGTTGCTCGGATTCAATTTTGGAGAAATCGAGAATATCGCTGATGATTTTCAGCAGCAGCGCCGACGAGTTATTCATCGCCGTCACCAGACGGTCCACCCCCTGAGGCAACCCTTGCGTTTGCAGTAAGTCCAGGTTGCCGATGATGCCGTAAAGCGGTGTGCGTAATTCATGGCTGACGGTCGCCAGGAACATCGATTTCGACTGGCTGGCCTGCTCGGCCGCATTGGCCATTTCCTGCAATGACTCTTCCATTTTCACGCGCGCACTGACGTCGATCAGCACACAAATCGCCACATCTTCATTACGGTAGCGTGAATGGACGAAACTCAGTTGAATATTGTTATTGTTCTTGGTAATGACATCGACAAAATTCGTCTGTTGATCGCAGATGATTCGGGTAATACGCTGCCGGTCTTCCTGAGTCAGCATACTGATGTAATTGTGCGCCAGTTCATTACTGAGGATGTTAACCCCATCGCTGATACGCAAAATGGAAATGCCGACCGGCGCTGAGGCCACGATTTTGTGATTGAACTGTTCATGTTCCTCAAGCCGGAATGCGTTTTCCTCGGCCGGTAAAAACATCTTGCGCTCAAACACCCAGGCCAGGATGAACAACAACAAACCGGAGAAAATATTCAATAACACAGCATTAAAAATCAGGATCTTAAACCGGTCAATCACTGTATTAAACGGCATTGAATACACCACACTCAGCGAGGACGGTGTCAGCGGTTTTTTATAAACCAAATCTTTGTAGCCATTGACATACCCGAAGAATGAACTGTCCTGCGGATAACCCTCCGGGGCGCTAGCGGAATGCTCGTCCTCGGAAATCTCCAGCAGAGGCTGATCGTCTTCATCGAGTAAGGTAACCGCAGTGTGCTGAGAATTCGGATTCAATAAATCTTCAGCCCGCAGATTTTGCTGAATCCCCATCAGCGCTTCGAGTTTATTGCCCACATAAATCGGGGTCAGCACATACAGATTTCCGGAATCTTTACTGCCGGACTGCGACACCCAGTACAGACTGTTTTCTTTAGCTTTGCTCTTCGCATTGCGATATTGCAGGATTTTTTCATGTAAGGATTTCAACTGTTCCTGGCTTTCGCGCTCGAACGGTTCATTGCTGATCCCAAAATCAACCAGACATAAATTCTCGCCGCTGATGAAGAACACACGATTGAGATCGTAGGCGTCGGAAAAGTTATCTTTCCAGTAATGGATCATGTTGCCCAACGAAGCCAGCGAATTACGGTAGCTGTCATTAATCCCGGAACAATCGGACTCAGGGAACAAGGCGAGATAAGTGGGCGCCGTGTTCTTCGTGCTGATAATGCCATTGATGATATCCAGCCCGTTCATCGACGCGCTCAGGCGATTCTCAGCCATGAACTTAATGCTGTGCATCACATCATTGGAGTTCTTAATGTAACTCTGCGCCAGATCGTAATTGAGGTTATCCTCATCGCGGATCTCGGACTCTTTGTTGTGGAAAATATTCAGCACATAAAAGGTGGTCAGCAGCACCCCCAGCGTCCACAACATAAGCGCCAGCACCCGGAAAAGATAACGGGAGATTCTTAACGTTGTGCGAAACGAAGCAAGATATTTCAAAGATTAACCATTAGCAAAGCGGCTCAGTGAGCGGAATGTGGATCAGGATACACTATTGCCAGACGTTCTAAAAAGCGCCTGATAATGCAGTTTAGGTGAAAGATTTGTTTTAAGACGAATTCAATAAAAAAGGGCATAACTATTGTTATGCCCTTTTGTCTGCCAGCTACGAAAACTTATTCTTCTTCGTCATCAGCCGGCTGATCGTCTTCACTTTCCGCGTCGTCTGGCAGATCGGCTGCTTGTGCCGCTTCCAGTTCGCCCGCTTCGGTGGCGACACCATCCAGTTCTTCGTCTTCAACCGGCTCTGCAACACGTTGTAAACCAACCACATGCTCATCATCGGCGGTACGGATAAGCGTCACACCCTGGGTGTTACGGCCGACAGTACTCACTTCAGAAACACGGGTTCGCACCAGCGTACCAGCGTCGGTGATCATCATGATCTGATCCGCTTCATCAACCTGGATCGCGCCAATAACCGGTCCGTTACGCTCGCTCACTTTGATGGAGATAACGCCCTGGGTTGCACGGGATTTAGTTGGGTATTCAGTCGATTCAGTACGTTTACCGAAACCGTTCTGCGTCACAGTCAGGATACAACCATCACCCCGCGGGATGATAAGCGAAACAACGCTGTCACCTTCGCCCAGACGGATACCGCGAACACCGGTCGCCGTACGGCCCATTGAGCGAACCGCTGCTTCGGAGAAGCGCACCACTTTACCGGCCGCAGAGAACAGCATGACTTCGTCCTGGCCGTCAGTCAGGTCCACACCGATCAGCTCATCACCTTCGTTAAGATTGATGGCGATGATGCCGGCGCTGCGTGGTCGGCTGAAATCGGTCAGGGCAGTTTTCTTCACTGTACCGCTGGCGGTTGCCATGAACACATGACGACCTTCCTCGTACTCGCGTACAGGCAGGATCGCCGTGATACGTTCGTTCGGTTCAAGCGGCAACAAGTTGACGATAGGACGACCGCGTGCACCGCGGCTGGCTTCCGGCAACTGATAGACTTTCATCCAATACAAACGTCCGCGGCTTGAGAACATCAGAATAGTGTCGTGGGTGTTAGCCACCAGCAGACGGTCAATGAAATCTTCTTCTTTGATGCGCGCTGCCGATTTACCTTTACCACCGCGACGCTGTGCTTCGTAATCGGTCAGAGGCTGGTATTTTACGTAGCCCTGATGCGACAGCGTCACCACAACGTCTTCCTGATTGATCAGGTCTTCGATGTTGATGTCAGAAGTGTTCGCCGTAATTTCAGTACGACGCGGATCATTGTACTGATCACGAATCGCTTCCAGTTCTTCACGAATGACTTCCATCAGACGGTCAGGGCTGGACAAGATGAACAGCAGCTCGCCGATTTGCACCAGCAGCTCTTTATATTCATCCAGCAGTTTTTCGTGCTCAAGGCCGGTCAGCTTCTGCAAACGCAGATCCAAAATGGCCTGGGCCTGTTGCTCCGTCAGGAAATATTTCCCGTCGTGAATACCAAATTGTGGCTCCAGCCATTCAGGACGGGCAGCATCGTCACCGGCGCTTGCCAGCATCGCTGAAACATTGCCCAGATCCCATGAACGCGCGACCAGGCCAGCCTTTGCTTCAGCCGGTGTCGGTGCAGCACGGATCAGTTCGATGATAGGATCAATGTTAGCCAGAGCGATCGCCAGTGCTTCAAGGATATGCGCACGGTCACGGGCTTTACGCAGTTCGAAAATAGTCCGGCGCGTGACGACTTCACGGCGGTGACGAACAAACGCAGAAAGGATTTCTTTCAGGCCGAGGATTTTCGGCTGACCCTGGTGCAATGCCACCATGTTGATACCGAAAGAAGTCTGCAGTTGTGTCAGTGAATACAGGTTGTTCAGAACCACTTCACCCACTGCATCACGTTTGATTTCAATGACGATGCGCATGCCGTCTTTATCAGACTCATCACGCAGTGCACTGATACCTTCGACGCGTTTTTCTTTCACCAGCTCGGCGATCTTTTCGATCAGACGGGCTTTGTTCACCTGATACGGGATCTCGTGAACAATGATGGTTTCGCGACCGGTTTTAGCATCGGCCTCTACTTCAGCACGGGCACGGATGTAAATTTTGCCACGGCCGGTCCGGTAGGCTTCTTCGATACCACGGCGACCGTTGATGATGGCCGCCGTCGGGAAATCTGGCCCCGGGATGTGCTCCATCAGCCCTTCAATGCTGATGTTTTCATCCTCAATATACGCCAGACAACCGTTGATCACTTCGGTGAGGTTATGTGGCGGAATATTGGTTGCCATACCGACAGCGATACCTGACGAGCCGTTAACCAGCAGGTTAGGGATACGGGTTGGCATAACAGAAGGAATTTGCTCTGTGCCGTCATAGTTTGGCACGAAATCGACAGTTTCTTTTTCTAAATCTGCCAGCAATTCGTGAGCAATTTTTGACATGCGGATTTCGGTATAACGCATGGCGGCTGCGGAGTCGCCATCCACTGACCCGAAGTTACCCTGCCCGTCCACCAGCATATAGCGAAGTGAGAAAGGCTGTGCCATACGCACGATTGTGTCATATACCGCAGTATCACCGTGTGGGTGATATTTACCGATAACGTCACCGACCACACGGGCCGATTTTTTATAGGCTTTATTCCAGTCGTTACCGAGGACATTCATTGCGAAAAGTACGCGGCGGTGCACCGGTTTCAAACCATCGCGCACATCTGGTAGCGCACGTCCGACAATAACGGACATCGCATAATCCAAATAAGAGTTTTTCAGCTCTTCTTCGATGTTAATCGGTGTGATTTCTCTGGCAAGGTCGCTCATGGAGCTGCTATCCCTCTACTGATTATTCATGGCCGCTGCCTGTATAGGCAAAGGTGTAAAACTATACCACAAACCAGCGAAACGTGGAAAACAACCGCCCCCTTTTGCGTACTATTACTCAACACGATTCAAACCCTTGCACAATCGGCATCATTTCGTATAAACATTAACCAGAACGACAAAACTGAGCCAAAGCAGATGGAATATGTATAATCCGCTAATCAAGTTATAAGGAGTTCATCACGCTCATGACAACCACACCGTCAGCAACACCCCAAAACATCGACCATGAAGAGATTGCCAAATTCGAGGCTGTTGCCTCGCGCTGGTGGGATCTGGAAGGTGAATTCAAACCGCTGCATCGCATCAATCCGCTGCGTCTGAATTATATTCTCGAACGCGCCGGTGGCCTGTTCGGGAAAAATGTTCTTGATGTCGGTTGCGGTGGCGGTATTTTGAGTGAAAGCATGGCGGTGGCAGGGGCGAAAGTCACCGGGCTGGATATGGGGGGCGAACCCTTACAGGTGGCACGTTTGCATGCGCTGGAAAGCGGCGTAAAAGTCGATTACGTACAGGAAACCGTTGAGGCACATGCCGATGCACATCCACAACAATACGATGTGGTGACCTGTATGGAAATGCTGGAGCACGTTCCTGATCCGGCTTCTGTTGTTGCCGCCTGTGCGCGTCTGGTGAAACCCGGCGGCCATGTATTTTTCTCCACGATCAACCGCAATAATAAAGCCTGGCTGATGGCGATTTTCGGCGCTGAGTATGTGCTGAAAATGGTGCCAAAAGGCACGCATGATATTAAAAAATTTATCAAACCGTCTGAGTTACTGGGGATGATTGACCGCACGTCCTTGTCCGAGCGCCACATCATTGGCCTGCACTACAATCCGCTGACCGACCATTTCAAGCTCGGTCCGAATGTGGATGTAAATTACATGATCCACACCCAGGCGTTATAAAATTCTACCGGTAAAAAGAGGACAGCTAATACTGTCCTCTGTCAGGTCAAGGCGCGTGTCAGCCAGTCTGCCGCTGTGCGGGCAACGTCAAACCCTCTGCGGTTGCAAGCCCTTTTTTCATCGGCTTTTGCTGAATTTGCGTTAAGCAACAGGTCATACCGGGGTTAAAACGTTAGTTTTTAGGGCTTTGGTGAATAGTGACGCCGCAACATGATTTTTTAGAATAGTTATTCAGATCAATATAGCGTTTTTTTCTAACGTTTAATAAACCGGCAGTCGATCACCTTTCGTAAAAATATAAGAAAATCGTATCTCAGATATTGACAGGATTGTCGCACCAGCAATGGCGGACTCCTCAGACGGGAGCGTAAAATTTCTCCCCAACTTATCCACAAATCTGCCGATTTTGTTCACTTGCAAAAGGGACATTCAGTCACTATCTTGTCATCAGAAAATAACAAACCCACAATATATTGTGTTTATATCCTGACCAGCACACTAGGGACCTCTTGTGCTGCCGCGCGTGTTTAACGCGGTCGGGTCAGACCTTTTATAAACCTTTAAGGTATCGCACCCCATGAACCAAAGTCTGCTTGTTACTAAACGTGATGGCCGCACAGAACGCATTAACCTTGATAAAATCCACCGTGTCATTGACTGGGCAGCGGAAGGTCTTCAAAACGTATCAGTTTCTCAAGTAGAGCTCCGTTCACACATCCAGTTCTATGACGGGATTAAAACCGCCGATATTCATGAAACCATCATCAAAGCTGCTGCTGATCTGATTTCTAAGGATGCACCGGATTATCAATATCTGGCGGCGCGACTGGCCATCTTCCATCTGCGTAAAAAAGCCTACGGCCAGTTTGAACCTCCAAAACTGATCGACCAGGTGACCCGCATGGTTGAAATGGGTAAATACGACAAACATCTGCTGGAAGACTACACGGCTGAAGAGTTCGAGCAGATGGACAGTTTTATTGACCACTGGCGCGACATGAATTTCTCTTACGCGGCGGTTAAGCAGCTGGAAGGGAAATATCTGGCGCAGAACCGTGTGACCGGCGATATCTACGAAAGCGCACAGTTCCTCTACATTCTGGTCGCGGCCTGCCTGTTCTCCGGCTATCCGCGCGAAACCCGTCTGGATTACATCAAACGTTTCTACGACGCGATTTCAACTTTCAAGATTTCTCTGCCTACGCCCATTATGTCCGGCGTGCGTACCCCGACCCGTCAGTTCAGCTCATGCGTTCTGATCGAATGTGGCGACAGTCTCGATTCCATTAACGCCACCTCCAGCGCCATCGTGAAATACGTTTCACAACGCGCCGGTATCGGCATTAACGCCGGTCGTATCCGTGCACTGGGCAGCCCGATCCGTGGCGGGGAAGCCTTCCACACCGGTTGTATCCCTTTCTACAAACATTTCCAGACTGCGGTGAAATCCTGTTCTCAGGGTGGCGTTCGCGGCGGTGCAGCCACCTTGTTCTACCCGATGTGGCATCTGGAAGTGGAAAGCCTGCTGGTACTGAAAAACAACCGTGGTGTTGAAGGCAACCGCGTCCGTCATATGGACTACGGTGTGCAGATCAACAAACTGATGTATCAGCGTCTGGTGAAAGGTGGCGACATTACCCTGTTCAGCCCGTCTGACGTGCCGGGCCTGTACGATGCATTCTTTGCCGATCAGGACGAGTTCGAACGCCTGTATGAGAAATACGAGCAGGACGCCAGCATCCGTAAACAGAAAGTGAAAGCAGTTGAACTGTTCTCCCTGATGATGCAGGAACGTGCCTCAACCGGCCGCATCTACATTCAGCATGTTGATCACTGCAACACCCACAGCCCGTTTGATCCGGCTATCGCGCCTGTTCGCCAGTCCAACCTCTGTCTGGAAATCGCGCTGCCAACCAAACCGCTGGATGACGTGAACGACGAAAACGGCGAAATCGCACTGTGTACGCTCTCTGCCTTTAACCTCGGCGCTATCGACAGCCTCGACGATCTGGAAGAACTGGCGGTACTGGCGGTTCGTGCGCTGGACGCCCTGCTCGATTATCAGGATTACCCGATTAAAGCCGCAAAACGCGGTGCGATGGGCCGTCGTACCCTGGGTATCGGCGTGATTAACTACGCGTATTATCTGGCAAAAAATGGCGTGCGTTATTCCGACGGCAGTGCCAACAACCTGACCCACAAAACCTTTGAAGCCATCCAGTATTACCTGCTGAAAGCTTCCAACGAGCTGGCGAAAGAACAAGGCGCATGCCAGTGGTTCAATGAAACCACTTATTCGCAAGGCATCATGCCTGTGGATACCTACAAGAAGGATCTGGATGCCATTTGCGATGAGCCGCTGCATCTGGACTGGGATACACTGCGCGAAAGCATTAAAACGCACGGCCTGCGTAACTCGACGCTGTCTGCGCTGATGCCGTCTGAGACCTCTTCGCAGATCTCCAACGCCACCAACGGCATCGAGCCACCGCGCGGCCATATCAGTATTAAAGCCTCGAAAGACGGCATTCTGCGTCAGGTTGTGCCTGAGTATGAGCGTCTCAAAGATCAGTATGAGCTGCTGTGGGATATGCCGAACAACGACGGTTATCTGCAACTGGTGGGCGTGATGCAGAAATTCATCGACCAGGCGATTTCTTCAAACACCAACTACGATCCGTCGCGCTTCCCGAACAGCAAAGTGCCGATGAAACAGTTGTTGAAAGACTTGCTGACCGCCTACAAATTTGGCGTGAAAACTCTGTACTATCAGAACACCCGTGACGGTGCCGATGATGTACAGGAAGACATGAAAGCCGAGGTGGCTGATGACTGTGAAAGCGGCGCCTGCAAAATCTAATCTTCTGTTTTAATTAAAAATATTATTCAAAACCCCCGTCAGGGGGTTTTTGCCGAGAATGTCGAGGAAGTTATGGCCTACAGTACTTTTTCCCAGAATAAAAACGATCAGCTTCTTGAGCCAATGTTCTTTGGCCAGTCGGTTAACGTTGCCCGTTTCGACCAACAGAAGCATGAAATTTTTGAAAAACTGATCGAAAAGCAACTGTCATTTTTCTGGCGTCCGGAAGAGATTGATGTTTCCCGTGACCGTATCGATTTCCAGGCGCTGCCGGAACATGAAAAGCACATCTTCCTGAGCAACCTGAAATACCAGACGCTGCTGGATTCCATTCAGGGCCGCAGCCCGAACGTCGCACTGCTACCGCTGATTTCCATTCCGGAACTGGAAACCTGGGTCGAGACCTGGGCGTTTTCAGAAACGATTCATTCACGGTCTTATACTCATATCATCCGTAATATCGTTAACGATCCGGCAATGGTATTTGACGATATCGTGACCAACGAAGAAATCCTCAAGCGCGCGAAAGACATCTCCGGTTATTACGACACGCTGATTGAAATGACCAGCTACTACCATCTGCTGGGGGAAGGCACGCATCAGGTCAACGGCAAAACGGTCGTGGTTAATCTGCGTGAGTTGAAGAAGAAGCTCTACATCTGTCTGATGAGCGTTAACGCGCTGGAGGCGGTACGTTTCTACGTCAGTTTCGCCTGTTCATTTGCGTTCGCTGAACGTGAACTGATGGAAGGCAACGCGAAAATTATCAAGATGATCGCCCGCGACGAAGCGCTGCATCTGACCGGCACTCAGCACGCGCTGAACCTGCTGCGTTCAGGCCAGGACGATCCGGAAATGGCTGAAATTGCGCGGGAATGCCAGCAGGAATGCCACGACCTGTTTGTTCTGGCGGCACAACAGGAAAAAGACTGGGCAGAATACCTGTTCAAAGACGGTTCCATGATCGGCCTGAACAAAGACATTCTTTGCCAGTACGTCGAATACATCACCAATATCCGTATGCAGGCTGTCGGGCTGGATGCGCCGTTCAAAACCCGCTCGAACCCAATCCCGTGGATCAACGCCTGGCTGGTGTCCGATAACGTGCAAGTTGCGCCGCAGGAAGTGGAAGTCAGTTCGTATCTGGTCGGTCAGATCGACTCTGAAGTTAACGCCGATGACCTGAGTGATTTTGAGCTTTAAATGACCGACAGGATCCTCACACTTTCAGCCAACGGACAGCAACTGGTCTGTAAAGGCGGGCACCGCAATTTGCTGGAAGTATTTGAACATCATCAGGTTGAAGTGGAATACCAGTGCCGGGAAGGTTATTGCGGATCGTGCCGGATGAAGCTTATCAGCGGGGAAGTCACTTACAGTGAAAAACCTTTAGCCTTCATCTCAGACGGCGAAATTTTGCCGTGCTGTTGCATGCCGGCCGGGGATATTGAAGTCGAGTTTTAGTCCTTGCTCCTCCCCTTCACAGGGGAGGAGCTAAAACTCAGACCTTAGCAACCCGATCCAGCCACGGGTAATCCGCCACCGGCTCCCAGCCATTCAGATAGCGCCGCAACATATCCATCGCCACCATCGCCATCGTCTCCTGCCGTAATGCCAGCCCGTGACGCGTCGCGGTATAACGGATCGTCAGGCCACGGGTGCCGGCCGGGGTATGCAGTGCCAGACTTAACTCTTCACCAGACAGCGCCCCGACAGCCAGCGCCAGTTGGGCACCGGTAGTTTCGGCCAGCGTCTGTGCGCGTGCCAGCAGGCATTCGAGGGATTTCTCCGGGGAAGCTTCACTGTCCTGTGGCAATAATTCACCATTGGTCAGCGGGACTCCTGCACTTTGCAAACGCCAGTTCAACAGGCCACCGGTAAAACTTTCGCTGACCGCCAGACGTAAATCCTGTGCCAGCAGACGTTCAGCAAGACGATCCGGCAGGCTGCCCGGTCCTTCGAAAATAGTGCTTTCCCCGGCCACTTCCCGCACACGTTCGAATGCTTTGTGCATCGCGTTTTCCTGCGAACGCGGACCGGTCACTTTCAATTCAATGATAGGCGATGACGAACGGTACCCCATCACCACGCCTTCGGGCAGTTCGAGTTTATCCAGTTCGGTGGCAAGATCACTTTCACCCCGTCCGAAGGTGGTCAGACGCAGACATAACGGGGCTTCCAGCGCCGGAAATTGTTTGTGCAGACGCGGAACGATTTGTTGTTCCACCATCACTTTAAATTCAGAGGGTACGCCAGGCGTAAAGAATATCTGGCAACGGTTAAGTCGCACACTGAAGCCGCAGGCAGTCCCGACCGGATTATCCAACAACTCGGCATTGGCGGGGATCTGGGCCTGTTTACGGTTGGATTCAGCCATCGGACGGCCGCGTTCCCTGAAGAACGCCTGCATGGTTTCAATCCAGCCGGCATCTTCTACCAACTCCACCCCACAGGCTTTCGCTGCCGCCATCGCACTTAAATCATCGGTCGTTGGCCCCAGGCCACCGTTGACGATAAGCACATCAGCAATGTGGCTACGCTCTTTGAGAACAGCAACCAGCGCATCCAGGCTGTCGCCCACCGTTTCACGGCTGGTCATCGGTAAACCTTGCTCAAACAGATAATTCGCCAGCCACGCCGAATTGGTATCTACAATCTGGCCATGCAGTACTTCATCACCCGTACTCAGCATCTCAACCCTAAGCATCCTGTTCTCCTTCTGTATTTTTTGTTATTCCACTGTAGAAAGGCTGGGCAAGAAAAACAATCTCTCTACGGCAGAAAACAAAAAGGCCCGCACGAATGCGAGCCTCAGATCTTGCTTCAGACAACATCAGAAATTAACAGCGCCACCTACATAAGCACCGTCTGCCACCACGTTATCGCGGTTGCCGTCTTTACCATCCATCGCCATGTAGCGGTAACCCACGCTCACGGTAACCAGCGGGATGGCGGTCAGACGCACGCCTGCGTTAGCTTCTTTGTAGTTGCCAATGCCGCTCGACAGTGAATCCGGAGAATAGTAGTAGTCACCGTACAGGGTGAACATTTTCGCGATTGGCAGTTGCAGACCACCGCCGACAGCCGCAGCATAACCTTCGTCACCGTCTTTCGGATTGGTATACAGACCTTTACCGCCAACCGTTGCCATGAACGGGCCGAGCGGAATGTTGTATCCCAACCCTACACCTGCCACATCGCCGTCATCGTCGTTATGCGTCCAGTCACCGCTCAGTGCCAGGCCCGGAGACGTGGTGCCAAAGCCCACACCCAGATGCGTGTAATGTTCACCGACTTCACCATTTACACTGATCGCGTTCGCGGCAGCAGCCGCGAACATCAAACTGGCAGCGGCGCCAGCGACAAGGATCTTTTTCATTATTTTTCCCAAATAATTGCTAAACAACATTAAATCTTCCGCCCGAAGTCTAAAGCAATTTACTCTGTTGTCACAACGTTTTGGATCTTTTAAACGTTCAGTCAAGCCGGGAAAATTGTAAGGAACATCGTTTTCATTAATGAAACGAAGCTTTCCCGTTGAAATGATAACCCCCGCCTATTTACCCCTGATTAATATCAGGTTTATTTCAGTACTCTGTATTACGCAAGCCTTTCTATCCATCGCCGGACGCTGGCCCGCGAGATTTTAATCCCGCCCTGCGACAGGGCTACGGGCAGCGGATAATAGGCCACCGGCCACTGGAAGCGCGGGATCTTATTGCTCAGCCAGAGATTAAGTTCCTCATACCGCAGCCCGGCTTGTGCGTCGAGCACAGCGACCGGCCGCTGACCAAATTGCTCATCCTCCACCGGCACCACAAACGCCTGCAAAACCTGCGGATGGCTGACCAGCACTTTTTCGATATCTTCAGGCTGGATCCCTTCCCCGCCGCTGAAAAACAGATTATCCAGCCGCCCGGCGATCAGCAGTTCGCCATCACGCCATTCTCCGCGGTCACGGGTATGCAACCAGCCACCGGCGTCGGCTACCGGCGATAACTGACCGTTTTTCCAGTAACCACTGGCCAGGCTGTCAGTGCGGATCAGGATCTCCTGATCCGCAATTTTAACTTCCTTTCCCGCCAGTGCCTGACCGACACCGGCGCGGCCATCAGCGCGTTTCGCCGTGACGGTAGACGCGGTTTCGGTCAGCCCGTAGCCGCACCAGCAGCGTATTCCCGCGCTTTCAGCCTGTCCGGTGAGTTCAGGAGGGATTTGCGCGCCGCCAAGCAAAACGTCTTTCAGCTTTTCAGGCACCGCAGTCCCTTGCAGCAAGCGCCAGAGCTGCGTGGGTACCAGCGAAGCGTGGCTGCAGCTGGCCAGGGCCAGTTCAAACGGCTGCCCTTCAGTCAGCACCAGCGTGGCGCCCGCCGTCAGCCAGCGCCAGAGAATGCCCTGCCCGGAAACATGAAACAGCGGCAGGGAAAGCAGCCAGCTGTCGTTGCAGGTGAAAGGGATCACCTTCAGCACACCCGCCGCACTGGCCAGGTGTGCGGCAACCGTGTGCGCGGCAGCTTTCGGTAACCCGCTGGAACCTGATGTCAGCGTCAGTGTGGCGATGCGCTGCGGTTGCCATCCGGCAGAACTGATCCAGCAGGCATTCTGCAGGGTCAGCGCGGGGATATTCAGCAGCAGCCCCGGCTCTGCCAGATCCAGCATAAAAGCGATATCAAGCTGTGAAAGCAGTTCGTCACATAATGCCTGAGGCAGTTGCGGATTAAGCGGCAACAGGCGTGCGCCAGTTTGTAATAACGCCAGATAGCTGAGTACAGCATCCAGGGTATTTTTACTGCGCAGAACAACACCCGCACCTTCTCCCACGCCCTGTGCCATAAAACCGGCTGCCAGCGTATCAATACGGTGCTGTAAATCACGCCAGCACCAGGTGATATCTCCCGCTTTCAGCGCCACGGCAAAAGGTGAAAGGTTTGCCCTTTCACGCCATGGCCAGTCGTTGATCATTTGCTCTGCCATACGATCTCCAGATCAGACGCGTCAGTCAGCGGTAATGCAGAGCCCGGCCAGCGACGGATAAGCTGCGTGTGCATGAGATCCAGCGTGTCCAGTCCGGGAATGGTGTCCGGCGTCAGCCACTGGGCAATGCGCGCCAGTTGCGTCAACCCGAGGCTGGATTCGAGGGAGGAACTGATCACTGCTTCCAGCCCTGCGGCATGCGCCTGCGCGATCAACTGGCGACAGCGCATCAGGCTGCCGGTAAGTGTAGGTTTGATGATAATTGCCGCCAGCCCGGGTTCGGCCAGCACGGTAAAACCGGTTTCGCGCACACTTTCATCCCAGGCGATCGCGATACCGGTCAGACGGGCGAAATCACGGGACTGCCCGCGGGTCAGACACGGCTCTTCAATAAACGCAATACGCGAACGCAGTTCAGGTGCCACATGGCGGGCAAATCCTTCGGCTTTAACCGGCGTCCAGCTGCGGTTAGCATCAAGGCGTAAATGCAGTTCCGGTAAGGCTTCCAGCAGCATACTGACATTCAGACCATCGCCGACGGATTCGTACAACCCCACTTTTACTTTCGCAACTTTCCTGCCACGAAAATCGCCCGGCAGTGCACCGAGACGGGCATAAAGTTCATTCGGATCACCATGACACAGCGGCGCACAGCGCGTGCTCAGTACTTCCGGCAATTCGCCGCGCAGTTCGGCGTCCGCACAACTCAGCCCGAAAGCCACTGAAGGTAATGCACTGAATGCTGAGGCAACGGCAGCCAGCGAGGCACCTTGCACCCACTGGCTCAGACCATGCTGAACGGCATCCTGCGCCTGAGACATATCTTCCAGACTGAACCCCGGCAGCGGTGCAATTTCACCCCAGCCTGTTTTTTCATCCTGCCACAGTGACACGAGAAAACCGTCGCGGGTTTTCAGGCGCTGATTGCGCAGCACCACCCCAGCCTCCATCGGCACGCTGTACCGGTACACCGTGGCGCGACGCATTATGGATTACGCTTAAATTTGCTGAAGTCCGGCTGACGTTTTTCATTAAACGCATTGCGGCCTTCCTGACCTTCATCGGTCATGTAGAACAACATCGTGGCGTTCCCGGCCAGTTCCTGAAGCCCCGCCTGACCATCGCAATCGGCGTTCAGTGCGGCTTTCAGGCAACGCAGTGCCATCGGACTGTTTTCCAGCATTTCACGACACCAGCGCACGGTTTCTTTTTCCAGATCAGCCAGAGGAACCACGGTGTTCACCAGCCCCATTTCCAGTGCCGCGTTGGCATCGTACTGGCGGCACAGGAACCATATTTCACGGGCCTTTTTCTGACCGACGATACGCGCCATATAGGACGCGCCCCAGCCGCCATCGAAAGAGCCGACTTTCGGGCCGGTCTGGCCGAAGATGGCGTTATCTGCTGCGATGGTCAGGTCGCACATCATATGCAGTACATGACCGCCGCCAATGGAATAACCGGCTACCATCGCGACCACAGGTTTCGGACAAGTGCGGATCTGACGCTGGAAATCCAGCACGTTAAGATGATGCACACCGCTGGCATCCTGATAACCGCCGTAATCGCCACGGACTTTCTGATCGCCCCCCGCGCAGAAGGCTTTTTCACCTTCACCGGTCAGCACGATCACACCGATGCCTTCGTCATTACGGGCGTCGTCGAGTGCACGGATCATTTCTTTGACGGTCAGCGGACGAAACGCGTTGCGAACCTGCGGCCGGTTGATGGTGATTTTAGCGATGCCGTCAGTGGATTTGTGATAACGGATATCTTCAAACTCGCCGGTGCACTCACGCCATTCGACAGATGCATACAATTGTTTTTCATCAGGATAAATCATGCTTAACTTCCTTTAAGACAGGTGAAGTAATAAATTCCAGCGCCTGACGGGCATATTCGGCCGGATTATCACGGTGTGCGTTATGCCCGGCATTGGCGACAGTGCGCAGCCCGAAACCGGACTGCTGCGCAAGATGAATAAATTTGATGTCCTGGTTGCCACACAGCCAGACAACCGGCAGGGAAATCCGCAGCAATTGTTCGCGTAAATCAGGTTGTACCGAAAGCGACGTAGCGGTCAGCACGGCGGCGACAGTGTGCGGATTATTGTTCTCACGCAACATAATCATTTGCTGGCGTTGCGAACGGGACAGGCTGGAAAACACCGGTTGCTGATACCAGATGTCCAGCGCCTGTTTCCACGGCATTTGCAAAAAGCGAGCCGCCCATTGCTGGTCATGATGGCGGCGTTGTGCCCTTTCGGCCTGACATGTCAGCCCCGGATGTGCGCCTTCGACCAGCAGGCCCTGTAAACCGGTACGATCGCCCTGACAGGCGTGATACAGACTGATGCGCCCGCCCAGCGAGTAGCCAATCAGCCAATACGCGGCGACGTTTTTCACACGCAAGGTGTCGGTTAACTGCTGGCTGACATCCGCAAAACCGGCAGCCGTCAGCGACGCAGAACGGCCATGTCCCGGCAAATCCACAAACAGACAAGGCCAGCCACCTAGCGCAGGAAGCAAGGGCTGCCAGTCGTCTGCACTGCCCAGCAGGCCATGGAGAAACACCAGCCACGGACGGTCTGTGACCCCGGCGTTGAGAACCTGACAGGCCAGCGTCATGATGCGCTCATCTCCTGTACCAGCGAACGCAGGCATTCTGCCCCTTCTGTTTCACTGACTTTTAGCTCGATCAGTTTCACGCCCCCATGCTGCCAGCATTGACTGACTGCATGATGCAGCTCAGACATCGACACCGGACAGGCATAATCCAGACCAAACATTGCCGCTGCGTGGCTGAAACTCACATTCTGCGGCATACAGTAAAAGCGCTGCCGCTCGGCTTCCGGTGTCGGTAACAACGAGAAAATCTGCCCGCCATTGTTATTCACCACAATAATCACCGTCGGTGCAGAACACTGACGCATCAGCGCCAACGCGTTTAAATCATAAAGCGCGGAGATATCACCCAGCAGCACCAGCGTCGGTTTGCAGGTTGCGCGCTGTACGCCCGCAGCGGTCGACAGCAGCCCGTCAATACCGCTTGCGCCGCGATTGGCGAAAACAGGATAACCGGCGGGAAGTTGAGCAAAGGCATCGGCCAGACGCACAATCAGGCTGTTGCCGAGAAATAGCTGGCCCTGCTCAGGTAATAAAGCCGGTAGCTGCCACGCAGCGGCGGCCTCGCCAAATACACCTTCGAGACGGGTTTCCATGGCATGTAACGCGCGCTGCGAGCAATGTTCAAGGGCTTGGGCCCAGTCCCCCTGAGGCTGAGCCGGATGAGACTGCAACCATTCACTGACGCTGGCCTGTATCCGACGACCACGATGTTGTGCCGGATCCTGACGGCCAGGCAGCGGATCAATCAGCCAGTACTCATCAGGTTGGCAGGCCGCCTGCCATTGCAGCAGACGCTTACCGGCCAGACCTGCGCCGAACTGGATCACCAGTTGGGCGTGCGCCAGTGTTGCCTGTGCCTGAGGTGACGCCAGCCACAAATCCGCGCAAGGGAGCGGATTACCGGTTGATGCCTGCACATCACTGATCAACGGCCAGCCCAGTTGCTCCGCCCAGTGTGCCACCCGTTCACTTTCACGTCCCGAAAGGCGGCCTGCGATAATGACGCCGCGTTTTTGCCGCCATGAAAACCAGTCCGGCTGTTCGGTCACCGGCAAAACCTGAGAATACTTCAGCCACGGCTGTTGTCCCTGCCACCAGTCGCCCAGCGTTTGCAGCCAGTCCAGATGTTCGCCATTGTCCTCGCCATACAGCGGTTCAGCGAACGGGCAGTTAATGTGCACGGCGCCGTGTGTCTGCTGCGCCAGCACATTATCCAGCGCGGAAACCAGCCAGCTCGCACTGATTTCCGGTGTCGGACGGGGTAATTCCAGCGACCCGACCGGATGACTGGCGAACATACCGGTCTGGCGGATAGCCTGATTAGCACCGCAACCGATGAGTTCCGGGGGACGGTCAGCGGTGAGCAATACCAGTTTTTCGCCGGTCAGCCCGGCTTCGATCAACGCAGGATACAAATTTGCCACCGCCGTACCGGAGGTAACGATAATCGCCACGCGCTGCCCGCTGGCTTTTGCCAGCCCGAGTGCCAGATGGCCGAGGCCGCGTTCATCAAAATGAGTATGGCAGATAAGATGCGGATGTGCGGCGGCGGCCAGCGTTAACGGCGTAGACCGGGAACCGGGTGCGATGCACACATGCTGCACCTGATGGCGGGTTACGGCTTCGAGGATAAGCGTCGCCCAACGGCGGTTAAAAACGGCTACAGACATGTTCAACTCACTCCGGCAAAGGGTTATCCGGCCTGAACGGCAGGCGTGTAATGCTCTTCCAGCAAAGTGCGCAAACCCGCGGCTTTGTTTTCGATTTCCAGCCATTCCTGTGCGGCGTCAGAACCGGCGACAATCCCCGCACCGGCATAGAGTTCAAGATGATGTCCTTTCACCATGGCAGAACGCAGCGCGACGGTAAATTCACTTTGTTCAGCACTGAGATATCCGGCAGAACCGGCATACCATTCACGATCAAAAGGTTCAAATTCAGCAATGAACTTGCGTGCAGCCTGTCTCGGTAATCCGGCCACGGCTGCGGTCGGTTGCAGGCGTTGCAGACAACCGGCATCATCAGGCCCGGTCAGTTCACCGTGAATATTGCGGCGTAAATGCTGCACTTTGCGCAGACGTAAAACCTCTGCCGGTGTAACATCCAGCGAATGCGCCCCGCCCTGTAAACGCTGACAGATGTCGTCAACGACCAGTAAATTTTCACGCTGATTTTTGCCATCGCTGAGCAGCCAGTCACCCAGTGCCTGCGCTTGCTGATCATCGGGATGATTAGCCACGGTTCCCGCCAGCGCTTCGGTATAGAGTTCGGTGTTATCACGCAGAAATAAACGTTCCGGGCTGGAACCCAGAAACGCCTGTTGTGCGGTGAACGCCAGCATAAAATGATAGCAGTGATGATTAACGCTGCGGCTGGCAGCAAGAAATGCACAGGCATTCAGTGGCTGACTGAGCGTTAAGGTTGTTTTGCGTGCCAGCACGACTTTATCGAACTGATGCTGTTCAATACCTGAAAGCGCACGTTCAACCAGCGCCTTCCATTGCGACTCGGCCGGTAAATGCTGATGCTGTAATACGTGGGAGGTAAGCGGTGGTAAGGTGCGACTGGCCACCAGTGAACGCAGGAACAAGCGTGTGCGGCGTGCCTCATCCTGTAAAGAATACGGACTGAAAAGGGTACAACGCAGCCACCAGGTATTGCCCTGACGGCAAAGTTCGATGCGGGGAAGAAACAGTGCGTTGGCAGCGGATGCATCATCCGCCGTACCGTTAAACGCATTCAGCCCCCAGATATGCAAATCGGGAACCTCAGGAAACTGGCGAATAAACGCCTGCGCTTGCGCAATATGCCCAAAAGAATAAGCATCGCCACAAACGGCAGCTTCTTCATTTCCGTCACGTTGTTGCCAGTAAAATTTCGGGTAACAAGGCTGCGCAGCCAGCCATTCGAGCAGGCCAGTGTCAGGCTGTTTTTGCAGGGAATAACTGAATTGCCGGATCCCCGCAGCAGCAGGCCATTCGCCTGCCAGCCTCGTATCAAGCTGTTCAATGATTGCTGAGATTTGTTTCACCGCTACCTCGGACCATACCGGATGTTTAGTGACGGGCAGAAATACCCTTCTGGATCAAAAAACGGGTTGGATCAATAACGGAAGAATTATGCGGCGATACGAAAAATGAAAATATGCGACAGATCAAGCTGAAGTGAGTGCCGTTAGCTAAGAAGGAGTAGAAGAAGGGAGAAAGGAGTAAGTCACCGGGCAGAAACAGGAGCAGCAGACGCTGCCCCTGTTCAGTGAGATTAACGACGCAGAAGCAGGCCGACAACCAGACCTACGGCAGCACCGACGCCGACGCCATGCCATGGATTTTCATGCACATAATCATCAGTTCTTTCTGCAACCTGACGGGCTTTCTTGCAGTAAGAACGTGCCGCCGGGTCAATACGTGATTTAATATCTTTCAGCGCATTTTCTGCACGTGCTTTGACCTGAATGTATTTCTCATCCGCTTTGTCACCCGAGGATTTGAGTACTTCCTCCAGCGTTTCAGTCAACATGCGTAAATCGTCATCCAACGAATTCTGCTGTGTCTCAAATTGTTCAGCCATGGTTATCTCCTTATGATGGGTTCGTGTAAAAGCATAGACTGCCTTTAACCCTAGCGCATATCGGGAGTAATTGCCTGAAGGATCCACCCTAAACTGCCGAAAAATCGAGGTTTTAAGAACCTTCCGACCCTTTAGTTTCAGTAAAAACGGTTCTTTTCACGGCCTCGTTTTGCTGCTTTTCACGCTGTTTGGCCAGCCACAATCCACTGTTTTTCATCGCGTAACCGAACGCTAACCCCACCAGCAAAGACACCACCACCTGACGCCAGTCACCTTGCGCGGCGAAGGTTGCGCAGGCACCGATAAAGGTGCCCGGCACAAAGGCCAGCCATTGCTGCCGAGCCTGAATACACATCAGGAATGCCACTACGCCAGTCAGCAGGTAACCCAGAATGTTCCATTCGGGACGCATGGCGCTGCCTGCAATAATCACGACCGCCCAAAATACACCGCTGAGACAGGTCAGGGTGCTGATCAGCAACCCGCGTAATCCGCCCTGCGGGCATGCGAAATACGCTGTGCATCCCAGGAAACCCGCCCAGCTTATCAGGCCAAGGCTTATCGCCACCCAACCCCAGATACCAGAGAGGATGCCGGTGGTGATGGCGATCATCACTAAAACATTCATGGTGTGAACCTGTACGAATCTGAACAAGCGCGCAGTGTACGCATTGGCAGGAATAATGAAATGGGAGAGATCACAAAACCAATGTAATAATTAGCTGAACGTACATATAAATGTGACTTACATCACACAAATCAATCAATACGATTAAAAAAGCCGCTCATGTGAGCGGCTTTGTCAGGTTTTGCAGATGCTCTCAGAGCAGCGGTTGGGCCATCTGTACCAGCGAAATCAGCGGTTGCGGGAAGATACCCAGCAACAGCACTAAAATCGCAGAAATCAGCACCACGACACCGCCTGCGGTCAGTGCCCAGTTGTTCGGGGTATCACGTACCAGCGTTTCCGGTGCACTCAGGTACAGGCTCACGGTGACGCGCAGATAGTAATAAAGACCAATCGCAGAACCCACCACTACAGCACCGGTCAGCCACCACAGATGGGCGGTCACACCGGTCGCAATCACGTAGAACTTACCGATAAAGCCCAGCGTCATCGGAATACCGGCCAGTGACAACATCATCACGGTCATCACCGCAGACAGGATTGGCTTATGCCAGAACAGGCCACGGTAAGAGAACAGTGATTCTGCGTCCGGGCCTTTGTACGGGCTGGACATCAGACTGACCACACCGAAAGCGCCGAGGCTGCTGAACAGATAACCGGCCAGATACACACCAACGGTTTCCATCGACAACTGGTGCGTTTGTACCGCAATCAGTGCCACCAGCAGATAACCAAGGTGAGCGATGGAGGAATAACCGAGCAGACGTTTAATGTTGCTCTGGCTGATAGCCATCAGGTTACCGACCAGAATCGAACAGAAGGCAATGATGCTCAGCACGATGCGGATTGATTCACTGTCAGCCACAGGCGCATACAGGAACAAACGCATGACCACCGCAAAGATAGCGATCTTGCTGGCGGTTGCCAGGAAAGTCGAGACCGGTGCAGGTGCGCCCTGATACACGTCTGGCGTCCACAGGTGGAACGGAACCAGCGACAGTTTGAAGCCCAGACCCACAATCATCATTCCGAGACCGGCCATCAGCAAAGGCTGATGCAGCATTACGCCATCGCCCAGATTTTTGCCCAAAGACGCGAAGGACAAATCACCGGACTGTGCGTACAGCAGCGCCATACCAAACAGCAGGAAAGAAGACGCAGCAGCCGACAGCAGCATGTATTTGATAGCCGCTTCCAGCGAGCGTTTCTGGCGGTAGGCGTAACCAATCAGGCCGAACAATGGCAGGGAAATCAGTTCGATCCCGAGGAACATTGACGCCAGATGGTTAGAACATGCCAGCAGAATGCCGCCCATGGCCGCAATGAGCACCAGCAGATAGAACTCTTCGCGGTTGTCCGGATAACCGGCCAGCCAGGGGTAAGCAAACGTACTGGTGGCCAGACTCGCCAGCAAGACCAGACCGATGTAGAACATCGAGTAGCCGTCAACGCGCAGCAGCGGTGTGACATCCTGCGGACCGACCTGCCCGACGTAGTAAAGGGAAAGTAAGGCAACGTTCAGCCCGATGACTGTCAGTGTGGCATTGAGAAAATGGTCGCGTCGCCACGCAATGGACAGCATCACCACCACCACCGTCAATCCGACGATCATCAGCGGTAATAGTGCGATCAGATTTTGAAGTGTAAATGTCATGGCGAGTTACGGCCTTGTCGTTGAAATAGTGGAAACTGAAGACCCGAACCCGTGCTGGATGTTACTCATCGCAGCACTCGAAGTATCCAGAATTGGCTGCGGGAAGATGCCCAGCACCACCAGCAATACCACCAGCAACAGGATGATCGACAGTTCGCGTGAGGTCATACCCTGCAGCGGTTCGTCAGATTTTGCTTTGCCATAGTAAGCGCGCTGCATCATCACCAGTGAGTAAACCGAAGCGAATACCAGACCAAAGGTTGAGATGACAGTGATCACCGGCACAACCGGGAAGCTGCCAAACAGGATCTGGAATTCACCAACGAAGTTACCTGTACCCGGCATCCCTAACGTGGCGACAGCGAAGAACAGAGACAACGCTGGCAGGTATTTAATACGCCCCCACAATCCTCCCATCTGGCGCATATCACGGGTATGCAGACGTTCGTAGAGCTGACCACAAATGATGAACATCCCGGCGGCGGACAGACCGTGTGCAATCATCTGAATGACTGCGCCCTGGTATGCCAGGTGGCTGCCGGTGTAGATAGCAATCAGTACGAAGCCCATGTGCGAAACGGAGGTGTATGCGATCAGACGTTTAATATCGGTCTGGCAGAACGCCATCCACGCACCGTAGAAGATACCAATCACACCCAACCACATAGCAATCGGTGCGAACTGGTGCGAGGCTTCCGGGAACAGCGGCAGACAGAAACGTAACATCCCGTAGGCCGCGGTTTTCAGCAAGATACCGGCTAAGTCAACGGAACCGGCTGTCGGTGCCTGACTGTGTGCATCCGGCAACCAGCCGTGCAATGGCACAACCGGCATTTTCACCGCAAACGCGATAAAGAAACCGAGCATCAGCAGATATTCAACACCGTGCGACATCGGCGTTTTCAGCAGGTCAGCGTAGTTGAATGTCCATACACCAGTGGCGTTGTAATGCACGAACACCAGGCCGAGGATCGCAATCAACATCACCAGTCCGCTGGACTGTGTATAGATGAAGAATTTGGTTGCTGCGCTGATACGTGTTTTACCGTCTGACGCTTTGTGGCCCCACAAAGCAATCAGGAAGTACATCGGCACCAGCATCATTTCCCAGAAGAAGAAGAACAGGAACATGTCGATGGCGAGGAACACGCCGATAACGCCGCCGAGGATCCACAATAAATTCAGGTGGAAGAAACCCTGATATTTCTGGATTTCACGCCACGAACAGAGGATCGCCAGCACACCCAGCAAACCGGTCAGTACCACCATCAGCAGGGACAAACCGTCCAGTGCCAGATGGAAACTGATGCCAAAACGTGGGATCCATGGCAACGAAAACTCGGATTGCCACTGCGGAATCCCCGCAGGCGTCGTTAATGAATATCCTCCCTGCAACCACAATTGCACGGAAAGAGCCAGCGTCAGCCCCATCGCAATCAACGCGATCCAGCGCGGTACTTTGCTCCCAAAGCGCTCAGTCTGCCAGCACAGCAGCCCGCCGATAAAGGGGATAAATATTAGCCAAGGTAATAGCATGGCGTGTCGTTCCCTTCTTTTATGCCCGAAGGCTATTTCACTTGCCGGCCCGTTACGGGAACAGACCGGCATTGATAACTACACCTGGAATGCAGGCTTAAATCACCAGCAGCAGCGCCAGAACGACCACTGCACCGAGCCCCATTGACGCAACGTACCAACGCACCTGGCCGTTTTCGCTGAGAGTCAGACCACGGTTACCCAGACGGGCAAACAGCGCAGGCAGATTCATCATTGAGTTCAGCGGATCACGTTGCAGGAGTTTCGCGACCAGCAGATAAGGTTTCACGAAAATCATGTCGTACAGCCAGTCGAAGCCCCAGGCATGGAACCACCAGGTCGTGAAGAAACGGCCCGGTGCGCTTTTCGCAATGCTGTTGACCAGCGAGCGTTTACCCAGATACAGGGCCGCCGCCAGCAGAATCCCAACAATTGCAATCACGCCTGATGTGATTTCCAGCGTCAGCACACTGCCGTGCGCCAGTTCAGTGGTATCCGGCAGTACGCCTTTCAGTGGCGGAACAATCATCGCGCCAATGAAGGTGGACAGAACCAGTAACACCAGCAGCGGCAGGTGGTGAGTGATGCCTTTACCCGCATGTGCTTTGATTTTTTCTTCGCCATGGAAGACGATGAAGATCATGCGGAAGGTGTACAGCGAGGTCATAAACGCCCCGACCAGACCCGCAACCATCAGATTCAGGTGGCCGTTAGCCAGCGCACCCGCGAGGATTTCATCTTTACTGAAGAAGCCCGCAGTGATGATTGGCAAGGCGGACAGTGCAGCACCGCCGACCAGGAAGCAGATATACACCAGCGGAATGGACTTACGTAATCCACCCATTTTGAAGATGTTCTGTTCGTGGTGGCAGGCCAGAATGACCGAACCGGAAGAAAGGAACAGCAGTGCTTTGAAGAACGCGTGCGTCATCAGGTGGAAGATGGCGGCATCCCACGCCTGAACGCCCAGCGCCAGGAACATGTAACCAATCTGGCTCATGGTAGAGTACGCGAGAACACGTTTGATGTCGGTCTGCACCAGCGCAGCAAAGCCTGCCAGTACCAGTGTTACCGCGCCGATAATGCCCACCAGATGCAGAATTTCCGGTGCCATCAGGAACAGGCCGTGCGTACGTGCAATCAGGTAAACACCGGCGGTCACCATGGTTGCGGCGTGGATCAGCGCAGAAACCGGCGTCGGGCCAGCCATAGCATCTGCCAGCCAGGTCTGGAGCGGAAGCTGTGCGGATTTACCCACTGCGCCACCCAGTAACATCAGGGTCGCCCAGGTGATAGCCGTATCGCCAACGGCCAGTTTCTGTGGTGCCAGGATCATCAGTTCACGGAAGTTCAGGGTACCCAGTTCGCGGTACAGAATAAACAATGCGAAAGCCAGGAACACGTCACCGACACGGGTCACAATGAATGCTTTCATTGCGGCCGCACCGTTTGCCGGATGGGTGTAATAGAAGCCGATCAACAGGTAACTGCACAGGCCCACGCCTTCCCAGCCGAGGTACATCAGCAACAGGTTATCGGCCAGTACCAGAACGACCATGCTGGCGATAAACAGGTTGGTGTAAGCAAAGAAGCGTGAATAGCCTTCTTCACCGCGCATGTACCAGGAAGCAAACATGTGGATGAAGAAACCGACGCCGGTGACCACGGACAGCATGGTCATCGACAAACCATCGAGCGTCAGCGTGACAGGAATATTGAAATCCCCGACCTGCATCCAGTTCCACAGATTCTGGTTAAAGACTTCAACGCCCGCCGCTTTCTGGCTGAGGAAATTGATACCCACATAAAGGGTGGTCAGCGCTGCCAGACCAATCGACCCGACACCTACGGTAGCGGAGGTATTTTCAGACCAGCGACCGCGTGAAAAGGCCAGTAACAGGAAGCCAATCAGCGGGAACAGAATTGTTAAATAGAGTAAGTTCATCCGCGCATCTCACTGACAGTATCAATATTGAGAGTGTGGCGACGGCGATACAGTTGCAGCAGCAACGCCAGACCAATACTGGCCTCCGCCGCAGCCAGGCTGATAGCCAGAATGTACATCACCTGCCCGTCCGCCTGACCCCAGTAGCTTCCTGCCACGATGAACGCCAGCGCCGCTGCGTTGATCATCACTTCAAGGCTGATCAACATAAACAGCAGGTTACGACGAACCAGCAGCCCGGTCAGCCCCAACACAAAGAGGATGGCGGCCAAAATAAGACCATGTTGTAGAGGGATCATGCTCTCTCCTCCGTTTTTCTTTTTGTTGCCATTTCGGTCGTTACCGGTGCGTCACCAAAGACTTCACCTGGTTTGTGTTCACGTCCGATATGGAATGCCACGACCAGACCGGCCAGCAGCAACATTGATGCCAGTTCAACCGCCAGAACGTAAGGTCCAAACAGCGCGATACCGACGGCTTTCGCATCAATCATGTCGCCTTTGATACCGTGAGCATGCAACCCGAGGATTGACATGATCATCACCACCAGCAGGATGACCGACAAGATTGAAGGTCCGATCCAGGTGGCAGGTTTAAGCCATGCACGTTCCTGCTCCTGCACGTTACCCAGGTTGAGCATCATCACCACAAAGACGAACAGCACCATAATGGCACCGGCGTACACGATGATCTCCAGGGCACCGGCGAAATACGCACCGAGCGAGAAGAAAACCGCAGCAATCGCCAGCAGAGAGACGATCAGGTACAGCAGTGCATGAACCGGGTTGGTATGCGTGATCACACGCAATGTCGCCAACACGGCCACCAGGGCTGCAATATAAAATGCAAATTCCATGCTTGCGGCTCCTTAAGGCATCAGACCTTTGACGTTGATCGGTTTGGCTTCGTTTTCAGCTTCGCCTTTCGACTTGCCGTCAATCGCCATACCGGCCATCCGGTAGAAATTATATTCCGGATATTTACCCGGCCCCGAAATCAACAGATCTTCTTTTTCGTATACCAGGTCCTGGCGTTTGAATTCACCCAGCTCGAAGTCCGGCGTCAGCTGAATGGCTGTTGTCGGGCAAGCTTCTTCACACAGTCCGCAGAAAATGCAACGTGAGAAGTTGATGCGGAAGAATTCCGGATACCAGCGGCCATCTTTCATTTCTGCTTTTTGCAGAGAAATACAACCTACCGGACACGCTACGGCACACAGGTTACAGGCAACGCAGCGCTCTTCACCGTCCGGATCGCGCGTCAGCACGATACGGCCACGATAACGTGGAGGCGGGTTAACCGGAACTTCGGGATACATCTGGGTTTCGCGCTTGGCGAAGGCATGCATGCCTATCATCCACAAGCTGCGAACCTGGGTACCGAACCCGACCACTATGTCTTTCAATGTCATGGTTTCATCACCCCTTATTGCGCGTTGTACAAGATGACCGCAGCGGTCGCCAGCAGATTAAGCAACGTCAGTGGCAGGCAAACTTTCCAGCCAAATGACATCACCTGGTCGTAGCGGGGACGCGGCAAAGCAGCACGGATCAAAATGAACATCACCATGAAGAAAGCAGTTTTCAGCGCAAACCAGATAAACGGCGGCAGGAACGGGCCCTGCCAGCCACCGAAGAACAAAGTGACGATCAACGCGGAGACCGTCACGATACCGATGTATTCCCCCACGAAGAACAGGCCGAATTTCATACCGGAATATTCAATGTGGTAACCATCGGCCAGTTCCTGCTCGGCTTCCGGCTGGTCAAACGGGTGACGGTGGCAAACAGCAACGCCCGCAATCGCAAAAGTCACGAAGCCAAAGAACTGCGGAATGATGTTCCACACATGCGCCTGCGAATTGACGATGTCTTGCAGATTGAAAGAACCCGCCTGTGCCACGACGCCCATCAGTGATAAACCGAGGAAGACTTCATAGCTCAGCGTCTGGGCAGAAGCACGCATCGCACCCAGCAGCGAGTATTTGTTGTTACTGGACCAGCCAGCGAACAACACCGCATAGACGGTCAGACCGGCCATCATCAGGAAGAACAAAATACCGATGTTCAGATCGGCGGCGAACCAGGTCGGACTGACCGGAACGATCGCAAAGGAGATCAACAGGGACGTAAACGCAATCATCGGTGCCAGCGTAAAGATGGCTTTGTCGGTGAAGTTAGGAACCCAGTCTTCCTTGAAGAACATCTTGATCATGTCAGCCACAAGCTGCAGGGAACCGCCCCAGCCGACACGGTTTGGTCCGTAACGGTTCTGGAACAGCCCCAGCAAACGGCGTTCGCCGAAGCTCATGAAGGCCCCGCAAATCACCACGACCAGCAGGATCACGACAGCTTTCAGAATGGCGATCAACGAATCAATCACGACAGGTGTAAACCAGCTCATTGTGCTGCCTCCCGCAGATTTTCAACCGTTGCGCCAACCAGCACCGGCGAAATACCCGGTAAGCCCAGCGGCAGGCCGACCTGGCCCTGGTTCAATGTTTCACTCAGACGAACCGGCAATTTCAGTGTCTGACCGGCACAGGTGAACTCCACCTGTGAACCTGCGTTCACGCCTAACTGTGCAGCATCTGCCGGGTTAACCATCACATACGCCTGTGGCATACGCTGCTGGATCACCGTTGAACGCTGTGTCATTTCCTCACTGCCGAACAGGTGATAATAAGGCGCAACGCGCCAGCTATCGCTCTGTGCGGTAAACGCAGCCGGAATGGCGGTGAAGTATTCAAGACGGGCTTCGCCAGCTTCAATCAGACGTACACCCGGATCGCCGAAGCGCAGGCTGCCACCGACTTCACTCTGGAATTTGTTCCAGGCTTGCGGGGAGTTCCAGCCCGGTGCCCAGGCAAAGGGTATCTGATTGCGGTGGGCTGTCGGACTGTTGTTCCCTTCCATAGAGAAGGCAAACATAGTGTCTTTATCTTGCGGCTGACGCGGCTCGTGCACGCTGATATTTGCACGTGCCGCAGTACGACCACTCGAACGGATAGGAGAACGTGCCAGTTTCTGACCACGAATACGGAAAGTGGCATCAGGCGCAGCTTCAACAATGCCTGTCAGTTGTGGCAACGCAGCAACACACGCCTGAATGACGTGATCCAGTTGCGTCCAGTCAACATGGCGGCTGTTGATGGTGGAATGCAGCGAATGCATCCAGCGCCAGCTTTCCAGCATGGTGATGGTAGTGTCGTAGTAGGCAGGATCGTAAACCTGGAAGAAGCGCTGAGCACGGCCTTCCTGATTCACCAAAGTACCGTCGCTTTCCGCAAAGCTTGCCGCAGGCAGGATCAGGCTGGCTTGATCCATGATGCGCGTGCGCTGATGGTCAACGACCAGCAGGTTCTGCACGTTAGCTAATGCCGCATTCACTTCCGCTTCAGGCGCCTGACGGTAAAGGTCATTTTCCATCACGATGGCGCTGTCAGCTTCACCCCGGGTCAGCAACGCGAGTGCTTCGTCCAGCGAGCCGCCACCAATCATCGAAAGACCGATGCTGTTAGCTGCGGAAGCCACAAAGGTAATACCGACATCGCTGCCTGCACCTTTCAGCGCTTTCGCGATGTTAGCAGCCGCTTCAATGATGGCATCTGAACCGGCGCTTGTACCGGTGATGATCAGCGGCTTGCGTGCACCGGTCAGCGCCTGCACAATCACGTCGATTTTCTTGTTCAGACCATCAGCAAGGTCGCTGACTGCTGGCGCAGAATTATCCAGCGCATGGGCGATAGCAAAGCCGAAACGCGCCTGCTCATCAACCGGGGCGCGGTAATTGTAAGCGGCGATATCGTCGAGCTTCGTGTTATCCACATTGGTGATAAACAACGGATGTTTGGCATGCTGACCGATATTCTGTACAGCCGCGATTTGCCAGTCGGCAACACGCTGAGCCGCTGCCATCGCGCGGGCTTTACCTTTTACAGCCTGACGAACAGACAGTGCGATACGCGCACCGGTCTGGGTTAAATCTTCGCCCAGCACCAGAACGGCATCGTAATCTTCAATTTCACGCAGCGCCGGTGTACGCACACCGCTGTTGCGCAGAATGTTCAGCATCAGTTGCAAACGCCCCTGCTCTGCCGCGTTGATACCCGTATAGAAATTTTCAGCGCCGACCAGCTCACGCAGGGCAAAGTTGCTTTCAAGGCTGGCACGTGGCGAGCCGATACCGATCGTTTTCTTCGCCTGACGGATAATGTCTGCCGCGCCCTGCATCGCCTGTTCAGCGTTAAGTTCGATCCAGTCGTTGCCCCGCAGTTGCAATGGCTTCTTCGGTCGATCTTTGAGGTTCACGTAGCCATACCCGAAACGACCACGATCGCACAGGAAGTAATGGTTTACGGTACCGTTATAACGGTTTTCGATACGACGCAGTTCGCCGTAACGTTCACCCGGGCTGGTGTTACAGCCAACAGAACATTGCTGACAGATGCTTGGCGCAAACTGCATGTCCCATTTACGGTTGTAGCGTTCGGAATGCGTTTTATCGGTGAAAACACCGGTCGGACAGACTTCAACCAGGTTACCGGAGAACTCACTTTCCAGCGGTCCATCTTCCGGGCGGCCGAAATAGACGTTGTCGTGTGCGCCATAAACGCCCAGATCGGTGCCGTCCGCGTAATCCTTGTAGTAACGGACACAACGGTAACAGGCGATACAGCGGTTCATTTCATGAGAAATGAACGGGCCGAGATCCTGGTTGTTATGGGTTCGTTTGGTAAAGCGGTAACGGCGCATACTGTGGCCGGTCATCACCGTCATATCCTGCAGGTGACAGTTACCGCCTTCCTCACACACCGGACAGTCGTGCGGATGGTTGGTCATCAGCCATTCCACAACGCTTTCACGAAATTCTTTCGCTTCGCCGTCATCGATGGAAATGAAGGTGCCATCAGACGCGGGTGTCATACATGACATCACCAGACGACCGCGCGTGTCTTCCGCATTTTGGTATTGCTTAACCGCACATTGGCGACAAGCGCCGACGCTTCCCAGCGCCGGATGCCAGCAAAAATAAGGAATATCGAGGCCGAGAGAGAGGCAAGCCTGTAACAGGTTGTCCGCTCCGTCTACATCGTATTCTTTGCCGTCTACATGAATCGTAGCCATAGTCAGCATGCTTCCACGTGGCCCACTTAGTGGGCGTTAATCAAAAATTCTTGCCGGGTTGGCGTATATCATTCGACAGCGCGTCCCTTGTTCCGGGAATTCGCGCACAGCGGGCTCACGTCCGCTGCCTGTTGCCTTCACTACCAGCGTTCTTTCAGCAGATTGTTTGGCTGAATTCCGCCAATCGCGCGTGCGTTGTTGAAATGCTGTTTGGCGATACCCGCCTCAAACTCTTCCCGGAAATATTTAATCGCACTCTGCAATGGCTCCACGGCACCCGGCGCGTGTGCGCAGAAGGTTTTGCCCGGGCCAAGCTGGCGGCAAAGCTGTTGGAGAGTTTCGATATCTCCCGGCTGGCCTTCACCGCGCTCCAGCGCACGAAGAATTTTCACACTCCACGGCAGACCATCACGGCATGGCGTACACCAGCCACAAGATTCGCGGGCGAAAAACTCTTCCAGGTTACGCACCAGCGGGACCATGCCGATTTCATTATCAACGGCCATGGCCAGCGCAGTCCCCAGACGGCTGCCAGCTTTACCAATGCTGGCAAAGTCCATCGGCAGATCCAGATGATCAGCGGTCAGGAAGTCGGTCCCTGCCCCGCCCGGCTGCCAGGCTTTAAATTTCAGGCCGTCACGCATGCCACCGGCGTACTCTTCAAGGATTTCACGTGCGGTGGTCCCAAACGGTAGCTCCCAGACGCCCGGATTTTTCACCCGGCCGGAGAAGCCCATCAGCTTGGTGCCGGCATCTTCACTTTTGCCCGCCGAAATACCTTTGTACCAGTCCACCCCGTGCTCAAGGATTGCAGGTACGTTGCACAACGTTTCGACGTTGTTGACACAAGTCGGTTTACCCCATACACCGGCAGAGGCCGGGAATGGCGGCTTGGAACGCGGGTTGGCACGGCGGCCTTCCAGTGAGTTGATGAGCGCCGTTTCTTCACCGCAGATATAACGACCGGCACCGGTATGCACAATCAGTTCAAAGTCAAAACCGGTACCCAGGATATTTTTACCCAGCAGGCCAGCGGCTTTGGCTTCTTCGATTGCACGGCGCAGGTTCACAGCGGCTTCAATGTATTCGCCACGCAGGAAGATGTAGCCACGATAAGATTTCAGCGCGAAGGCCGAAATCAGCATGCCTTCCACCAGCAGGTGTGGCATTTGTTCCATCAGCATGCGGTCTTTATAAGTACCGGGTTCCATCTCATCGGCGTTACACAGCAGATAGCGGATGTTCATGCTTTCGTCTTTCGGCATCAGACTCCACTTCAGACCGGTGGAGAAACCTGCGCCGCCACGCCCTTTCAGGCCAGCGTCTTTTACCAGATTAACGATTTCTTCCTGCGCCATGCCTTTGAGGGCTTTTTCCGCACCCACATAACCGTTTTTGCTGCGGTACTCGTCGATCCAGACGGGCTGCTTATCATCACGCATACGCCAGGTCAGCGGATGCATCTCGGGTGTACGTTCAATGTGTCGGGGAATATATGTCATGCGTAACGCTCCAGTAGCGAGCCGATCGCTTCCGGCGTCAGATGGCTGTGCGTGTCCTCATCAATCATCATTGACGGACCTTTGTCACAGTTACCAAGACAGCAGGTCGGCAGCAGAGTAAAGCGTCCGTCTTCGGTCGTTTCGCCCGGCTTAATATGCAACTGTTGTTCCAGTGCGGCCTGGATCCCCTGATAACCGGTGATGTGGCACACCACGCTGTCACAGTAGCGGATCACATGGCGTCCGACCGGCTGACGGAAGATCTGGCTGTAGAATGTCGCCACACCTTCAACATCACTGGCAGGAATACCCAGAACATCGGAGATTGCGTAGATAGCGCCATCAGGCACCCAGCCACGCGCTTTTTGCACGATTTTCAACGCTTCGATAGAGGCCGCGCGGGCATCTTCGTAGTGATGTTTTTCGTGCTCAATCGCTTCGCGTTCAGCGTCACTCAGCACAAATACCGGCGGCGCAACAGGCTCGCTGATATTGATGTACTGAACTTCTGAGTCTTTATTGATATCTGTCATCGTTAGCGGTCCACATCTGACATTACAAAATCGATACTGCCCAGATACACGATCAGGTCGGATACCAGGCTGCCACGGATTACGGACGGGATCTGTTGCAAATGCGGGAAGCTTGGCGTACGGACACGGGTGCGGTAGCTCATGGTGCTGCCGTCACTGGTCAGGTAATAGCTGTTGATCCCTTTGGTGGCTTCAACCATCTGGAAAGATTCTTGCGCAGGCATAACCGGCCCCCACGACACTTGCAGGAAGTGAGTGATCAGGGTCTCAATGTGTTGCAGGGTGCGCTCTTTCGGTGGTGGCGTGGTCAGCGGGTGATCTGCTTTGAACGGACCTTCCGGCATATTTTTGTAACACTGTTCCAGAATGCGCAGGCTCTGACGAAGTTCTTCTACTTTCAGCATCACACGGGAATAGCAGTCGCTGACGCCATCACCGGTCGGCACTTCAAAGTCAAAGTTTTCGTAGCCGGAATACGGACGCCATTTACGCACGTCAAACGGAATACCCGTTGCGCGCAGGCCAGCGCCGGTGGTGCCCCAGGCCAGGGCATCATCTGCGTTATACGCAGCCACGCCTTTGGAACGGCCAATCAGAATGGTGTTTTTCAGCGCCGCTTTAACATAGGAATCCAGACGGGCTGGCATCCAGTCAAGGAATTCACGCAGCAGACGATCCCACCCTTTCGGCAGATCATGCGCAACGCCACCAATACGGAACCAGGCCGGGTGCATACGGAAACCGGTAATCGCTTCCACCAGATCGTAAATTTTCTGACGATCGGTAAAGGCGAAGAACACCGGGGTCATCGCGCCCACGTCCTGGATAAACGTAGAGATGTACAACAAATGGCTATTGATGCGAAACAGCTCAGATAACATGACACGTATAGTGTTCACGCGGTCCGGCGTCACGATACCGGCGAGTTTTTCAACAGCCAGCACGTAAGGCATTTCGTTTACGCAACCGCCGAGATATTCGATACGGTCAGTGTAAGGAATGTAGCTGTGCCAGGACTGCCGTTCACCCATTTTCTCAGCACCACGGTGGTGGTAACCGACGTCAGGCACGCAATCGACAATTTCTTCACCATCAAGCTGCAGGATGATGCGAAATGCGCCGTGCGCAGACGGGTGGTTAGGGCCGAGGTTGAGGAACATAAAGTCTTCGTTGTTGGTACCGCGCTTCATGCCCCAGTCTTCAGGCTTGAAGGTCAGCGATTCCATCTCAAGTTCTTCTTTCTGCCTGGTCAGTTCGTAGGGATCGAACTCAGTGGCACGCGCCGGATAATCTTTACGCAGCGGATGCCCTTCCCAGGTCTGCGGCATCATAATGCGCGTCAGATGCGGGTGGCCATCGAAGGTAATACCGAACATTTCCCATGTTTCACGCTCATACCAGTTAGCATTCGGGAACACTTTGGTGATGGTCGGAACATGAAGATCGTTTTCTGATAATGCCACCTTGATCATGATGTCGCGGTTACGCTCAACCGAGAGCAGATGGTAGAAAACGGAAAAATCCGCGGCCGGTAAACCGTCGCGGTGTGTACGTAAACGCTCATCAAAGCCATGCAAATCGAAAAGCATGACATAAGGTTTTGGCTGTTTTCGTAAAAAGGTAATCGCTTCCAGTAACTGTTCACGCTTGAACCAGACTACCGGAATGCCGGTACGGGTCGCCTGAACAGTAAAGGCCTCTGGCCCAAAACGGTTACGCAATTCGCCGATAACCGGGTCATCGAGATGATCACGGGTATGCCATGCTGGCAGGGCGGAATCTTGCGTCGTCAAATCTGTCATATTTTTTTCACCACACTAAATGGTCATTTATGCCGTAAGGGGGATATTTATACCCCCTCAGGGTTGACTCTCAGACCGCAGTGTTAAATCTCGTCCGGCGAACGCAGATTTGTCACAGCAATACGCTCAGCACGTTTACGCTCTTTTTCAGACTGCATATTCGCGCGGTAAACACCCTGATCGCCAACAACCCATGACAACGGGCGACGTTCTTTACCAATGGACTCCTGCAACAGCAGCAGAGCCTGCATGTAGGCTTCCGGACGTGGCGGACATCCCGGGATGTACACATCGACCGGCAGGAACTTATCCACGCCCTGCACCACAGAGTAAATATCGTACATGCCGCCGGAGTTCGCACAGGCGCCCATCGAAATAACCCATTTGGGTTCCAGCATCTGATCGTATAAACGCTGAATAACCGGAGCCATTTTGGTAAAGCAGGTTCCTGCTATCACCATAAAGTCAGCCTGGCGTGGTGACGCACGCAGCACTTCTGCGCCAAAACGCGCAACGTCATGCACCGCAGTGAATGACGTCACCATTTCGACATAACAGCAGGAAAGACCGAAGTTGTAGGGCCAAAGGGAGTTTTTGCGACCCCAGTTCACCATGCCATGCAGTGACTCCTGGAGATTTCCCATGAAGACGCTGCGTTTAACCTGCTCCTGAAGAGGATCGCCGACGACCTCCTGAGACTGCAGGGGGTAACGGTCGTTCTCACCGTCCGGGTCTATGCGGGTGAGCGTATAGTCCATCTTAATGCCTCGCTATGACTGCTTACTGAGGGTGACTGTTGGTATTAATCGCCGGGCTTGGTTTAACAGGTCCTTTCGAACGTGTTGGTGTCCAGTCGAGTGCGCCAATTCGCACCAGATAGAACAAACCAGCCAGCAGTACCAAAATGAAAATGGTGGCTTCAACGAATCCGGTCCAGCCGCTTTCGCGAATAGACGTTGACCATGCATAGAGATACAAGGCTTCAACATCGAAAATGACGAAGAACATGGCGACCAGATAAAACTTGGCGGAAAGGCGCAGCCGGGCAGTACCGACAGAGGCGATACCTGACTCAAAAGGCGTGTTTTTATAGCGCGCTCTGGCTCTCCCGCCAAGAAACGCGGCGCCCAGTAACATCAGGCAGCACATGCCCATTGCGACGATAAGAAAAACGGCGAACGCCCAGTGTTGAGCGATGACTTCAGTGGCTGTTGACATACTCATTGCTTACTCATCAAAAGTGGCACTTTGGCATCTGCTCTGTAAGGTCGGCAGCTTGCGCACCACATCGATTCAAGGGAAGGATTAAAAACCACACAGTTCACGGCTCAACAAGGGATTAAGCCAGTGATTTGTTGTGGGCTTTTTACCCCTTTCTATAACCTTTTGTCAACTTTGACAAAAGTATCTCCACATTAGTTTACATGCTTATCATTTAATTAACATATCATGCGCCGGAACTTAAGCTAAATCGTGTCAGTTAAATACTGAGATAAAGCATGGGCCTGTGTCGGGAGTGATGACATCTTACGTACTTTACTATTGTCGCAGGAATAGACACCGCTTCCACTCTCTTAATAGGGTTATTTTTTTGATCCATGTCAGAGTTCTGTCAATTTTGAGAGAAAAAAAGCCATACATTTAACAAGTTTTATTGATTTTCAAAAAACGACAAGCGATTTACGGAAAAATTTTATGCTTTTTTTTAACCTGGAAAAGCCAGCATTTTGCGTGGTTTACTGCGGTGATAGTTGATGATGATAACAGTCGTTGCGGGGGACACGGAAGGTAAACAAATCAAAACAGGGGTTTTAGAAAGGATAGTAAACAAAATCACTAAAAGTAATCATTTTGCTACTTCTAAAGAGGGAGAAACCTTTACCCCCGCCCCGTCAGACGGAGGCGGAAGGTAAAGCCGGGGGATTATCTTAACTTTGAGAGTCTGCCAGGAACTCATGATCGTCATCCGCTACCGGACGGGGACCATAGGCACTGAGAGAATATGGATCATTCCCTTGCTCAACGGCATTGAAAATCGCCATTGCCAGTTCATTTTCACAACGGGCATTTTTGTACAACACATACTGCGTATCCGGCAAACGTGGTAAACCATCCTGTTCACCCAAAACACGCAACTCCGGGCTCATCATTTCGATAGGACGGGCTGTCACGCCCAGTCCCGCACGCACGGCCGCACGAATTGCCGATAATGTCGAGGCGACATAAGCAATACGCCACGGGATCCCTGCCTGACTCAGATGCTCTATTGCCATCATCCGGTACGGACTTGGCTCATCAAGCACCACCAGCGGAACACTATCGCCGGAAGGATACGCAAAATCAGCTGAGCAGTACCAGAGTGTGGGCGATGTACGCAGAACGATGTGCGGGTGATCGGTATTCGTCATCGTCGTGATGGCCAAATCCACTTCTTCACTTTCGAGCATCGACAACATGAAAGGGCTGCGTTTAACGCGGACATCAATAGACAACTTCGGATATACGGATGTCACACGACTGAGCAGGAAGGGTAAAATGGTGTCAGCAGTATCATCTGACGCGCCAATCGTTATCCCACCCTGAACATTGCTATACATCAAAGATGTGCAGGCTTCATCATTAAAACGAAGGATTTTGCGTGCGTAACCCAACAACTGAATACCGTGTTCAGTTAATAATTTATTGCGTCCATGTCTGGCAAACAGTTCTTTTCCAACGAGTTGTTCTAGACGTTGCATTTGCTGGCTTACCGCCGACTGAGTACGACACACCGCAGCAGCAGCCGCAGCGAACGTATTTAAATCAGCAACAGCTACAAATGTCCTCAACAGATCAAGATCGAGATTGAGGATTGGACGATTTGCAATTGTCATAGTTTTTCTTCACTTTATAGAATCTAATAACAAGCTACCCTGATGGTGCGTCAAAGTACCCGCAAAAAGCAGAATACCAGATATGTCGGATACTCACTCATTTGATAACCTAAATTGAGAAATATTTGTGCATGCAAGTTTTCAACATTGTGGGCATTCGGTCATTAAACCTGTGCATAATAATTCCCCACAAAGGCTAAATGATTAGATTTACTTATTTAATATAGCCTGTTGCCGCCAACCGTTCCATATCCCTTGCAATACCGCCTGCTGCTAACATAAAGCCGACATTCGGCAATATTATCATGCGCAAACATAAGCCAAATTAACCGATAAAAGTGACTACTGGAAATATAATTCAATAAATTCATTAAGTCACATGAATAATCATTTTAAGCCCCAAGGCTTATCTTTAAGTAACATTAAGATTTTTCTTGTTTCATCAAATTTAGTTTACACTGACCTGCTGAAATATATGCAGCAAAAGCATTTACATAATCAAAGGAAATACGTTTGAGACTTTACTTAGAACATGATCATTCATCCAGCATTCACTATTAATGATTAGATAAATAAAACTAATTCTTGCTAAGGTTTTTTAGCGGAAAAACAAAGCTTCCTGAATTTTTTTCAGAATTTGTCGAGCTTTGGTAAGATTTCGTGATGTTCTGTGCCTAAAGGCAATGAAATGGTCGGTCAGGGGACGCGCGCAGGGCAGCAAAAACAGTGAATTTATTGTACAAAAAACCCACAATCACAACATATAAAATCGTTATATCTCTATAAATTAGCACAATTAACCATTAAGACTCAGGTGCTATACGGTAATACCCCACCACAGACCGCTTTAATACTGTTTTTCACCAAAACGGTGCACAGCCCTTCTCATGCCCTTTGCGGGAGAGTAAATTGACCCCTTCGCACTGTTCTACGGTCGCTCGGCACCAGGGAAGAACAGGCTTTACTGCAAAAGGCTCTCACTTACATGTCCCCGATTGAAAAATCCCGCAAACTGGACAACGTCTGTTATGACATTCGCGGCCCGGTGCTCAAAGAAGCAAAACGTCTTGAAGAAGAAGGTAATAAAGTCCTCAAGCTGAACATCGGCAACCCCGCGCCATTCGGTTTTGATGCGCCTGATGAAATCCTGGTCGATGTCATCCGCAATCTGCCAACCGCGCAAGGTTATTGTGATTCGAAAGGCCTGTTTTCTGCACGTAAAGCGATCATGCAGCATTATCAGGCGCGCGATATGCGTGACATCACGGTTGAAGATATCTATATCGGCAACGGTGTTTCAGAGCTGATTGTTCAGTCCATGCAGGCACTGCTTAATACCGGTGATGAAATGTTAGTCCCTGCGCCCGACTACCCGTTGTGGACAGCAGCCGTTTCGTTATCAGGCGGTAATGCTGTGCATTATCTGTGTGATGAAGGGGCGGACTGGTTCCCTGACATTGCCGATATTCGTGACAAAATCACACCGCGTACCCGTGGCATTGTGATTATCAACCCGAATAACCCGACCGGCGCCGTATACAGTAAAGAATTACTGATGCAGATTGTGGACATCGCCCGGGAACATAATCTGATTATTTTTGCCGACGAAATTTACGACAAGATCCTGTATGACGAAGCCCGGCACATCTCCATCGCCTCCCTGGCACCGGATTTACTGACGGTCACCTTTAACGGTCTGTCAAAAACCTACCGCGTAGCCGGTTTCCGTCAGGGCTGGATGGTTCTGAACGGACCGAAGAAACATGCGAAAGGTTATATTGAAGGTCTGGAAATGTTGGCCTCGATGCGCCTTTGCGCCAATGTGCCGATGCAACATGCCATTCAGACTGCACTGGGCGGCTATCAGAGCATCAGCGAGTTTATTCAGCCGGGCGGACGCCTGGTCGAACAACGCGATCGTGCATGGGAACTGATCAATGAAATTCCAGGCGTTTCCTGCGTGAAACCAAAGGGCGCCCTGTATATGTTCCCGCGCATTGACGCCAAACGTTTCAACATCCATGACGATCAGAAAATGGTGCTCGACTTACTGTTACAGCAAAAGGTATTGCTGGTTCAGGGTTCTGCGTTCAACTGGCCGTATCCGGATCATGTACGTATCGTGACGCTGCCACGTGTGGATGAGTTGGAAATGGCTGTCAATAAACTGGGACGTTTCCTCGAAACCTATCGCCAGTGATGAAATCAGGGCGCTGACGACAGCGCCCTTTCGCCTTTCCTTTCAATTTCCGCATTTGCATAACGGTTTCGCACTGCTCACAATAGTCATTCATTCACCGCAGTAATCGAGAGTGTTATGAATCAGAGCCATTTTTTCGCCCACCTTTCCCGCCTTAAACTGATCAGCCGCTGGCCGCTGATGCGCAATGTCCGTACTGAAAACGTGTCGGAGCACAGTCTGCAAGTCGCTTTCGTCGCCCATGCTTTAGCCGTGATCAAGAACCGTAAATTCAATGGCAATCTGAGTGCGGAACGCGTTGCTCTGCTCGCCATGTACCACGATGCCAGCGAAGTGCTTACCGGCGATATGCCGACGCCAATCAAGTATTACAATCCGCAGATTGCCCATGAGTACAAAAAGATTGAGAAAATTGCCCAGCAGAAACTGATTGAAATGCTGCCGAAGGAATTACAGGAGGATTTCCGCCCGCTGATTGACGAACATTATTATACGGAAGAAGAAAAACTGACCGTAAAACAGGCTGATGCGCTGTGCGCCTATCTGAAATGTCTGGAGGAATTATCGGCAGGCAATAACGAATTCACTCTGGCGAAAGCCCGTCTGGAGAAAACGCTGGCAGACAGAAAAAGCCCGGAAATGGATTACTTTATGGAAGTCTTCATTCCGAGTTTCAGCCTCTCGCTGGACGAAATCAGTCTCGATTCGCCGCTCTGAACCTGCGATCAGAACGGGAATAAGACAGGTACCAGAAATATGCTGACGACCATCACCAGCAAAGTGAACGGTACACCGATGCGGAGAAAGTCGCCAAACTGATAGTTGCCCGGCACCATAACCAGCGTATTTACCGGTGACGATACCGGTGTCATAAAAGCGGCAGAAGCCGCAATAGCAATAATCATGGTGAACGGGTACGGTGATACCCCCATCTGGTGTGCCGCCGCAATAGCAATCGGCGCCATCAGGACGGCCGTTGCAGTATTAGAAATAAACAGCCCGATGCTTGCACAGAGAATGAATAAGCTCAGCAACATTACATACGGGCCATAGCCGCCGCTTATCTCCATCAATCCCTTCACAATCAGTGCCACACCGCCGGTTTTCTGCAGAGCCAGCGCAAAAGGCATCATCCCGACGATCAGCAGCAAACTTGGCCAGTGAATGGCTTTATAAGCACTTTCCATCGTGATGCAACGGAATTTACCCATCAGAATACAGGCAATAATGGCGGCGATAGCGTTAGGCACATCATCGGTGAGCATCAGCGCCACCATCAGCGCCAGACAAAACAGCGCATGGGGTGCCTGGCTCAGAGCGGGCGCGACTTCATCCACTTCAGCGGGAAGATTAAGTACAATGAAATCATGCATTTGTTGCTGAAGCTGGCGGATCAGTTTCCAGTCGCCAATCACCAGCAGCATATCGCCCAGCTGCAATTCCTCATCCACCAGTTTTCCCTCCAGCGCTTCACCCTGGCGGCGGATACCCACAACATTTAAGCCATAGGTGGAGCGGAATGCCACATCACGCAGCGTTTTGCCGAGCAGTTCGGAATCGGGAATTAATGACACTTCGGCCATCCCGACATCCCGCGATTGCTCAGAAAAATACTCACCACGTAGCACCATAGGCTCGAGCATTTCGTCAGTGCAAAATTGTCTGATGGAGATGTCAGGATCCGACATATCGAGCAGTAACACATCCCGGGCAAACAATTCCGTATTCCCCGTCGCACTGACCATCACACGGCGAAATTTACGCCAGCGTTCAATGCCTACGACGTTCGCGCCGTAACGGGAACGCAGATGCACATCATCAAGTGTACGCCCGACCAAAGGCGAACCGGGGCGGATAGTGACGCGACGCGCACGGCCGGTCAGATGATAATCACGGATCAAATCCCGGAAAGTTCGCCGCTTCCAGTGTTGCTGACCTCGTGCCGCATCTTCTGATGACAGCCAGCGACGGGCAATCAGCATATATCCGATACCCATTATCAGTACCGCCAGTCCCACCGGGGTGACGCCGAAGAAACCAAAACCGTCGAATCCCTCACGCAACAGTTCGCTGTTGACTACCATGTTCGGCGGCGTAGCGACTAATGTCATCATACCGCTGATAAGCCCGGCGAAACTCAGCGGCATCATCAGTCGTGCGGGAGAGGTTTTCATGCGCGCCGAGACGCTCATCACCACAGGAATGAAGATCGCGACCACGCCGGTTGAACTCATAAAAGCGCCCAGACCTGCGACAGTAAGCATCAGCAAAACCAGCATCCGCGTTTCACTGTTGCCCGCCACTTTCATCAGCCAGTCACCGACCTGATACGCCACACCGGTTCTCACCAGCCCGTGGCCGACCACAAACAGCGCCGCGATCAAAATAACGTTCGGATCACTGAATCCGGCCAGTGCTTCATTGATAGTCAGCGTGCCGCTGAGCACAAAAGCAATAATGACCAGTAAAGCAACAATATCCATTCGCAGCGTATTGCGTGCAAACAGCACCATCGCAATAGCCAGCAACGTGACGACCCAAAGCAATTCACCGGTCAAAACACACTCCATTTGCGTTGAGATTGAGAGGCAGGAACGGGTACCAGAATGGCATAAAAAAACCCCGCACAGGCGGGGTTTATATCAATTTAAACAGGGAAATTGTGTTTTTTCTGACCTTAACGCAGACTGACTTTCACACCTTCGCCGGTACGGCTGATCAGCAGAACTTCCAATGTCGTCAGGTCGAAATCGACATTTTCAATCCCGGGCGTATCGTCCGGTGCGTTTACAGCAATGACTTTGCAGCCCGCGGCCAGCCCGGCCATCACACCGGCGGCGGCATCTTCAACCACCACGCAATCTTCCGGTGCCAGACCCAAACGTTCTGCTCCCAGCAAATAGGCGTCAGGCTGTGGTTTGCCATGTTTGACCTGTTCAGCGGTGATAAACACTTCAGGCTCAGGCAAATGCGCCGCTTTATGGCGCGCGCTGGCGACAGGCAAGGAACCGGATGTCACAATTGCCCAGGGAATATTCTGCCGGTTGAGTTCACTTAACAGCAAATGGGCACCGGGAAGCGCGGCTACCCCCTCGGTGTCCGTGGCTTCAATCTGTTCCAGCTTCAGAAACTCTTTTTGAATCGCTTCTTCACTTTCACCCGCCATAAAATGACGCAAAGAAGTGATCGCCTGCTTGCCATGAATAAACGCCAGTACATCCTGGGGGCTGATACCCCGGCTAAGCGCCCAGTTCACCCAGGCACGCTCAACTGCAGGTAATGAATCAACTAACGTTCCATCAAGGTCGAACAAAAAACCCTTACAAAGCACAGGCGACTCCTTTAAGTATTGACATCAGGCATTGATAATTTGCGCGATCTCTACCGCACTCAGATGATACTGACGCGGGCACGACTGCCAGACCGCCAGCATACGCTGGTATTTATCCCACATTTTGGTCTGCGAGTTAAACCCGTGAGTGCCTGCATCAAAATCGGTGTAACGTCCTTCGGTGTTCACCATAAAGCGAACATAGCTTAAATAGCGGGATTCCGTTGCGGCATCAAAACCCAGAAAATCAATACGGCGGCGATCCAAATCTTGCGTATCTTTCAAATGGGTCCAGGACACCTGCATCGCATGATGCATTTCCATAATATTAATCACTGTGCGACAGGTTTCCTCCGGCAATTCGCCGAAATCTCTGTCCAGCTCGCGCATTTGCAAACCAAAACCCCGTTCTACAACGGTTTGTAACCGGCGATAGCGTTCCGCATTATCGGGATCCAGCATGGTCATCATTTTGTATTGATTGGACAAAATCAGGCGTTGAGCGTTCGTCATTTCCATCGTGAAAATCCTCATGTCTGCATAATGCGCAAAGCATGGCATAGCGCAAAGTTCTGCGAAATCGCAAGCACACCATTCTTTGATTTGAGTCGGGATCTCACCTGAAATAATCACCGGGGAGATTTCCCCGGCGAGATACGACTTATGAAAGATTGTCATTGATGACAGTCGCAGCAATCGGGGAAAACAGGCTTACAGATCGTCTAAGAAGGTTTTGTCCAGCTGTTTGAACGCGCGCTTAAGGACATCAGCCAGTGACTGGTACGTCGGCGTACCTTCAATCGGTGCCAGTGCCAGTCCGGATTCAGCGAGCTTGTTGCGTACATCATGGAACCAGCCGAGTAATCCCGGCGGCAGCGGCGTCAGAGAACGGCGACCCAGCCACCATAATCCTTGCATCGGCAGGCTGCAGGCAAAAATCGCCGTGGCGACGGCCAGACCGAGTTGTCCACCTAAAGCGATTTGCCACGTCAGGGTAAAGACCGCTACCGGCGGCATGATGCGCACGGCGAAACGCGTAGCCGTAGAAATCCGGTTCTCGGGAAACATCGGAGCCAGGCGCTTATCTGACGGCCATGTCTTCATATAGTGCTGCCCGCGCTGGAATACCTGGAACCAGCCTATGGAGCCTGTTGGCTTACTCGTCATCGTTGCACCTCAACTTCGCGTATAAAATTTAAAAAATAGTTGTAAAACACAAACTGGAGTTTACCACGATAAAATATATTTTGTTTTTGCTGGCACCTGTCGGTATTCTATCGCAGCCTCGCAACCCTCTCAGGTAACGGGATCAATATAAAGTTGGGGTGAAAGCGGTGAATTGCAATCTTTCATCCCCATAATAAGCATAGTGCCTCGGTCTGAGAGGATTTGTAATTAGTTATTGTATTTTTTGTTAGTGTTTTTACTGATTAGTAACATCCTGAAGACGTGTAAACCGAAATATACAGTGCTGTTTACTGATTTATTTCTGTTATCCGGACGCTTAAAAAAACCAAAGCCCGGCGATTCTTCAGCTTTTTCATCGTCATGTCCGTTTTGGCTCTCTGGCATGATGTTAATCATAATTGTCGCCGCCATTATGCGCTACGCTTGATGTCAGACTGACGATTTATTAACCACGTGTATTGTTTTTTTAAACAGCACCAACAATAAATAGGTACTTCCATGTCGAGTAAGCTTGTACTGGTTCTTAACTGTGGTAGTTCTTCCCTCAAGTTTGCCATCATTGATGCTGCAAACGGCGAAGAGCACATTTCAGGTTTAGCCGAATGTTTCCATCTGCCAGAAGCGCGCATTAAATGGAAAATGGACGGTGGCAAAGAAGAAGCCGCTTTGGGTGCGGGTGCCGCACACAGTGAAGCGTTGAAATTCATCGTTAATAACATTCTGAGCAAAAAACCTGAGCTGTCCGCAGAACTGGTTGCGATCGGCCACCGCATCGTTCATGGCGGCGAGAAGCTGACCAAATCAATGCTGATCAACGACGCGGTTATTGAGGGTATCAAAGAATCTATTCCGTTTGCGCCGCTGCATAATCCGGCTCACCTGATCGGTATCGATGAAGCCCTGAAATCATTCCCTAAACTGGCTGATAAAAACGTTGCCGTTTTCGACACGGCTTTCCATCAGACAATGCCAGAAGAATCCTACCTCTACGCACTGCCGTACAGCCTGTATAAAGATCATCACGTCCGTCGTTATGGCGCACACGGCACCAGTCACTTCTACGTGACACAGGAAGCCGCAAAAATGTTGAACAAACCCGTGGAAGAAGTGAACCTGATCACTTGCCACCTGGGTAACGGCGGTTCTGTCAGTGCAATCCGTAACGGTCAATGTGTTGATACCTCCATGGGCCTGACCCCACTGGAAGGTCTGGTGATGGGTACCCGCAGCGGTGACATCGACCCGGCCATCATCTTCCATCTGCATGATTCACTGGGCATGAGCGTTGATCAAATCAACAAAATGTTGACCAAAGAATCAGGTCTGCTGGGCCTGACTGAAGTCACCAGTGACTGCCGTTATGTTGAAGATAACTACACCACCAAAGCAGATGCTAAACGTGCCATGGACGTCTTCTGCCACCGTCTGGCGAAATACATCGGTGCATATACCTCATTGATGGAAGGCCGTCTGGATGCCGTCGTATTCACCGGTGGTATCGGTGAAAACGCTGCAATGGTTCGCGAACTGTCGCTGGCTAAACTGGGTCTGCTGGGCTTTGAAGTGGATCATGAACGTAACCTGGCTGCCCGTTTTGGCAAATCCGGGGCGATCAACAAAGAAGGCACCCGCGCCGCTCTGGTTATTCCAACCAACGAAGAGTTGGTGATTGCACAAGACGCCGCGCGTCTGACTGCATAATTCGATTCAAGACTGCCCGCGTAATGCGGGCAATTTTTCACTTATAGGCAAACGCCGCCCGTTTGGACGCACCGCGCAGGATAATCATCGCGCTTATGCTGATCATTATCCTCCCTGTACAAACCTGCGAAGGTCCCTGCCTGGCAACCGTTAAAGAGGTTTAGCCGTGTCCCGTACAATTATGTTGATCCCTACAGGCACCAGCGTCGGTCTGACCAGCGTCAGCCTGGGCGTGATCCGTGCCATGGAACAAAAAGGCGTCAGCCTGAGTATCTTCAAGCCTATCGCCCAACCGCGTACTGGCGGAGATGCTCCTGACCAAACCACCACCATTATTCGTGCTAACTCCAGCGTGACCGCTGCAGAACCGCTGAAAATGAGCCATGTGGAAACCTTGCTGAGCTCAAACCAGCAAGACGTACTGATGGAAGAAATCATCGCGCGTTATCATGAAAATACCAAAGATGCGGAAGTGGTGCTGGTTGAAGGCTTAGTGCCTACCCGTAAACACCAGTTCGCCAATGCGCTGAACTATGAAATTGCCAAAACCCTGAATGCAGAAATCGTCTTTGTGCTGGCGCTGGGCAATGATTCTCCTGCACAGTTGAAAGAACGTATCGAACTGGCCCGTTCCAGCTTCGGTGGCAGCAAAAACAAAAATATCACCGGCGTAATCATTAACAAACTGAATGCGCCGGTTGACGATCAGGGTCGTACACGTCCTGACCTGTCCGAAATCTTTGATGATTCCACCAAAGCCAGCGTGGCGAATATCGACCCGACCCAGTTGTTCGCTAACAGCCCGCTACCGGTTCTTGGCTGCATTCCCTGGAGCTTCGAGCTGATTGCCACCCGCGCAATCGACATGGCTAAGCATCTGAACGCACGTATTATCAACGAAGGCGATGTGAAAACCCGCCGCGTGAAATCCGTAACATTCTGTGCACGCAGCATTCCGCATATGCTGGAGCATTTCCGTCCGGGCTCTCTGCTGGTGACCTCTGCTGATCGTCCTGACGTGTTGGTTTCAGCCTGTCTGGCCGCCATGAACGGCGTGGAAATTGGCGCTATCCTGCTGACCGGTGGTTATGAAATCGACGAACGCATCAACAGCCTGTGTGAACGTGCCTTCCAGACCGGCCTGCCTGTCTTTATGGTAGAAACCAACACCTGGCAGACCTCCCTGAGCCTGCAGAGCTTTAATCTGGAAGTACCTGCAGATGACCATCAGCGTGTAGAGAAACTGCAACAGTACGTGGCGTCTCACATTAACGCTGACTGGATCAACTCCCTGAGCGCACATTCCGAACGTTCACGCCGTCTGTCACCGCCGGCATTCCGCTATCAGCTGACCGAACTGGCCCGTAAAGCCGGTAAACGTATTGTTCTGCCGGAAGGCGACGAACCACGTACCGTAAAAGCGGCAGCGCTGTGTGCTGAACGTGGTATCGCTGAATGCGTACTGTTGGGTAATCCTGACGAAATCAAACGCGTTGCAGCAGCTCAGGGCGTGACGCTGGGTAAAGGCATCGAAATCGTTGATCCGGTGGCTGTCCGTGAAGAATATGTAGCCCGTCTGGTTGAACTGCGCAAAAACAAAGGCATGACCGAAGTGGTTGCACGTGAACAACTCGAAGACAACGTGGTTCTGGGCACTCTGATGCTGGAACAAGGTAACGTTGACGGTCTGGTTTCCGGTGCGGTTCACACCACAGCAAACACCATCCGCCCGCCGTTGCAGCTGATCAAAACCGCACCGGGTAGCTCGCTGGTTTCCTCTGTATTCTTCATGCTGCTGCCTGACCAGGTTCTGGTTTACGGCGACTGCGCGATCAACCCGGATCCTACCGCTGAACAGCTGTCTGAAATCGCAATCCAGTCTGCGGATTCTGCTGCGGTGTTCGGTATCGAACCACGCGTTGCGATGATCTCCTACTCAACCGGTAATTCCGGCGCAGGTAGCGATGTTGAAAAAGTGCGTGAAGCGACCCGTCTGGCACAGGAAAAACGCCCGGATTTGATCATCGATGGCCCGCTGCAATATGACGCCGCTATCATGGCTGACGTTGCTCAGTCCAAAGCGCCAAACTCGCCGGTTGCGGGTAAAGCGACCGTGTTCATCTTCCCTGACCTGAATACCGGTAACACCACGTACAAAGCGGTACAGCGTTCTGCGGATCTGGTCTCAATCGGACCGATGTTGCAGGGCATGCGTAAACCGGTCAATGACCTGTCACGTGGCGCACTGGTAGACGATATCGTCTACACCGTTGCACTGACAGCGATTCAGTCTGCTCAGGCAGAAGCGGCTGTTCCGGCTAAATAAGTCAGAACTTCTGAAGGTAAGACGCCGGACTTAATATCCGGCGTTTTTTTTGGGTCGCATTTCTTTCGATAAAAATTCAGAGCAATGTTTTCGCGGCTTCCAGAATATGCTCAGCCGTCAGGCCATATTCCTGCTGTAAAAACTCCTGCGTGCCCACCTGACCGTAACGTTCCTTCACGCCGACACGGCGCATCGGCACCGGCTGATTTTCTACCAGTACTTCCGCCACCGCCGATCCCAGCCCGTTGTGAATACTGTGGTTTTCGCAGGTCACTATTTTGCCGGTTTTCGCGGCGTATTGAATGATGATGTCTTTATCAATCGGCTTGAGGGTGAACATGTCAATGACCGCCGCACTCACGCCTTCGCGCCCGAGCATTTCTGCCGCTTTCAGTGCTTCAGCGACCATAATGCCGTTGGCAATCAGCGTCATGTCTTTGCCATCGCGCAGCACATTGGCTTTGCCGATGGTGAATGTCGAACCTTCCTGATAAACCTGCGTGGCCTGTTTACGGATGGTGCGCACCCAGTAAAAGCCTTTCAAATCCATCAGTTGCAACAGGATATCGCGGAACATTACGGCGTCGGTAACTTCCATCACCACCGAACTCGCCAGCCCGCGCACGATACCCATATCCTCAAACGACATATGCGTACCACCGTTATGGCAGGCACTGACGCCCGCATCGGACGCAATAATCTTCACATTATTTTTCTGATAATCCAGTGACATAAATAGCTGATCGAAACAGCGGCGGCTGGCGAATGCGGTAAAAGTATGCACAAAAGGCACGCGACCGGTCAGCGACAAACCTGCTGCAACGCCGATCACGTTGGCTTCCATAATGCCGCAGTTAATCACATGATCAGGGTGATCTTTATGCACGCCGTCCATCGCCATCGAGCTCATCAGGTCGGCTTCCAGCGCGATAACCGGCGTGTTCTCTACGATCTTTTGACGCACGGTATTGGCGTAAACTTTACGCATTTCCACCGCGTCTTTTTGTAATTCCAGAGAGACTTCAAACATGGGTGGCCTCCAGCTCAGCGATAGCATTTTCGATTTCCAGTTTCACATCCGGCGTTAGACGCAGATGGTGCGAGTTCGCCAGTTGTTCGAGATACTTCACGCCCTGCCCTTTGATGCTGTCGAGTATCACCACCAGCGGACGTTGCTCAGCATGACGAACCGGTGTGACCGCCTCACTTATCGCTGCAATGTCATCGCCTTTAATGGTCTGCACATCAAAGCCAAATGCACTGAATTTTCCGGCCAGATCAAACGGCTTGATGACTTCATCCAGCGTGCCGTCGAGTTGCTGTTTGTTGTAATCAATGAACAGCGTCAGATTGTGCAGGTTGTGGTGTGCAATAAACTGGAAGGCTTCCCAGCACTGTCCTTCGTTGAGTTCGCCGTCGCCAAGAATGCAGAATACACGGTTGCTGCGACCGGCCAGCTTATGCGAAAGCGCCATGCCCGCCGCAATGGACACGCCTTGTCCCAGCGAGCCGGTGGTCGCATCCACGCCCGTGGTGCGCAGCCGGTCCGGATGGCTCGGCAGACGGGTTCCGTTCTGGTTGAGTGTGTGTAATTCGCTGACCGGGAAATAACCTTTCAGTGCCAGCGTGGCATACAGCGCCGGCCCCGCATGGCCTTTTGACAGCACGAAATAATCACGATCTTGCCAGTCTGGTTTTTCCGGATCGATGCGCATCACATCGCCATACAACACGGCCAGCGTTTCCACCACGGACATGCTGCCGCCATAATGCCCGAATCCCAGACCGGTCAGCATTTTCAGCGTCTCGATGCGGATATGGCGGGCAAGATCACGAACCTTCTGGACATCTTTCATCTTCATGGGTCCTTATTTTAATGAATGCTTATCCTGACCTGTTATTTCTAACAGGCAGGACAGTGTTTCCCGGATGGAGTTAAAAATGCAGTGATGCAGGCTATTACTTCTCAGTGGCTTCTTTCTCAGCCACCGGTTTTTTACCGAGATAGTTCCAGGCAACCAGTACCGCGAAGATTCCGACAATCAGCGCCATGATGCCTTCCTTCGACATGAAGCGGGCCAGGTTACCCAGCAGAATGCCAATAACGCCGAAATCCGCATCAGAGAAGGTTGCATTGGCAAAGCCCAGCGCGCCGAGTACCGGTAACAACAGAACCGGCAGGAAGGTAATCAGCACGCCGTTGGCAAATGCACCGACCATCGCCCCGCGACGCCCGCCGGTGGCATTACCAAACACGCCCGCCGTTGCACCGGTGAAGAAGTGCGGCACTACACCGGGCAGGATAAGCACCAGATGCATCTGCCCTAACAGGAACAGCCCCACCAGCCCCCCGAGGAAGCTGAACAGGAAGCCAATCAGCACCGCATTCGGCGCGTACGGATACACCACCGGGCAATCCAGCGCCGGGCGGGCATTAGGCACCAATTTCTCGGAGAAGCCGACGAATGCCGGAACGATTTCCGCCAGGATCAGACGCACCCCTTGCAGAATGATGAACACGCCCGCCGCGAAAGTAATTGCCATAATAATGGCGTACACCAGATAGTTCTGACCTGCGCTGTAAGTGGCTTCAACAAAGACCTGCCCCGCGAATACCGCCATAATCAGATAAATGATAATCATGGTGAGCGAGATAGAAATGGAACTGTCACGCAGGAAGCTGAGGTTTTTCGGCAAATTCATTTCTTCCGTAGAACGTGAACCTTTACCGACCTTGCTGCCTATCCAGCCCGATAAGACATAACCGATAGTGCCGAAATGACCGAATGCGACGTCATCGCTGCCGGTAATTTTGCGCATATAGCGTTGCGCCAGCGCCGGGAAGAACGCCATGATAAGCCCGAGCGTCAGGGAGCCGGTGAACACCAGTGAAACGCCTTCGAAACCGGCCACTGTCAGAATAACGCTGATCATACAGGCCATATAAAACGTATGGTGACCGGTCAGAAACACATATTTAAGACGGGTGAAACGGGCCACGATCAGGTTTGCCACCATACCAAACGCCATAATTAACGCTGTCGGTGCACCGAATTTCTCCAGCGCAATGGAAACAATCGCTTCGTTATTAGGAATAATACCCTGGATATTAAAGGCATGTTCAAACATGCCGCCTAAAGGATTTAATGAACCGACTAATACTGTGGCACCACCGCCTAAGACTAAAAAGCCCAGTATTGTTTTAACCGTGCCTTTCACCACATCAGAAAAGTTTTTCTTTTGCGCTACCAGACCGATTAATGCGATGAGCCCCACCAGTATAGAAGGCACTTTTAATATATCGACCACAAACTTGAGCGTTTCCTGGATAAACATATCCACCTCGTTTGTCTATTTGTTTTATTTGTAGGGTTATTCCGTGCCGGTCAGGACACCGGATGCTTTTCAAAGTGAGCCATCAGTTTTGTTTCAAGTTCATTAATATCAATGATGTTAGTGATCACCACCAGCTGGTTTTCAGGAATACTGGCGCTGGCAGCGATGTCCTTTGCCATCACAAACAGATCGGCCTCGCCCGGAATGGCTGAGGACAAATCGGAGTGCTGAACATCTGCCTGAATATTAAGTTTTTTCAGAACCTTCTTGATGTTCATTTCAACCATAAAACTGCTGCCTAAACCGGAGCCACAAATCGCCATGATTTTCATTTTTTCACCTGTTCTTTATCTGTTTTTTAAAAGTTTACATTGCGTAGGATCACAGTTCAGTTGCACATATTCATGCCCCTGAATTTCAGGATTTCTTTAGGCTTGAACCCCATGCCCTTCTGATATAAAGGCAGACTAATAGCGGGATATAATGTCCTGAATTTCTCTGATCGTTTTTGCCTGATGTATTTTCTGCATATCTTCTTCACTGGAAAATAATTCCGCCAGTTCAGAAATCAGTTCAACATGACTGTGTTTATCAGCAGCCGATAACATCACCACCGTATAGACCGGGTCGTTATCCTCTGAATTAAACACCACGCCGTGTGGCAGTGTCAGTAACGAGAGTCCCAACCCGTTCGCCCCTTCTTCTGGTCTGGCATGCGGCATGGCAATACCCGGTGCCAGAACAAAATACGGCCCCAGCTTTTCCCGTTGAGCGAAAATTGCCGTCAGGTAATCCGGGGTTATGGTCCCTTCTTTCAGCAGGGGTTGTGCACTGACCTCCACCGCCTGCCGCCAGTCCGTGATATCCGTTCTGATCTGAATTCGTTCAGATGTCAGCCAATCATTTAACATAGTCAGGCTCCGTATTTTTTTAAGATGGCCGGTCAAATTTCCCCCAGACCGCACCAACGATCCTGACTCTACTTCAGCGATAGCGTTAACATCTGTGACACACATCTCAAAGATAGCGCTACCAAACTTCTATCATTGAGAACTGTGATAGCGCTATCAAAAATAATCGCGCGGCGGTACCACCGTCCCGTGGATCACATAAATAACGGTATACTTTGTCTGGAAATTGCCGATAATTTACCGAATTCTGCCGTGGTTCCCGTTTTGCCGGTCCTGCTGCGGCCCGCTTTTTTCGCTATACCCATGGGTATACATTGTGCGCAAGATGCGCAGTTAAGGTCAGGATCGTGAATGTCCATTAACAAGAAGAGACGCAGTACCGGAAGAGTGACGCTGGCCGATGTTGCGCAGCTGGCAGGCGTGGGCAGTATGACCGTCTCCCGTGCACTGCGAACACCTGAACAGGTCTCCGACAAGCTGCGGGAGAAGATCGAAGAGGCCGTGAGCCAGCTCGGATACCTGCCCAATCAGGCCGCCAGTTCGCTGGCTTCTGCTTCATCAAATACCATTGCGATGATTGTACCGAGCCTTTCCGAAGCGGGCTGCGCCGAGATGTTTGCCGGGTTACAGAAAGTGCTGCAACCGGCGGGTTATCAGATCATGCTGGCGGAATCTCAGCATCGTATTGAGCGGGAAGAAAAACTGCTGGAAACGCTGCTTTCCTATAATCTGGCGGCGGCGATTTTGCTGTCCGTTGAGCATTCGGCCAACGTACGGCAATGGCTGGATAACCTGACCATACCGGTGCTGGAAATCGGCGCGCTGACCGATTCGCCGATCGACATGAATATCGGCATTGATTATGTCGAGGCGATGTTTCAGCTAACCCGGACGGTGATCGCCAGGGGGTATCAGAATATCGGCATGTTGTGTGCTAATCAGGAGCAGTGGATTTTCCAGCAACACCTTCAGGGTTGGCGCAAGGCCATGTTAAAAGCGCACATGTCTCCGCACCGGGTGATAAACGCCGCTGAGCCAGCCAGCTTCTCCACCGGCGCTCAGCAATTGCCGGAATTTCTGCTCGCCTGGCCGGAAATTGACGCGCTGGTGTGTGTTTCCGACGATCTCGCCTGTGGCGCATTGTATGAATGTCAGCGCAGACGCATCAAAGTGCCTGACGATCTTGCCGTGGTCGGCTTTGGCAACGCCGATGTCAGTAAAGTATGCCAGCCACCGCTGACCACCATTGCCATACCGCATAAAGAAATCGGGATACGGGCTGCCCAGGCGTTACTGGCGAGGATTAATGACGAGGAGTGGGAAGAAGTGATGATCGCTTCGTCGTTGTGCAAGCGGGAGAGTTGCTAAAGAAAACGGGCGATATGAGCTCGCCCGTAAGTGTGTCTCAGATAGCGTCTTTTGGTGACGACACCACGGCATCGTTTTTAGGGTCTTCAGAGACAGACGCGTCAGCCACAGCAGCGGCGGCTTCACGGGGCAGAGGCTTACCGTGTTCTTTTTCATTGTTGCGCGTCATCCACAGAGAAAGTGCTTTCAGCGAGTCTGGCGTAAATTCATCACAGCGCGCGGTAATTTCTTCCGGTGTCATCCAGCGCACGGCATCAATTTCTTCTTCCTGCAGGGCAAACGGACCGTGGGATACACAACTGAACAGTGCACCCCATACGCGGCATTTGTTCTCTTCTTCAAAGTAGAACTGACCGTGCTCTGCAAACGGCACACCGGCGATGCCCAGTTCTTCCTCGGCTTCACGGCGGGCGGAATCAAGAATATTTTCACCGCTTTGCACCACACCACCGGCCGTTGCATCAAGCCAGCCCGGATAGAAGTCTTTGGTTTCAGTCCGACGCTGAACCAAAATATTCCCCATTCCATCATGAACCACAATATAGCTGGCACGGTGACGCAGGACCTGAGCACGCATTTGTTGTCGGCTGGCCTGGGCAATGACCTCGTTGTCTTCGTTGACGATATCCACCCACTCATCCGTACTGATGTTTTGCTCTTGTTCTGACATCCGCTGGAACCTTCTCTTTTAAGCGCTGATCTGTGCGCAATAAGTCTGTGCGCTGTGATTTTGCAACACGTCGATAATGTGCTGAGATTCTATCTGGGTCTGCTGGTTAGCTTCAATAGCTATGGATGCGTTGATGCAACCTAAAAGCTATGTTACCCCGCAAAGTTCGCCATCAGACAAGTCTGACATAGACCTCTAAACATCTACATTATGATAACCTAATAAACCGGATAAGAAGTTTGTGATTACCCGTTCCCTATTGGCGTATCCCGTCCCCGCCAGTCGCGACAGTGATTAAAACAACGCAGGAGGCAATATGATCGATCTTTATTACGCTCCCACACCGAATGGCCATAAAATTTCTCTTTTTCTTGAAGAGAGTGGCCTGCAATACCGGCTCCATCGCGTTGATATCAGCGCCGGAGAACAGTTCAAACCTGAATTTCTGGCCATTTCGCCAAACAACAAAATCCCGGCGATTGTTGACAGTCAGCCCGTTGACGGCGGCGCACCGATCGGTATTTTTGAGTCTGGCGCAATTTTGCAATATCTGGCAGAAAAAACCGGAAAATTTCTCAGCAAAGAGTTGCGCGAGCGGACTGCGACACTGGAATGGCTCACCTGGCAGGTAGCCAGCTTTGGTCCGATGCTGGGTCAGAACCACCACTTTACGCATTACGCGCCGCAACCGGTCCCTTATGCCATTGAGCGTTATTTACAGGAAACTCAGCGTCTGTATGGTGTGCTGAACCGCCAGTTAGAGAAAAACGCGTATATCGCCGGGGAGAATTACAGTATCGCCGACATAGCCACTTATCCGTGGGTAGCGGCTCATGAACGTCAGCGAATTGATCTCGCACAATACCCGGCCGTGCGCAATTGGTTCGAAAGGGTTAAAAGCCGCCCGGCGACACAAAAAGCCTACGCGCTGGCGCAGGTTCCGTAAGCCCCTTCAGTTTGCCGGCAGTATTGTGAATGTCTCAAAATAAAAAACCCTTAATTGTGCTCCATATCGCGCGTTAATAGCGATGACTCATCTATGATTAAAGGCAGTTCATCCGCGTATTCAGACAGTTAAGGATCACGATATGAAGATCTTGATTACCGGCGCCACCGGCCTCATCGGAAGGAAACTCACCGAACGGCTGCTTGCGCAATCTCATCAGATCACCGCCCTGAGCCGTGCACCTGAACGCGCGGCGAAGTTACTCGGCACTCAGGTTTCCGTCTGGGAAACGCTGCAAGGAAAAACCTCACTCGATGGTTTCGATGCCGTAATTAATCTTGCCGGTGAACCGATTGCCGACAAACGCTGGACCAAAGAGTATAAAGCATTGCTTTGTGAAAGCCGCTGGAAACTGACCGAACAACTGGCAACGCTGATTAATGCCAGTGAAAAGCCGCCTTCTGTGTTTATCTCCGGCTCAGCGGTCGGATATTACGGCGATCAGGGTCAGGCGCTCGTGCCGGAAGACGAGCCACCTAATAAGCAGTTTACCTGGCAGTTATGTGCCCGCTGGGAAGCACTGGCGATGTCAGCACAAAGCCCGGCAACGCGTGTTTGTTTGCTGCGTACCGGCATCGTCCTGGCTGAAAAAGGCGGTGCGCTGGCAAAAATAGTTCTGCCCTACCGTGCCGGTCTCGGTGGCCCGCTCGGTGATGGTCAGCAATACATGCCCTGGATCCACATCAGCGACATGATTGACGCGATTATTTTCCTGCTGGAACACGAAACACTTTCCGGCCCGTTCAATATGGTGTCGCCGTACCCGGCACGTAACGAGCAATTCAGCGCTCTGCTTGGCGAAGTATTGCACCGTCCGGCATTTATGCGGGCACCCGCGCCGGTAATAAGGTTACTGATGGGGGAATCAGCCGTGCTGGTACTCGGCGGACAGCGTGCCGTCCCGCGCAGGCTGGAAGCCGCAGGGTTTATTTTTAAGCATCAGGAACTGAAAGAGGCGCTGGAGGATTTGCTAGGGTGAAGGGTTTGGCAGCCTTCACCCTGCCGTACCAGACTGGGGATGTTTCGGTTTCTCAATAACTGAGATTACTTAACTTTCTGCGCCGAAACCGCCCAAAGGAGGAAAGTGCTTTTCCTCCTTTGGATTCCTCCTCGCTTTTTCAACAAGCGCTAACGCTCGCTAGCTATGTTTCAGGTATCACTGCGACAGGCTGGAAATCTTGCCGCTGCGCGGTGCCTTCATTTCGGGATTGCAGCCTTGGGTCTGCAACCTCTCATTCAGCAAGCTTTCTGAAACGCCCGTGCGATCTTAAATTCAAAGGCAGATTGTTTTTTATCTTTTAGAAATGTTGATTGGCGTGCTCAAAAATGGCACCGAATGAACGGTTCGAGACCTAAGGCTCGAAGCCTGAAATGAGGGAATCGCGGAGCGATGACATTTTGCGCCACACTCAGAACGACCAGAACATGTCCTTCGTTCCAGCGACAGCGCGCAGTGAAAAAGCGAGGGGAGTGCAGAGGGGAAAAGCCTTTCCCCTCTGCTCGGTTTCGGCAAAATATCTCGTATGAGAACTGCTATTGAGAAACCGAAACTTTCACAGTTTCAATTTTCATCCGTTCTAATCCCGCTCAGGATTTACTCCTTAATATCAGCCTGATAAAACACATGTTTCCCAAACGGATCCACTTCATAGCCGGTCACTTCTTTACGTACCGGTTCGAAAATGGTCGAGTGAGCAATCATTACCGCCGGTGCCTGATCGTGCATCATTTGCTGGGCCTGCTCGTAAAGCGCTACACGTTTTGCATGATCGGTCGTTTCTTTGGCTTCGGTGATCAGCTTATCAAACGGCGCGTAACACCATTTGGCTGAGTTTGAACCGCCCTTCGCGGCATTACAGGTAAACAGCGGGCCGAAGAAGTTATCCGGATCGCCGTTCGCCGTCGTCCAGCCCATCAGCGCCGCCATGTGTTCACCGTTACGGATACGGGTCTGATACTCGCCCCATTCGTAACTGACGATATGCGCCTTCACGCCGATTTTGGCCCAGTCAGCCTGGATCATTTCCGCCATACGCCGGGCGTTCGGGTTATACGGACGCTGAACCGGCATCGCCCACAAATCGATATCAAAACCATTCGGCATACCCGCTTCGGCCAGCAGGGCTTTGGCTTTCTCCGGTGAATAATCGTAATCCACCAGTTTGTCGTTATAGCTCCATACACCGGTCGGCAGCAGTGTTTTCGCCACGGTTCCCGTACCATGGAATACGGCTTCTATGATTTGCGGTTTGTTGATCGCCATGGTCAGCGCCTGACGCACTTTCACATTATCCAGCGGGGGTTTCTGAGTGTTGAAGGACAGGAAACCGGTGTTCAGGCCAGCCTTACTCATCAGATTGATGTCTTTATTGGCACGCATACGCTCCAGATCAGCCGGATTCGGGAATGGCATCACCTGACATTCATTCTTCTCGAGTTTGGCCAGACGCATTGAGGCATCAGGCGTAATGGTATACACCAGACGGTCAATTTTGGATTTACCCTGCCAGTAGTCCGGGAAAGCTTTGTACAGCAGACGCGTGTCTTTCTGGTATTGCACCAGTTCAAACGGCCCGGTACCAATCGGATCCTGATCGACTTTTTCCGGCGTGCCGGCTTTGAGCATCTGATCGGCATATTCCGCCGAGAGGATGGAAGCAAAATACCATGCCAGATCGGCCACGAACGGCGCTTCAGGGCGCGTCAGGTTGAAACGCACGGTGTAATCATCCACCTTATCAATACTGCCGATCAGGTCACCCATTTTCAGGCTGTCGAAGTTAAGGTAAGTACCGCCGGAAATTTTATGATAAGGATTATTTTCGTCTTTCTGGCGCATGAACGAGAAGATCACGTCGTCAGCGTTGAAATCACGGGTCGGTTTGAACAGCTTGCTGTTCTGAAATTTCACGCCCTTGCGCAGGTGGAAGGTATAGGTTTTACCGTCCGCACTGACCTCCCAGCTTTCTGCCAGACCCGGCACCAGTTCAGTGGTACCGATTTTGAAATCCACCAGACGGTTATAAATTGGCGCGGCGCTGGCATCCACAGAGGTGCCCGACGTATAAAGCTGCGGGTTGAATTGCTCAGGCGAACCTTCGGAACAGTAAACCAGCGTTTTAGCACAAACGCCGCCAGTGAGAGTTAACGCCAGTAAGCCTGTGCTTATTTTTAAGATGTTGTGTTTCATTCTTTTCCCTATTTTCCCTGTCCGGAGAGTGTTTAAATCTTCTTCATCGTGGAACCTAAAGCAAAAACAGATTAACATCTGGATAACACGTAGTAATACTTTGTTATATATGAAAATCTTATAACAGGGAACAATATTTGCGCACATTCAGAGGTCAAGATGTCGACAACAATCGCAAAACAGCTTACCGAACGTTTCTACCGTTATCTCAGCGTAACATCACAGAGTGATGCCAGCGCGACCACCCTGCCAAGCACGCCAGGCCAGCATGATATGGCGCGGCTACTGGCTGAGGAACTGCATCAGCTGGGCCTGAAAAATATTCAGATCGACGAACAGGCGACCGTGACGGCAGTAAAACCCGGCACCAAAAAAGGCGGTCCGCGCATCGGGTTCATTACGCATATAGATACGGTCGATGTCGGCCTGCGTCCGGATATTCATCCCCAGACGTTGCGTTTTACCGGTGAGGATGTGTGTCTGAACAAAGAACTGGATATCTGGCTGCGCCCTTCCGAACGCCCGGAAATCCTGCCGTATAAAGGTGAGGACATTATTTTCAGCGACGGCACCAGCGTGCTGGGCGCGGACAATAAAGCGGCGGTCACGGTAGTGATGACACTGTTGGAAAACCTGACGACTGAGCAGGAATACGGCGATATCGTGGTGGCGTTCGTGCCAGACGAAGAAATCGGCCTGCGCGGTGCCAAGGCGTTGGATCTCGCCCGCTTCGATGTGGACTTTGCTTATACCATCGATTGCTGCGAACTGGGCGAAGTGGTGTATGAAAACTTCAATGCGGCGGCGGCAGAAATTACCTTCACCGGCGTGACAGCGCATCCGATGTCGGCCAAAGGCGTACTGGTGAATCCGCTGTTGATGGCACAGGATTTCATCAGCCATTTTGACCGTGCTGAAACCCCTGAAAACACCGAAGGCCGGGAAGGTTATATCTGGTTCAACGGCATGAGCGCATCCCAGCAGGGAGCAGAACTGAAAGCCTCAATCCGTGATTTTGACAACGTCAGTTTTGCCGCCCGTAAGCAGAAAATTCAGGACGTGGCACAAGAGATTGCCGCGCAGTATCCGAGCGCAAAAGTCTCGGTGGAGATCAGCGACACCTACAGCAATATCAGCAGTGCCATCGGCGAAGATCGCCGGGCGATCGACCTGATTTTTGCAGGACTGAAAGAAATTGGCGTGGAGCCCAAAGTGATCCCGATGCGCGGCGGCACCGATGGTGCGGCATTGTCGGCCAAAGGATTGCTGACGCCGAACTACTTTACCGGCGCGCATAATTTCCACTCAAAATTTGAGTTCCTGCCAGTGAATTCGTTTGTGAAATCCTACGAGCTGACCGTTCAGCTGTGCCTGCTGGCCGCGAAAGGCTGATGCTATTTTAGCTGAGCAAAACCCACACCCCATCCCAGCCTTCCCCTCGTGAGAGGGGAAGGAGCACGGAAATCACTTCAAAGCACCTGAGAGGAATTGTTGCAGCCGCGCACTTTTCGGGTTACCGAACACCTCGGAAGGCTCGCCCTGCTCTTCAATCACCCCCTGATGCAGGAAAATGACGTGGCTGGAGACGTGACGGGCAAACTCCATTTCATGTGTCACTACCACCATGGTTTTCCCCTCTTCCGCCAGCTTTTGCATGATGCGCAGTACTTCGCCGACCAGTTCAGGGTCAAGGGCGGAGGTCGGTTCGTCAAACAGTAACACTTCCGGTTCCATCGCCAGCGCACGGGCAATGGACACGCGCTGCTGCTGGCCACCGGACAAATTCACCGGATATTTCCCTTGTGCGCGGGCATCAATACCCACTTTATCGAGGTATTTCACCGCGCGTTCCCGCGCTTCTGCCTTGCTCAACCCCAGCACCTGAACCGGTGCTTCCATGACATTTTCCAGCACCGTCATGTGGCTCCACAGGTTGAAGTGCTGAAACACCATCGTCAGTTTGGTACGTAACAGTTGCAGCTGCTTTTTATCAAACACTTTCAGCTGACCATCGGTGTCGCGCACCATCCGGATATCCTGATTATTGACACTGATCGAGCCTTCGCTTGGTTTCTCAAGGAAGTTAATGCAGCGCAGGAAGGTACTTTTACCGGATCCTGATGAACCGATAATACTGATCACATCACCCGCATTCGCCGACAATGAAACGCCTTTCAACACCTCATGGTCGCCATAGCGTTTGTGGAGATCGAGAACCGCTAATTTGTTTTCTGGCATAACGTGATTCCGCAAAAATAATTCTTATTAGTGAGTTTGAGGCTTTACATGTGCCAGCCAGCGTTTTTCCGCCATGCGGAACAGCCCAATCAATATAAAAGAGATGCAAAGATAAATAACCGCAGCAATCCCGAAGGCATAAAACGGCTGATACGTTGCCGAGTTAATGTCGCGGGCTATTTTCAGCACGTCCGGTACTGTGGCGGTAAACGCCAGCGCGGTGGAGTGCAACATCAGAATGACTTCATTACTGTACGCAGGCAGTGCCGTGCGTAATGCCGACGGTAAAATAATGCAGGTATACAATTTAAAACGTGAAAACCCGTAAGCGTTGGCCGCTTCAATTTCGCCGTGCGGCACCGCGCGGATCGCACCCGCAAAAATTTCGGTGGTGTATGCACAGGTGTTGAGCGTCAGTGCCAGAATCGTACAATTGAGCCCGCTGCGGAAAAAAGCATTCAGGAAGTCGGTGCCACGCACGATCTCCAGGCTGTACATGCCGGAATAAAACACCAGTAACTGCACATACAACGGTGTCCCGCGGAAAACATAGGTATACAGCCAGATCGGATAGCGAAGGAATTTGTTGGAAGACACACGCCCCACCGCCATCGGCACAGCCAGTAATCCGCCTATCACAACGGAACTGATCAGTAACCATAAGGTGATAGCCAGACCGGTGAAACGGTAGCCGTCGCTGTAAAGCAGGGACATACCGTACTGTTGTAAAATTTCGATCATAGATCAGCCCTCTTCACACCCAGCGAATAACGGCGATCAAGCCACACCAGCACGCCGTTCGACAGCGTGGTGAAAATCAGATAAACCACACCGGCCACAATCGCAAAATAGAACGGCTGATATGTCCCCTTCCCGGCCAGTTGCGTGGCTTTCACCACATCATTGAGACCCAGCAACGACACCAGTGCGGTGGCTTTGAGAATAACCTGCCAGTTATTGGCAATGCCCGGCAGCGCAAAACGCATCATGGCCGGGAATAAAATTCGACGAAAGATTTGTGAACCGCTGAACCCGAAAGCCGTCGCAGCTTCGATTTGTCCACGCGGGACCGCCATAAACGCACCGCGGAACGTTTCAGTGAAATATGCCCCGTAGATAAAGCCCAGGGTGATAATACCGGCGCTCATCGGGTCGATATCAATTTGTGTCAGCCCCAGTGATTCTGTAATGCTGTTAAGCGCAATCTGCAAACCGTAGAAAATCAATAACATCAATACCAGATCAGGTACGCCGCGAATGAGCGTGGTGTAGCAACCAAAAAAACCAGAAACGATCCGGTTCTTTGACAGTTTCCCGCCCGCGCCGATTAACCCTATCACCAGCGCCAGAATGACTGACGAAATCGCCAGCTCCAGTGTCACTAACGTGCCCTGGATAATTACCTGGGAATACCCATACAGCATGGTTTTTTCCTGTCTTTAGTGGATCCCTGCGCAGGCAACACGACCACCGGCGTCAGAACCGCAGGGAGCGGCGTACCGCCCCCTTTGGCATGTCTCACGACGAATATCAGCCGCCGTAAACATCAAAGTCGAAGTATTTTTTCGCCAGTTTGTCGTAAGTGCCGTCTTTACGCATGCTGTCAAATGCCTTGTTCAGCGCATCTTTCAGGTCCGTTTCATTCTTACGCAGGCCCATGCCGGTACCTACGCCGAAGAACTTATCATCTTTAACCGACGGTCCCGCAAACGCATAATCTTTACCCGCTGCCTGTTTCAGGAAGCCTTCGCTGCCTGCCACTTCGTCCTGGAATGCTGCGTCAAGACGACCGGAAGCCAGATCCGCATAAATCAGATCCTGGTTCTGGTAGGCCACCACATTGATGCCTTTTGGCTGCCACATGGCATTCGCATAAGCTTCCTGAGTGGACCCCTGCAGAACACCGACGTTTTTGCCTTTCAGCGCATCCAGAGTGGGCAGAACTTTAGAGCCTTTAGGTGCAATCAGACGGGCGTTAGCAGCGTAAAGTTTCTCTGTGAAATCAATCTCCTGCTGACGTTTTTCAGTGATGGATAATGAGGAAATAATCGCATCAATCTTTTTCGCTTTCAGGGACGGGATCAGCGCATCAAAATCGCTTTCAACGTAGGTACATTTAATGGCTGCACGTTTACACATCTCGTTTGCCAGGTCGATATCAAAACCCACCAGCTTACCGCTGGAGTCTTTCGATTCAAATGGGGCGTAAGTCGGATCAGTACCGATGTTAATTGCTTTAGGCGCGGCAGCAAATGCACTACCTGCGCTGGCTAAAACCAGAACCAGCGGAAGAACCTTGAACAACTTTTTCATACATTAGCCTCAGTGATTATTCATCTGTTGTGGTTGCGTGTGCGTGAATGAACGTCTTTTTATAGTTTGCTGAACGATGCAAATGGCTTTTTGCCAGATTTTCTCATGCACTTTTCGTGCCGTTTCTCTGCATAGCCGTTTTGCACAGCGAGAGAGTGAAAACCGGTCAAAAAAGCATCGGGATAATCAAAGTTTTCAAAGGTCTGAAGGAAGGATAGCCGAAGCAAGGTTGGACACTGCACCCCAATGAATCAAATTGTGATCATTGTTGGTGCAATGTAACGAAAGTGCGCGAAATAAGTGCGTATTGGGACGTGAAAGTTTAACGACTGCCCTGCCATCGAACAAATAAGTCTTCCGGCAGCTCGATATCAAACTGATCGATCACCCGGTTTACCGTCTGATCAATAATATCTTCCACAGAAACAGGGCGGTGATAAAACGCCGGAACCGGCGGCATGATGATTGCGCCCAGTTCAGCCGCCTGTGTCATCAGTCGTAAATGGCCCAGATGCAACGGCGTTTCGCGCACACATAACACCAGACGGCGGCGTTCTTTCATCACTACGTCAGCCGCACGGGTCAGCAAACCGTCGGTATAACTGTTCACGATGCCCGAGAGCGTTTTGATCGAGCAAGGCAAAATCACCATGCCGGCAGTTTTAAAAGAACCGGAGGAGATGCTGGCCGCGATATCGCGGGAATCATGCACCACATCTGCCAGTGCCTGAACATCACGCAGGGTGAGATCCGTTTCCAGTGTCAGTGTCTGACGGGCTGCATTGCTCATCACCAGATGAGTTTCAATATCAGGCACACTCTGCAATACCTGCAAGAGCCTGACACCATAGATTGCGCCGCTGGCGCCGGAAATACCGACAATAAGTCGTTTCATCAACACTGCCTTAGAAAAAATAAACCCGGATCCGGTGGTGCCAATACTGACATAAATTCAGGCATAAAAAAACGCGCCCGCCCGGTGTTCACCGGAGGGGCGCGCCAGAGAGAATGTCAGCAACCGGCTGATCAGCCTTCGTTGTGCATCTCGAGATTTTCAGCTTCCTGCTGACCACGCAATGCCTGAGCATCGTCGTTGCGCAGCGCTTCAAGATATTCCAGATAGTTCTGGTCCACATCTTTGGTGACGTAAACACCGTCGAAAACTGAACATTCGAATTTCTCGATATCCATATTGTCTTCTTTCACTGCGGCGATAAGGTCGCTCAGATCCTGGAAGATTAACGCATCAGCCCCAATCATCTGATTGATTTCACTGACTTCACGGCCATGGGCAATCAGCTCGTTCGCGCTTGGCATATCGATACCGTAAACATTCGGGAAGCGGATTTCCGGTGCCGCAGAGGCCAGATAAACGCGTTTTGCCCCGGCTTCACGCGCCATCTCAACAATCTGCTGAGAGGTGGTACCACGCACGATGGAATCATCGACCAGTAAGACATTTTTATCACGGAACTCAGCGCGGTTAGCGTTCAGTTTACGTCGTACTGATTTACGGCGCTCCTGCTGACCCGGCATGATGAAGGTACGGCCCACATAGCGGTTTTTTACAAACCCCTGACGGTACGGTTTATCCAAAATACGGGCAATTTCCAGCGCGATATCGCAGGAAGTTTCCGGGATCGGGATCACCACGTCGATATCCATGTCTTCCCATTCACGGGCAATTTTCGCGCCCAGCTTTTCACCCATACGTACGCGGGCGCTGTAGACGGAAATTTTGTCGATGAAGGAATCCGGACGTGCAAAATAGACGTATTCGAACAGGCAAGGATTGTACTGCGGGTTCTCAGCACACATACGGGTGAACAGCTGACCTTTTTCAGTGATGTACACCGCTTCGCCCGGCGCAACGTCACGCAGGAATTCAAAGCCCAGCGTATCAAGTGCCACGCTCTCAGAGGCCACCATGTACTCATTACGACCATCTGCCAGCGTACGTTTACCAATCACCAGCGGACGAATGCCATGCGGGTCACGAAACGCCAGCATGCCATGACCGATGATCATCGCCACACAAGCGTAAGCACCGCGGATTTTCAGATTCACTGCAGCAACCGCAGCAAAAATGTTGTCAGCTTCCAGCGGATAGTGCTGGAAACGATCCAACTCACTCGCCAGGATATTCAGCAAAATCTCAGAATCGGAAGTGGTGTTCACATGACGGCGTTGGCCTTCGAACAGATTGCTTCGCAATTCGTGAGCATTGGTCAGGTTACCGTTATGGGCAAGGGTGATGCCGAACGGAGAGTTGACGTAAAAAGGTTGAGCTTCTGAAGCGCTGGAACTGCCAGCCGTTGGGTAGCGCACATGGCCTATACCCATGTTGCCCTGTAAGCGTTGCATATGGCGGGCTTCGAAAACATCCTTCACCAGGCCATTGGCTTTACGTAAACGGAAGTTATTATTCGCGTCGATGGTGGTGATGCCTGCGGCATCCTGACCACGGTGTTGTAACACCGTTAACGCGTCATAAATCGACTGGTTTACCGGCATGAAACCGGCGATACCGACAATACCGCACATGTTGTCTTTTCCTCTTCAGCGCTGCCAGAACTAAATATGTTTTGGCAAGAAACTCGACGTGCTCTGCAGGTAGTCAAAGAACCACCTGATGATATAACTGAATTGTGGGATCAACTGGGATTGTTTCCAGTCTTCACTTTGCGAAAAACCGGTAAAAGTATCGAGGAAGAACAGCATCGCGGAAACGATCAACACCCCACGCAGTGCGCCGAAGCACACACCTAACACCCTGTCAGTGCCGGACAACCCGGTTCTTTCAACCAGTGAACCAATCACATAGTTGACAATTGCACCTACGATCAACGTCGCGATGAACAAGATGGCAATTGCGATCCCGTTTCGAACTAATTCATCTTCGAAACGTGTGAAGTAGATGGCGAGGTAAGGGTAATAATGGCTGGCAACAAAAAAGGCGCAAGCCCAGGTTACCAGCGATAAAGCCTCACGAACAAAGCCACGGATTAAACTGACTAAAGCAGAAAATCCGATAACCGCAATAATGACGTAATCAATCCAGACCATTAACTATTCCAGTGTCTAATCCAGTCACATCTGCCCCGGCATCCCGTTCGCGGCGAATTCTAACAGAAAAAGAAAACGTTTGCGTAGGGGAAATCAGCCGGTCAGACAAATTAATAATAGCGATTAAAAAAACCTCAATCGCAGCATAAACCTATAAAAACTCAACCAGAGGATCTTATAGAAAAAGGGCACCAATCGCTTGTGCCCTCCGTGGTATTTTTTATGTTTTAACGGCCACCTCCCCCTTCGCAGGAGGAGGTGCAAAATCAGTGAGCAGAATAGGCGCGAACCTGCCCGCCTAATCCACTCAGCTGTTGCAGTTGCGGAAGTGAAGCCTCAAGCTTCTGCTTCGACGCATCCGGCCCGACGTACAGGCGCGTAATCTGCCCCTGTACCGGCGTTGACGGAACCGTATAAGCGCGGAAACCAGACAAACGCAGATTCGCCACAATCTCATTGGCTTTAGCAGCATTTTTCAGTGCGCCAAGCTGCACCACGTAGGACTGCCCTGCCGGCGCTTTTTCTTCCGGCGCAGGCTTCGGCTGTTCTGCCGGTTTTGGCTGTTCAGCCACGGCCTTCGGCTGCTCGACCGGTTTTGGTTGCTCGACGACCTTCGGTTTCACCGTTGGCTTCGCTTCCACCATCGGTTTAGGTTCGATGACTTTAGGTTTCTGCGCCGCAGGTTTTACCGGTGCAGTCTGCACCGTTTTTTTCTGCTCAGGCAATGTGGTGACCGGCGGTGCTTCTATCGTGGTATTGCCCGGTGCAACATTGCCCTTATTCGCGGCATTCGTGTTATTCGCCGAACCTTCCGACTCCTGCGCAGCACCGTTCATCGCCTGATCCGCACCTTCCGGTGGCTGAGCCGGCAAAGATTGCGTGACCGGTGGCACCGAGTCCTGTTCCTCAACATCACCCGGTTTTGGCACCAATGGAATAGACGCAAATTCGTCTTCGTAATGCTTTTTCTTGCCGTCGAGTAAACCGGGCAAAATAATGACGCCCAGCGCCACCAGAATGACCGTCCCGACCAGACGATTTTGAAACTTACTTGCCACTGGTTTTCCCCGTGTCTATAGCATCCATTACGTGAGCTACGGTATGGAACGAGCCGCAGACAATCACAATATCCTGAGGAGCAGCCTCCTGCATAGCCTGTTTCCAGGCAGACTCCACATCGTCAAACTGGTGCGCCTGCGGCAGGTGTGCCGTCAGCTCTTCAACACTGGCCCCGCGCGGACCTTCCAGCGGCGCGCAATACCATTCGTCCACCTGAGGCGACAGGCAAGCCAGCGTACCGGCAATATCTTTGTCTTTCAACATTCCGACGACAGCACGCACTTTACCGCCATTTCGTGGCTGTTCCGCCAGACGTCCGGCCAGATACGCCGCCGCATGCGGGTTGTGCGCGACATCCAGGATCAGACGAGGTGATTCACTCACCGTCTGGAAACGTCCCGGCAGTGCCGCGCGCTGTAAACCAGTGCGCAACGCGGCTTCAGGAATATCCAGAGTGGAATAATGCAGCGCGGCCAGCGCGGTCGCGGCGTTGGCGAGTGGCACATTCGGCAACGGTAAACCTTCCAGCACGTTAACCTCATGGCCTTCTTCCAGTGCTGCCCAGCGCCACTGTCCGGCATCCGCAGAAAAATGCCAGTTCACCTCACGGCGGTATAAATCCGCGTGTTTTTCCTGCGCAACGGCAGCAATAGATTGCGGCATATCCGGTTCACCGACCACGGCCGGTTTACCGGCGCGGAAAATACCGGCTTTTTCACGGCCAATGCTTTCGCGGTCAGATCCCAGCCAGTCAGTATGGTCCAGCGCAATACTGGTCACGACTGCCACACTGGCATCGACAATATTGGTCGCGTCCAGACGCCCGCCCAGCCCGACTTCAAGGATCACCACATCCAGCTTAGCCTGTTTAAACAGCTGCAACGCCGACAATGTGCCGTATTCAAAATAGGTCAGCGAAATATCACCACGGCCAGCTTCCAGCAGCGCAAAAGATTCGCAATGCGCAGATTCTGCTAATTCTTCACCCTGGATACGGACACGTTCGGTGTAGCGCACCAGATGCGGGGAACTGTAAACGCCCACACGGTAGCCCGCTGCCATCAGGATGGATTCCAGCGTTGCACAGGTGGTGCCTTTACCGTTGGTTCCGGCCACAGTGAAAACTTGTGGCGCAGGCGTCAGTAAATCGAGTTTCGCGGCTACCGCTTTAACCCGATCAAGACCAAGCTCAATCGCCTGAGAGTGAAGATGTTCGAGATAATAAAGCCACGTGGCCAAAGGCGACGTGGCTTGGGGAATAAGTTGATTTTGCATGAGTCCCGTTCAACCTTGTCAGGTTCACTTCGACGCTACATCACCAGACTGTGACAGCAGGCAATGCCCTCTTTGTCAGATCATACCAACAGAGTAAAAGCACGGCTGTCTTTTTTGCAGAAAAACAGTGTGGGCGGCACAACACACGATGGCCGCCCGAATAACTGACCGGCGTTTACCCTGTTCGATCAGGCATCCTGATTGTCAGCGGCAGAACCGTTGACAGCAACATGGACGTCAGCCACGTTCGGCTCCGGTTGCCCGGTTAATTTCGCCAGAACGCTACCCAGTTTAGCTCGCATTTCCGGACGGCGTACGATCATATCAATCGCACCTTTTTCGATCAGGAATTCACTGCGCTGGAAGCCCGGCGGCAGTTTTTCACGCACGGTTTGCTCGATAACGCGTGGACCGGCAAAACCGATCAGCGCTTTCGGCTCAGCGACGTTAATGTCGCCCAGCATTGCCAGACTGGCAGAAACACCGCCCATGGTCGGGTCAGTCAGTACAGAAATGTACGGCAAGCCGCGTTCCTGTAATTTCGCCAGTGCTGCACTGGTTTTCGCCATCTGCATCAGCGACATCAGCGCTTCCTGCATACGGGCGCCGCCACTGGCAGAGAAACAGACCAGCGGGCAGTTATCTTCCAGCGCCTGCTCAACGGCACGTACAAAACGGGCCCCCACCACAGACGCCATTGATCCGCCCATGAAGGCAAACTCAAAGGACGCGACCACGATTGGCATGCCAAACAGCGTACCTTTCATGACGACCATGGCGTCTTTTTCGTTGGTTTCTTTTTGTGCTGCAACCAGACGATCTTTGTATTTTTTGGAATCTTTAAACTTCAGAACATCTTTAGGCTCAAGCTCGCTGCCTAATTCAACCTCACTGCCCTCGTCCATGAAAGTGGACAGACGCATACGCGCACTGAGGCGCATATGGTGGTCACACTTAGGGCACACCATGAGGTTGCGCTCAAGCTCGGCGCGGTAAAGAACCTGCCCGCAGCTATCACATTTAGTCCAGACGCCCTCAGGAATACTTGCCTTACGGGTCTGCGAGTCAGTGCTCTTACTAAGAATTCGTTCAATCCAGCTCATCGATAACCTTTCTGTTTGAACCCGGCCGAAGCCAGTCCGCTGTTCATGCTGTAACAAGTCCCCTGAAACCTACCCAAAATCACCTGTGTGCGGGGTGATAAAAAACCTCACACACCGCGCCACAGAAGGGTTGTTCGCAGGAACAGACCATAAATTGTCGCTCATTAAACCATAACGGCCAGACACTGTGGATAAAAAACTGGTCTTACCCTCAGGTTTAATGCCTTAAATTTTAAAGCGCTTGCGTAAAAAACGTGCGGAATTAATCCTGCTGACGCTTTTCTTTGGCCGCTGCGCGTTTGTGCCGCCAGATTTCAACCACACCCGGCAGGATGGAAACCACAATGATCGCCACGATCAGTAATTTCAGATTTTCCTGAACAATCGGCAGATCACCGAAAAGGTAGCCAGCATAGGTAAATAACAGTACCCAAACCAGTGCACCAATCACGTTATACGCAGCAAAATGGCGGTAAGACATATGTCCCATACCGGCCACAAACGGTGCAAACGTGCGGACGATCGGCACGAAGCGCGCAAGAATAATCGTTTTACCGCCATGTTTCTCGTAAAACTTATGCGTCTTGTCCAAATAACTGCGACGGAAAATCTTTGAATCAGGATTACTGAACAGACGTTCACCAAATACCCGTCCGATAGTGTAGTTCACCGCATCGCCCAGGATCGCCGCAATGGCCATCAGGAATGCCATCAGATGGACGTTAATGTCATTGCCCGGCAACGCCGCCAGCGCGCCTGCCACAAACAATAATGAGTCCCCTGGCAGGAAAGGTGTCACCACCAGACCGGTTTCGCAAAACAAAATCAGGAATAAAATGCCGTAAACCCAGATGCCATACTGCGCAACCAGCTCCGCTAAATGCACGTCAATATGCAAAATAAAATCAATGACAAAGTGAATAAAACCCATTTGATTTACTCCCCCTTTTTCGGTTTAACAGCCCATTTAAACAATCGCTTTATCCGTTCCTTAGTCTTCGAGGAACAGGGGTCCCATATTCACCTGAGGCAGCGCAAACTTCTCAGGGTAATCGACTGAAACCAGATACAACCCTTCCGGCTTGCCGGTGGCTGCCGCAAGATTGCGATCTTTCGCTGCCAGCAGTTCTCCCATCCAGCCAACAGGCTGGTTACCGGCACCGATTTCCACCAGACTGCCCACGATATTGCGCACCATATGATGAACAAATGCATTAGCCTTGATATCCACCACCACATAACTGCCGTGACGGCTCACATTCACATGCATCACATAACGCCACGGTGTACGCGACTGGCACTGAGATGCACGAAAAGACGTGAAATCGTTCTCACCCAGTAGCGCCTGGCCGGCAATCTGCATTTTTCCGACGTCGAGTGGCATGTGAACATGCGTCACGCCGGCATGCAAAATTGCTGAACGGTAACGGTTATTGTAAATAACGTAGCGATAGCGGCGGGCAGTGGCGCTGAAACGGGCGTGAAAATCTTCGCCCACATTCGCGCACCAGCGCACAGCAATATCTTTGGGTAAATGGGTATTCACCCCCATCGTCCACGCCGCGTCTTTGCGCAGCACCGGCGTGTCAAAATGCACCACCTGCCCCGTCGCGCTGACGCCTGCGTCTGTCCGTCCGGCGCAAAACACCACGATCGGTGAATTGGCCACCCGGCTCAGTGCCTTTTCCAGACACTCCTGCACACTGGCAACACCCTGCTGACGCTGCCAGCCAAAATAAGCACTGCCGTCATATTCAATGCCTAACGCCACACGCCCGGCAACCGGTGCGGTGCTGACGTCAGCGATCACTTCATCGGACATAATCAGTACCAGTACTCATTAATCAGCTTCTCTGCGGTTTCCACCGCCATCAGTGCGCCGCCAAAACGAACGTTGTCAGCCACTGACCAGAATTGCAGTAACTCAGGAATGCCGTAGTCATTACGGATACACCCGATGCTCAGATTGGCATTGCCGGATGCATCGCTGACCTGCGTCGGGAAATCATCTTCATCGCTCAGATTGATATCATCAATGCGTTCAAGTTCAGCGCGTGCTTCTTCTGCTGACAGCGGACGCAGACCTTCCATATGTACCACCTGCGCATGACCGTAGAACACCGGCGACTGCACGCAGCTGACGGAAACCGGCAGGCCATCGTCCTGCAACACTTTGCGAACCTGATCCACCAGACGGCGTTCCTGACGCACACTGCCCTCTTCATCGCTGACCAGCGGCAAAAGGTTAAACGCCAGCTGTTTACTGAAGATACCCTCTTCTGCCGGAATTCCGTTAAGCAGACGGGCACTTTGCCCGGCCAGATCGTCAACAGCGGCTTTGCCCAGCGCAGAAACAGACAGCAAAGAGGTCACGTGCAGACGGGACAAACCCGCCTGTTCGGTCAGTGGTTTGATGGCAGTCAGCAACTGGCTGGTCAGGCTGTCAGCCACGGCCACGATATTACGATTGCGGTAATGAGAAAGCGCATCAGGGTTCACGCCCGGCACCACCAGAGGAATGTCATGTTCAAGCGAGAACAGGCCACTGCTGTCAATCACCAGACATCCCTGATTTGCAGCTTCCTCGGCATACAAGGCAGAGGCTTCAGAGCCTGCAACAAAGAATGCCAGCTGAACCTGAGACCAGTCGAACTCAGATGCCTGTTGTACGCGCAGGCTTTTGCCATTAAAGCGCACGGTCTGACCGGCACTGCGTTCACTGGCCAGCGGGAAGAGCTCACCAACCGGGAACTGACGATCAGCCAATAATTCCAGTAACGCATCACCGACTGCGCCCGTTGCGCCAAGCAGCGCAATATTCCAGCCATCAGACATGTTGGTATTCTCCAGAAAATATAAAGTACAAAATACAAAGGGGCGATGAACATCACCGCCCTGTTTTAACGCGTTTTACCCGTCATATTTCAACGTGAAATATCAGGGCAGGAACTCAATGATTTACGCCGTGGCTAACTGGCTGTTAAAACCCAGTTTTTTCAGCACACCGGCGGTCGCTGCATCGTCGCAAATCACCCGTAAAGATGACCATTCACGACGTTCTTCATAGAACTTACGCAGCTTGTCGAATTCGCCCGGTTTTCCGGCTACACGGCGCAAAGGCCGGTCATCGCGGCGCACATCATACACTAAGTGAATAAGACGCAGCAGTTTGGCTTCGCTCAGCGCGCCACTCAGTGTCACTTCGGCAAATTCAGGCGCGGGCAGTAACGATTCCAGCGGCACCGTTTGTGGCTGACCGATAAACTGGCTGAATGCTTCGAACACCTGCGTGGTGCCGCGTGCCTTCCCTTCCAGGCTGTAACCGGCGATATGTGCCGTGCCGATGGCAACTTTATCCAGCAACGCCAGCGACAAATCGGGTTCCGGTTCCCAGACATCCAGCACAGCGGTCAGCTTTTTGCTGCCGTTCAGTACGCCGAGCAGCGCAGTGTTATCCACCACTTCGCCACGACAGGCGTTGATGAGGATGCGCTCAGCAGGCAGACGCGCCAGTAAATCCGCATCCACCAGATGATATGTGGCATAAGGGCCGGACATATTCAGTGGCGTATGGAATGTCAGGATATCGGCTTCGGCGACCAGTTTCTCAAGCGGCCAGAATTCACCGGCATCACCCCGATCGGCACGCGGCGGATCGCACAGCAGCGTGTGGACCCCCAGTGCCTCGAGGCGGGCATGCAGGCGTGACCCGACGTTACCGACACCAATGATCCCGACCGTTTTATCGCGCAGCTGGAAACCATCGCGCTGTGCGAGGATCAGCAATGAAGAAAAGACATATTCCACCACGGCAATCGCATTACAGCCAGGCGCGGCCGAGAAACCAATCCCTGCGCTGGCAAGCCATGCATCATCGACATGATCGGTGCCCGCCGTGGCAGTCCCCACGAATTTCACCGGTTTTCCCGCCAGCAAACTCTCGTTCACTTTGGTCACAGACCGCACCATCAGCGCATCGGCATCATTGAGCGCATCTTGCGGGATAGGACGGCCAGGAACGGCCTGCACGTTGCCCAGCCGGCTAAAAAGCTCGACGGCATACGGCATATTTTCATCAACCAGGATTTTCACGTTTGTCTCCGGCAGCATGGCCTAAAGAAAGAATAGAAAATAAAGAGGGCATTGATTTTGCCACGATACAGGGTCAGATCCCAACTTTCAGGGCACGGGTTTACCTGTCGTTACGAAAACGCTGCGGTGTGGTGCCCGACACCTGCTGGAACATGGCGATAAAGGCCGAAGACGAGCTGTAACCCAGTTCGAGTGAGACCTCCTGTACCGTTTTCCCCTGCTCCAGCAAAGAGACAGCATGCAGGAAGCGCAGCCGCTGACGCCATTGGGCAAAACTCATCCCCAGTTCCTGCTGGCAACGCCGCGACAGGGTTCGTTCGGTGGTATACACCTGCTTCGCCCATTGTGCCAGCGACGTGTTATCCGCCGGATTCTTTTCCAGTGCGCTCAGCACGGGGGACAGTAATTTATTTTCCGATGTGGGTAAATAAGTGTTCTGACGGGGTGCCAGACTGATTTGATCCAGCAAAACGCGACACATACGCAGATCCGTTTCACTCTGCGGTTCAGTCATATTTCGTGAGAAGCAGTCATCAGCAATGGCGTTAAAAATGGCTGTCGGCGTCAGCAGGCAAGGCTCAACAGGCAGATGGATATCCAGTTCGGGGGCGATATCAATGACGCAAAAACGTGTGGTTTTGCGGTTATAGCTTGAATGCTCAACCCCGGCAGGTATCCAGATGGCGAATTCGCGCGGGGCAAGATAGCGCTGTCCGGCCACGCGCATGGCAAGAACGCCGGATTTTACGCAGATAATCTGGCTCCACGGATGGGAATGCTCAACATACTCAGAATTCCCCTCCACAATTTCACCCCGAAAAAGCAGAGTAACCGGTATCTTCTCAGGTAACGGCGGGTAATATCGGGGTAAAGAAGAACGCGGTGCGGGCATAAAAACCTTTTGTCTGTGCGCCAAACGGGGATTGTCTGAATTACGCAATGTGTTGTCTGATTATCGTTATATATAACAAACAAGACAACCGTACACTGGCGTGACGATTTATTCAGGAATACGACTCAATGAATGTGCTCTTTCCCCTGCTTGCCGTCCTGATCTGGTCACTGAATGCTGTGGTCAGTAAAGCCTCGGCCAGCGCAATTGATCCTGCTGCCATTTCGTTCTACCGCTGGCTTCTGGCACTGCTGACGCTGACACCTTTCGTGCTGCCCGGCGTGCTGCGTAACCTCCAGGCGGTGAAACAATACGGGTGGAAACTGCTGATACTGGGCTTGCTGGGCATGGTGCTGTATCAGAGTCTGGCATACTACGCTGCACACAGCGTCAGTGCGCTGTTTATGGGCATCCTGAATTCGCTGATCCCGCTGCTGACCGTGCTGATTGGCCTGTTTGTGCTGAGCGTAGTGCCAACAGTGGGCGTCGCACTGGGCAGTATTATTTCACTCGGCGGTTTAGTCTGGCTGGTCAGTGCCGGTTCGCCGGCGCAGCTGCTGCAACACGGTATCGGCACCGGTGAGCTGATGATGTTTGCGGCTTCGGCCTCCTATGCGCTGTATGGGGTGCTGACCAAGCGCTGGGCGATCCCGCTGCCGAACTGGCAATCGTTATATGTGCAGATCATTTTCGGCGTTTTATTATTGCTGCCAAACTTTCTGCTCGCGAAGGATGTCAGCCTGACCGCACATAATATTCCGCTGGTGCTTTTCGCGGGGATCCCGGCGTCGATCATCGCGCCGTTTTTGTGGATCCAGGGTGTGATCCGTTTGGGTGCCAACAAAGCGTCTATTTTCATGAACCTGTCGCCGATTTTCACGGCAGTGATCGCCGTGCTGTTCCTGCACGAGCACCTGCACAGCTACCATCTGATTGGCGGCGGTATCACGCTTGTCGGGGTCATTCTGGCGCAGCGTTTGCGTAAACCGCTGTTCACCCGCGCCGCGCCTGCGGAACAAAACAAAATTCGCTAAAGGGTATGCCATCCTTAATAAGAGGGTGGCACCTCCCCCACTTTCTGCTTTCGCGCCCCGCCAGACGTTTTTCTCTGCTGTTTTAGGAAACAATATTCTGAAGAATCTTTCTCAGCCTGCTATTCACGGTGTCGATTAAAACACTTTGCAGGTATGATGAGGCGCTTCCGCGCTCTGCGCCGTGCTTTTGACTTATCATTGAGTTTAAGCGACGTTTTAAATTTCCAGCGAAGGACGGTGATATGCAACCTTTGAGCGGCCCGGGCATGCCGGTTGGCGACAACAGAACACAACCGCAGGGTCAGACCGTTCCGGCTAAAACGGGCGCTGAACTGCCCTTAACGCCGGTACAGCGCACCACGCTGGAAAAACTGATCGTCAAACTGATGGCGCTGACGCCCATCAAATCTGCTGAGATCTGGGCCAATCTGCGCCACGAACTTGCGTTGCCAAACGGTGCGGAAATCACCTCTCAGCAATTCCCGCAGGCCGAAGCGCTGTTACAGGGAAAACTTACACAGGCCCAGGACAGCCTTGCCTCACGCCAGCTGATGCTGCAACTGACCGAGCTGCTGCCGCAGGGTAACAACCGTCAGGCGGTGAGCGATTTTATCCGCCAGAATTTTGGTCATACCGTACTGAGTCAGCTGACACATCCGCAGCTGCAACAGGTGCTGGATCTGATCCAGACCCGTCAGATGAATATTCCGCAGCCCCAGCAGACACCGGTCACCGATCGTCCGTTGCTGCCTGCCGAGCATAACAGCCTGCAACAACTGGTAACCCGTCTCAGCGCTGCTACCGGCGAAGCCCCTGTGAAAGTCTGGCAGGAACTGTTTACGCTGGTTGGTGTGAAAGTGGGCGAACCGATACCGGCGAAGCATTTTCAGGTGCTAAGCCAGTTTATGCAGGTGAAAGCGTCGCTCAGCCAGCAGACCACCGCACCGACGCTGACCACGTTGCTGAGCGTGCTCAAGCAGCCGGCCAGCACCCATGAAATTCATCAACTGACGGAATATGCCGAAAATCGTTTCAGCGCGACGCTTTCCACGCCGCTGACGCAGGTTCAGGTCAGTGATCTGATTGGCGTTCTGTTCAGCCAGCGGGTTGACCGCTCTGCGCGCACAGAAGACATAGACGATACCTTCACCACGGTGACACGTACCGATCCGCAACCGATCATGAACCCGTTTATCGCGATGTTGCCCCCTTCCATGCAGGCGATGGGCGGCAAGCCGCTGGTATTTATTGCGTTCGTGGTGGTTCTGCTTCTGCTGTGGTTACTGTTTTAAGCACGCCGTTAACCTCTTTTCAGCAACTGCAATCTGGCGGTGCCTGTTTCCGTGAATACTGTCCGCGTTCTTCACCCACCGCAACCGGGTGTTGATCGCGGATCCAGAAATCCAGTCCGCCAATCATTTCCTTCACCCTGAATCCAAGCCGGGCCAGTTTATACGCGCCCTGCGTCGAACCGTTGCATCCGATTCCGTCACAATAGGTTACGTAAACCACGTCTTTACTGAGTTCGCAGGTACTTTCTGCCGTCATCAGTTTATGCGGAAAACTGACCGCGCCCGGCACATGGCCACCTGCATAATGTTCAGCAGAACGGGTATCAATCACCACGATTGTGTTCACACCGTTTTGTAAATCCGCAGCGACATCGGCGGCATCGGTATAAAAGCTCAGTTTCGACAACAGATATGCAGCACTGATTTCAGGTGATGGTGGTGCAAATCCTAAAACATAAGACTCTGGTTGCATAAACACTTCCTCGTTAAATGATATGACTGAAAACAGTTCCATCATCGCCGTTTTTGGTCTTATGATTAATGCCAATTTCAAGCCAATCATAAGACCCATTATGCGCATCTTGTCTCAGCCCTCTGCACTGATTACGCTTTTCGAAAACACAGCCATCACCGGTTCAGACGCTGCGGCAGGTTTGCGTGACCGGCTGTGTTCAGCGTTGCGCAAGGCTATTCATACCGGTGCGCTGACCGGAGGAGAACGCCTGCCGTCTTCGCGTATTCTGGCCTCTGACCTGAAACTCTCACGGGTCACCGTAGAAGCCGCCTACGCACAGATAGAAGCAGAGGGTTATCTTCAGCGCCATACCGGCAAGGGGACTTTTGTCAGCCGCTCACTGCCCACCGCCCTGTCCTCCAGAAACAGCCAGGTCTTATCGCCTGGGTTTACGCGCTTGTCAGCGCGGGGTGAGAAAATTATCGCCAACGGCGGCTGTCATGACCCGCAAGCGCCCGTCGCCTTTGCAGCCGGTTCGCCTGATCTGCGCGCCTTCCCGCTGAAAATCTGGAAGCAAATAACCGCCAGACAGCTGCGGACTCAGGGCGAACGCCTGCTGGGATATGGCGACCCGCAGGGGTATTTGCCCTTGCGCGAGGCGCTTGCCAGCTATCTTCAGCAGTCACGCGGGGTCATTTGCAGCGCCGGACAAATCCTTATCACCACCAGTTCGCAACAGGCACTGCAATTGCTGGCGATGCTCCTGATTGATCCCGCAGATACGGTGTGGCTTGAGCAGCCGGGTTATCCGGGTGCACGCAACGCGTTTGCCAGCGCCGGAGCCGATATTTGCGCCATTGAGGTTGATGAACAGGGAATGGTGCCGGGCGCTGATTCACCTGTGCCGCGCCTGATATACCTGACGCCGTCGCACCATTATCCGACCGGTGTCAGCCTGAGTTTGTCACGCCGTTTACATCTGCTCGGCTATGCGAAACGTCACGGCAGTTGGATCATCGAAGATGATTACGATAGTGAACTGCATTACGACGGGCGGCCGCTTCCGGCTATGCAAGGGCTGGATAAACATCAGCAGGTCATTTATCTGGGAACCTTCTCGAAAGTTTTATTCCCGTCTTTGCGGCTGGCCTATGCCGTCTTACCGCCTGCGCTGGTGGCACCGATGGTGACGCTGCGCACCGTGAATGACGGTCATTCTTCACAGCTGATGCAGGCCGTCACGGCGGAATTTATGCAGGCCGGGCATTTCGCTTCACATCTGCGCTTTTCGCGTCAGCTTTACCACAGCCGACGTGACCATCTGCTGACGCAAATTAAGCAAAAAATTGAATGGCTGAGCCCTCAGGTTGCCGCCGGGGGGTTACAACTCGCCGCCCGTCTGCCTGCCGGACAGGAACAGCATTTCAGCGCGCTTGCCGCCCAGGCCGGTGTCGAAACGCCACGGCTTTCACCTCTGTTTACCGCCAGCGCCGGTTTAGTGACCCAACATCAGGACGGCTGGCTGCTCGGTTTCTCGGCATTAACCCCGGCTGAAATCACCACCGCAGTAAACCGTCTGGCGTCGCTGAAGGTGCCAGTCATTTAACAAACAGCGTCAATAACAACCAGCCCGCGCCGCCGCTGAACAACAGGAACGGGAAAGAATAATAGTGAAACCGCAGCCAGATCTTCTTGTCATTCGCCATGCGCAGCGCAATAAGATTGGCCAGCGATCCTATCGCCAGCCCGAAACCGCCAGCATTGACGGCGTAGGCCAGCAACGGTCCGGAGGGTAAATAATTAATCATCAGGATTGTCGCGGGCACATTACTGATGACCTGAGAAAGCCCGATGCTCAGCAGATAATGACCGTAATCCGGCAGCCCGTGAATATGCGTAAACGCTGGCTGCAGGGCATTCATCCCGACCAGTAAACGCACATCGATAAACATCACGATAAACACCAGGATCAGCGGCCAGTCGATGCGCAGCAGGACATTTCGCGCCAGCAGTAAAAAACACAGGATCACCGCCAGCAAACCATACAGGGCCAGCCCCAGATCAACACAGGCGATAAATACCGCGTAGAGCACAACACAGCTCACCAGCAGACCTTTTTGAAAAGGATATCCCTGATTGTTCTCAATTTTTTTCAGGCTGTGCGACGGAAAACAAAACCAGGTCACCAGCAATAAGGCAGCCAGAGTGACCAGCGCCAGCGGTGTCATCTGTCCGATAAAATGCAGGAAGGACTGACCGGATTTATTCCATAACAGAATATTTTGCGGGTTACCGATCGGCGTAAGCAGTGAACCGGCATTCACCGCCAGTGCTTCAAAGATAATCAGCCGCGTCACCGGTAACGACGTCAGTTTCTTCAGCGTGATCGTCAGCGGGATGATGATAAATAACGCGACGTCATTGGTCATAAACGTGGACAACAGTGCTGCAGCAGTGACCAGAAACAGCGCCAGCCACCGCTCATTGTCGATGGCGTTAATCATCTTACGGCCTACAAAATCAAAGTAACCGCTGACCTCAACGCCCTTGGTCAGCATCAGTAAACCCAGCAACGTGACGATCGTGTCCCAGTCCACAAACTGCGGAAACTGGCTGATTTCCTCAGGCTGAAACAGGGTCAGAATGACACCAAGCAGAATTAACAGATGCAAAAATCTGTCACGTAAAAAAGGCTTAAATACAGAGCCGAACGCCGCCATCAACATGTCTTTTCTTCACTGTTCAGAATTCGCTGACGTTACGCGAAGAATTGCGCCGCTGCCAGCGGATAACATCAATCAGCAGGAAAATAAGTAAGCTCGCGCCCATCACGGGCAATGAAATTGCCAGACCGATCGTGATCACCAAAATCGGGCATTGCAGCCAGAACGGCACAGACCGCCAGGTTTGTAGCAATGTCGTGGCCGGATGACTGTCGGTACTGTTGACGCTGCGGCGCAGCCACCACAGGCGATATCCCCAGGCAATCATCACACAAAGCCCGGCACCAAAAATCACCAGAATGGCCTGATTCCAGATGCCAAACAGAATGCCCATATGCGCATCCACACCCCAGCGGGTGAGTTTGGCAAGCAGCGGGAAATCAGCAAACCGCACGTGATCGACGATTTGCAGGGAACGGGGATTGACCGATACCGCATCCACCTGCGTTGGCCAGCTGCGATCAACTTCGGTCACTGTCCAGGCTTTCCCCGTGTTATACGCCGGACGGATTTCAATCTTGTTCGCCGCAATACCCGCCTCACGCGCTGCCTGTACTACCGCATCAAAAGTCTGTGCAGAAACAACGGCGGCTGGTGATGCAGCAGGCATGCTGTGTGCCGACATGTTCATTCCCGGCATATCAGGCATATCAGCCATCGGCGCTTGATGCCCGGCATGTTCACTGACCGGCCCGGCAACCGTCTGTGGATCCAGACTGGTTTTCACGCCGGGCGTCATCCAGCCCATATGGGCACGTAACACGCCGATATTGTCCCCCGCCCATTGTGACCAGGTCAGGCCGGTGGCGGAGAAAAACAGTAAACCGGCGAGCAAAACCAGGCCGAGCGAACTGTGCCAGCGACGGCTGTTTTGCTGCTGTTGTACCTTGCCACTGACCTTACGCAGTGGTCGGGGTTTCCGGCGACCGCTGAACCAGAGCACGACGCCACCCGATGCCGCCACCCACAACCAGGAGGCGGCCAGCTCGCTGTATATCCGGCCTGTATCGCCCAGCAATAAGCCGCGATGTAAATCATCCAGCCAGGTGCGGAAAGGCAAAATGCCGCTGGTGCCGTACACCGTCATGTCGCCTTTCACCGCCAGCGTGATGGGGTCGATGAAAATTGCACGGCTCTTAGATGCTCCGAGTTGCGGATCAGAAAACATCACCCGCGTCGTTTCCCCCGCAGAGGGGGCCGGTCTGACGGCGTAGATTTTTTTATCCTGACCGGCAACCTGTAGCGCCGCATCTATCTGACGGGAGAGCGGCTGCGCCTCTCCTTTTGAGGCGGTAAATAATGCGCCGGCATAGAGATAATTTTCCAACTGAGGTGTCAGTACATACAGTGTACCGGTCAGCGCAGCGACAAAAATAAAGGGTCCGACGAACAGGCCAATGTAAAAATGCACACGGCGCAGCAACGCCATAAAGGCCGCTTGCGCAGGCATTTTTTTACCCGCGCTGGAAGGCAGGTTTGCAGGTTGATTCATAAATCTGGTTTCCTGAATTTCAAATAACACGCTGTCAACAGCGATAAAAATCGCGGTTAACTTGAAAGAAATTATTCAGAGGCAGTTACAGAAAAACAGGCGGTGCGCGGGGTTGGGAATCCGTGAATATCAGCGAAGGAATAAGATGCGGTATGGCAGCGCACGGTGGAGCACGGCTGGAAACATCCAGCGACCACTGCATGGGCATAGCCTGCAAATCGAGCAGGGGTAAATGCACCAGCAACACACAATAACCGCACGCGGCATCGCTCATGTCGCCAGAAAGCATAGCTTTCACGGTATCCTGCGGCGCAGACTGACAGGCGGGCGTCTGGCAATGCTCTTCCGATAATACAGAATGCACTGACATATCCATGTCAGCCATTTCCCCGTCCGACATGTCCATCCCGGACATCATCATGCCGGGCATCATCCTATGCTGCACACCCTCTGCCACCAGCGATTTAGACACCACGGGCGCAATAAACAACATCAGTATCGCCACCATCCCGAGCCAGGCCGGGAAGTGCAAATGTCGATGATGGATGTGTCGGAGTGAGAGCATTATGTCAACAAGGTGAAAATAAGAAGCGGCGAAATTGTACCTGAATTGTTGAGATATACACCCGAAATCATTCAGGTTCTATCACGGCCGCGGGCGAATAATTCCTCAGAAACCCGGCACGCCAACGCAGAGGCGGCCTGAAGGATGGCGGAGACAAAAAAGCCCGCTCGGAAGCAGGCTTTTATACAGACATTAACGGACAGTATTATTTGTCGTTTTTCAGCTTACGCATCACCAACGTGGCGTTGGTGCCACCGAAACCGAAGCTGTTAGACATCACCGTCGTCAGTTCACGCTGCGTTGGCTGAGTGATGATATCCATACCTTCGGCCTGCTCATCAAGGTTTTCGATGTTGATGCTTGGCGCGATGAAGCCGTATTCAGCCATCAGCAAGGTGTAGATCGCTTCCTGAACGCCTGCGGCACCCAGAGAGTGACCGGTCATGGCTTTGGTCGAAGACAGCGCCGGCGTTTTGTCACCGAACACTTCACGGATAGCGCCCAGTTCTTTAACGTCGCCGACCGGGGTAGAAGTCCCATGAACGTTAACGTAATCGATTGGAGTATCTACACCGTTCATTGCCATTTTCATGCAACGCACTGCGCCTTCGCCAGAAGGAGCCACCATATCTGCGCCGTCAGATGTTGCGCCGTAGCCAACGATTTCTGCATAGATATGCGCGCCACGTGCCAGAGCGTGTTCCAGCTCTTCGACAACAACCATACCGCCGCCACCTGCGATAACGAAACCGTCACGCGCTTTGTCGTAGGTACGGGATGCTTTGTCCGGCGTTTCGTTGTAGCTGGTGGACAGTGCGCCCATCGCGTCAAATTCACACGCCATTTCCCAGCACAGTTCTTCACCGCCACCGGCAAACACCACATCCTGTTTGCCCAGCTGAATCATTTCTACCGCGTTACCGATGCAGTGTGCAGAGGTGGCGCAGGCAGAACTGATGGAATAGTTAACGCCGCGAATTTTGAACGGCGTTGCGAGGCAGGCAGACACGCCGGAAGCCATCGCTTTGGTCACCATGTAAGGACCTACGCCGCGCAGGCCTTTGGCACGCATACCGTCAGAGCCCGCGACCTGATTGCGCGGAGAACCGCCGCCGGAACCTGCGATCAGGCCGGTACGTTCGTTGGATACCATTTCAGGGGTCAGACCGGAGTCTTCAATCGCCTGTTGCATGGATAAGTAAGCGTAGATCGAGGCATCACTCATGAAACGCACAATCTTACGATCGATAAGGCCTGCGGTGTCTAATTTGACATCACCCCAGACGTGACTACGCATCCCGGCATCTTTCAGCTCTTGCGAGAAGGTGATCCCAGAGCGACCTTCCTGCAGAGATGCAAGAACTTCCTGCTTGTTGTTACCGATGCTCGAGATGATACCCAGGCCAGTAATCACTGCACGTTTCATTTAATACCTCTTGTACTATTCACCATTTGGGATTTCGTCACGCACTCTAGCGTACAGTTGTACGCCGAACAAGTCCGATCAGCAATTCCTTGTGTAAATCGTGGTAAATTTGCGCGGGTTCTAAGGCAGCGTTAAACTTCGGCATCGCCTTGAACTGAGAGAGTTTCACGTGAGCCACAACCCGATCACGCCCGCAGAATTAAGCTGGAACGAACAGGGTACACCTGTTTCCCGACATTTTGATGACGTCTATTTTTCCAATCAGAACGGCCTGCTGGAAACACGACATGTTTTTCTCAATGGCAATCATTTTCCGGCACGTTTTGCCGGTCACCCTCGCCCGCTGTGCATTATCGCCGAAACCGGTTTTGGCACCGGTCTGAACTTTATGTCGCTGTGGCAAGCCTTCGGGACATTCCGCGAAGCGCAGCCCGACGCCACGCTGCAACGTCTGCATTTCATCAGCTACGAGAAATTTCCGTTGTCCGCCCGTGATCTGGCGACAGCACACACACAATGGCCCGAGCTGGCCGCGTATTCGGCACAACTTTGCGAACAATGGCCAATGCCCTTTCCCGGCTGTCACCGCCTGCTGCTCGCAGACGGGCGTATCACGCTTGACCTGTGGTTCGGCGATGTCACTACCCTGCTTCCGGCATGTGACACCAGTATGAATCAACAGATCGACGCCTGGTTTCTCGACGGATTTGCCCCGTCCAAAAATCCGGACATGTGGACAGAGGATTTATTCCGTTCAATGGCGAAAATGACCCGACCGCAGGGTACATTCGCCACCTTCACCGTGGCGGGTTTTGTCCGCCGCGGATTGCAAAGCGCAGGTTTTGACATCAGTAAGGTACCGGGGTTCGGCGAAAAGCGACATATGTTAGCCGGTGTGCTGCCCGCAGGAATTGACGTACCTCATCCCGCACCGTGGTATGTGCGTCCGGCGGCGAAAAATGTCACTGAATTTGCCCTTCTCGGCGGCGGCGTCGCCAGTGCTGTGTTATCGCTGGCATTACTTCGACGTGGTTTTGCGGTCACACTGTATTGCGCCGATGAAAAACCGGCACTCGGTGCTTCCGGCAACCGTCAGGGGGCGGTTTATCCGTTGCTCAACGGCCGCGGCGATACACTGGAGAACTTCTTTGCCCATGCTTTCACTTTCGCCCGCCGCCAGTATGCGCAACTTGAAAAGGCGGATGTATCTTTCGATCACGGCTGGAGTGGCGTCACGCAACTCGGGTATGACGAAAAAAGTCAGGGCAAAATTGACGGCATCATTAACGGTGGCTGGCCGGGAGAACTGGCAACAGGATTGAGTGAAGAAGACGTGGAAGCACTATGCGGATTGCCGTGCGGCAGCGGCGGCGTAACTTATCCGCTCGGTGCCTGGCTGTGTCCGGCTGAACTGACCGCGTCCCTGATTTCGCTTGCCGAAACCCGGGGCTTAACCGTGCATTATCGCCAGCGCGCAACCGCATTAAATTATGATGCAGATTCACAGTGGGTGCTGACCTTTGCCGATGGCCATGTTGCCCGTCATCAGGGCGTTGTCCTGGCCAACGGCGCGGACATCACTGATTTCAGCCAGACCGAAAAACTGCCGGTTTACGCGGTCAGCGGTCAGGTTTCGCATATTCCGACCACACCTGTACTGAGCAAACTTAAACAGGTCTTGTGTTATGACGGTTATATGACCCCGGTCAGTCCGCAAAATCAGCATCATTGCATTGGCGCAAGCTATCACCGTGCGGATAAATGCACGGATTACCGTGAAGACGATCAGCAGGAAAACCGCCAGCGGCTGCTGAACTGCCTGCCGGAACAACCATGGCCACATGAGGTGGATGTCAGTCAGGGTGAGGCGAGGAACGGCGTGCGTTGTGCAACGCGGGATCATCTGCCGATGATCGGTTCGGTGTCCGATTACGACGCGTTGCTGGAAAGCTATAAAAAACTGGATCTGGATATTCAGCGCCATCGCCCGATTGCAGACGCGCCGGTGTATGAAAACCTGTTTCTGTTTGGCGCGCTCGGCTCCCGTGGCCTCAGCTCCGCCCCCCTGGGGGCAGAAATACTGGCTGCACAGATTGCCGGTGAACCATTGCCGCTCGACAGCGACACACTGGCGGCGCTGAATCCAAACCGGATGTGGGTCAGAAAACTGCTGAAAGGCCGCCCGGTCGAATCACATTAACCGGCCACTGAGGCAATAAAAAAGCGCAGCCGGTTAACCCGTCGCTGCGCTTTTTCACAAAATAGCGTCCCCTAAAACTGAGGCAGGGAAGCCTGATACAGATTTTCCCACATGCCCTGCACTAAAGCCTGATCGCGTGGTGACAACTCACCGGCTTTGATGGCTTTGTCCAGGCCATCCTGAACACGGATTTTCAGTGCTTCAGCAGTGTGTTCACCGTTTTCTTCCGCTTCTGCCACGGCGACCGTCAGATGGCCCCGCAGATAGCCACTGGCAAACAATTCGTCGTCACTGGCGCTTTCGACCATATCGTCGATCAGCGTTAAAATCCGCGTTTCAAATTCTGCGATCATTACTCTTCCTCTCGTAACAGGTATTCGGGGTCTTATTCGATCGGCTGCAACGCAGGGAAATCTGCAGGCGTCAATGGGGGCGTATTGTAAAACGATTGTAACGCTTTAATAAAGCGTGCCGGTCTTTCAGGAATACCCAGTTCCAGCATACGCAGCACTTCTTCGCGTACTTTGTTCTGAAAACCCACGCGGTCAGGTTCGCAATCGCCGCTCAGGTTGTCACAACTGACGTTGAAACGAAAACCTGCTGCCACACAGAACAGCCATTCGTAAGATTGTGGTTTGATTTCCACTTTCTCGAATTCACTTTGCGTTTGCGCATCGCGGCCATCCGGGCAGTACCAGTAACCGAAATCCACCCGTTTGCGGCGCTCAGCGCCAGCCACACACCAGTGGGAAATTTCATGCATGCCGCTGGCATAATAACCGTGTGCAAACACAATCCGGTTAAAAGGGGTCTGCTCATCAGCAGGCAAATAGATCGGCTCGTCGTCGCCTTTGACCAGGCGAACGTTAAATTCCTCAAAGAAGCAGGAATCAAAAATGTCGATCAGTTGATGATAGTTATGTGTTGTAGTCGAATCTGACATAAAACGGTAAAACTCAGTAAGTGGGAAAGGCGACAATATACCCTTGTTTACACACCCGATTTCATGACCTCAGGCAAGCATTTTGCAGCGCCTGCCATTATAAATGCAGGCTTATCCATTGATGGATTTCAGCGCCATGATTGTCATAAATCAGCTTGCAGCTCATCACCACGGAAACGATGACCACCATCGGACGAATGATCTTCTGACCTTTGCTCAGCACCATCCGCGCGCCCAGACGTGCACCGATAAACTGCCCCGCCATCATCACAAATCCCAGCACCCACACCACTTTGCCGCCAAGTATGAAAAACAGCAGGCCGCCAAAGTTGGAGGTGAAATTCAGGACTTTTGCATGTGCCGTGGCTTTTGCCAGATTAAACCCGCATAACGTCACAAAAGCCAGCGCGTAAAAAGAACCGGCACCGGGACCGAAAAAACCATCGTAGAACCCGACACAACCGCCGCCTACCAGCGCATACGGCAGTGCATTTAAGCGCCTTGCCCGGTCGCTTTCGCCCAGACGCGGCGTCAGCAAAAAATACAACCCAATGCAGATGATCAGCAGCGGTAAAACCTGACGTAACATATCAGCGCGCAGATGCTGGATAAGGATCGCGCCGATCACTGATCCCGTAAAGGTACAGGCAATATTCAGTTTTTGATCGTTGAGATTCACCACACCACGCCGTACAAAGTAAAGACTGGCGGAGAAGGATCCGCCTATCGATGACAGCTTATTGGTCGCAATGGCCTGTGCCGGTGACACACCTGCCGCAAGCAGCGCCGGCAGGCTGATCAGCCCGCCACCACCGGCAATGGAATCAATGAAACCGGCAAACAGTGCAACGAAAAATAAAACAACCAAAACCCACGGGGCAACAATCAACCAGTCCATTTTTCTGTCAGCTCGCTATGCGTGGCGAAGAGTAAGTAAAACCTGTTAAAGAACGTGTTTATCCAGCAACGCCTGACAAGAAGGCGGCAACGGAGGGGGCTCTTTTTTCACCGGGTTTCCGCTGCCCGGCTTAGGTGGCAGGAACCAGCTTTGCAGCTCTGCGCCACAACCATCACCCGCAGGCGGTGGTGCCTGATTCTCACATTCGAGATTACCTACCGGGCAACGCAGACGAACGTGCATATGCGCGCGATGACCAAACCACGGACGTACCTTATGCAGCCATTCGCGATCCGTTCCTGCATCAAGACAGAGCTGTTGTTTGATAGCCGGATTGACGAAGATCCGCACCACATCTTTATCCTGTGCTGCCATTTTGATCAGCGTTTCGATCCGTGGCTGCCACTGAGAGGGCACAATGGATTTACCGTTGGCGCTGACCAGATCGATAGGCTGCGGCCTGAGCAACATCTGTTCGCTCCAGCGCTGACGCGGCAGTTGCAGCCAGATATCCACATCCAGCCCGGACTGATGGCTGGCGTGACCACTGCTGAAGCGCCCGCCAGCCGGCATCGCCATATCACCGACCAGCAGGGTACCCAGTCCTTTTTGTTGAGCCTGCGTGCCCAGACGGGTGATAAATGCCAGTAAATCAGGCTGGCCGAAATAGCGGCGCTGGTCGGTACGCATCACCTGATAGGCCGGAGAGTTCAGCGGCAAGGGCTGTGCGCCAACCTGACAACCGTTGGCATAACTGCCAATCGCTTCCGGCGTGCCGGAAATCGGCTGAGTAATTTTCTGCCACGGCGTTGCCGCCATCGCAGGTGCGCAAAGTGCAAGCGCCAGAAGACTGGCGCAAACAGCACGAAACGCCGGGAACGTGCGTAAAGGTTTCATCGGACAGACTACCAGCGTGGCACGGTGGAATGGACGTCGCCGTTCTGAGCACGCTGACGCAGTAAATGATCCATCAGTACGATCGCCATCATTGCTTCGGCAATCGGTACCGCACGGATACCGACGCACGGATCATGACGCCCTTTGGTGATCATCTCGACCTGCTCACCGTCGCGGTTAATCGTACGACCCGGTACAGTGATACTCGAGGTCGGCTTCAGCGCCAGATGGGCGATAACCGGCTGGCCGCTGCTGATGCCGCCGAGAATCCCACCCGCGTGGTTGCTTTCGAAACCACCCGGCGTAATTTCGTCCCGGTTTTCACTGCCACGTTTGGCGACAACCGCAAAACCATCGCCGATTTCCACACCTTTCACGGCATTAATGCTCATCAGTGCATGCGCCAGATCCGCATCCAGACGATCAAACACAGGCTCACCCAGGCCGACAGGCACATGATCTGCCACCACAGTGATTTTGGCACCGATCGAATCACCTTCTTTTTTCAGCGCGCGCATCAGCTCATCCAGCGCTTCCAGCTTGCTTTCATCCGGGCAGAAGAACGGGTTAGTGTCCACCAGATCCCAGTCTTTCAGCTCGCAGGTGATATCACCCATTTGCGACATATAACCGCGTACTTTGACACCGAACTTCTCCAGCAGGTATTTCTTAGCCACCGCGCCAGCGGCCACACGCATCGCGGTCTCGCGGGCAGACGAACGGCCGCCGCCACGGTAATCGCGCACGCCATATTTTTGCTCGTAAGTATAATCGGCATGTCCCGGGCGGAACACATCTTTGATTGCGCTGTAATCCTGGGATCGCTGATCGGTGTTCTGGATAATCAGACCGATGCTGGTGCCGGTAGTGACGCCTTCAAACACACCTGAAAGAATTTTTACTTCATCAGCTTCACGGCGCTGTGTGGTGTAACGCGAAGTGCCCGGACGACGACGGTCGAGATCGTGTTGCAGATCAGCTTCGGTCAGCGAAATGCCCGGCGGTACACCGTCAATAATACAGCCCAGTGCCACACCGTGGGATTCGCCAAAAGTGGTGACGCGGAAAAACTGCCCAATACTGTTCCCTGCCATCACGGCTCCTTAACCATTATGTTGATGGATGCTCAATGACCGGCGCAATGCCGGTCATTATTGTCAAAGTGAATTAGTCTTTGTATGCGCGGAATTCTTCGGCGCAATCGAGAAGTTGCTGTTTGGTCAGCATAAAGACGCCGTCACCACCGTTTTCAAACTCCAGCCAGGTGAACGGGATCTCAGGATATTGATCCATCAGATGTACCATGCTGTTGCCCACTTCGCAGATCAGCACGCCGTTATCGGTCAGGTAATCGGGTGCACAGGCCAGAATACGGCGGGTCAGTTTCAGACCGTCGCTGCCGGAAGCCAGCCCCAGAACCGGCTCGTGGCGGTATTCCTGCGGCAGATCAGACATGTCTTCTTCGTCCACGTACGGCGGATTGGTGACAATCAGGTCATATTGCAAGGCCGGCAATTCACGGAACAGGTCGGAGCGGATGGGCGTGACCCAGTTCTCAATGCCGTGTGTGTCGATATTGCGCTCAGCCACCGCCAGCGCATCGGCAGAAATGTCGACAGCGTCAACTTCGGTTTCAGGGAACGCATAAGCACAGGCAATAGCAATGCAGCCGCTGCCGGTACACATATCAAGAATGTGCTGTGGCTGTTCGTTCAGAATGCCGGAGAAACGGTTGCTGATCAGCTCGCCAATAGGCGAACGTGGCACCAGTACGCGTTCATCGACATAGAATTCCATGTCGCAGAACCAGGCTTTGTTGGTCAGATAGGCCACCGGCACCCGCTCGTTGACGCGGCGGATCACACGCTCAACAATGCGGTGGCGCTCGCTGGATGTCAGGCGTGCGGTGTGCATATCTTCAGGGATATCCAGCGGTAAAAACACGCTTGGCAGAACCAGTTGCACGGCTTCGTCCCACGGGTTATCGGTGCCGTGACCGTAATAGACATTGGCCGCGTTCAGGCGGCTGACGGTCCAGCGCAGCATATCCTGAATGGTATGCAGCTCACTGACAGCTTCGTCGACGAAAATTTTGTCCAATTTTATTCTCCAGGCAGTGCACGGGTTTTTAACAGACGTTTAACCCATTATTTGCCGCATAGTTTGCCACGAAGCCCGCCACAAATCAGCAGCTAGTCAACGCACTTGCGCGATGTCCCGAAGAATTTAACCCTGAGTTTTCTTTAAACCGCAGGGTGACGGAAGGTACACTGTCTGTATTGAGCGATAATGACGATAAAAAGATGAAGAAAAAACACCTGCTCAGCCCCGAGGAAGCGGCGTTATTCCGCGAGGCTGTTCCGGGCATCAAGCGCCTGAAAAACGATACGATTACTCACCGCCCGCCGCGAAAAAAGCTGGTCACCCTGTCGCCTAAAAAGCTGATTCAGGAGCAGGTGGACGCGAGCTATTACTTTTCTGATGAATTCCAGCCAATGTTGCAGGAAGAAGGCCCGGTTCGCCATATCCGGCCAGATGTCAGTCATTTTGAATTGAAAAAATTGCGTCGCGGCGATTATTCGCCCGAGCTGTTTCTGGATTTACACGGTTTAACGCAGAGAGAAGCCAAACAGGAACTGGGCGCGCTGATCGCCGCCTGCCGCCGTGAACATGTACATTGCGCCTGTGTGATGCACGGTCACGGCAAACATATCCTCAAGCAACAAACCCCGTTGTGGCTGGCACAGCATCCGGACGTCGAGGCTTTCCATCAGGCTCCTAAAGAACTGGGTGGCAGCGCCGCTTTGCTGGTACTGGTGGAGCTGGACGATAAAATCAGCTGACTTCCTCCCCACCTTCAGAAACGAGAAAGGCACAGCCGGAGCTGTGCCTTTCTTTTGTCTGGCGCTGTTCACCGAAGCCTTACTCTAAATAATGCGAGTTGCAGCAAGGCGGCAAGAAAAATTATCCCGATGAGCTTACTCAGGTAAGTGATTCGGGTAATTTATCGCAGCCAACGCATCTGCGGCTCGAAGTATGACGAGTAAACGGGATTAGACCTTAGCCATCACCTGGCATGGGCTGAATTGCCAGTCAAAGGTGCCTTGCCCGGTTTCGCCGTTCAGTTCAACACTTGCCATCGCGGAAGTGGCGAACATTGGCGGGCAAACGCCCGGACACAGCTCTGCTACCAGATAACCGACCAGCGGCAGATGCGACACCACCAGTACCGCGTTGACGCCGGTCAGTGCCAGATGCTGCAGTTCACTGGCGACCAGAGCAGGATCTCCGCCCGGTGTCAGTTCCTTGAGAATATCAATCTCAACATTTCCGGGCAGCGCCAGACACTGGCGCACTTTTTCGAGCGTCTGCTGCGCACGCAGGTACGGGCTGACCAGAATGCGGTCAATTTTGATGCCACGGCCATTCAGCCAGGCAGCCATATGTACTGATTCGTCACATCCGCATTCGCTTAACGGGCGAACTGAGTCGCTGGCAGCTTCGAGAACCGCATCACCGTGACGCATAATTACAACTTGCATATTGCACCGCTTTTGTTAACAAAAATAGCGCTATACAGAAACGCCTTGCGTGCTGTATTACCCATTGCCCAGCATTTCAATCACTGTCAGATTGAAGTTTTTCATTACAAGATAGCTGTCAGGCATTACATCCACTTAACACGCTGTGCCCACATGCCCTGCATGATGAGCATCAGCGGTCGGGCATTTTGCCTGAAACTTCACGTAAATAAAACGCTGTTTTTTACACCAACCCTTACCGCTTGTAAACCATTCAGGCGATTATTTAACCACTCAGGTTGTAGATCAATCGTTTGGGATTGTTTCTGTACAAAGTTATTCTCACCATAAAAATGATCCCCGGCATGTACCTGGCTTTAAGCAGGATCTGTTCCAGATTCTCGCGAAACTCAGCAATAAGCAGTGATCACAATCACACTTCACTGACCTTTTCGCCCGCCCTGTTACCTGAACAGAACCGTTCACCCTGCTGCGCCCGTCGTATTAACCCTTCGCATGGCGTGAAATGCTCGCCGTACTGCTGCGCCAGTTGCTCCAGTATTTTCACCACAGTGGCGCTGCCAAGCTGGTCTATGTAACGGAACGGTCCCCCCCGGAAGGGCGGAAAACCTATTCCGAACACAGCGCCAAGATCCCCATCGCGCGCACTGCGGATGACTTTTTCGTCCAGACAACGCACCGCTTCGTTGAGCATCAGCATCACGCAGCGTTGTGCAATCTCATCTTCTGACTGCTGCGCTTTTGGCGTGACATTCAGCAGACGATAAATCGCCGGGTCGACCTGTTTTCTCTTCGCCGTCCGCCCTTTCTGCCCGTAAAGGTAGAAACCTTTGCCATTTTTACGGCCTTTACGGTCATCTTTAAGCACCGCATCAAAACCGGCGGGAGCGGCAAAACGCTCACCAAAAGCGTCCACCAGTATCGGACCAATTTTCGTGCCGACATCAATACCGACCTCATCCAGCAGCTGGATCGGGCCGACCGGGAAACCAAAATTCACCAGCGCTTTATCAATATGATCGACCGGTTCACCGCCCAGTAAGCAACGCGCAGCTTCATTGATGTAAGGCGCAAGAATACGATTTACATAGAATCCGGCGCTGTCACCTACCACGATGGCCGTTTTCCCCTGTTTCCTGGCAAGCGAAACCGTGGTTGAAATAGTCTGTGCACTGGTGCCCGCATGCGGGATGACTTCAATCAATGGCATTTTATCGACCGGGCTGAAATAATGCAGCCCGATCACCTGTTCCGGCCGGTCAGCCCGCTCTGCAATCTTATGAATGGGCAAAGAAGAGGTGTTTGATGCAAAAATCGTGTGCGGTGCGGCGTTTTGCTCTATTTCCGCCACCATCGCCTGTTTGAGCGATAAATCCTCAAATACCGCTTCCACCACAATATCAGCCTGCGCAAAACCGCTGTAACCGGTAGTACCGGAAATCAGCAGCATCTGACGTTGCTGTTCGCTGCGGGTCAGCCTCCGGCTGCGCACCTTTTTCTCCAGCAAATCCCAGCTGTATTTCAGCGCATGGCGGATACCGTCGTGATTAATGTCTTTAATACGTACCGGCAGTCCGGCTTTGGTGGCAGTCACATGAGCGATACCTCCCCCCATCAGGCCACCACCGAGAATGCCCACACGGCGCACCGGCAAAGGTTCTGCATCACCGCCCTTTTCTTTTTTCAGCGCGGTGGAGGCGAAAAACAGGCCGCGTAATGCCGCCGATTCTGATGTCATCACCAGTTCGCCAAAAGCTTTGGCTTCGGCCTGATAGCCGTTACCGCTGCCTTGATCGAGCCCGGTTTTTACCACATCGATGATTTTTGTGGTGGCCGGATAATTGCCGTGTGTTTTCGCCCATGTCTGTTTACGCACAAAATGAAACAGCAAACTTTTGCCCACCGGCCCACCGGCCAGACGCGCCTGCCACGGCAATGGCGGACGTGATTTACGCCCTTTCGCCACACGTTCCAGCGCCGTTTGCAGCAAAATAGAATAGGGCACTGCGTCATCCACCAGCCCCATTTTCAGCGCCTGTTTCGCGCGAATACTGCGACCGGTCAGCATCATATCCAGCGCTTTCGGCGCACCGATAAGCCGCGGAAGCCGCTGCGTACCGCCGGACCCCGGCAGTAAACCCAGCTGTACTTCCGGCAGGCCGAGCTGAGTTTTTTCATCCAGCGAACACACACGGGCATGGCACGCCAGCGCCAGTTCCAGACCACCGCCGAGACAGGCACCATGAATAGCGGCCACCACCGGCACAGAAAACGAGGCGATTTGAGCCATCACCGTCTGGCCTTTTTGCGCCAGTTCACTGGCCTGGACGGCTGTCTGACAGCCCGAAATCATGGTGATATCCGCACCGGCAATGAATGAATCTGTTTTGCCCGAAATGAGCACCAGACCTTTCAGACCGGGATACTGCTGTGCTTTGTGCAAAATAGCGCTGATTTGTTGAGCAAATTCAGCCTTTAAGGTATTCACTTTTTCGCCGGGAACATCGATGGTGATAATCCCCACATGTTCCGTGGTAAATATCAGTGAAAAAGCAGAGACCGGTTCGGTTGCTTGAGTTTCTGCCGGATTCAGGTTTTCCATAGGTTCTCTCATTGCGCGGCCTCCAGGATCATTGCTGCGCCTAAGCCGCCAGCGGCACAGGCAGTGGTCAGCCCATATTTCCCGCCACGACGACGTAATTCATGCAGAGTCTGGGTAATCATTCGTGCGCCGGTTGCCGCAAAAGGATGCCCGTAGGCCAGTGAACCGCCCAGAACATTGAATTTATCCCAGTCTATTTCGCCAACAGCCTGACTACGGCCAAGTTTTTCACGGGCGAACTCATCACTGGCTAACATTTTGATATTCGCCAGCGTCTGTGCCGCAAACGCTTCATGCATATCGATCAGATCCAAATCGTCCAGCGTCAACCCTGCGCGATCCAGCGCCAGCGGCGTGGCGTAGGCAGGCCCGAGAAGCATGTCTTCCCAGACGCCGATAGCGGCAAACGCAAAACTTTTCAGATAGCCGAGAGGTTCAAGGCCCAGTTCACGTGCGCGGGATTCGCTCATCATTAATACCGCCGCGGCACCATCCGTCAGCGGCGTGCTGGTGGCGGCGGTGACGGTACCGTGTTTACGGTCGAAAGCCGGGCGCAATTTGGCATACTGACTGATTTCAGAATTCAGGCGGATGTTGTTATCTTTTTGCAGCACTTCACGGTAAGGCGGAACCTGTGCAGCCATGACCTGCGAGGTTAAATACCCCTGCTCCCATGCCTGCGCGGCCAGCGTATGAGAACGGTGCGCCAGCTCATCCTGCTGCACGCGGCTGATGTTATGGCTTTTCGCCATCTGCTCTGCGGTATCGCCCATGCGCAGACCGGTAGAATATTCAGCCACAGCAGGCGGCACCGGCAGCAAATCGCGCAGTTTGAGTTTGCTGAAAATGGAGAGACGCTGCGACAGCGTACGTGCTTTATTAACATCCACCAGGGCGCGGGCCAGTCGTTTGCTGACACCTATCGGCAATACCGAAGAAGAATCCGCTCCGCCCGCGATCCCGACCTGCACCATCCCGCTCATGATGCTTTCGGCCACGTTAGCAACCGCCTGAAAACTGGTGGCACAGGCACGCGAGACGCTATAGGCATCGGTCGATACATTCATGCCGGTACCGAGCACAATTTCGCGGGCGATATTCGGCGCTTCCGGCATCTGGACCACCTGACCGAAAACCAGCTGGTCGATGTCCTTCGGGTCAATCCCACTTTTTGCCAGCAGCTCACTGACCACCATTTTACCGAGATCGACAGCAGGAATGCCGTGATAGGCGGTGGCCTGTTTAGCAAACGGCGTACGTAAGCCGTCGACAATCGCAATGCGATCGCCCTCACGCGTCACCAGTGGAACGACTTTATTCATACAAGCTCCTGAGAAAAATAGGGTCTTAAGAGGTCAGACCTGATAACTCAGTTTTAACTATGTATTTACATTTGGCAAAGCGAAAGGGAGTGAAGTGCGAGCAACAGCAAATTTTTCTGAAATAAGAATGAGAAGAAAGGCGGCAGGCAGAAATAGCAGACAAAGAAATACCGCTTATTTAAGCGGTATTACAACTTAGAACTTCCTCTCAATAATTTGAGTCGCAGAATGAGTCACGCGGCAATCAATGCCATTCCGATGAACTGATATACATCAGTAATTCGGTTACGGAGTGCAGCCAACGCATCTGCGGCTCAAAGTATGACGGGGATTATCTCAAGCCTAACTGGAAGATCATCGTTTCAGCCTGGCAGCTAAATGTGAAATCGATATTCAGTTCGACGCCGCCATCCACTTTTTCGATACGGCTGTTGATTTCACATGGCTCAGATTCAACGCCGCGTGCGCGTTCGGTCAGGGCTTGCAGGGTTTCGTTCGCCTGAGCTTCGGTTTCGAAAACACGGCTGTAAGAAGCGGTGCAATCCGTATTGTCCATGATGGTTCCGACATCGACACAGCAGCAGGCTGCGGTTTCTTCCGCACCACATTTGTTGATGGAATGCAGAGGTTGGGTGGATTTAGAGGACATGGTTACGTCAGACATAATTTTCTCCCCGGCATCAGCGGCAACGTCCACCGTCTGGCCTGATTGCGAATAAGGTTTTATTTCCAGCTTGTATTTTACGCCACCGTTCTGACAACACACTAGTGCTTACTTATTATGTGCCTTTCAGGTGATCCAGATCACGTATATGTAAGTAATCGTTTATAACTTCGTCACTGTTCTCACTTTAACGTTTCTTAATTGAACTTTTATTGTTTGTTTTTTGTTAAGTGGATCCAATTTCTTGCATCAAATAAGAAATATCTATGAAACATTATTGCAACTACACCACAGGTCAGACCTATACTTCGCTCACTGGTCTGATTTGTCAGACTGATAACGGACCCTACAATCCCGCGCTCATTGTTACTTGATGTAACATTGTTTGATAAAAAACATAAAATTGAGGTTTTGGTCATGAACCAGAAAAACCTGTTTAAAAGATCTGCTCTGGCAGCTGCAGTGGCAATTGTTTCCTCCAACGTTTATGCAGCAGGTTTTCAGTTAAATGAATATACCGCTGCGGGGTTAGGCCGCTCTTTCTCGGGTGAAGGTGCCATCGCTGATACTGCCGCATCCGGCAGCCGTAACCCGGCAACCATGACCATGTTTGATCGTCCCTCTTTCTCAGCGGGTGCGATTTATGTCGACCCGGATGTCAAAGTAACAGGCAACTCGCCGGTTACAGGCAGGAGCACTGATGCGGATAACATTGCGCCGAATCAGTGGGTGCCTAATATCCACTTTATTATGCCACTCAATGATCAATGGGCGGTCGGTGCCTCGGCTACGTCAAACTACGGTCTGGCGACTGAGTTCAGCGATAATTATCCGGCTGGCCCGATCGGCGGTGAAACTGACCTTACCACCGTTAACACTAACTTAAGTGTTGCTTACCGTTTGAACCAGCATTTCAGCTTCGGCCTAGGCTTCGATGCCGTTTACGCGAAAGCGAAAATTCGCCGTACTGCCGGTGAACTGGTGCCGATTCAAACCGGCGGTCTGCTGCCTGCGGATACGGAAGCCGCCAAGCTGAAAGGCAATGAGTGGGGTTACGGCTGGAACGCCGGTATCCTGTATGAAGTGGATGATAATAACCGCTACGGCTTCACCTACCGTTCTGAAGTGAAAATTGACTTCGACGGCGAATACCGTAACGGCATTCCGAAAGCGTTAGGCGGAACGGGTGGCCAGACCGTGCCGGGATCCCTGACCCTGAACTTGCCTGAAATGTGGGAATTGTCCGGTTATAACCGCGTGGCACCAAAATGGGCGATTCACTACAGCCTGGCTTACACCAGCTGGAGCCAGTTCCAGGAGCTGAAAGCGACCGGTTCTAACGGCCAGACGCTGTTCCAGAAAGACGAAGGTTATCATGATGCTTACCGCATCGCGTTGGGCACCACCTATTACTACGACGATAACTGGACGTTCCGTACCGGTATCGCCTTCGATGACAGCCCGGTTCCGGCAGATAACCGCACCATTTCTATTCCGGATCAGGACCGCTTCTGGGTTTCCGCCGGTACGACTTACGCCTTCAATAAAGACGCGTCTGTGGATGTGGGTGTCTCCTATATGCATGGTCAGACCGTGAATATCAGTGAGAAAGTCGCTAACGGTGTACCGAATTACGAATACCAGGCCAAAGGGACCGCCATGCTGTACGGCGCGAACTTTAACTACAGCTTCTGATGAACTGAGTGATACGCCTGATATGAAAAAAGCGCCGGAAGGCGCTTTTTTTGTGTGTCCGGAACGGTTATTCCGAGTCGATATCTTTCAGGTCGCCCTGAATCAGTGCCGCGTTCGGATTTTCCTGTGGCGTCAGCTGACCGCCTCTTGCCAGGAAATCATGACGCTGGAAGTAAGCCTCACGTATAAACAGATACGGATCCGAAGAGTTACGGATCAGGCCATCAGAATCGAGCAGTTCCGCACGGGTTTCCACCCCTTCCAGTACCCATTTACCGGCTGACATCCAGAACGTCAGATAGCTGAGCATCGGATACAAATCATCAACCAGGTCGCCACCTTCGTCACGGACGGTCGCGCTGCCGTAACCTGGCAGAACCACATACGGACCGTAGCCGACGCCGTAATGACCCAGTGTGCTGCCGAAGCCCTGCGCCTCTTCACGCGCCAGTTTCGGGTTCGCCATTCCGGCAACATCGATCAGACCGCCCATCCCTAAAATCGTGTTCAGGAAGAAGCGGTTGAAGTGGATTGCCGCACGGTACGGATCACCTTTCAGCAGGGAGTTAACCATGCTGGCCGGTTCATCCAGATTGCTCAGGAAGTTACTGGTGCCGTTACGCGCCGGTTGTGGCACATAATCACGCCAGGCTACCGCCACAGGCCGCACCAGGTACGGGTCCATATAGTTATAGTTGAAATCGAACATCACCCGGTTGAAACCTTCGAGCGGATCAGAACGTCCCTGCTGTTCGCTGTCCGATGATCCGGACGTGCCGGCACAACCGACCAGTAAAACTGTTGCAAACGCCAGCCCAGTCAGGCGTAAGTTCATGGATATCTCCCTGTTTTTGATCGTCGGTTCCTTATTATGGAACCTGCTGATTAATATCGATGCTGACCTGGCCTTTACCGGCAAAATCGGTCAGCGGGCTGTCGCCGTACCAGTCACCTGAGGCTGGCGTTGCCAGACCATTTTGTGAAATACGAACGCGTACTTTTAATTGATGCAGCGAAGAAAGCAAGCGTTCCGGCATCATTACGTTGCTGTCATCGACGGTGGCCGTCAGCGGGAAGCGGCTGAGCGGCAGTTTTTTCACCGCAACCGGCACCGGACTGCTGCCGTCAGTCACTGAAATAAAGACCGTGCCATTTTGCGAAAGTTTCTGCTGAGCCTCAGCAGAAAGCGTGACATTTACCGTCAGTTTAACCTGATCCAGACCGGCTTTCTGTTTTGCCTGCGCAATGCTGGCGTTAACCATCTCCAGGCGTTTGTCACCGGCAGGCAGGATTTTCTGCATAACTTCCCACGCACCAATGGCTTGCGGATAATGCCCCTGTTCATATTCATTATAGGCCAGCAGACTTAACACACGCAGATCACCCTGAGACTTTTCCAGCATACTGCGTAAAAGATTTCCGCCGGTAAGGTTATCCTGCGGATCAGACGAACGGGTTAATACTTCGGCATAACCGAGTTTGACTGACATATCGTCTGGTGCAAGCTGATAGGCATGGGCGTAGGCCTGTGTGGCAGTAGCGGCATTATTGAGCGCCATTCCGACACGGCCAAGCATCACCCAGTCCCGGATATTATCCGGATTTGCCTGCAAATCAGTACGCAATCCGAGCCCTAAATCCTGTACATCCATGGCGGTCAGTGGCACACCATGATCATCGGCAATCCGCTGACGCAAATCGGGCATACGCTGCATCACCTGATTCCATGCACTGACCTGCCCCAGACCACCGGCATACAGATACACACCCAACGTGATGATCACCAGCAAGATGCCGCCCGGCACCAGCGTCCAGCGTCCAATCGGCTGCATGGCGACGGGCATCTGCCCGGCGGGAATATCCGTCAGTAAGTTTTCCTGTAATTCCTGAATATGCGCCGGACGCTCGTCGACCACGCCCTGCGCTTCGTCTTCTTCCAGTTCACTCAGGCGATGATGGTAAAACGCTTTGTTCAGCGCATCGCGGGAAGTCTGTTCTGCGCGGTCGCCACGGATAACCGGCACGATAAACAGTGCCAGTGCGATAACCAGCATCACCACAATGCACAGCCAAAAAATGCTCATGATCCTTTCCTGTCACTGTCTTTAAGTAACTGCGCCAGGCGCTGTCTCTCTTGTTCTGACATAGATATGGTTGTGTGTTCAGTGTGCGCAATACCACGGCGGGAGCGCATAAAAATCATGCCTGCGCCAATAACGATGACCAGCACCGGCCCGAGCCACAAAATAAAGGTAGAGGGCGTGACCGGCGGTTCGTAAGTGACGAAATTGCCGTAACGCGCCACCATATACGCGACGATTTGCTGTTTGTTCTGCCCTTCGTTCAGTAACTGAAATACCTTGGTGCGCATATCGGCGGCGATAATCGAATCCGAAGCGGCAATATTAGTGTTCTGACATTTCGGGCAACGCAGCTGCGCCGTTATTTCGCGGTAAGCCTGTTCCTGCTCCGGCGATTTGAACTGATACGTGTCGATGGCAGCGAACGCGCTGACACTCAGCAGCATGCCCAGCAGCAACGCGGGCAGCGATGAAATCAGTTTCATGGGTGACCTCCGTATTTTTTGTACAGCGGCAACACCTCGGTCTGCCAGACCTTTTCGTTTAAGTCACCGGCGTGGCGATAGCGGATAATGCCCTGCCCGTCGATCAGGAAAGTTTCCGGCGCACCATATACGCCCAGATCCAACCCCAGCATGCCGTCGCCGTCATACAGGCTGAGCATGTAAGGATTGCCCAGCGTATTGAGCCAGTTTACCGCTTTCTGCCGGTCATCTTTATAATTGAGTCCGACCACACGTACACCTTTTGCTGCCAGCGAATTCAGATATTCATGCTCGGCGCGGCAGGTCGGACACCACGTCGCCCAGACATTAAGCAGCATCGGTTTACCGTCACGCAACACCGACTGATCGTAGGTTTTGCCCGCCTGCGCCAGTGATTCCAGTTTGAACACCGGCACCGGTTTGCCGATCAGAGCCGATTCCAGCAGCGTCGGATCATCACCGTTTGCATTGCGGGTCAGCTGCACCAGAAAAGCCGCAGCCAGTGCCAGAAACAGGATCAACGGAATAAAGAGAAGTTTCCGGTTCATGCTTCTTCCGCCTCCGCCAGACCCTGCTTCCTGAGTTTTTTACTCATGCGATAACGCGGGTCAAGAATACACAACACCCCACCGGCCGCCATAAACAGGCCGCCCAGCCAGATCCAGCGGACAAAAGGTTTGTAGTACAGCCGTACCGCCCACGAACCGTCGTCCAGTTCTTCGCCGAGCGCCGCATACAGGTCGCGCGCCAGATTGCCGTCAATCGCCGCCTCAGTCATCATACTGCGCGCCACGCTGTAGAAGCGTTTTTCCGCATGCAGCGTAGTGATTTTTTTGCCGTTCTGCGTGACATCAATGTTCGCCTCACCGCCGGTATAGTTCGGTCCGGTGATGTCACGGACATCGCGGAAAATAAAGTGATAATCATGAATATCCACGGTATCACCGGACTTCATGCGCACATCACGTTCAACGCTGTAATTCTGGCTGAAGGCGATGCCGATCACCGTCACCGCGACCCCGAGGTGCCCGAGCACCATCCCCCAGTGGCTGCGGGAAAGTTTGGTCAGACCGCGCCAGAACGAGTGACGGTGCGTGGCACGCTCGTGCAGTTCCATCAGCGTCAGCACAATGACCCACACCGACATCAGCATACCCACTACGGTCATGCCGACGATTTTATCCTGCAACAGCCACGGCAGAAGAATTGACAGCACCAGCGTCACCACCAGCGCCACGCCCAGACGACGCCACAGTTTGCTCGGCTCATCGCGACGCCAGCGCACCAGCGGGCCAATACCTAACAGCAGCGCCAGCGGTGCCATCAGCCAGGTAAACATGGTGTTGAAGAAGGGTTCGCCGATAGAAATACTGCCCAGCCCGAGCTGTTTGTGGATAAGCGGCAGCAGCGTACCGAGCAGCACCACCAGCATCGCCGCCACCAGCAGAACGTTATTGCCGAGCAAATAACTCTCCCGGGAATGCAGTTCGTGACGGCCCGGCGCGCGCACCGAATTCCCTTTGAAAGCGTACAGCAGCAGCGAGCCACCGATCACAATCACTAAGTAAGCCAGGATAAACATGCCGCGTGCCGGATCAGAGGCAAACGAGTGAACCGAGACCAGCACACCGGAGCGCACCAGGAATGTGCCCAGCAGACACAGCGAGAAGGCGGTGATGGCCAGCAGCACCGTCCAGGCTTTGAAGGTCCCGCGCTTTTCGGTAACGGCGAGCGAGTGGATCAGCGCCGTACCGGCCAGCCACGGCATAAAGGAAGCATTTTCAACCGGGTCCCAGAACCACCAGCCGCCCCAGCCTAATTCGTAATACGCCCATGCCGAACCGAGCACAATACCGATGGTCAGAAATACCCACGCGGCTTGTGTCCACGGCCGCGACCAGCGTGCCCAGGCGGTATCCAGACGCCCCGCCATCAGCGACGCTATCGCGAAAGCAAACGCCACGGAGAAACCGACATACCCCATGTACAGCAATGGCGGATGGAAAATCAGCCCGATATCCTGCAGCACCGGATTCAGGTCGCTGCCGTCGACAGGGAAATTCGGCAGCGAGCGGATGAACGGGTTGGACGTCAGCAGAATAAACAGCAGGAACCCGCCGGTGATCATCCCCATCACCGCCAGCACGCGTGCCACGGCATCCTGCGGCATACGGCGGCTGAACAGCGCCACGGCAAGCGTCCAGCAACTGAGTAATAACACCCACAGCAGCAGCGACCCTTCGTGCGCCCCCCAGGTAGCTGCCACGCGGTAATACACCGGCAGGCGGGTATTGGAATTATTGGCAACATAGGCGACGGTGAAATCGTTCACCACAAACGCATGCACCAGAATAATAAAGGCCAGTGCAATGCAGGCGAACATGCCGTATGACAACGGACGCGCCATCGCCATCATCCGGCTGTCCTGACGGGCCGCGCCCCACTGCGGATAAATACTCAGTAACACCGCCAGACCTAATGCCAGACAGAGTGCAAATGTTCCCAGTTCCGGCATCATGAACGGTCGTTTCCTTTATTGTTACCCACGTAGGCCGAAGCAGGCCCTTTGTGATTTTCTTTCATGGCGTCGGCAACTTCCGGCGGCACATATTTTTCATCGTGTTTCGCCAGCACCTGGATAGCATTCACCACATTCCCCGGTTCCATCACACCCTGCGCCACCACACCCTGCCCTTCACGGAACAGGTCGGGAAGGATGCCGTTATAGGTCACAGCAATCGCTCCCCGTGCGTCATAAATTTTAAAGCTAACCTGCAAACTTTTCGGGTCACGCTTCACTGAGCCGGGCATCACCATACCGCCGATACGCAGGCGCTGGCCCACCGTCGGCATCTCGTGATCTTCGCCTTTGCCCTGCAAGATTTCACTGGGTGTATAAAACAAATCAATGTTGGAGCGAAGCGCATACATCACCAGTGAAATGCTCAGACCAAGGCCCATCAGCACCACCAGCGCCAGCGACAGCCGCTTTTTACGACGTGGATTCACAATAACTTCTCCCCGGAAGCGTCCGGTTCCAGCGGTGACGTCTGTGCGCCTGGCTGTTTTTTAGACTGGGACTGACTGATGCGTTTTTCGCGCGCCTGGCGTCGACGGACTTCGCCGAGGATTTGCCGGTGCTGAATAAAGGTATGCGCCACCAGCACATTCAGCGAGAGCAGCGTCGCGGCGACCGACAGCCAGACATAAAAGGCATAGCCGCCCATCGCAAAAAAATCATGCCAGCTTGAGAATGCAGGGCTCATCCGCGACGCTCCTTATTCACCAGGCCAGCCACCCACGGACGCAGACGTTCCTGAACCAGAATCAGGTTACGTAAACGCATCAACGTCAGGGTAATAAAGAAGAACAGATAACCGAAAATCGCCCAGCGCAGCGGATAACGCATACTCGGGTCGATGGTTTGCTGCATGTCGGTGGACCCCTGATGCAGCGTGTTCCACCACTCTACGGAGTAATGAATAATGGGAATGTTCACCACGCCGACCAGGACCAGAATACCGGCGGCACGCCCGGCCAGACGACGGTCGTCAAAGGCGTTATACAGCGCAATGACACCCAGATACAGGAACAGCAACACCAGTTCGGAGGTCAGACGCGCATCCCACACCCACCATGTGCCCCACATCGGTTTGCCCCATGCCGAGCCGGTCACCAGGGCAATAAACGTGAATACAGCCCCGACCGGCGCCATTGCCGCCACCGCCAGGTCGGACATTTTCATCTGCCACACCAGGCCGATAAACGCCGCGATCGCCATCCCGCTGTAAATCCCCATTGACCAGATAGCCGCCGGGACATGAATATACATAATCCGGTAACTGTTACCTTGCTGGTAATCCGGTGGTGCATAGCCAAAACCCCATACCCAGCCAATCAGCAGGCAGGCAAGACCTAAAATCCCAAGCCAGGGGATGAACCGCCCGCAGACGTGGTAAAGCCGTTCAGGCCTTGCGAGTTGATGTAACCATTTCCACATTGTTATCGTTGCTCACTCTAAAATGTCACTGTGTGATATGCCGTGGAACCTCGGTGGGCTCTTGCGCGGTCGGTTATAAATCATCCGCACTTATTATTGGCCTCTCTATTGTTCACTATAGAGAAGTGTGATGTTAGTCAAAGGTTGCGTTTTTTCTTCTCTATTGTAACGACACGTAAAATAATGCTGTGCTATCGCCTTTTACCGGCAAAAAGTGTCAGTGGATACTCACTCTCAAAGCGGCAGCTGTCGCAAAAGGCGCTAATGTGGCACTGCCTGCCAGCATCGCACCGAGAATGGCCAGATAACCGCCGACGGGCATCGCCATTGATGCGGCATCAATCGCGCCGGTGGCGAAAATCAGCACCGGAATATACAGCGGCAATACCAGCAGGCTAAGCAGAACACCGCCTTTGCGCAGCCCGACGGTCAGCGCCACACCAATCGCGCCAATAAAGCTCAGCGTCGGCGTGCCCAGTAAAATCGTCAGCGCAACGGCTTGCCAGGTTTCAAAATCCAGTGAGAGCAGCAGCGCAATCAGCGGCGAGAGGATCAGTAACGGCAATCCTGTTACCACCCAGTGAGCACATACTTTCCCCAGAACCGTGAGTGCCAGCGGCGAAGGCAACAAAAGAAGCTGTTCGAGCGTGCCGTCCAGGTAGTCATCGCGGAACAATCGCTCCAGCGCCAGCAGGGAGGACAACAACGCGGCGACCCAGACAATGCCGGGTGCAATACGCGCCAGCAGTTTAGGCTCAGGGCCGATCCCTAACGGGAACAGCGTAATCACAATCAGGAAAAACCACAGCGGGTTAATAATTTCAGCGCTTTTGCGAAAGGCAATTTTCAGCTCGCGGCGCAGGACTTTCGTAAACATTCCTTTTGTATCCCCTTCGCGTCACACCGGCTCAGCACTGGTCAGACGAAGTTTCCGCACGTGGCGGTTAACACCCTCTAAATCCTGGTGCGTTGTCAGCAACACCATCCCGCCCTGCTGCGCATGCTGTTCAAACAGCGTAATCAGGGTAGCAACGCCTTGTTTATCAATGGCGGTCAGCGGCTCATCGAGGATCCATAACGACGCATCACTCAGCCACAGACGCGCCAGTGCGACGCGGCGTTGCTGTCCGGCGGACATCTGCGCCACCGTCACATCTTCATAACCCAGCAATCCGACGTTTTCCAATGCCTGATAAATCGCTTCTGCGCTGGCGTTACCTTTGACCGTCGGGCCATTCACGGACAGATAGAAGGCAAGGTTTTCAAACGCAGTAAGTACTGACTTTACACCGGGCTGATGACCGAGATAGAGAAGCTGCTGATGGAAAATATCGCGCTGACGGCGGGTACTCACGCCCTGCCAGCGGACTTCACCGGCGTCCGGAGAGGACAATCCGGCAAGGATCCGCAGTAAACTGGTTTTACCGGCACCGTTGCGGCCTTCGATCTGCACCATATCACCCGGTTCGATAGTAAAACTTAAGCCGCTAAACAGGGTTCTTTCATCACGAACACAGCTCAGATTAAAGGCTTCAAACATGGTGATGTCTCTTATTTTTCACAAGTGCGTATCATATCACAGGCACCCGATGAGCCGCAGCTCAGGGAGGCGCAGTTTACAAGCTTGAAAACCCTGAAATCCAGCAAACATCTTCTCAATGTTCCATAGGGTTCATGGGTTAACGCTTTGTAACTTTTTTGTATACCTGCTCATAATTTCTCTGCCTCGCCTATGCTTACTCAGGAACCTATCTGCAATTACTTTGCTTTAGTTTTGGGGAATCATAATGGCCGGAGAAAAACAGCATCACGATGACAAGGATGTTGACAGCGACGAACATACGCAGGGAAAAGAAATCGAGACCGGCGAAGAGAACCTGCCGTCAAAAGCGGCAGCGGTTCACGAAGTTATCCGCATGGAAGGAGAAAAAGAGCTTGAGCGCGACGGACAGGCATTGCTGTGGTCAGCGGTTGCCGCCGGATTGTCGATCAGCGCCTCGCTGATGGCGAAAGGTATTCTTCATGCCCGTCTGCCCGATACACCGGAACGCTTCTTCATTGAGAACATCGGTTATACCGTCGGGTTCATTATCGTGATCATGGCGCGTCAGCAGTTATTCACTGAAAACACGGTGACCGCTGTTTTACCTATTATGCAAAAACCGACAGGCAGAAACATTCTGCTGCTGCTGCGTTTATGGGGCATCGTGCTGGCAGGTAATGTCATCGGCGGCGGACTGGCGGCGCTGGTGTTTCATCTGGTGCCCTTTTTCGACACGGCGACCGACGAAGCGTTTCGCACCATCAGTATGGAGATCATGAAGAAAGACCCCCAGGGCATGTTTGTCGGCGGCATGGTGTCCGGCTGGCTAATTGCCACCATGGTCTGGATGATCCCCTCCGCCGGTACCGCCAAACTGTGGGTAATCATGCTGATGACCTATATGGTGGCGATCGGCGACCTGACGCACATCGTCGTCGGCTCGGTTGAAATCCTGTATCTGGTATTCTCCGGCGCCATCCCCTGGTACGAATTTATCTGGCCGTTCGCCCTGCCGACGCTGGCTGGCAACATCTTCGGCGGTACCTTTATCTTCGCGCTGATAAGCCACGCGCAGATCCGCAACGACATGAGTAATCAGAAGAAAGCCGAAGCGAAAAAAGAGGAACAGGAAACCGCCAGAAAAGAGGCCGCAAAACCCTGACTGGCGAGGAAACAACCAAACGACAGCTTGGTATCTTATTATTACCAGAAAAATGGGTATACTACGCGGGCGCTTTCCACAGGCGCCCGTGTCTCCTTAGTTAAACGGATATAACAAGCCCCTCCTAAGGGCTAGTTACAGGTTCGATTCCTGTAGGGGACACCATTTCAATGTCTACAAACGTCCACTCAAGTCTATTTTATTCTCTAAATTCAGCAAGTTAACCCCATCACTTCGTCTACCAAATTCCAATAACTTTTATCAACATCCTGCACATTTTGTTGGTATAACAGTTGGTATAGTAAGTTCGATAATGCAGATACCATCAGTATGGGAGGTTTTCTATGGCACTCACTGAGGTAAAAGTAAGAAATGCTAAACCTGCGGAGAAGCCGGTAAGCTGACTGATGGTGGTGGTATGCACCTTCTGATTCAGCCCAGCGGTTCGAAATATTGGCGTCTGCAATACCGTTTTGCCGGTAAACAAAAAATGTTGGCGTTAGGTGTTTATCCTGAAATCTCTCTTGCCGCTGCACGTCTTAGAAGAGACGAAGCAAGAAAGCTAATCACAAACAACATAGATCCTGGTGAGAAGCGAAAATCTGAAAAGATTGAAGAAAAAGGGTTGCTCACATTCGAAACGGTTGCCAGAGATTGGCATTCGAGCAACAGGACATGGTCTGATAGTCACAGAACAACAGTGTTAAACAGCTTAATCACTCATCTGTTTCCAGTTATTGGTAAACGGAACATCACTGAACTCAAAACCCGTGATTATTGCTTCCGCTAAAAAACGCTGAGAAAAGCGGGCATCTTGAAGTGGCTTCGCGTTTACAACAACGCATAACAGCCATAATGCGATATGCTGTCCATAACGCTTTGATTGACCAAAATCCCGCCTATGACCTTTCAGGTGCCGTAAAAACACCTAAAAGCACTCATCGCCCTGCTCTCCCCTTCGAACAGCTACCTGAGCTTCTAAGACGAATTGAAGCTTAAAAGGTAAAGGCATAACGCAAATCGCAGTCCAGTTAACTCTGCTAACTTTCATCCGTTCAAGTGAACTTAGGTTCGCTCGTTGGTCCGAAGTGAATTTCAAAAACGGGATATGGACGATTCCGGGAGAACGTCAAGAATTAGACGGGGTAAAATATTCTGACAGAGGCTCGAAAATGAAAAGCCCTCATCTTGTGCCATTGAGCAAACAAACCAAAACCATACTCGAAAAACTTCATGCTATCAGCGGCGATAAAGATCTTATGTTCATAGGGTTTAGTCGTGATGACAAACCAATCAGCGAAAACACTGTCAACAAGGCCCTGCGCACTATGGGCTACGACACAAAGAAGGAAGTGTGTGGACATGGTTTTCGAACCATGGCATGTAGTGCTTTAATTGAGTCTGGATTGTGGTCAAGAGATGCTGTTGAATGTCAAATGAGCCATCAAGAACGAAACTCCGTTCGAGCAGCATACATACACAAAGCAGAACATCTCGAAGAAAGGAAACTGATGCTCCAATGGTGGGCTGACTACCTTGAAGCATGTAAGGTATGACCTGCGACAACGTTCATTTCTACTGTTGAAAGCTCGCGCATTATCGAATCTCCTAATTACAATTGTTTGCGAAAATAACATTTTTACTTCTCATCAATAAAATCCATTGAGAAGGTGAGTTGGCATAATGGATATTGGATATGCCAAATTTTTCAAGAGAAAGGGGTTCATATGAAAACCACTTTTCCGGAAATTTATCTGAATAATTCTCTTCTAACTGTGGGCAATAAGGGTATTTAGAGTCAACATTAATTTTATGGTAAAAAACCAATTCTCTAGATTTGATTTTCTTTACTTCTGGGGACTCAAAGAAGCTATTTCTCGAAAAATCCGTATTCGTATCCAGCTGAAACTCTTTTTCAGGACTGTTTACACCACCGTGCAGTAATAGGTAAGAATCTTTTCCTATGAATTTATTTCTTGCAGCAGGAAATAGATAATTTGCACAAGCAGATGCGCAAACAGTACGAATTGTTATATTAATATGATTTTCCCACATCCAATCAGCTATATCGAGAGCAGCTTCAACGTCACCTCCCATGCTATTGATTGAAATGGATTCAATTTTATCTGGGTGTGGGAAATTACTTAGTGTTGTAAAAGATTCTTTTGATATAAGACCATCAAAGTATACAACATTTCCTTTCTGAACAATGACGGATTCTTCCTGAAAAGGTTTGATATCAGGTATGTCTATTCCAGAAAAACTGTAACCTATAGGTGAATAAGATCCCACTAGAGTAACAACTAAGAATCTCAGTATCTTCAGTGTATAATAATAGTCATTATTCAAAACGATTTTCAGAAAACTTTTTTCGTGACTTGAGGTTTTGGCAGCTAGCATTGACACATCTCCTCCCTGGAGAAATATAAATTGATGCCACAATGTAAGCGATACAAAGAAGGTCTATGGTGCTTTTTGTGTAAGCTACTCGTAACGAAATATAAAGTTAAGTTTAAATAGGTAAATATTTGTAAATTCACTTTGAGGCTACTCTAAGGCTTTACCAAAGCTTTAGAGTATAAAACCCTCTGTTTGGAGTTGACCTTTCGTATGCGTTGTTCACGCTGCCACTCTCTCCTGCGAGTAAAGCTTTCGAGAGATTTTTGCTTCCGTCCGAGACGAATTATTCAAAGATACTAAAATGCAGCCTTTAGAATCCCTACTGTGTGGTTCAGAAAATTATCTCTTTTAGCCTATGGGTCCCCCTGCTACCTTAGATGACAGCCATCGTCCCAAAAAAGGGCTGTTAGACCATTTACCCTGCACAAACATGGCATTGATCTCCTCCCTGAAAACAGTGCCACTTTGAGCCATGCAGCAGGCATTAAAATACCGCCCAATGAGTTGGTCGGCATTTAGCCGCTAGTGCTAGTTTTGCCAAGACCACTAGTCACTCTGAGAGACTGAGTCGTCACTTTGGCTGATAAGTCTCTCAACTATCGCTCGCCCCTTAGGGGTAATTACATAGAAAGGCATTGCTGGCTTATTGCCTTCAACTATGTTGATCATTCCATCCTCCGCAAGTTTCGCTACATAACGTGGTACCTGCCCAACCCCGCCCAAGCCCCTTATCGAAAGCATCCGATCCAGAGTCATCCAAGTCCATTTTTTCTCATCAGCCATTAAAACCTTGAGAATATCCTGTTCTGCTTTAGTCATCATTTAAACGCATCCGGGTGATAAAGTTGATTATCTCGCAAACCGAATTCCTCAAGTGTTGCTGTGTGGGCGTTATTCCATAAATCATACGCTGCAACACCGTCTGTTGGTTGCCCTGACTCCCATCCTAAATTGCAATATCGTTGAAATTCACGGCATTCATGGGTGAAATAGTTCAAATCTACTGGTGCTGGGGCTAAAGTACCGTCAGAGATCTTTCGTAGCCGGTCAATCATAAAGTCATTAGCACTGTCGGGTTCGAAACGCGAAATATGAAGCTCAACGGTATCAACGCCCGCGTGCGTGATGTTAACACCTTCTGTACTTAGCTTTTCAAGCGGCCCACCGGCCAAGTCAGGCTCAAACTCTCGTAGACTTGCAGGCCCTCTTGCTCCATATATTTTTTCAATGCTCTCTATTTCTTGCATTGACCCCAACCGACCAAGCCCAAAGGCCGCGCCGATAGATGCCAAAGCAATAGCCGATCCTGCTGTTGTTTCATTAAGAACTTGATCGTAACCCGCCGGGGCATCTCCTCCGAGCTGCTGAGCTGTTTTGGCGTAGCCTTCTATGTTTCCATTGTAGATACCGCCAGCAGCTAATAACCGCCCGGCAGCTTTACTATTGATTGTCTTAGTTGACTGGGCATGTTGAACAGGCGCTGAACCCCAACCCCCGTAATCATATTTCTGAGTTGGAAGGGCTTTTACACCTTGTCTTTCAGCTACGGCGAATTCATAAGCATCCATAGCCTGTCGAATAAACCCTTCGTGGTACAAGTAGGCTCTGTCACAAATCAGGTCACCATTTTCATCAACGTAAAATGGGTTTTCGACCCAATTCCATTGCTCAGTGGTATCCACACCAATCAGCCAGCCCAACTGAAGATGCTCCTTTATTGAGTCGTAAATGGGATCCACATACCCGGCCTGTGCCCGTCGCCATGTGGGCTGTCCTGAGTAAAGGCGCTCAGGAACACTAAAGGGCCTGAATCTGCTGCGGTAATTTCGCTCATCCAGATCATAGTGGGTTTTAGATTGTTCTAAAGCGTGCTCGGGTGAGCAGATATAGGCGAAGTCTTCTGGGCTGAGTTCCCATTCAATTTCACGGCCTTCGTAGAGTGTAAACATGATGCACCTGCTAATCCTTGCAGTTTGGACTGATCAGATTTTCATCATATTACTTTTTTTGACTTAACCAAAATTATTGTGTTTATATGCCTACATAACATTTAGTTAGTGAAGTAAATGCATGCATTAAAACCGCCAAAAATAGGGCGATTTATTCAGTATGCCACTTCACTATCACTTTGGTTTGTGCCGTAGTTGTGTCAGGTCAAGTGTCTGAGCTAATACATTTTAGGGCAGGTCTGTCACTGACCTAATTTTCCACCCTCCCTTATCTCTAACAAAGCAGGCGGCAACCCGTTTCCTGTCTGCCAGTCCAAAGGACATGTAAACGTTTGTGCAAACAGGATCAATAACCACCTTTTCAGCCGTTATATGCTGTAGCCAGTCCTTATCATCAAAGTCCTGAACTTTCGTGAAGTAATCAACATCAATCTCATTGGCCTTGTAGGCTTTCATCAGGATGGCGTATGTCCCGTGCTCTACGTATCCGGAAAGTTTCGGATTCTCCAGCGGGTTTTCAAGGCCACTAACCTGCTGGATGTACCAACGATAAAATATTTCAGCCTGCTGCTGCGGTGTTGTCTCAGCGCGCGCCACACAGGTAAACATCATTGCAGCCAGAATGTATCTGCGCATCACTCACCTCTTCCGCTAAATTTTATAGGCGGGCTGATAATGGCGATAGGCTTCGCCGGGGTATATTGTTCGCTGTTTAAAATCTGAGTACCAGCTTACTCCATCAAAAATAGCGGTATGTCCATAGGGGGGCCTGGTATCGGCTGGATTACCGCAAGGTCCCCTTTTTCGGGTGGGGTGCCGCCTGGCATCTCATGAAATCCGGCCCCCCTTAGTGACCCACCGAAATCATGAGCGTTCGCATGAGAAATGAGAAGCCCACCCTCCTCAATTGCCCTCGCAACATAACGCGCACAATAACCAGTGCTGTGAGGCTGCGCATGTTGCCTTGCCCAGCTTATTGCTTCCTCTTTATTCCATGTCATATTAATCTCTCCGTTAAAACCGCTCAGATATTAGGCCTCCGGAATTGTTGTTTTGGGTTAATATGTGCCATAGATAACCTATATATTTATCGCCATTTAAATCCCCCTAATGAATACACTCAAATTAACTCTAAAAACCCTCTTATTTGTCATTGTATTGAGTTAAATGCCCGAACTCGAAAACTTTATTTTCATTGAAATAAAATATTATGACTGAACGTTTTTTTGACATCATAGATCCACGTCATACAGCCCCTTAATAAACGGAGAGTTATTGCCACTTAGTTTTATTATTTACGCTTTTTCTTTCCCTGTATCGCTATGAATAACGTTACGATTGCAATAATTCCATGTAATTTTTTCATAACGTAGTGAAGCGGATTCTAAATGATTCATGTCTTCTCTACACCTGCCTGATAGAAGGAGATGCTGAACTAATCATTACGAAACTTAATAAGTCAGTAAACTACTGTTTAAATATCAGCATTGTTTATGTGGTTATCAGGAGTATTCTCCTCGTCAATCATTCAGGTCATACAACCTCTACAGGGAAAAGTGCAATCATGCGCTTACTGGGATTTTTCCTTTTTGCAGTGGCTCTTTTATGCAACACGGCTGTGGCCAGACAGCATACGCCGCCTTCGTCGCAGGATAGTGAACTCATTGAGCAAGGGGATTACACTAACTCAGACGGGCAGGAAATTCACCGTCCGGCGCATACCAAATCGGGAAAAGCGCCCGATGGCGCATCGGCTCAGTGCAGGGATGGAACATACAGTTTCAGTACGCATCGCCGGGGTACATGTTCAAGGCACGGCGGGGTGGCGGCCTGGCTGAACTGAATAAAAAAGCCCACCTTTAAGTGGGCTATTCAGGTTTATCAGCAGGTTAAATTGTCCGGTTTAGCCGATCACCAGCCCGGCACCGCGCCGCCGTTAAAGATTTTCTCCGCCGCTTTTGCCACTTCAGGCGACTGATACGATTTCAGAAACTCCTGCACATTTTCCGCATCTTTATTGTCTGGTCGTGAAACCAGAATGTTCACGTACGGCGAATTTTTATCTTCAATAAATACGCTGTCATGCACCGGTGATAACCCGGTTTGCTGGATATAGGTCGTGCTGATGATCGCCACATCAACTTTCGGATCATCCAGCACGCGCGGTAACTGCGCACCTTCCAGTTCCATAATATTCAGATGATGCGGGTTTGCGGTGATATCCAGCGCCGTCGGCAGCAGTCCTTTGCCCTCTTTCAGGGTGATCAGCTTCTCTTTTTGCAGCAGAAGAAGCGCCCGGCCTAAATTGGTCGGATCGTTAGGGATCGCCACCGTCGCGCCATCTTTCAGCTGATCCACCGTTTTGATTTTTTTCGAGTAACCCGCCATCGGGAACACAAAAGTGTTGCCAACCGCCACCAGATGATAACCGTGGGCTTTATTATCCTGATCAAGGAACGGACGGTGCTGGAAAACGTTCGCATCCAGATCACCATGCTCGGTTGCGTCATTTGGTAATAATGAACCACTGAAACCAACCAGTTCGACATCCAGACCGTATTTATCCTTCGCGACCTTTTTCGCCACTTCCGCCACATCCTGCTCTGCGCCATTAATCACGCCGACTTTGATATGCTTCGTATCGTCACTTTTTTGATCACAACCCGCCAGCAGTAATCCCGCCAGCAATACCACAGCACCCGTGCGTAAATGAGGTAACGTCAGTTTCACTTTTTTTCCTTAAAAAATAACCGCTAATGGACAATGGACTGACTATAGCAGGAGGATTACCGCAGTTTAAAAAACCAATAAAGCACTGCTAAGAAGAAAAAAGTATATAGATGCCCCCCTTAAGTCCGGCTAACCAAAGCTTTTCCTTATATCAGTGATAAAGGGTTTGCTCTCCCTGATACATTTGGGAAAGAGTAGGCAAAACAGAAATCACTGATGAGAACCTGCAAGAATGGAAATTACGGAAGCCGAAGCGCAGCATATTCCTGCGATACAGAAAATTTATGCCTGGCACGTGCTTCATGGAACCGCCTCGTTTGAGACGCAGCCACCGGATGAACGCGAGATGGCGGGTCGTCTGAAGAAAATTAAAGACGCAGGTTTACTCTGGCTGGTGGTTTTGCATGAAGGCGAAGTGAAGGGATATTGCTACCTCGGACATTATCGTGAACGCTATGCGTACCGCCATACCCTGGAGGATTCAATCTATATTGCTCCTGCTTTTCAGAAGCGCGGCGCGGGGAAAGCCCTGCTTCGCCGGGCGATAGACTGGGCAGAAACCCACGGCTATCGTCAGTTGATCGGTAACGTTGGTGACAGCGAAAATAAAGCCTCAATCAGCTTACATCTCGCTGCCGGTTTTCAGATGAAAGGCACGCTGCATTGCGTTGGATTTAAGCATGGCCGCTGGCTGGACACCGTGTTTATGCAGCGCGCACTGGGGGACGGAAACCAGACCCTGCCCGCACCGGATCACTGACAGGAAATCCCTGCGGGCCTTGTTGCTGCCCGCAGGCGACTGATTACTCAATCGCTAATTTTTCCCGCGTGGTTTTACGTGTCGCGCTGCCGCCCCAGACTTCGTTGTATTCGTAACCGGTCAGATCTTTAATCACCTTACGCGCGGTTTCATCACAATCTTCCTGAGCGCCGCCCAGTTTCAGGCGCGCCGTTTCTTTGATCAGAATTTTATGCGTATCCCGCGTTAGTTTGAATTTGAAAGTCATATAGAAACTGATCGCCAGCAACGCACCGGTGGCGAAGATCATCAGACCGATGATCGCGTGTAACGCACTGACCGGCTGAGCGCCCTGCCCTTTCACAAATCCACATTCTTCCAGCACCAGGCCAACGATCATGATGGCAATCGCGACGGTACTTTTACGGGTAAATACCATGACCCCGGCAAAGATCCCCTCGCGGCGTTTTTTAGTGACTATTTCGTCGACGTCCGGAATAAAGCTGTAAATATTCCATGGGATATAATAAAGCCCTGAACGTCCGAAACCTAATATAACAAATATGGAGGTAAATAGGATTAATGGTACTGAGGTCTTGGTGATATAAATATAAAACAGAACAGCCAGCACAATAAATATACACCCATAAGCTATCCGCAACGCAGCTGACGGTGAAAGATTCAGGCGTTCCATAACCATCATATAAAAAATTGTCGATGGCACAGAAACAAAAGCCGCCACACTTAAATAACCGGAAACTGCCCCCACATCCTGATTCAGGCCATAAACCACATAATAGGTAAAGACAGCACCGAATACGTCCATGGCCGTGAAGGAAGCAATATAAATAATAATATGCTGACGAAACATACGGATATTAAACGATGAGATAAAATCTAAAACCAGACGTTTCAGATGATGCCAGAGGTTGCCGCCGGTTTCCATTTCCGGTTCCGGCTCATCCGGATCCCGCACATCTTTGGCTTCCCAGGTACACAGCCATGTGGTGAAAACCGCAATACAAAATACCGTGGCGAAAAACATACCGGTATAGGTATAGGTCATCGGATTATCTTTACCGGTAAACATCATGATCACCCCCGGCACAGACACGGCCAGGAAGCCACCGAGTTGCGAGCAAATCATACGCACACCGGCAAGGCGGGTACGTTCGCCAAAGCGGTTGGTCATCTCTGCCGCCAGCGTTTCCCACGGCACCAGCACCATCGCCGACAGCAATTCAATCGACAGATACGTGCCAAGGTAATACCAGTAGCCCATGTCTTTGATCCAGACCAGCGCATACAGGAACATCAGCGGCGAGCTGAGCAGCAGGAAAAACCGACGGCGGCCAAACCGTTTTCCAAGCCATGTATTGCCAAAGTGATCGGTAATATAGCCCATAATCGGACTTAATACGGCGTCAATCACACGGGCAATAGCAAAAATAGACCCCGCTTCTAAAACGGTTAATCCGCAATACATGGTATAGAAGAATAAAAGCCAGGTACCGATAACGGCGAATGCACCGCCACCAAATAAGTCGGTTACGCCATAGCCTATAGCCGTGCCGTAACCCACTCTGCGTTCAGTAGGTTTCATTATTATTATCCTGTGAATGTGAGGTAATTAATAAATTATTTAATCAGCCAGAGTGATCCATTTCCCTGATTGTGAAGAACGGTAGATTGCCCCGATAATATTCAGAGACACTCCGGCTTGTGAAACAGAGGTATAATTTTTTTCTTCAGGATGTCGAAGTGAATAATAGAAATTTGATACGGCCTGACGGTGACTGTCACCCCAGTAGCTTTTGGTTGCTCCTGACGGGCTGTCATCGCTGACCAGCAATGTTTTGTTTTCTCCTTCAGTCAGCCATAACGTGTTGTGATACAACTGCAGCAGTCCTTTTTCACAGTGGATCTCCAGCAGTAACGGCGAATCTGTGCTGTGGCAGTTGGTGGCATAAAACAATCCGCGGGCCCCGTTGGTCATTTTCAGACTGGCCATGGCGGTGTCTTCATTTTCCGTCACATCACTGAGAAAGGTTCTTTCGACCACCCCTTTCAACGCCAGAACACCGCCACCAAACCACTGCATTAAATCCAGCGTATGAATTGCCTGATTGATCAGCAGGCTGCCGCCTTCGGTGGCAAACCGCCCGCGCCACAGGCTTTCGCTGTAATAGGCATCGCTGCGCGACCAGGTCAGAACGGCTTTGATGCTCAGCATGTTGCCCAGTTGCCCGCTTTCCAGCAGCATTTTGATTTTCTGGCTGGAAGGGTTCAGGCGGTTCTGATGACAGACGCCAATGTGTCCTGCGGCCTTTTCCTCCGCGAGTTTAATGGCGCTGACTTCGCCGCTATTCAGCGCCACCGGTTTCTCGGTGAAAATATGCTTTCCGGCTGCCAGTGCGGCGAGAATAGCCTCCTTGTGCAGATGATGCGGCAGACAGATATGCACCACGTCGATCTGCGGGTCCCTCAACATCTCATGATAATCCGTGTAAAAATCACACCCGTATTCCTGGGCCAGCGCCCGGCCTTTGCCGATATCGCACTCCGCAATCGCGCGTAACCGGCACTCCGGGTTCTGGCGGATCGCCGCTACATGGCAGGTATGGATAGCTCCGCAACCGATCACCGCAGCCTGAAGAGTTTTCATCATCTGCTCCCGTTTCAGTGAGTTTCGTTTGCCAGCATTTGCGCACGGACGCACAACTCGGCGGCTTTAAAGGCATGCTCCTGCGTCATGGCGTTTTCGGTACGGTTCAGGCAGTCAAGGATCAGTTGGCCAAAGAACGGGAAGCCGACGTGGCCGGAAACCGGGAAACGGAATTCGCCTTGCTGATTGACCAGATACACCACGTCCTGTTCGCCGAGCGTGAGATCGACATATTTGCGGATCTCGATATAACCCCCGGTACCGAGCAGCGTCAGACGGCCGTCGCCCCAGGTACTCAGCCCCTCAGGGGTAAACCAGTCGCAGCGGAAATAACCGCGCGCACCGTTTTCACCTTCCAGCATCGTGTCGCCGAAATCTTCAAAGTGCGGATATTGCGGGTGATTGAAGTTGAGTGCCTGTGCCGCCACCACGCGCGCATTATGGTTGCCGGTATAAAACAAAAATTGTTCAATCTGATGGCTGCCGATATCGCACAAGATGCCGCCAAAACGTTCCCGCTCGTAGAACCAGTCCGGACGCCCTTCACCTTCACGGTGCGGGCCCGTCCCGAGGGTCTGGATCACCCGGCCGATCGCCCCTTCCTGCACCAGTTGCCCCGCGAAAACCGCACTTTCAACATGCAGTCGTTCGCTGTAATACACGGCATACTTGCGCCCGGTTTCGGCCACTTTGGCCTTCGCTTGCGCCAGTTGTTCCAGCGTGGTCAGCGGCGCTTTGTCAGTGAAATAATCTTTCCCGGCCGCCATAACTTTCAGCCCCAGCGCACAGCGTTCAGACGGAATGCCTGCCCCGGCGATCATCTGCACTGCCTTATCATCAAGGAGTGTCTGCAATGAATCCGCAACCTTAACCTGCGGATACTGCGCGACAAATTTTTCGACTTTGGCCGGATCAGGATCGTAAACCCATTTCAGGCTGGCACCCGCCTCGATCAGCCCGTTGCACATGCCGTAGATATGCCCGTGATCCAATGCCGCCGCGGCAATCACGAATTCACCGGGTTTCACCACCGGCTGCGGTTTGCCTACCGGCGCGTAGTTCATACCATCTTTATTACTCATGTTCAGGCTCCTTTATCCATGTTTTTACCGAGCGGGATTGCATCTTCATCGGCGAAGTTATCTACAGAGGCGGATTTTTCATAAAAATGCGGTGCCAGCGACATCAGCCCGCCGGTCTGATAAAACGGATCGGAAGGGGTCAGTGGCAAAGAGACAATACTGCGGGTAATGGCTGATTTATAAATTGCGGCGATAAGCTCCAGTGAGCGCTTGCCCTGAATGCCGTCGATCAGCGGCGCGGTGCCGGTTTCCAGTGCCGTCAGGAAATTGTCAATCTGGCCGGTATGCAGGGTATAAGTGAGTTTTGGGACAGACTGATAAATGTCTTCAAGCTGGTTTTCCCGATCCGTATCGCGCGCATCGATCGGGAAACCGTTAGGGGCAGAAATGCTGGCGTATTTATCCCACGGAGCAGAAATGCGCGCTTTCGTGCCCTGGATGACAATTTTCTGATCTTCCCCGTGATGCACCACCGACGCCGTCAGTTGGGTCAGTGCGCCGGAGTCGTATTTGAAAATAGCCGCCGAGAGATCTTCCACTTCGGCATTATCGTGCGCGGCGTTAGTGATCACCGATACCACTTCAGACGGGAAACCGAGCATCCACTGAATTGCATCAATATGATGAACGGCGTGATTGAGTGTGCAACCACCCGCTTCTTTTTCCCAGGTACCGCGCCACCATAAATCATAATAGGAATGTCCGCGCCACCAGAAGGAATCCACTTGCGCATGGCATACCTTACCGGCCTCGCTGGAATCGAGGACTTTTTTCAGCCGCCAGAACGCGTCGGTAAAACGATTTTGCGCAATGATCGATAACGTTTTCCCGCTCGCCTGCACGGCGCTGATCATCGCATCGCATTCCTGTAACGAGGCCGCCATGGGTTTTTCGCAAAGTACATGTTTCCCCGCATTCAGCGCATTAATAGAAATCTCAGCGTGAACATACGGTGGCGTACAAACGTCAAAAACGTCGATATTCGCATCATTGAGGATGTCCTCATGGCTGGCGTAGACTTTGGCTCCCGTGAGGCCGTAATGACGTTTTTTCTCTTCGGCTTTCTCCGGGTAAATATCTACCAGCGCAACAATCTGGCAACGGTCAGCAAACTCTAAATATCCCTGAATATGATTATGCGAAATATTACCCGTACCAATGATTGCTATTTTTAACATTATTTTACTCCTTAATATTTTACCGGACAGCAGACGAATTTAAGCGACATAAAGGACGTCACCCTGTTGAATTCTTTAAATATTCAGCGCGGATAAATACCTTATTTCTTGTTTGTGAGGTTTATATTCTGGAGAGTAGTAATGGTTTTTTTTTCCAACAACTGCTATTTGTGACAGGAATTGCAGTGCTGTTTGCGGGATTTGCTATCATCCTGAATAGCCCATGAATTACAAACAGTTAACCGTGGCAATAAGTCCATCTTCTTATGAGGCGTTGATCACAAAATGACGGGAAAATTAAAAATCAGGCAAATAGCGGAATTAACCGGGCTATCTCCGAGCACCGTTTCCCGTGTGCTGGCAGGGAAAGCAAATGTCAGCCCGCAGGCAAAAGAGAAAGTATTTACCCACGCAAGAAACATGGGTATTTTGCGCGATATTCCTGCCAGCCGTCTGTTAATGAATTGTCTGTTGATCTGCGCGCCACCCGCCGCCTTCTCCCCGCATGAAGACCGGTATTATTATGAAGTGATCCAGGAAATAAGCACGGAAGTGGCGCGCTTTGATATACACGTGCGCAAATGTACGCTGGCGGTGAATGAGCCGGATATTGCTGTTTTTATGCAGGCACTGCATCAGCCGGATGTCGACGGGATCGTCATTATTGGTATTGATGATGTGATGCTGTACCGGCTGGCAGCAGAATCCAGCAAACCGGTGGTGATGATCAATGCCAAGGACAGTGAGATGCGTCTGGACTGCGTCTCGGCAGACCATTATTCCATCGGTTACAGCGCGGCAAATTACCTGTTCCTTAAAGGCCATCGCCCGGTGTTGTTGTTTACCGACCTGCGGCGAGAAACCATGATGCAACGGCTGGACGGTTTTAAACGTGCCTGTCTTGAGCATCACGTTGCATTCGAGGATACAACCCATTTGCTGATTAATCATGGCAATGGCCGGGAACAGGCCAGACAAACAATGGATAAATATCTTCGGGAGCATAAACGCGAGTCCTTACCTTCGGCCATTATCTGCGGCGGCGATCCGATGGCGTTAGCGACTGTGGAAGTCCTGACGGAGCACGGTATTAATGTGCCGGAAGATATTTCGGTGATGAGTCTGGATTTCGCTCACGAATCGAAAAGCGCGGCAGCGCAAAATTTCACGGCCGTGCACCTGCCATGTCGTGAACTGGGAACTGAAGCCGTGTATATCCTGCAAAGCCGTCTGATGCGCACCAATGGCGCGAAATTCAATCTGTTGTTACAGGGGAAAATTCATGCCGGCCAGTCGGTAGCCGATGTGAAATGGAAACGCAAAGGGTTGCAGCATACCGCCCGTTAGCCAACTGCCGGGGGCACATTCTCAGCGTCGCCATTGATTAACTCCTGCTAAACTTTTGGGTCGTAACCTCAAAAAAGACGCGGAGAATGTCATGTCAGAACAGTATCAGCCACCTGAAGTCTGGACCTGGAATAAAGACGAAGTCAGTAAGTTCTCGAATATCAACCGTCCGGTAGCGGGCCCGACGCATGAAAAAACGCTGCCGGTGGGTAAACACCCGCTTCAGCTTTATTCTCTTGGTACGCCGAACGGCCAGAAAGTGACAATCCTGCTGGAAGAGTTACTGGCGCTGGGCATCAGCGGTGCGGAGTACGATGCATTTATTATCCGCATCAACGAAGGTGATCAGTTCTCCAGCGGCTTTGTTGACGTTAACCCGAACTCGAAAATTCCAGCGTTGCTGGATAACTCCACCACCCCGCCGATCCGAGTGTTTGAATCGGGCAACATCCTGCTTTATCTGGCAGAGAAGTTCGGCAAATTCCTGCCTGAAGATCTTGCCGGTCGCACCGAAACCCTGAACTGGTTGTTCTGGCTGCAAGGGTCCGCCCCCTATCTTGGCGGCGGTTTCGGCCATTTTTATCACTACGCGCCGGTCAAAATCGAATACGCCATTAACCGCTTTACCATGGAAGCCAAACGCCAGCTCGACGTATTAGACCGTCAGCTTGCCGGACACCGTTATATTGCCGGTGAAGAATACACGATTGCCGATATCGCCATTTTCACCTGGTACGGCAGTCTGGCACAGGGCGGTCTGTACGAGTCTGCTAAATTCCTCGACATCCAATCCTATAAGCACTTCCAGCGCTGGGCCGCCGAGGTCGCAAGCCGTCCGGCGGTTAAACGCGGACGCATTGTGAATCGCACCTGGGGCGATGAACAGCTGGAAGAGCGCCATGATGCTTCGGATTTCGACGGCATCCTGAAATCATAACAGGCGTCTGAAACAAAAAAGAGCGGGGGTTTTACCCTCCCGCTCTTTTCTTTTATGCACTTTCTGTCGGTAATTCGAGGTATTTTTTAAACCAGGCAACGGTTCTTTCCCACGCCAGATCGGCTGCCGCTTTATCATAACGCGGCGTCGAATCGTTGTGAAAACCGTGGTTAACACCGGGGTAAAGATACGCTTCATAAATTTTATCATTGGCCTTCAGCGCCGCTTCATATGCCGGCCAGCCTTCGGTAATCGGCTTATCCAGTTCAGCATAATGCAGCAATAACGGCGCTTTGATGCGCGGCACATCTTCCGGTTTCGGCTGGCGTCCGTAGAATGACACGGCAGCAGCAAGTTCAGGGTAAGCCACCGCAGCCGCATTCGCCACACCTCCGCCGTAACAGAAACCGGTGATACCCACTTTGCCGGTGCCGGTCCCGTGGTGCATCAGAAATTCTACAGCCGCGAAAAAGTCGTTCATCAGCTTGGTCGGATCGACATTTTTTTGCAGTTCGCGCCCTTTTTCGTCATTGCCCGGATAACCGCCGACCGAACTCAGTCCGTCCGGTGCCAGCGCCACAAATCCGGCTTTCGCTACCCGCCGCGCAACATCTTCGATATACGGATTCAGCCCGCGATTTTCATGCACCACCACCACGCCGGGCACTTTGCCGGTCAGGTTGGCCGGACGTACCAGATAACCTTTCACGCTGCCGTGCCCCTGCGGTGACGGATACTGAATGTATTCCGCCACAATATCCGGATCGGTGAAGGGTACCTGTTCGGCATAGGCATAATTTGGCGTCATCAGCGTCGTCAGTGCAGCCAGCGACAATCCGCCCGCCACAAACTTCGCCGAGAGATCAAGAAACTCACGTTTGGTCATTTTGCCGTGCACGTAGAAATCAAAGTATTCGAGGAGTTCAGGCGGGAAATCTCTGGCGGTCATTCGGGTCATCTTCAGGCTCCGTTCCGGACAAGTGAAGAATAAATAATGGCCTGTTTTTGACGATTTTGTAAACCAACGGTGAAATTGAGACCTGATCTGAGCCGGGAAGCAAAACCTTTCGCCCGCTGAGAATGCTAAACTGCAAGCAGTCAACAGGAGATACCATGAACAAAACACTCGCAGGGCTGAGTAAAGAAGAGATGGATAAAGTGAGTGCCGGGCTGGCGGCCGGGACTGTCGCGGTGCGTGAGCGCAATAATCTGCCGGTCAACGCAGATGAAGTGGAGATGGAGCAGCCGGAACATCTGCGTGCTTATTTTCGCGAACGTCTGGAACATTACCGTCAGCAACCGGTTAAAAAGTAATTACCGCGGCTCAGTATTGCTGCGTAAAGAAGCCGATAATGGCCTCCCTCAGGCTGGCGGCCGCCTCGCCCGGCGGCGTCAGGCTCTGGTGCAGGCTGATCCCCACGTCACCCGGCGCGGGGAATTCCCTTAAAATTCTGACGGTTGCCGGAACACCAAAATCCGTACGCACGGTGACCCCGAGCCCGGCCGACATCGCTGCCCAAATTCCGCTCAGACTGCGGCTGGTGAAGGCTATACGCCAGGCAATCCCGGCGTTATCCAGTGCCGTCGTCGCGGCATTACGCATCAGGCATGGCGCTTCGAACACCAGTAAAGGCACGGGTTCGCCGGTTTCCTGATAATGCGTCAGGTTGAAATTTTCAGGGCCAATCCAGCGCAACGGCACACGTCCGAGCGACCGGCTTGACGGGAAAAGCGACGTTTCATCAGCCTGCCAGCACACAGCCAGATCAAACTCGTTATGCCGGATCCCGTCCAGCAGTTGCTGATTACGGGTAATACTGGCCGAAACCTGCACCTGCGGATGCGTACGGGTGAATGTGCCGAGAATGGCCGGTAACAAGGTTTCGCCGAAATCCTCCTGCATGCCCAGATTCAGGCTGCCACTCAGCGCGCCGGCAAGCAGCACGGCGCTGGCCTCATCATTCAGGCTGAGGATCCGCCTCGCATAACTGAGCATCACTTCGCCGCGTCCGGTCAGGATCAGGTGCCGTCCGGATTTCTGTACCAGCTCCGTGCCCGCCTGTTGCTCCAGTTTTTTCAGCTGTGCGCTGACGGCAGACGTTGAACGCCCCAGCCGGTCAGCGGCCAGCACAAAGCTCCCCAGCTCAATGCCGGTAACAAAACTGCGCAAGGCTTCTGAATCAAAAGTGACCGGTCTTTTCGCCATGCTTAATCATCCTGTTTTTATGGATTAATACTACTGATATTTTCGATATTCAGGATAATCATAACGCCTTATGCTCCTTTTCACACCGAAAAAAGGAGCCTGATATGAGCACAACCTCTTCCCAAACGCAGACGCTGGATACCATGTCGCGCCTGACACCCAAACTGGCAGAACTGACGGAACAGGTGTTATTCGGCGATCTGTGGAAACGAAATGAACTGTCTGCGCGTGACCGCAGCCTGATCACTGTTGCCGCACTGATTGCCCTCAGCCGCAGTGAACAACTGCCTTTTCATCTGGATCTGGCGGTCAGCAACGGTGTCACACATACCGAACTGTCGGAAGTGATCACTCATCTGGCGTTTTATGCCGGATGGCCCGCCGCCGCGTCTGCCCTGAGCCGCTTCGCCGCTCTCAATGATCAGTAACCAGTAACCGGAGGAACCGACGATGCCTTTTACCCGAATCTCTTTACCTGCTCACCGCGCGGACGCCTGGCAGAATGCCATTTCAGCCACATTGCAGGAAACACTGGTTGATCACTTTTCCGTGCCCGCAGAGGATTGTTTTCAGCTGTTCGAACCGGCGGTCCGCCGCCAGCGGGTGATCAGTCCCACCTATTTAGCGGGCGAAAATGACCGGCGTTCGGACGATTTTTTGCTGTTTCACATTACGGCAGGTAAACCGCGTAACAGTTATCAGAAACAGCAACTGTTCCGGCATCTGGCCGAAAAGCTACACATCACGCTGGGCATTTCGCCGGCTGATGTGATGGTGGTGGTGAGTTTTACCCGGCCGGAAGACTGGTCGTTCAGTCACGGAGACATGTTCAGCATCCCGCAGGGAGCCGCCTGATGATTGCCATGCAATACAGTTTTACGCTGCCCGCAGATTACGACATGGACATTATTGAAAAGCGCATTGCCGATAACGGATACCGGACTGATGGCCTGGCGGGGCTTATTTTCAAAACGTATCTCTACGCCCGCCGTGACTGCCCGCAAACCGGCAGTACAGAAAATATCTACGCGCCGTTTTATCTGTGGCAGGACGTGTCAGGCATGAACCGTTTTATTTCAGGAGCGGGTTTTCAGGGTGTCGCCAACGCCTTCGGCTGGCCGCAGATCCGGGTTTATCCGGTGCTGGCAGCAAAAATGAGTAATGATGTCGCACAAGCGGTTTACGCCAAAAGAGAGATAACGGACATCGCACCGTTCAGTGATCTTGCGCCATTAGCTGAGGAAAACATCAATGACAGGCTGATCGACGTCACCGCCTGGGATACAACAAACTGGAAGAAAATACATTTTACGGCAGGGAGAAACCCGCTGGCAGGCGGTGGACAGAATTACCGCATCGGCCACATTTCATTGTCCGGTGCGGTAAAAGCAGTCTGACCGGTTAATGCGCGGCGATGCCTAATTTCTTCATTCTCGACAACAGCGTCGTGCGTTTTAACCCCAGACGTTGCGCCGCACCTCGCGGACCGGCGACCACGCCGTTGGTTTCTTTAAGTACCTGAAGGATGCGTTCGCGCTCGTCTTCCTCACTCAGGTGCGGAGCGGGCGCAATATCAGGCGCGGAAGCCACCGGCACCGGCTGCGACACCGGCAACGGGTAATTCAGTTCAGGAAGTTGTAAATCCAGCACCGTTCCACGGGTCAGCAATACGGCGCGTTCGATAACATTTTCCAGCTCGCGCACGTTGCCCGGCCACGGCATCCGGCTCAGTAACCGTAAGGTCTCGGCCGGAATACTGTCGATGGTGCGTTTCATGCGTTTGGCGATTTTATAGGTCAGGAATTTCACCAGTTGCGGAATGTCTTCAGGGCGTTCACGCAGCGGCGGGATCACAATCGGGAAGACATTCAGCCGGTAATACAAATCACTGCGAAACTCTTTATCCGCCACCATCTGACGTAAATCGCGGTTCGTTGCTGCAATCATCCGCACATCCACCGATATCAGTTTATTGCCGCCGACACGTTCAAACTCCTGCTCCTGCAAAATGCGCAGCAGCTTGGGTTGCAGTTCAACGGGGATTTCACCGACTTCATCGAGGAATAACGTGCCTTTGTCAGCCAGCTCAAAACGGCCCATACGTTGCGCGGTGGCACCGGTAAACGAGCCTTTTTCATGGCCGAATAAATCGCTTTCCATTAAGCCGGCAGGCATGGCTGCGCAGTTCATTTTCACCATCCGCTGATCACGACGATCCCCCAGATTATGGATCGCACGGGCGATTAGCTCCTTACCGGTGCCGGTTTCGCCAAGGATCAGCACCGAACAGTCACTTTTCGCTACGATTTCCACCTGTTTCAGTACCGCTGACATGCTGGAGCTGCGCCCGACAATGTCGCTGAAATCCGGATTATTGCTGTTGATCTGCTCGGTGAGATACAGATTTTCGTGTTGCAGTTTCTCCTTCAGGCTTTTAATTTCCTGATAGGCCAGCGCGTTATCCACGGCAATCGCAATGCGTTCGGCGATCTGCTGTAACACCCGCAGGTTAGCGGAATTGAAGTTATCCGGCTGGCACTGTGCCAGTTTCAGAACGCCCAGCGTTTTATGACCAAAACGTAACGGCAGAATGCACAGGGTTTTGGTCTGATCCCGCCATAACAGCTGGAACAATGTGCTTTCATCATCCGGCTCTTCCGCAGCCCGCACATTAGTCAGCAACATTTCGCCATTTTTCATCACCTGCTGTTCCAGTGATCCGTCGAGCGACATGCGCGACTGTTCACGCTCCGCAACGTGCGTCTGCACGTAATGGGTCGCGTAAACACTGGCTTGTTCGCTGTCTTTATCGGCATCACACAGCACAATGCTGATGGCGTTAATGTGGAAGAAGTGGTGAATAGTCTTGGCGATTTCACCGGTCAGTTCGTCGAGATCCAGCTTGGACAGGACGGCATTGGTGATATCGACCAGAATACGGAAATCGTCACGTTCATGGCGTAGCAGCGATTGCTGGAGCAACGCGTTTTCGCGCAACTGGATTTGTTCGACCGCAATGGCAGCCAGCGTGCAAAGGTCATAGAGACCATTTTTGTCTTCCTCACTGAACGGGGTCGCATGCTGACGGGTAAATTCGCAGCCGCCCAGCAACCCGGAAGAAGCCAGTAAAGGGACCAGACAATAATCGGTAAACGCCGGATACAGATTCAGCGCAGCCAGCTGAGGATAGCGAAGATGCAGCGCTTCGCTGCGCCAGACCTGCGTTTTGGGATTCTTCAACAGCGCATGCACCGGGCCTGTCGCCAGCAGCGTTTCATCCTCATAACTGACCGGTTGATGATGAGGATCGATACCATAAAAGCTGACGCGTTCACTGTTATTGTCGAACAACACCAGTGTCACGGCTTCCGCAATACCGGCAGTCTGAATCACCTGAGTCAGGGTTTCCAGCAGCGATGTCATGGTCTGCTGCAGCAACAAGGTGCGCGTCAGTTCCAGTAATCCTTTGTGTTTTGTGGTGCTCATTGTTGCACTCTGCATAGCGTTGGCTCTGGATAACGTGATTTTGGAAACAAGCTTTTTTAACCTCGGAGAACAGCGAAAATTCTACCCCTTTCGGCGCAGTCAGCCCCCTGACGAGATCAACAAATGCGAGGTAAGGGCTCCGCGTGGGGCAACATTAGCTGGCGGGAAACCCCCAGTGCGCCGCGCAGACACACCTGTGGATTGACCGTCACCTCACCGATCGTCGCAGCACCGGCTCCGAGCGGATGGTGGCGTAACAGCTTCAGCACTTTTTCTTCGGCCCCGGCGGATACCACCACCACCAGTTTGCCTTCGTTGGCAAAGTTCAGCGGTTCCAGTCCCAGTAATTCGCAGATACCACGCACTGCCGGTTTAACCGGCAACGCAGTTTCGTCGATGGCGATCCCCAACCCACTGGCGGCGCTGAATTCATGCAGAATTGCATTCACTCCGCCGCGTGTGGCATCGCGTAAGGCATGGACACCGGCCAGCGGTCGCAGCGGTGCAATCATCGGGGCCAGCACTGCACAGTCACTTTCCACGCCCAGATCCATCCCCAGATTTTCCCGCAAATTCAGGATCGCCGCACCGTGATCGCCAAGCGTCCCGCTGACGATGACTTTATCCCCCGCTTTTATCATAGCGGCGCCCCAGTTCACGGCGGTTGGGATCACGCCTATTCCGGCCGTGTTAATGAAGATTTTATCGGCTGCCCCACGCTGCACGACTTTGGTGTCACCGGTCACAATGGCAATGTCCGCCTCCCGTGCCGTCTGCGCCATCAAACTTACTATTTTCTGTAAGTCATCCAGCGCTAACCCTTCTTCTAGAATAAAGCCGCAGGAAAGATAGGCTGGTGTCGCGCCGCATACCGCCAGATCGTTCGCCGTGCCGCACACCGCCAGCTTGCCGATATTGCCGCCGGGGAAAAAGACGGGGTCGATAACGTAACTGTCTGTGGTAAATGCCAGCCGGTCCCCCAGGGCATTCAGGCTGGCAAGCGACAACCGGGCGCCGTCTTCCTGTTCGTTAAGCCAGGGATTATCAAACGCACTGAGGAACATATGTTCGATCATCTGCTGCATGGCACGGCCGCCGCTGCCATGCGCCATAGTGACGACGTCTTTGCGATCACTCATCCTGGCTTACCTTCTGTTTTATCTGTTTTTGCGGCGGTTTATTCGCACTCGCCGTTTCCTGATAACGGTACTGATACCATGCCGCACATGCGCCTTCGGAAGACACCATCAGCGCACCAAATGCATTCTGTGGCGTACAACCGCTGCCAAACAGCGGACATTCATGTGGCTTACAGCGCCCGGTCAGGACTTCACCGCAACGGGAGCGGGGATCGTCTGCCACCGGCTGTGCCTGCGGATTAAAGCGCCGCTCCGCATCCATCGGGGCATAGGCAGGCGTCAGGGTAATTCCTGAGGCTTCAATCACGCCCAGGCCGCGCCACTCACTGCTGCCGGAAAGCGTAAACACCTCCCGCATCGCTTCCTGTGCCAGCAGGTTACCCTCTTCCGGCACCACGCGGCGGTACTGATTTTCGGTTTTACACGATGCCTCGCAAACTTGTTCCACCAGCATCAGCACGCTTTGCAGCATGTCGAGTGGTTCAAAGCCGCTTATCACCAGCGGCTTGCCAAATTCTTCACTGATGAAATGATAAGGTGCGGTGCCTGTCACCATGCTGACGTGACCGGGTGCCAGAAAAGCGTCAATCCGCACATCATCCTGCGAAAGCAGGCTGCGTAAGGTTGGCATCAGACTGATGTGCTGACAGAACACACTGAAATTGGACAGGCGTTCGCGTCGCGCCTGTTGCAGCGTAACGGCGGTAACCGGTAGCGTGGTTTCAAAACCAAGGGCGAAAAACACCACCTGACGCGCCGGATTTTCACGCGCCAGTTTCAGCGTATCCAGCGGGGAATACACTACGCGTACATCAGCACCGCGTTCGCGCGCCTGCAAAAGCGAGCCATGCTGGCCGGGCACACGCAACGCATCGCCGAAGGTACAGAAAATCACCCCGGGGTGCGCGGCAATTTCGCAGCAGGCGTCAATCCGCCCCATCGGTAACACACACACCGGACACCCCGGCCCGTGAATAAATTCCAGTTGCGGTGGCAGCAGTTTATCCAGCCCGAATTTGAAAATGGCATGCGTATGACCACCGCACACTTCCATAATCTGCATCGGTTTTTCAGCGGTATAAGGCAGCAATGCCGCGCGCTGATGCAGCCTTTCAATCAGCGTTTTCGCCAGTTTCGGATCACGGAATTCATCAACAAAACGCATTATTTTGCCTCTCCCGCGCCGAGAAACAGGGCGACATCGGCTTCCACTTCTTCCATCGCGTGCAACGCAGCCAGCGTTTCCTGTGCTTCCTGTTCATCAAGTTTGCTTAATGCAAAGCCGACGTGGATCAATACCCAGCCGCCGATCAGCATTTGTGGCTGGCCGTCGCACACCAGTGCAATATTCACTTCGCGGCGCAGACCACAGACTTCTGCCCAGGCGTGATCGGGCTGCTGGTCGTGCAGTGCAACGATTTGCCCAGGAATGCCTATGCACATCGTTGCTGCTCCAGCCAGGTCAGCCACAGATCCATGCCTTCGCCGGTGGTGGCAGAAAGCCGGATCACTTCAATCTGCGGATTAACCTGCCGCGCATTGGCAATGCAGGCGTCGACGTCAAAACTGACATACGGCAGCAGATCGATTTTGTTGAGGATCATCAGACGCGACGCCGCAAACATATGCGGATACTTCAGCGGTTTGTCCTCGCCTTCCGTGACGGACAGCACTGCCACTTTGTGCAATTCCCCCAGATCAAAGCTGGCCGGACACACCAGATTGCCGACATTTTCAATAAAAAGCAGACTGTTATTGTTAGGCGACAGCTGATGCAGCGCATCGTGAACCATTTGTGCATCCAGATGGCAGCCTTTACCGGTATTGACCTGAATCGCCGGTACGCCGGTGGCACGGATACGATCAGCATCATTCGTGGTTTGCTGGTCGCCTTCTATTACCGCACAGTCAAAATAGGTTGCCAGCCGGGTCAGGGTGCAGGTCAGCAGTGTCGTTTTACCGGAGCCGGGGCTGGACACCAGATTCAGGGCCAGAATGCCCGTTGCCGCAAAATGCTCGCGGTTGTGGGCGGCAATATGATTATTTTTGGCTAGCACATCCATTTCGATGTCCACCAGCCGTCGCGGCGCAAACGGCAGGCCGTGGTGGTGATCGTGGGAATGATCATGTGGATGAATGTGATCATGGGAATGTTGATGAACGTGTTCAGGGCTGACACCTTCAATACGAAGTTCGCCGCTGGCGCAACCGCAGGTACTGCACATAGCTTTCTCCCCCGGGCATATCGGGCACCCGTTATTCGATTTCGATTCGTTTAATTTTCATGCCGTCATCGGCCACCACCCGTACATCACGCCCGCCACATTGCGGACACAGCAGCACACCGGGGCTGAGTAAGGAGATGTCCTGCTGGCAGGTGTAGCACCAGCTTTCTGCTGCCGGTGTCACGAGATGTAATTCACAACCTTCGGCGAGGGTTTCGCGACACGCCAGTTCAAAGCAAAATTCCACCGCTTCCGGTTCAACGCAGGAAAATGCGCCAATTTCCATCCATACCGCCGTAATTCGCCGGGCATTATTTTGTCGTCCAAATTGCTGCATTATTTCTACGGCATTCTGGCACAACGTAATCTCGTGCATTATTTCCCCTCCGGCAGGAGATTAATAAAGAGTGCATGGAAACATGAGTAGCAATATTGGTGCCAGAATTTTTCGACAGGTGTAAACAGGACTGAAAATCAAATAGCGGAATAACTCTGACATCGTCCGTCATATATGTCGAAATACAGTGCCTTCGACATGTCATCATGTTTTCCATGCGGCCCGGCACTCAGCACGGGAATATTTCAACTCCATGATAATAAAAGAAATACTCAATAAAATACGAAACTGGCACGTTTTATGCCAGTAGTGTTGTATGCGCCGTATTTTCGTCGTCATTTTAGGCATAAAGACGCACCGGAAAGGCACTTACGCACACCTCAATAACGGGTAATAACAATGAGCACTCTCAGTGAACTGACCAGCAAAGCGGATTACATAGCCAGTAAAAACAGCCACCTGAAGTTACAATGGCGCACGTATCAAAACAGCCTGATACAGGCAATAACTCATTCAAATAAAAAGATAAACCATGAATTCAGCTGCGGCGAAGATCAGGATATCCGCTTCACGCTGTTTAACCATTTTTCAGTCAGCATTCATCTCAGCGACGACTTCTACAGTCAGGATATCGTTTACAGCCTGAACATGGCACACAACGGTGAAGACCCTGTCTTCAGAGTGTTTGCACACGCCACGCTGAGCGAAGAAGGCCGGGTTGATGGCACCGTGGACATTAAAGATAAAAACGCCGTGCTTGAACATTATCTCAATAAAATTTCGGCTATTTATCAATGTATTTTTGACTCACTGAAAAGTAATCAGCCGATTCATTCCCAACTCGATAAATTACTCAGCCACGCCTGATTTACATTCGGAAATACATTACCCCTTCGGCACAACAGAAATATTTTTTATTGCCGAACTTTTACTGGGATCAATTCCGACATAAATGTCGAAATGTCAATTTAAGTGCCGATTTCGTCACCTTTGACGAAATACCAAGGAGACTTCATGAGCTTTAAAAATGCCATGAATCAATATGTGATAGCCGATGCGAAACTTTGTATTGGCTGCAATACCTGTATGGCCAGCTGTTCGCAGGAGCACCAGCGTCACGGTTTGCAATCTGCTCCCCGTTTACAGGTGATGCGTAACCGTCTGGATTCCGCGCCGGTGATGTGTCACCAGTGTGAAGATGCCCCCTGCGCACAGGTGTGTCCGGTCAATGCGATCACCCGTGAAAATGACGCCATTCATCTCAATGAAAGTCTGTGTGTGAGCTGCAAGCTATGCGGGCTTGCCTGCCCGTTCGGCGCCATTACCTTTTCCGGCAGCGCACCGCTGGATATTCCCCGCGACTGCAATACCCCCAAAGCCCTGCCCGCCCCGCGAGATCCACGGGCCGTCAGCCCGTTTCTGGATTGCGTGCCGGGAGTGCGCGCGGTGGCGGTCAAATGCGATTTATGCAGCTTCAGCCCTGAGGGGCCGGCGTGTATCAGGACCTGCCCTACGCAGGCCATCACCCTGGTCACGGCCAGTCTGTCTGAAAATGCCAGTCAGCAAAAACGCCTGAATGCAATGAATGTATTTCCGGCCGGGCTGACTTCCTTTAGTGCGCCTGACACGGAGGCCAAACAATGACGGCATTATTAGCTTTGGATCCGGCGTCGCTGATGACGCTGGCAATGCTGGTCTGGGTTCTCAGCGGTATCGCCTGCGGATTGCTGGCCGGGGCTGCAAAAATCAGCAGTCTGATTTCAGGCACCGGCGGCATGATCGCATCGGTAGCCGTCATTCTTGCTGCGATTCTTATGTTGAGCAATGGCACATCAGTGACACTCACGCTGCCGGTTCTGCCTTACCGCGCCAGCTTCAGCCCGCTGAATGCGCTGTTATTACTGGCGATGTCCGTAACAGCCTTGTGCAGCAGCCTGTATGCCTGCGCCTGGCTGGCGAATGCCCGTCCGCGCCAGCGCGCCCGCACCGGTTCGTTATGTAATCTGCTGCTGGCAGCGCTGACCGCCGCCGCGATTTCCGCCAATGCGGCTGAACTGATCATGATGATGGAAATGGCCGCCCTGTGTGCTTATTTCCTGATCGTCCAGGCCGACGATGTGAAAAGCCGACGTGCCGGTCTGAATCAGTTTTTATCCGGCCGCCTCGGCACGTTATGTCTGATTCTGGCGTTTGCACTGCTGCATCGCGCCGGTGGCAGTCTGGATTTTGAGGTGCTTCGCCACACAACGTTTACGCCGGGCACTAAATCTCTGGCATTCCTGCTGGCGCTGGCAGGCTTCGGACTGTATGCCGGAATTATCCCGCTGCACGCCTGGGTGCCGCAGTCGCATTCCAGCGCCCCCGCCCACGCCGCCGCTCTGTTCTCTTCTGCATTAATGAAAATCGGCATTATCGGCATCGTAAAAGTCGGTCTGGATCTGCTGGGTGCACCGCCACTCTGGTGGGGCCTGATGGTATTGCTTCTGGCGATCCTGACCGCATTTATCGGCGGTCTGTACGCACTGATGGAACATGATATCCGCCGTCTGCTGGCCTATCACACTCTGGAAAACGTCGGGATTATTCTGCTCGGCGTCGGTGGTGCCATGGTGGGCGTGGCACTGAATCTGCCGCTGCTGGCCTCACTCGCCCTGCTGGCCGGATTATTCCACCTGTTCAATCACGGGCTGTTTAAAACTGCGCTGTTCCTCGGTGCCGGTGAAATCGAAATGCAGACCGGCATTAAGGATATGGAAAAACTCGGCGGGATCGCCCGTCTGATGCCGTGGACCGCCGTGGCGATGCTGATTGCCCTGATGTCGATGGCTGCGCTGCCGCCGCTGAATGGCTTTGCCAGCGAATGGCTGCTCTACCAGTCTTTATTCCAGCTGAGCGCCAGTCATGTGTTTATCGCACGTCTGCTCGGGCCTTTACTGGCAACCGGTCTGGCGCTGACCGGTGCACTGGCCCTGATGTGTATTGCCAAAGTCTTTGGCGTCACATTCTTAGGCTCACCCCGCAGTCAGGCGGCGGCAGAAGCCACGCCGGCCCCGAGGATGATGACGCTGAGCAGCGTATTGCTGGCGCTGTTGTGTGTACTTTCAGGTGTCGCCTCGCCATGGATTATTCCGCATTTTTCTGCCGTGGCCGCCTCGGTGCTGAATTCGTCTGTTTTACCGGCAGCCGCGCACGGCGTGGTGTTTTCTGACACGTCCGCCGTGTCTGCACCGATGATCGCGCTGCTGCTGCTGGGCATGCCGCTGCTGCCATGGATTATCGCGGCGGCATTGCGCGGCTCCCGTCTCCCAAACCGTTCACGCGGCGATGCCTGGGCCTGTGGCTACGGTCATTGCGCTGCCATGGTGGTGACGGCGACCGGTTTTGCTCAGCCGCTGCGCGTGATGTTTGCCCCGCTTTATCGTCTGCGTCAGCACATGACACCCGTGCCGCTGGTGGCTGCGCTGCACCGTGGCTGGCTGGGGGCTTTCTGCCGTCGTCTGGCGCTCATCGAACTGGCCGTGTTGCTGGTCGTGGCTTTTGCCTGAGGAACTGACTTTGAACTTTTCATTCTTACTCGCAGGTTCGTTGTGGCCGCTGGGACTGCTGCAGGCCATTGCCTTGCTGGCGCTTGCGCCGTTGTTTGCCGGTTTCAGCCGCGTGATGCGCGCGCGGATGCACAACCGTCAGGGGCCGGGCGTATTACAGGAATACCGTGATATCGCCAAACTGCTGACCCGCCAGAGTGTCGCGCCCGCTGCCGCGGGTTCAGCATTTCGCAGCATGCCGTATCTGCTGACCGGCGGATTATTGGTGATCGCTACGGCCCTGCCGGTGGTCACGCTGGCCTCGCCAGTGGGAGCTGCGGGCGATGTGATCACCGTTATTTATCTGTTTGCCGTGGTGCGTTTTGTGTTTGCGATTGCCGGTCTCGATACCGGCAGCACCTTCACCGGTATAGGCGCCAGCCGTGAAGCGGTACTCGGTGTGCTGGTCGAACCGATCCTGCTGCTTGGTTTGTGGATTGCGGCACTGGTGGCCGGTTCAACCTCGCTGGGTGCCATTGCTGCCCGCGTACTGCACTGGCCGCTGTCCTCTTCCCTGACTCTCGTTCTGGCCGGTCTGGCCTGTGCATTCGCCACTTATATCGAAATGGGCAAACTGCCGTTCGACATGGCGGAAGCCGAGCAGGAATTACAGGAAGGCCCGCTGACAGAATATTCCGGCGCGGCGCTCGGCGTGCTGAAAATCGGCATCAGCCTGAAACAACTGGTGGTGTTGCAGTTGTTCATCGGTCTGTTCCTCCCGTTCGGGTTGACGGAACAGTTCACGCCACTGGCCCTGCTGACCGCCGTGGTGTGGTGCCTGCTGAAACTGCTGATCGCGGTCTTTGTGGTCGCGCTAATCGAGAACAGCGTCGCCCGTCTGCGCTTTCTTAAAACTTCCCGCACCACCTGGGCGGGATTCGGGCTGGCGTTTCTGGCGCTGGTTTCCTGGCTGGTCGCAGGCTGACCTGACATTTTTCTTGTCCCGCTGCGGCGGGAAGAGGCTTTGTAATGAGTGAGTTTAATACCGCATTAAATCAAAACCCGGTCGGCAAAGAATATCTGGCCGCGCTGGCGAAACAGTTTCCGTCGGCAATTTTAGGCAGTGAATGGCAGACCGATACACAGGCAACCGTCACCATCCGGCTGAACTGGCTGCCGGAAGTCGTCGAATGGCTGTATTACCAGCAGGGTGGCTGGCTGTCCGTGCTATTCGGTAACGACGAACGGACGCTGTGCGGCAATTACGCGCTGTATTATGTGCTGTCGATGGAACGGGGCGTGAAGTGCTGGATCACCGTGCGCGCCGAAGTGGATCCCGTGTCCCTCGAATTTCCTTCCGTGACACCGCGCGTACCGGCTGCCGTCTGGGGCGAACGCGAAGTCCGTGATATGTACGGGTTGCGTCCGGTCGGGCTGCCGGATGAACGACGTCTGGTGCTGCCGGATGACTGGCCGGACGATTTATATCCGCTGCGTAAAGACGCGATGGATTACCGTCAGCGCCCGGCACCGACCACGGATGAAGAAACCTATCCGTTTATTTCCGAAGCCAAAGAAGGCAGCAAAATCGTGCCGATTGGTCCGCTGCACGTCACGTCTGACGAACCCGGACACTTTCGTCTGTTCGTCGACGGCGAAGACATTATCGATGCCGATTACCGTCTGTTTTACGTGCACCGTGGCATGGAAAAACTGGCTGAAACCCGCATGGGCTACAACGAAGTCACCTTCCTGTCAGACCGCGTTTGCGGCATCTGCGGCTTCACGCACAGCGTGGCGTACACCTCTTCGGTCGAAAATGCGATGGGCATTGTGGTGCCGGAACGTGCCCAGATGATCCGTTCCATTCTGCTGGAAGTGGAACGTCTGCACAGCCATCTGCTCAATCTCGGACTGGCCTGCCACTTTGTCGGTTTCGATTCCGGTTTCATGCAATTTTTCCGCGTCCGTGAACAGTCGATGAAGATGGCAGAAATCCTGACCGGCGCGCGTAAAACCTATGGTATGAACCTGATCGGCGGTATCCGCCGCGACATTCTCAAAGATGATATGACAGCCACGATTGCCCTGGCGGGCAGCATGCGCCGTGATCTTAACGAGCTGGTTGATATTCTGCTCAGCACGCCGAATACCCGGCAGCGCAGCGTGGGCGTCGGTATTCTGGATCCTGAAGTCGCTCGCGATTTCAGTAACGTCGGGCCGATGGTCCGTGGCAGTGGTCACCGCCGCGATATGCGTCAGGATCACCCTTATGCCGGTTACGCCAAACTGCCATTTGAGCTGTGCAGCGAAACCGGTAACGACGTTTATTCCCGCCTGAAAGTGCGCATCCATGAAGTGTTTAACGCCCTGAATATGATCGAGTTCGGCCTGCAAAGCCTGCCCGGCGGCCCGCTGGCAGTCGAAGGTTTCAATTATATTCCGCACCGCTTTGCTCTTGGTTTTGCCGAAGCACCACGCGGTGATGACATTCACTGGAGCATGACCGGCGACAACCAAAAGCTGTTCCGCTGGCGTTGCCGTGCGGCGACTTACGCCAACTGGCCGACGCTGCGCTACATGCTGCGCGGCAATACGGTGTCTGATGCGCCGCTGATTATCGGCAGTCTCGATCCTTGTTATTCCTGCACCGACCGCATGACGGTTGTCGATGTGCGTAAGAAAACGTCCATTGTCGTGCCTTACAAAGAGATCGAACGTTACGGCATCGAACGCAAAAATTCGCCGCTTTGAGGAACTGCTTATCATGCTGAAACTGATTAAAAAAGTGCTTAAAACCGGCACCGCAACCGTGGCTTATCCGTTTAAGCCGCTGGATCTGGCACCCAATTTTCGCGGCAAACCGCAATACACCGCACAGCAGTGTATTGCCTGCGGCGCATGTGCCAACGCTTGTCCGTCTAACGCGCTGACCATGACCACGGCAGAAGACGGCGAAACGATCCGCTGGTCGCTGTTTCTGGGACGCTGTATTTTCTGCGCCCGCTGTGAAGAAGTCTGCCCGACGGCCGCCATCAGACTGTCGCAGGAATTCGAACTGGCAGTCTGGCGGAAAGAAGATTTGTTTGAGACGGCGGATTTCCCGATCTGTCATTGCCGTGCCTGCGGAAAACCTTACGCGGTACAAAAGGAAATCGACTTCGCACTCAGCCTGTTGCAGGAAAGTGCCGCACTGAGCGACCGGCAAATTTCTGAACGCCGCGAACAGTACGAAACCTGTCCCGAATGCAAAAAACTACACAGCCTTTCTTCGACCGACCGGATTGATATCGGCCGGCACATGACCACGGAGGCCCGTTCATGAGTCATAACCTGTTTGCTCCGCGTGACGAAAACGGCTTGCCGGTCCCCGTCACGCTGGACGAAAGCATTACTAAACTGAAATCCACACTGCTTAACAGCATCCGCCGCTCAGCCTACGTGTATCGCGTGGACTGCGGCGGGTGTAACGGCTGTGAAATTGAGATTTTCGCCGCCATTTCCCCGCTGTTCGATGCCGAACGTTTCGGCATCAAGGTTGTACCGTCGCCGCGCCACGCCGACATTTTGCTGTTCACCGGTGCCGTCACCCGCGCCATGCGCATTCCGGCACTGCGCGCCTGGGACAGTGCACCGGATCCGAAAATCTGCATTTCCTACGGAGCCTGCGGCAACAGCGGTGGCATCTTCCATGATCTGTACTGCGTATGGGGAGGTACCGACAAAATCGTGCCGGTGGATGTGTATATTCCCGGGTGCCCGCCGACACCGGCTGCCACCATTTATGGTTTTGCGCTGGCGCTGGGTTTGCTGGATCAGAAGATTAAAGGCCAGCAACACGACGAAGCGGCCACCGGACCGGCAGCGCTGCTGCACCCGGATATACCGCAGCCACTACGCGTATTACTGGACAGGGAAGCACGCCGGATGGCCGGTTACCGTTATGGCCGCCAGATTGCTGACAAGTTTATGGATATCGTTGCCGCGCCCGGCTTACAACCGGTGGAACAGCGGGTGTCTGCATATCTTGAGGAACAAGGTGATCTGCGTCTCAACGAAATTGTCGGCAATCTGCAACACATTTATCAGCAGGTTCTGCGTGGTGAGGTACATCTGTGATGACCTCCGTTAACGACCAGCGCTACGCGCGCCATCAACCTTATACCGGTCATCAGCCGGACAAAAACAAAGTGATTTTCTATTCACTGAGCAGCAAGTTTGTCGATGAGAAAAGCGCACAGAAACGCAGTTCGCAAAAAGTGCAGGAAGTGGTGTATTACAGCCTGGCGATCGGCCATCACCTCGGGGTGATCGACTGTCTGACATCCCGCCTGGAATGCCCGCTTGAGGGGTATCTGCACTGGGTTGACTGTCTGCCTGAAAACAGCGAAGCGCACCGCAAACTGGCCGGTGTGCGGCGTTTCGGGGAGATCAATATCGACAGCAGCCACACCCACTTGCTGGCGCTGGCGCTGCGTGATGCCCGCCCGAAAATGAGTGCTGAACAACAGGGCTGGAGCGACCGGCTCATCGCCCTGCTCACCCAAATTGAACACGACCCCGCCATGTACCTGATGGTCAGGAGATACGATGCCTGATTTAACCTCCCGCTACGCACTGTTGTGCGTGGGCAACAGCATGATGGGCGATGACGGTGCCGGTCCGCGGCTGGCCGAACTCTGCGTTGAAAAACCGCTGGCCGGCTGGACAGTGGTTGACGGCGGCGCGGTACCGGAAAACGACATCGGTTATTTACGCGAACTGCGGCCTGCACATCTGGTGATTATCGATGCCACTGACATGGGGCTGGCGCCCGGTGAAATGCGCATCATCGATGAAGATGACATCGCCGACATGTTCATGATGACCACCCATAATCTGCCGCTGACATTCCTCATTCAGCAGTTGCGTACAGACATCCCGCACATCACGTTTGTCGGCATTCAGCCGGATGTGGTGGCTTTTTACTTCCCCATGAGCGCCGCTGTTGAACAGGCTGTTAGCCATCTGTATCAGCGATTGCCTGCGCTGGAGCAAGGGCTCGGGATAGCCCCTTTCCGGCAGGAAACCGCCTGACAGCGTCTGTCGACATAACTGTCGATGCGGTGACGAAACAGACATGACGTCAGCGACTGGTTTCGTCACCGTCACACACAAAACAAATAACGTATTGAATTTAATGATAAATATCACAACCAAGAAACTGGCACGCTTTATGTATAGAAGTAGATGAAAACTTTTAACCCCCTCAATTAAAAGCATACTGAAATCCCCTAAGGCATTGGCATTGCAGGAAGGCAGCAAGCGAAGGAGTCCCGATGAGCTGACATGAGTCAGTGATTCGGGCGAGTGAACGCAGCCAACGCACCTGCGGTGTCAAGGACGACGGGGATTTGGAGAGAGAGATGAACCGGTTTATTATCGCCGACCCTAAAAAATGCATCGGCTGTCGTACCTGTGAAATTGCCTGCGTGATGGCTCACAGTGAATCACAAGATATCTCGCTGCTTAACGCCGCCACCTTCGCCCCGCGTCTGCACGTCATCAAAGGCGTCAATCTCAGTACACCGGTGATGTGTCGCCAGTGTGAAGATGCGCCTTGTGCCAACGTCTGCCCGAACGGCGCCATTCTTCGCACCGGGGATCATGTGCAGGTGATGCAGGAACGCTGCATCGGCTGTAAGACCTGCGTTGTCGCCTGTCCGTATGGCGCAATGGAAGTGGTCACCAAACCGGTTTTCCGCCAGAACGGCGCGGCGATGATCACCACCTCGGATAAAGCCGAGGCGCACAAATGCGACCTGTGTCACGCCCGCGCTGAAGGCCCGGCCTGTATGGAAATCTGCCCGACCAAGGCACTGTTCGCCATCGACCGTAACCACTTACAGGAAATGAACGCAGAAAAACGCCGCCGCGCTGCGCTCGACAGCACCTCCCCGCTGCTGTTTTAACCCCGGATTAAGGAAGCAATAGCATGAAAAAAGTCACTACTGTCTGCCCGTATTGCGGTGCCGGATGTAAATTGAATCTGGTTGTCGATAACGGAAAAATCATCCGTGCGGAAGCGGCGAACGGCGTTACCAATCAGGGCGAACTGTGCCTGAAAGGTTATTACGGTTGGGATTTTCTCAATGACACCAAACTGCTGACCCCGCGCCTGACCCAACCCCTGATCCGCCGCCAGAAAGGCGGGAAATTCGAAGCCGTCAGTTGGGATGAAGCCATCCGCTACACTGCACAACGCCTGAAAGACATTAAACAAAAACACGGCCCGCGCGCCATTATGACTACCGGCTCTTCCCGCGGGACCGGCAATGAAACCAACTACGTGATGCAGAAATTCGCCCGTGCGGTGATCGGCACCAACAACGTTGACTGCTGTGCCCGTGTTTGTCACGGCCCGTCAGTTGCCGGTTTGCAGGCCACCCTCGGTAACGGTGCAATGAGTAACTCCATCGGCGATATCGAAAACTCAAAATGTCTGCTGGTGTTCGGCTATAACTGCGCGGATTCTCATCCGATCGTCGCACGCCGCGTGATCAAAGCGAAAGAAAAAGGCGCACAGATCATTGTCTGCGACCCGCGCCGCATCGAAACCGCCCGCATTGCCGATCAACATTTGCAAATCAAAAACGGCTGTAACATGGCGCTGGTGAATGCCTTCGCCCATGTGCTGATCGAAGAAGATCTGTATGACCATGACTATGTGGCGAAATACACCGAGGGCTTTGAGGAATACCGCAAAAATGTCGCGGATTACTCACCGGAAGCCGTGGCAGAACAAACCGGTGTTTCCGCACAGCAAATCCGTCAGGCAATGCGCACTTACGCCGCCGCACCTTCTGCCACCATCATGTGGGGCATGGGCGTCACTCAGTTTGGTCAGGCAGTTGACGTGGTGAAAGGGCTGGCAGGGCTGGCCTTGCTGACCGGTAATCTGGGCCGCGCCAATGTCGGCGTCGGGCCGGTTCGCGGGCAGAATAACGTGCAGGGTGCCTGTGATATGGGCGTGTTGCCGAATGAATTCCCGGGTTATCAGTCCGTCACTGATGCAAAAGTTCGTGCGAAATTTGCCGATGCCTGGGGCATTGACGTTAATCAAATGGACGCCGAAGTCGGTCACCGCATCACCGAGATCCCGCATCTGGCAATCGAAGGTAAGGTCAAAGCCTATTACATTATGGGTGAAGATCCATTGCAGACTGAAGCCGATTTAGGTCTGGTGCGAAAAGGCTTCGAAGCGCTGGAATTCGTGGTGGTTCAGGACATCTTCATGACCAAAACCGCCGAGCAGGCCGACGTGATTTTACCGGCCACCTCCTGGGGCGAACATGGTGGCGTATTCTCCTGCGCAGACCGTGGCTTCCAGCGTTTCGAGAAAGCCATTGAGCCAAAATACAACGTCAAACGCGACTGGGACATTATCAGTCTGCTGGCGACCGAGATGGGTTATCCGATGCATTACAACGATAACCAGGAAATCTGGGACGAAATGCGCAACCTTTGCCCGCTGTTCTACGGCGCCACCTACGAAAAAATGGGCGAACTGGGACACGTGCAGTGGCCTTGTACCACACTTGAAAGCCCGGGGACGCAATACCTGTACGCCGACAATCACTTCGATACCCCGACAGGTAAAGGCCAGTTGTTTGCCGCACCGTGGCGCGCACCGGCCGAAGTGCCGGACGGTGATTACCCGCTGGTCCTGTGCACCGTGCGCGAAGTCGGCCACTATTCCTGCCGTTCGATGACCGGTAACTGTGCGGCATTGCAGACGCTGGCTGACGAACCGGGTTTCGTGCAAATGAACCCGGCTGACGCCCAGGCGCTGAATATCCGTGACCAGCAACTGGTCTGGGTGGCCTCACGCCGCGGCAAAGTTATCTCACGCGTCAACTACAACGAACGTATCAATCTGGGTGCGGTGTACATGACGTATCAGTGGTGGATTGGCGCCTGTAATGAGCTGACGCAAGATAATCTCGACCCGATTTCCAAAACACCGGAAACCAAATACTGCGCAGTGAAAGTCGAACAAATCACCGATCAGCGCTGGGCCGAAAACTACGCACATCAGACTTACAGCGATATGAAAGCACGCCTGCGCAGCGCCGTGGAGGATGTGATCCCGGTGGTTGAGATTTAGTTTGATTTAGCTCCTCACCAAAAGGAGTGGGTTTTAAGCGCCTCCCTGAGGAGTGGGAATTGGGTTTTAGTTTTGCTCCCTCCCCTGCGAAGGGGAGGAGCTTTAAAACCCTCCTCTACGTTTAAAAAGGGTTTTTATGTCCGGTCTGCTCATTCGCATCTGCGGTAAAGTCCAGGGCGTCGGTTTCCGGCCTTTCGTCTGGCAACTGGCTGACCGTCTGCGGCTTCGCGGGGAAGTGTGTAACGACAGCGCAGGTGTGGAAATCAGGCTGCTTCAGCCGGTCAATCTTGAAATTTTTATTGAACAGTTACAACGCGACTGCCCGCCGCTGGCACGCATCGACAGCATCACTTTCGATCCTTTCGACTGGCCGATACCGCCGCAAAATTTCACTATCGCTGACAGCCGTCACAGCCGGATGGATACACAGGTAGTGCCCGACGCGGCAACCTGCCCCGAATGCCTGAAAGATATTACCCGTCCGGGGGATCGTCGTTTCGGCTACGCCTTCACCAACTGTACACATTGCGGCCCGCGTTTTACGCTGATCCGCGCCATGCCTTATGACCGCCCTTCCACCAGCATGGCGGAATTTCGCTTGTGCCCGCACTGCCAGCACGAATATCAGGATCCTGCTGACCGCCGGTTTCACGCACAGCCGGTCGCCTGTCCGCAATGCGGGCCGCAGGTCAGCGCGACGTTGCAAAATGGCAACATTCTGGCACAAGGAGAAGCGGCACTGGAATGCGCCGTCGCGGCATTACGCGCGGGTAAAATCGTCGCCATTAAGGGGCTGGGCGGCTTTCATCTGGCCTGTGATGCCACACAACAAAACGCGGTAATGCGGCTGCGGGAACGTAAACAGCGGCCGTCAAAACCACTGGCGGTGATGCTGCCGGATATCAGCTGGCTGGCAGAATGCAGCGATGAAAGCCCGCAATTTGCACTGCGTGAAATGCTGGAATCACCGGCTGCACCCATCGTACTGGCAGAGAAAAGTGCGATATCAAAGCTGTGCGCTGCCATTGCGCCGGACCTGGACGAAGTCGGACTGATGCTGCCGTTTACTCCGCTGCATCATTTACTGATACAGGCGGTTCATACCCCCCTGGTGATGACCTCCGGCAATGCGAACGGTTGTGCACCTGTACTGACCAATGAAGCTGCGCTGTTGCAACTCAACGGTATTGCCGACGTGTGGTTGCTGCATAACCGCGATATTGTCCAGCGCGCCGATGATTCACTGCTGCGTGTGACACCCCGGGGTATTGAAATGCTGCGCCGCGCGCGCGGCTATGTGCCCGATGCTTTTACACTGCCTGCCGGATTCAACATCCAGCCGCCGCTGCTGGCGCTGGGCGGTGATCTCAAAAATACCTTCTGTCTGGTGCGCGGCGATCAGGCCATTCTCAGTACGCATTTCGGATCACTCACCTGCAGCGATATTGCCGGACAACAACAGCACGCGATTGAACATTTTCAGCGCCTTTATGATTGCCTGCCGGTGGCAGTGGCCTGTGACGCGCATCCGGGGTATGTCAGCCATAGACAGGCGGAAAGCCACGGTGTACGCGTGACGGAGGTTCTTCATCATCACGCCCATATTGCTGCATGTCTGGCGGAACATGGCTGGCCGCTGGATGGCGGCAAGGTTATCGGGCTGGCGCTTGACGGGCTGGGTTATGGCATTGCTGATGCTAAAACCGGTGCCCTGTGGGGCGGCGAGTGTTTGCAGGCAGATTATCTGCACTGCGAACATTTAGGCGGATTGCCTGCCGTTGCACTGCCGGGCGGCGACCGCGCCGCGCGGGAACCGTGGCGGAATTTACTGGCACATTGGCAGGCCTTTGTGCCGGACTGGCAGACACGCCCTGAGGCAAAGGCGTTACAGGAACATCCGTGGTTGCCGCTCTCCAGAGCCATCACCGCCGGGATTAATGCCCCGCTGGCGTCTTCCTGCGGACGCCTGTTTGATGCCGTCGCCGCCGCACTCGGCTGTACGCCTGCGCAACTGAGCTGGGAAGGCGAGGCGGCAAGCCGTCTGGAAGCGCTGGCGCAACGCGGACAGGGTATTTCGCATCCGGTGACAATGCCGCTGCGGCATACACCGTCGGGCACGTTTCTTGATTTAGCGACGTTCTGGCAGCAATGGCTCGGCTGGAGGGCTACGCCTGACGCACGGGCTTTCGCTTTTCACGATGCGCTGGCGCAAGGCTTTGCCGCCCTCGCCTGCTATCACGCGGTCAGAACTGGCACCCGTACTGTGGCGCTGGGGGGTGGCGTGCTGCATAACCGTCTGCTGCGCCGGCTTTTACATCACTATTTAGCGCCCCTTCGCGTGCTGATGCCACAAAAGGTGCCTGCCGGAGACGGCGGTCTGGCGCTGGGGCAGGCTGTTATCGCCTGCGCCCGCCTGCAATTTTCTTCTGGTTTTAACAACAAGGACTCCCATGATTAACCGTGATTTTTTTCACACGCACCGTCGTGCTTTCTGGCTGCTGATCGGGCTGCTGGCTGTCAATTTACTGGCCTGGGGTTGGGCTCTGGTGGTGTTTCGCCACAACCCTGCGCTGGTGGCGGCGGCCTTGCTGGCTTACGGTTACGGGCTGCGTCACGCCGTTGATGCCGATCATATTGCGGCTATTGATAACGTCACCCGTAAGCTGATGCAACAAGGACAGCGGCCGGTGGCAGTCGGGGCATTTTTTTCTCTCGGACATTCCAGCATTGTGGTGCTGGCCTGCGTGGCGATCGCGGCAACATCTCTGGTGTTTGGTAATAAAATTGGCTGGCTGCATGACTATGGCAGCACGATTGGCACACTGGTTTCCGCGCTATTTCTGCTGATGATGGCGCTGTTGAATGCGCTGATCCTGCGCGATGTTTACCGCCGTTTTCAGAAAATCAAACAGGGTAAAAATTCTGCGGAAACCGGAGAAGATCACAGGATGCAGGGTGGGATGATGAGCCGGTTATTCAGCTTTGCGTTTAATCTGGTAAACAAAAGCTGGCAGATGTATCTGGTAGGCTTTTTATTCGGGCTGGGTTTTGATACGGCCACTGAAATTGGCCTGCTGGGTATTTCCGCCGCCGGGGCCACTTCCGGTATGTCCGTATGGAGCATTTTGGTATTTCCGGCGCTGTTCGCCAGCGGCATGGCGCTGGTCGATTCACTGGATAACTTTGTCATGGTCGGCGCTTACGGCTGGGCGTTCGATAAACCGGTGCGTAAGCTCTATTACAACATGACAATTACCGCCACCAGTGTGGTAATCGCCCTGTTTATCGGTGGCCTGGAAGCGCTCGGACTGTTGGCCGATAAGCTGGACTTACACGGTGGAATTTGGGTCGTTGTCGGGCGCCTCAATGAAAATATGGGCAGCGTGGGGTACGCTGCCGTGGCGATTTTTGTGGTGTTCTGGGGTATTTCTGCCCTCAATTATCGCCGTAAAGGCTACGACAATCTGGCGGTGTGATCCGCGCGCCGTCAGGCATCGTCCGGCAAGGTCAGTTGCTTTTCCAGACGCAGTTTATCGCCGTCCGTTACGGTTATCATAATTTGCGTTTTGCCCCCGGGCTGGACGGCAAAACGCATCTGCCCCAGAGGCTGCGGCTGGTTAGCGGAAAGATTCATATTATGGCTCTGACGGCTGGTGCTGGTGCCCGCAGTACTTTCCTGCGAAACAGAAACCGCTACCTGACAGGCACAGGCTTTGGTGAGGCTGACCATCGGCGTAATGACATAATTCTGCGCATTGTTTTGTGTATCGAACCAAAGCTGGTTGGACATCACGGCAGCAATCAGGAGTAAATGCATAACGTTTATCCTCCGTATCCGGTCGAAAAAAAACAGGGCCAGCGCCCTGTTCTGAGAAGCTTTTGCCATGACTCATGGTAGAAGCTAAACCTGTTTTTTGCTCCTCTCCCTGCGAAGGGGGAGGTCGGGAGGGGGTTTCGCAGGCAACATCAAATCCGACGTTGCGAGTAATACCCTACCCCAGCCCTCCCCTTCACAGGGGAGGGAGCTGAATCAGTTTTGTGAAGCGTACGCGAGGTTGCCGGTACCAGACTGAACAATATTGGTCAGAGCACCGTTAGCCCCTTGCGAAGCCTGAGCATAGTTGCCAGAACCATTTTGGGAAACCAGCACTTTGCTGCCGTTTGCAGTTTGTGCAACGTTAGCATTGTTGAAGTCACCCTTCTGAGAAACGCTCACCAGACTGCCGTCGCCAGTCTGATTGGTGCTCGCGGTATTTCTGTAACCATCCTGACCGATGGAGGTCAGCGATTTTTGTGCGCCAGACTGAGTGGCATTCGCCAGGTTAGCCGTGCCCTGCTGGTAAATCTGAATTTCAGAATTCCACTGAGTTGCCGTGAATGTCGGGACCGTTGACGGCGGTGTTGACGGGCCGGAGGGTCCGCCACCGTGATGACCATCATTGCCCCCTGCAAACGCACTGCCACTGACGACTAAAGCGGAAACTGCCACAATTTTCCAAAGTTTCATGATGCTACCCCATTGGTTTAATGTCGGATGTCATAAAAAACGTTCTACCCTTTTTGGGCCGATTTGATTGCTAATGCTGTGTCACTCTAATCGCCATTCCTGACGAGTTTTGTACGACGCCGCTGCTCTGGTTCGTACCATTCTGACGAATTTCCGTTACACTCCGGCCTTTTTGCAGAATGTATGCGGTATTGCCAAAATTCTGTTGCGTAATGGATGCATCCCCGCCGCCGGTTTGCGATATGTAGGCGAAATTATCGCTACCGCTTTGGGATATATCCGCGTTATTTCCATTACCTCGCTGATTCAGCAGTGCTGTATTCTCTGACCCGGTCTGACGGATAGCACCTGAATTTCCGTAACCCGTCTGATGGGTGACGGTCAGATTGCTATTACCGCTCTGATAAATTACAGCGGAGTTCCCCGTTGAGTTTCCTGCACCCGCGAAAATCTGATCCGACCCTGCAGAATTCATTTCCGGATAAGTCATATCAAACTGCTGTGCATGAATCCCCCAGGATGCTGTAAGTAACGCCAGGGTCAATAAAGTCTTTTTCATTTCGTCACCCTGTATATACCGGCACCTTACTTAGCTCACCGGTTAATTGCTGCGGACAAATTGATTATGGTGTTTACTGAAAATAAGGAACTCACCCGCCCGTCGTATTTTAATTTCCGGCTTCATCAGAAAGTATGAGACGACCTTTATCATGCGGACTGTCCGGAACGATGGCGTAAAAGGTCAGCGGGGCTAATCAACCCCATGGCATTAATCCTAAAATTAAAGTGCAGAACAGTTTAAATAATCACACAAATGCAACTATTCTTAATTCTCTTTGAAATTAAAAACCCACGTAAAAGAGATCACCTGCACACTTTCATCCCTTAGCAGTCGCAAAAAAAGCCTTTCCGCTGCTTTATAGCGCTGTTTAACCCGATGTAAAGTGACTTACAGGCCTGCTCACCTAAGTGAAATCAATACAAAAAGACACCATAATTTGGGTTATTAAAGGCGAAGCATGCAGCCGGCGGGTGTTTCAGCACAATTAAACCGGGTTGCTATCGAAGAAATATTTAGCCTTAACAAGGCCAAACGTTAATTTAGTGTAAAATTAGTAGATAAGTCCTCTTTAACATGACAGGAATTAATTCCCGCCAATACATAAGGAAAGCTTTATACATTTTATGTTACATTCTGAAACACAAATAAGCCTTGCGTAAGGTAAACCAAAAGCTAAATTGAGTCAGTAACGCACATAAAACCGCCTGAAAATATTATGTGCCTCAGGTTGTGAATATTTGCTACTTTCAGATATACACAGCAAACATATCGCTATAGGTTTAGCAAAATAAAATCTCAGTCTATTTCCTGCCTTTTCAGTGATCAGGCAATGGCAGACTGTGGCTATAAAAATCAGGGCAGGGTTTCATTATGAGTAATGAAGCAGCAATCAATAATAATATTCTTTTATTAGTGACTAAACCATCATTACAAGCCAGTGCTTTATTGCAGCAATTAAAACAGCAACTTTGTGTTAATGCCCGGCTTCACAATATCCATAAATTACTTGAAGATCAGCCGCTTCATCAGGCATTAATTCTCTTCGATATGATGGAGGCCGATCGTCGGACAATTGATCTGTGGCAAACAGCGGTAAACCGTTATCACGACAATGTGAAGTTATTATTATTAAACACACCGGATAATTATCATTTTCGGGAAATTGAAACCTGGCCGGGGATCAGCGCCGTTTTTTATCTTTCCACCGATGAAGCACATCTGGTGGAAGGGATTAAAAGCGTGATCCGTGGAGAATGTTACTTCTCTCAGGGCTTCGCCAGTTACCTGATCAATCAGTCCGGTGCTTTCCGCCAGCTTCACTCAGAAGATACCGGCCTGACTCATCGCGAAAAAGAGATCCTTAATAAGTTACGTATGGGTGCCTCGAATACGGAAATCGCGCGTTTGCTGTTTATCAGCGAGAACACCGTTAAAACGCATCTCTATAATTTATTTAGGAAAATATCGGTTAAAAACCGTACCCAGGCGGCGTCCTGGGCTAACGACAACCTCAAGCGCTGACATCATGACTATGTGCATAAAGGGCTTCTGGCTCTGGCTGGCGCTGCTGTGCGCCACCTGCCTGCATGTACAGGCTGCGGATATAAAAGATCCGGGGCTTATCACCGACAGAACCGTGACTTCGATTGGCCACGATTTTTACCGTGGCTTCACCGGCAAATGGGAACAGAACTACCCGGAAACGCTCACCATTTCAGAAAGGCCCAGCGCCCGCTGGGGCAGTTGGATCACCATAAAAATAGGTCAGGACACCCTTTATCAGGCTTTGCTGTTTCCGAACCGTCGCAATTTTAATAAGGACATCGATACCGCCATTGCCGGGGTGAGCGAAGCACTATCACGGCGGCAATTAGACAAAGCGTTACTGGGCACCGGGGATCTCGCCCATGACGAATTTTAATGCACAGCCTCTTTTAAGGAGAGCATCGTGAATATTCCAGTCTCAGCTTCGCGTTCAGTCATGCTGCTGGCATTACTGACGGCATCCCCGGTTTCCTGGGGCGGCAACATGGTTTTTCAGTTCATCAACCCGAATTTTGGCGGCAACCCGAATAATGGTGCGTTTCTGCTCAACGAAGCTCAGGCGCAGAATTCTTATAAAGATCCCGACAGCTATGACTTCGGCTCCACCCAGACGTCCGCGCTGGATAATTTTACCGCCTCGATACAGTCGCAATTACTGGGCAGCCTGATGGGCAACGTCAATCAGGGGAAACCGGGGCGGCTGGTAACACAAGACTTTATCGTGGATATCCAGAATACCGACGGGCAGTTGGTGATGAATGTCACTGACCGCAAGACCGGCAAAATTTCCACTATCCAGGTACAGGGGTTGTCCGCCACGACCAACTGATTCCGATGACCAATAAAAACAGGAACGACATCATGCGCAGCTATTTATTACTCATCGCAGTTTTTGTGTTGAGCGGGTGCCTCACAGCAGCACCGAAAGAAGCCGCAAGACCGACATTATTGCCCCGGGCACCAAGCTATACCGATCTGACTCACTTGCCTTCGCCGCAGGGCCGGATTTTTGTGTCGGTCTATAACATTCAGGATGAAACGGGCCAGTTCAAGCCATATCCGGCCAGTAACTTTTCGACCGCCGTGCCGCAAAGTGCCACAGCGATGCTGGTATCGGCACTCAAAGATTCCAAATGGTTTATCCCGCTGGAACGTCAGGGGCTGCAAAACTTACTGAACGAACGCAAAATTATTCGTGCCGCGCAGGAGAATGGCAGCGTCGCCATCAATAATCAGCGGCCGCTTTCCTCGCTGGTCGCGGCGAATATCCTGATTGAAGGCTCGATAATCGGTTACGAAAGTAATGTGAAATCAGGCGGTGCGGGGGCGCGATACTTCGGTATCGGAGCCAGCACGCAATACCAGCTGGACCAGATAGCCGTGAACCTGCGTGCTGTCGACGTCAATACCGGAGAAGTTTTATCGTCCGTGAATACCAGCAAGACGATTTTGTCGTATGAAGTGCAGGCCGGGGTGTTCCGCTTTATCGACTATCAGCGGTTACTGGAAGGTGAACTGGGTTACACCACCAATGAGCCTGTGATGTTGTGCCTGATGTCGGCGATTGAATCCGGGGTGATTTATCTGGTGAATGACGGCATCGAACGTAACCTGTGGCAGTTGCAGAACCCGTCGGACATCAACTCACCGATTCTGCAACGCTACAAGAACAATATTGTCCCTGCCGAATCCTGATAACCGGCAGTTGGCGAAGGGAAACCGTGGGTTGAAACGGTTTCCCTTCTTTTTTTATCCGGTGATCTCAGGTTTTGTTTTCCTCAGTTTTCACCGCCTGACGATAATTATTCACCCGCTTCTTATCCTCTAGATTAAAATCAGGATCGAGATAAATACTCAGCCGTTTAATCAGCAAATCTTCAAAGACAAAGACCGTGCAGAAATGATGGCTGCCGGCCTCCGACGTCGGCCAGCGGTCACCGTTTTGCATCACGCCACGCATCTGCCCTTCCAGCACAATGGCATCTCCGTCACTCAGAAAACGGAACGCGTCCTGAATGTGTTGGATCTTATCGATTTCAAGCGCGAAGCGTTTACCGAGTTCCCCCAGCGAAGTTTTTCCCTGTGCAGTGCCAAATTTTGGAAAAAACAGCACCACATCTTCAGCAAAGAGATCCAGCAATGACGCATCTGCCTGATCCAGTTTGGCGTAGAAATTTCTAACAATTTCAATGCGTTTTTCTTTCAGTTCGTGTTCTGCCATTTTCACCTCGGAATTCTCCATTTAATACATAAGCCTAGTGACTACAGCTGATTTTGCCAGTGAAGCGGCAGTGCTCACAAAACCACCGTTTCTGCCTGATGAAGAGTTTTCTGCACAGCGGGCGGGAATTCTCTACACTGGCGGGAGTTTTTATATTACTTCCCCTTACATTATTTTTTCCGGAGAGCCACGGATGCCTCAGTTCAATCAGACAGGTCGCCCGATGCCACACCTGCCTACACCCGGCCGCGGGTTAATCATTACCCTCTGCCTGCTTCAGGGATTATTGCTGTACTTCTTTTTCTCAGACCACATTGCAGCAAGATTTGCCGGTTTCTCTCACAATATTTACGGCCAGACTATGGCATTTACATTACCGGTGCTGATTTCATTGTCCGTCGTTCATCTGAATGACCGCCGGTTATGGGCCTCAGTGGCCCTGCTGGCGCTGCTGCTGGCCGGTATGGCCACCTGGGTAAAAAGTAATATAGCGGAGACATCGGCGGATTCAGTGCTGGTGTCATTTAATTTGTCTCTGGCGCTGCTGGTCTACTTCGTTTTGCCGTGGCTGCAGGTACAAACTTTCCCGGCGGCAAACCGTTACCGCTATGCCAGTCTTTCTGCGTGTTACAGCCAGAACACGCTGTCGGCCATGCTTACGTTCCTGCTGATGCTGCTGGCAGTGGGCGTGATGGCTCTGTGCGCGGCGCTGTTCCGGCTGGTCGGCATCGAATATTTCCATGAATTATTTTTTGAAACGCCGCTGTTTATGTATCTGGTTTACGGGCTGCTGTTAGGGGCCAGTATCGTCATCTGCCGCACGCAGCCGGCGCTCATCAATACCACCCGCCACATCATCCGTTTCATCCTGAAAGGCTTATTGCCGCTGGTGGCGTTTGTCGCGCTGATTTTCCTGTTTGTCCTGCCCTTCACCGGCTTGTCAACGCTGTCGCAAGCCTGGTCTGCAGCGAGCCTGCTGACCACCATGACGCTGAGTATTCTGTTGCTGGTCAATGTCGTGCGTGAAACTGACAGCGAGGTCAAACCCTATCCGCGCGCTATCCGCCTGCTGGTGAATGCGGCGATTTTGTTGCTGCCGTTGTATGCCATACTGGCGCTCTACGCCACCGGCCTGCGCGTTTCGCAACACGGCTGGACACCGGAACGTCTGCGGGCGGTGCTGCTGATCGTCATTACGCTGCTCGCATCGCTTTGCTACAGCTTATCGGTTATCGATAAGCACCCCGGCTGGCTGCCACGCATCACCCAGCTCAATAAACCGCTGTCAGTGCTGGTGGTGATACTGGTGATTGCCGCCAACAGCCCGCTGCTCGATCCTTACCGCATCAGCGTGAACAACCAGATTGCACGCCTCGACAAGGGCAAGATACAGGCGAAGGATGTTGATCTGAAATGGCTACGTTTTGACACCGGTCGGCGGGGTAACGACGCGCTGGCAGCGCTGCAACAGCACCCCGCATTCACTGCCGATCCGCGCCTGCTGACCACAGTGAAAAATATGATGGCACAGACATCACGCTGGGGTTCCTACAACGATAAAAATGCAGCCGAACTGGCGAAAAATTATCGTGTGGAAGAGGCGAAAAAACGGATTCAGCTGGCGAAAGGTGCGACATCCCCCGATGACGCATGGTGGAAAAACCTGCCGCAGCTGGAGGAGTACCGCAATACACTGCGCGATTGCCTCAGCCTTCAGGGTGCGTGTATCGTCAATACGCTGGATTTAAACAATGACCGGCAGAAAGAGGTTTTTCTCTGTAATACGCTGGATGCACCTTCCGTTAATTGTCGCATTTACGCCAGACAGGCCGGGAAATGGACCCAGGCGGGAGAACTTTATCTGTATGAAGAAAAAGATAAATTTGCACTGATTACCGCCCTGCGCAACGGTGAGGTAAAACCGATGCAGCGTAAATGGAGTGATGTGCAGATTGACGGTAAACGCCGGGTCATTCACTACAACCACGACGAAGAATAACGCAGAATTCCCGGATAAATATGACCTGGATAATAAAGAAGTTAGCCTGATGTCATAAAAAAGCCGGGCGTCGCCCGGCTTTTGTTCAAATGCGCCTCAGGCAGTGACCGTCGGATCCTGTTCCACGGGCGGTTCACCCACCGTTTTTTTGGGTGGCAGCAAACCGTCGGCCCGGAACATCGCTTTGATGCCGCGCACGGCCTGACGGATCCGGTCCTGATTTTCGATCAGGGCGAAACGGACATGTGTATCGCCGTAATCCCCGAAACCGATCCCCGGTGACACACACACTTTTGCGTCGGCCAGCAATCGTTTGGCAAATTCCAGCGATCCTAAATGCGCATAAGCAGGCGGGATTTTTGCCCAGACGTACATTGATGCTTTCGGATTTTCCACCATCCAGCCCGCTTCATGCAGACCTCGTACCAGCACATTACGGCGCTGACGGTATTGTTCAGCAATGTCTTTCACACATTGCTGATCGCCTTCCAGCGCGGCGATGGCCGCCACCTGCAACGGCGTGAAAGTGCCATAATCATGGTAACTTTTGATGCGTGCCAGCGCGCTGACCAGTTCAGGATTACCGACCATAAAACCGATACGCCAGCCCGCCATGTTGTAACTTTTCGACAGCGTGAAGAATTCCACCGCAATGTCTTTTGCGCCCGGCACCTGCATAATTGACGGCGCTTTCCAGCCGTCGTAGACGATATCCGCATAGGCCAGATCGTGGATCACCAGCACGTTGTATTGTTTAGCCAGTGCCACCACACGCTCGAAGAAATCCAGCTCCACACATTGCGCCGTCGGGTTAGACGGGAAACCGAGGATCATCATTTTCGGGCGCGGAATAGTTTCACGAATGGCTTTTTCCAGCTCAGCAAAGAAATCCACGCCTTCGGCCAGTGGCACGGAGCGCACCTGCGCACCGGCAATCACGGCACCATAAATGTGGATCGGATAACTTGGGTTGGGCACCAGTACGGTGTCGCCATGATCGAGCGTTGCCAGCATGAGATGCGCCAGCCCTTCTTTCGAACCGATGGTGACAATAGCTTCGCTTTCAGGATCGATTTCCACCTGATAGCGATCGGCATACCAGCGGGAAATGGCACGACGCAGACGCGGAATGCCGCGTGAGGTCGAGTAACCGTGGGTATCCTCGCGCTGCGCAACCTGCACCAGCTTTTCCACAATGTGCGGCGGTGTCGGGCCGTCGGGATTGCCCATACTGAAATCGATAATGTCTTCGCCACGATGGCGTGCGGCCATTTTCAGTTCAGCGGTAATGTTGAAAACATAAGGGGGAAGACGATCAATACGTGAAAAACGACGGGGTGAACTGGAATCAGCCATAATTTCCTCTGGGATACGTAAGCGCCCGGACCGTCCGAGCGACGCTGGCCGCGTAACGGCCTACAACGAACATAACGCAGAGGAAAATGGCTGTCGAGATACCGGGCATCTTTTTTTCACTGCGGACGTGGATCGGTGACCAGCAGCCCCAGCAGCCAGTCGTTTTTCCACTCATCACCGATCCGGTAGCTGTCCCGCAAACGCCCTTCCATCCGGAATCCGCATTTTTCCAGCACACGGCGCGATGCGTCGTTGCCTTCCAGCACGTTAGCTTGCAAACGATGAAAACCACACTGGTCAAACGCAAAGTTCAGCACTTCACGCAGGGATTCCACGGCATACCCCTTACACTGATGTTCAGGTGCCAGAATGAATCCGACTTCACCCTGTTTATACGGCCGCCAGTCCGGGAAAAATCCGGTCAGTCCCACTGCTGCGCCGGTTTCTCTTTCACGCATCAGCAGGCACAGCCAGAAATCACTGTCGCGATCCCAGTGACCCAGACGTTGTTCAAAACGGCGATGAACCTGCGCGTGGGTTTCAATATCGCCGATAAAACGCATGACCTCCGGGGTCTGATACAGCCGCAAGAAAAATGCCCAGTCATCAGCCTGGAGAGGCTGCATGATCAGCCGCGGCGTGGATAACGAAATCATGTCGGAATGTGCTCCTGTGTCTGCCGATGGTGAAAGTCTGACCTTTTACATATAATAACCGCTGAATCCATTTGGCACGCTTATCTTTCAATCGTGCAAAGAGTCTAATCTGCCATGCCTCACATGTTCGATATGCTGCTGGCGGTCTTCGACCGTGCGGCGCTGATGCTTATCTGTTTGTTCTTCCTCACGCGAACTCCGCTGTTCCGCAAATTGCTGCATAAAGAAAATGAAAACCATACACCGCTGGAACTGACTGCGGTTACCGCCATTTTCTCACTGTTCGCTATTTTCGGTACGCTCTCAGGCATCAACGTCGAAGGTTCACTGATCAACGTACGTACGATCGCGATCATGTCGGGCGGGATCCTGTTCGGGCCCTGGGTCGGGATCATTACCGGCCTGATTTCCGGCACCCACCGTTTCCTGATCGACATCCACGGGCCGACGTCTGTTCCGTGTCTGATTACCAGTATTACCGCAGGTTTCCTCTCCGGTTATATCAATAAAAAAGTCAAAAAATCGCTGCACTGGAAAGTCGGTATTCTGGGCGGCATGCTGTGCGAAACGCTGACCATGATCCTGATTTTGCTGATGGCGCGACCGTTTTCGCTCGGGCTGGATATCGTCATGAATATCGCCGCACCGCTGATCCTCGGTGCCAGTTCCATCGGCCTGATTGTGTTGCTGGTGCAAAGTGTCGAGGATGAAAAAGAGGTGATCGCCGCACGACAGGCGCGGCTGGCGCTGGATATCGCCAATAAAACCCTGCCCTATTTTCGTAACATAGAAGGCAGAAATATCAACGCCGGATCGTTAGCCAGTATTTGCAGTATTATTCGCGATGATATCGATGCTGATGCGGTGGCGATAACCGACACCAAAAACATACTGGCGTACGTCGGCGTGGGCGCAGAAGAATACAATATCGGCCATGAAACGCTGAGTGAGATGACCAAAGCGACGCTGGAAAGCGGTGAAATTACGGTGAAAAACAACGACGAAATGCACCGTACGCCACAGATACACTCGCTGATTATCATTCCTCTCTGGGAAAAAGGTGAAGTCACCGGCTCGCTGAAAATCTATTATTGTGACCCGCACCGCATCACTTATTCGCTGAAAGTGATGGCGATCGGGTTGTCGCAGATTATGTCGACACAGATGGAAGTATCACGCACCGAGCAGTTACGCGAGATGGCCAATAAAGCGGAAATGCGGGCGTTGCAGAGCAAGATAAATCCCCATTTTCTGTTTAACGCGCTGAACGCGATTTCATCATCTATCCGTGCCCGCCCTGACGTGGCGCGCCAGCTGATCATCAATCTTTCCCGCTATCTGCGTTATAACCTGGAACTGAACGATGAGCTGATTGATCTGCGCAAAGAATTGCATCAGGTGCAGGATTACATCGCCATTGAGCAGGCGCGGTTCGGCAGCAAGCTGACGGTGATTTATGACATTGATGATGACATTTCGGTGAAAATTCCGAGCCTGCTGATCCAGCCGCTGGTAGAGAACGCCATTGTGCACGGCATCCAGAAATGCAGCGGAAAAGGCGTGGTGGTCATTTCAGTGAAGCATCAGGCTGACGGCATCAGGGTATCAATAAAAGATACCGGCCATGGTATTAATCAGGAAACGATTGACCGCGTGGCACGCAATGAAATGCCCGGCAATAAAATTGGCCTGCTGAATGTACATCACCGCGTTTCATTATTGTATGGTCAGGGCCTGACTATCCGCCGTCTTGAGCCCGGCACGGATATTTCGTTTGTGATTACGCATACGCAACCCCAGGTCACGGCAGCCTCAGAGAGCAAAATCGCCTGACCCGCAGAAACGCTTTTTAGTTTTACCCGCCCGCATTTCGGGCCATCGCACCGGGGGATAATTCCGTGAACGCTATTATCGTCGAAGATGAAGTACCGGCTCAGGAAGAGCTGAGTTATCTGATTAATACCCACAGCAGCATCAGCATTGAAGCAGTTTTTGATGACGGGCTGGACGTGCTTAAATACCTGCAATCGCATGAAGTGGACGCAATTTTTCTTGATATCAGCATCCCTTCCCTCGATGGCGTATTGCTGGCGCAAAACATCAGTAAGTTTGCGCACAAGCCGTATATCGTGTTTATCACCGCCTATAAGGAGCATGCCGCAGAAGCGTTTGAAATTGAGGCGTTTGATTACATTCTTAAGCCTTATCATGAGTCGCGCATTGTCACCATGCTGCAAAAGCTGGAGTCACATTTTCGTCGGGATAAAGAGCTGGCTGCGAAGGAGCCCGGTGATAAACAGGAAGGTACTGCACCGGCCATGGGCAACCCCCTGCGGGTCAGTCACAGCATCAATCTGATTAAAGATGAGCGTATTATCGTTACCGATATTAATGATATTTATTACGCCGCCGCGCAGGAAAAGGTGACACAGGTTTATACCCGCAAAGAAGAATTCACGATGCCAATGAACATCACTGAATTATGCAACCGCCTGCCGGAGGAGTATTTCTTTCGCTGTCACCGTTCATATTGCGTGAATCTGTCGAAAATCCGCGAGATCGTGCCGTGGTTTAACAACACCTATATTTTGCGGTTAAGTGATCTGGATTTTGAAGTGCCGGTGAGCCGGAGCAAAGTGAAAGAATTCAGGCAATTAATGCGGTTTTGATGGGGATCTGACGGGTTTTGAGGCGGAGGGCGTTATCTTTTGGCGTCCGGCTCTGAATTATTACAAAAATGTCATTAACCCGTCATCCTCAGGTTAGCCAGTAAAAAGTAGACTTTGTTTCGTCAAGACAGAGGATATTTCGCACTTTCTCACGTCTGTGATGTGGAAAACCTAAATATACCTCTGCCAGATATTCTGCGTTATTAACAAATAACATTGAGTTCAAAAGGACGAACATATGTTTAAAAAGAAATTATTACTCGCCGGTATTATCAATGCGCTGTGTCTGACATCCGCCTTTGCAGCAAACCCTCTTAGCGTCCACGTTCTGAACCTGCAAAACGGGCTGCCATCACAGGGGGTAAGCGTATCGCTCGAGAAGCAGGAAGGTAACAAATGGGTGCAACTGAGCAGTGGAGTGACCAATGAGCAGGGACGAATTCCGGCGCTGTATCCCAATGAAAGTGTGATGGAGAAAGGTAATTATCGGGTAACGTTTAAAACTGGCGAATGGTTTGAAAAACATCATACCGCTTCATTTTTCCCGGAAATCCCTGTTATTTTTAAAGCAGATGGCTCAGTGCCTCACTATCACATCCCTCTGCTTGTCAGTCCTTACGGTTTCTCGACTTATCGCGGGAATTAAAGTCAGAAAAAAATCATGATGGGCAAGATGAACTTGAGTGCGACTTCATGCTAAATCTCGGGAGGGGTTCCTTGCTCCTCCCCTTCGCAGGGGAGGAGCCGATCGAGTTACCTTCTCAGGGGCAGTTTTAGATCGTCATACCAATCGACTGACGCAGATAAGCCCCTGCACCTAACAGCCCCGGCTGATCGTGGGTGATCAGGAATACCGGAATATCCATCAGGTAATCCTTGAAGCGCCCTTTGTCTTCAAACGCGGCGCGGAAGCCTGAGGCTTTGAAGAATTCCAGGAAGCGCGGAACGATGCCACCTGCAATGTACACGCCGCCGAAGGTGCCCATGTTGAGTGCCAGGTTGCCGCCAAAACGTCCCATGATCACGCAAAACAGTGACAGTGCGCGGCGGCAATCCAGATTTTCATCTGCCAGAGCCAGCTCCGTCACGTCTTTCGGTCTGAAGTTTTCCGGCACACGATTATCTGATTTGACGATGGCGCGGTAAAGATTCACCAGTCCCGGACCGGAGAGAATACGCTCAGCAGAAACGTGCCCCATTTCGGTACGCAACTGCTCAAGAATAATGTCTTCTTCTTCGCTGTTTGGCGCAAAATCAACGTGGCCTCCTTCGCCCGGCAGGCTCAGCCATTGGTTGTTGGCATGAATTAAGTGTGCGACGCCCAACCCCGTGCCGGCTCCGTAAATCACTGCCGGTTTGCCGTCCTGTGCTTTTTTACCGCCAAACTGCAACAGGTCATCTTCTTTCAGCATCGGGATTGCCATAGAAACGGCAGTGAAATCATTGATCACTTCCAGATGTTGCAGTCCAAGATTTTTCTTCATTTCGGCAATGGAAAAGGCCCACGTATGGTTGGTCATCGCCACCCAGTCGCCGGTTATCGGACAAGCGATAGCGATGCATGCATCCTCAACCTCCTGATGCTGCTGCGCGAGGTACTCACGAACGACGGCTTCCAGACTGTCGTAATCCAGCCCGGAAAAAGTCTTCGACTGCGAAATCTCACCGCTGTCCAAAGCGCAAAGCGCCAGGCGGCAGTTAGTGCCCCCGACATCGCCCACCAGGGAGTATTTGGTCATGTTATTCTCCGCAAAAGTAAATTCATTATGCTGCGCATCCGCGCCAAATTCGTGTGGGCAAAATAGCGGTAATTGCTATACGCTGCAATGCAGTTTTGAAACAACCCACATTTATGCAGCATGCTACACAAAATTATGTCGACAGCCCGCAAACTGACTTTGCCGGGATTCATCTAAGCTATCAGAGCAAACGAAATTATAAATAAGGAAATACGTGCATGTTCCATCCCCGCGCCAGAGTCATGTTAGCTTTTGCCCTGCCCGCGATCATTATTGGTGTGATGTCCAGCCTGGTGCTGGTGTTCGTCATGATGATTTCTGGCGCGCTGCAGAATCTGCTGTGGGAGAACATTCCCGCCGTGCTCAATATCAATACTCAATCCGCCAGCTGGACGCTGTTTATGCTGACACTGACCGGCATTGGCGTCGGTGCCATCATAAAGTATATGCCAGGCCACGCCGGGCCGGATCCTGCTACGGAGTCGCTGATTGGGGCACCGGTGGCGATCAATGCTTTGCCGGGTCTTGCGCTGGCGCTGATGGTCGGACTGGCAGGCGGCGTCAGTCTGGGGCCGGAACATCCGATCACGGTGATTAATATTGCGCTGGTGGCGGCATTAGGCTCGCGCTTATTGCCCCGGGTACCGACGACTGACTGGGTGATCCTGGCGGCAGCCGGGACTGTCGGCGCGTTGTTTGGCACGCCAGTGGCGGCCGCGCTGATTTTTTCGCAAACCCTCGGCGGTAACAAAGATGTGCAGTTATGGGATCGCCTTTTTGCGCCATTACTCGCAGCAGGTGCAGGTGCCATCACCACCGAACAATTTTTCCAGCCCGATTTTTCGCTCAGTATTCCGTCGTATGACGCCGCCAGCCTGATGGATATTTTCAGCGGGTCAGTGGTGGTGCTGATTGCTATCGCACTGGGGATGATTGCTGTCTGGCTGTTCCCGCATGTGCACCGGATGTTTAACAGTATTCATAATCCGATATTGCGGCTGGGTATTGGCGGGTTTGTGCTGGGGTTACTGGCACTGATTGGCGGAGAAATTACCCTGTTTAAAGGGCTGGATGAAATGAAAGAGCTGGCGCATTCCAATGCGCTGTTTGAGATGGGGCCATTGCTGGCGATCACCCTGACCAAACTGGCGGCGTTGGTGGTGGCGGCGGCCTGCGGTTTTCGTGGCGGACGTATTTTCCCGGCGGTGTTTGTCGGGGTATCGCTTGGCCTGATGCTGCATCAGTACGCGCCGGATGTGCCGGCGGCGGTGACTGTTTCATGCGCCGTGATGGGTATGGTACTGGTGGTGACACGCGACGGCTGGCTTAGCCTGTTTATGGCTGCCGCCGTGGTTCCGGGGCTGAAGCTGCTGCCGTTGTTGTGTATCGTGATGCTGCCAGCCTGGTTAATGCTGGCCGGGAAGCCGCTGATGCAGGTGGCAAAACAGCGGCTTGTACGTCAGGCCCCGGAAGAAGATTAATCCTGCTTTAATGCAAACTCCGCTGCCGCCAGCGCATGAATGGCAGTGGTGTCAAAAACAGGTACGCTCGCGTCTTCCTCGCCCACCAGCAGGGTAATTTCGGTGCATCCGAGAATAATACCTTCCACGCCCTGCTGTTCTAATTTGCCAATAATCCGCCGATATTCTTCGCGGGAATCATCCCTGATAACGCCCAGGCACAGCTCTTCATAAATGATGCGATGGACAATCGCACGGTCAGCTTCATCCGGCGTCACCACGTCAATCTGATGTTTTTCCTGCAAACGCCCGCGGTAGAAATCCTGTTCCATGGTAAAGCGCGTACCCAGCAGGCCGATTTTACGCAGCCCCTGCCCTGCGATTTTTTCTGCCGTCGCATCGGCGATATGCAGCAGCGGCAGGCCGCCGATACGTTCGATATCATCCGCCACTTTATGCATGGTGTTAGTACATACGACAATAAATTGCGCACCTGCGCGCGCCAGTGAATGCGCGGCATTACCGAGAATTTCGCCTGCCTGCTGCCAGTCACCGGCCATTTGCAGCTTTTCGATATCGTAAAAATCGACGCTGTAAAGGAACAGTTTGGCCGAATGTAATCCGCCCAGTTGTTGCTTTACCTGTTCGTTAATCATGCGGTAATACGGTACGGTGGATTCCCAGCTCATGCCACCAATCAGCCCTAATGTTTTCATTTGCACACCCTGTATTTTTCCCCGATGGCAAAACCATAACCGACAAAAAGCCCGCCTGCAAAGAAAATGCCGGCGGGCTTTTTGTACCCTCAGTAACGCGGATCAACGTCTGGCTGGGCAATCTTCTGCGGCCAGACGGCGGTTCATCCAGCGCTGGCGCAACGTGTCGTAAACCCAGTTGTAGACCACGGTATACGGCAGGAAGAACAGAAAGAATCCCACTTCCAGCATCAAGGCATCCAGCAGCCCGATCCCCAGCCACAGCGCGGCAACCGGCAGACCAATCATGATAAATCCACCTTCGAAGCCCAGCGCGTGCGCCACGCGGATTTTAAATGTCCGCACCACCCGGGAAACCGGCCAGAATTTGTCGAACAGACTGTTATAGACAACGTTCCAGACCATCGCTGTCGTCGACAACATGATCGCCAGGGCGCCCATTTCCCAGACAGGTTTGTTCAGCGCCCAGGCTGCGGCGGGGGCTGAAATCAGCACAGCCAGAATTTCGAAACCTACCGCATGAAAAATGCGTTCGCCGAACGTTTTCTGCGAGATATTCCGTGTTTGCTTAGCCATAAAAACCTGCCTGATTTCTGATCGTTGTTAGGTGAACTGCTACGTGACGGCTGTCACAGACGGCTATTATCATCAGTAAATAAGATAGATAAAAGATAGGAAGTATCGTTAAAATAGATGGGTTAAAACCAGAAGGAGCACAGGATGCGCTATTCACCGGAAGCCCTGATGGCTTTTGTCGAAGCGGCCGATACCGGATCATTCTCAGCAGCGGCACGTAAGCTGCGCAAGAGTCAGTCTACCGTCAGTACAGCCATCGCCAATCTGGAAGTGGATCTGGGCCTAACGCTGTTTGACCGCCAGAGCCGCCAGCCGGTGCTGACACCGGCCGGTCAACGCGTACTTAGTCACGTTCAGGCTATTCTGGCGGCCAGCGAGCGGCTTGATAAACTGGCGATACGTTTGTCGGCACAGGTCGAAACCCGCCTGACGTTCGTGTTGTCGGACACTTATCAGCCGACCCACCACGAGGCGCTGCTGCGTCGGTTTGAGCGCCGTTACCCCGATATCGAATTTGAATGTCAGATCGCCGAAGATCAGGATGTGATTGACCTGTTACAGTCCGGCCGCGCCCATATTGGTATGGTGGAAGTGCAGGATCATTATCCGCCGGACATCGGCGTAGCACGTTTACCGGAACAAACGGACATGTCGGTGTTTTGCAGCCGTGATCATCCGCTGGCAAACACCACCGGTCTGCAGCCGGAACAGTTGCATACCTTCCGCCAGCTTTGCCTGCAACCTTATAGCCGCCGTGAAATGCCGCAAACGCAGGGGCAAATATGGTCAGCGCCAAGCTATCTGATGTTGCTGGAAATGGCAGAACAGGGGTTTGGCTGGGCGATACTGCCGCACTGGCTGGTGCAACAGTTTGGCCATGACAAGCTTGTCAGCCTGCCGTTACGCGGCTGGCCGAAGCAAATTTCCGTGGATGCGGTCTGGAGTAAAAACAATCAGCCCGGTCCGGCGGGCTGGTGGTTCATCGACCAGCTGACTAACCCGCCGTCACCGGACACTGATCTATTGCCCTGAGTTACGCTTCGCCAGTGATTTAGTCACTGAATTAAGCAAGTCAGGAATATCCATCTTCGGCAAAATGACTTCTATCCAGGCCATCTGCCGCCGTGCGGTGGCCTTCTCTATCGCTTCTTTCAGCGCCTGCGGCGAATCCGCCCGCGCGCTGAACACTTCTGTCCCCCCGAAGGCCGCCGGGAACTGTGTCCAGTTCCACTGTGCAATATCGTTATAGCGCTGGGTTTCACCATGGATCGCCCGTTCAACGGTGTAACCGTCATTATTAATCACAAAAATAACCGGTGGCAGACCGTAACGGATCGCGGCACCTAATCCCTGCAGGGTAAGCTGTGCAGATCCGTCGCCAATCAGCAGCACAACACGGCGCTCAGGTACGGCGATCTGTACACCAAACGCAGCGGGCAGCGTGAAACCGATAGATCCCCATAAAGGCTGGACGACAAACTGACACTCTTCCGGCAAATTCAGCGCTGCCGCACCAAAACAGGCCGTGCCCTGCTCAGCGACCAGCACATCTCCCGGCTGCAGGAAGTCCTGAATCTGTTGCCAGAAGGCATATTGCCCGAGGCTGTTATCATGCGACAACGGCAATCTATTATGTTTAACGGGATAGGGTGTCCGGATGCCAGCCAGCTCAGCGGTAAGCCGGTGCAGCACGCTGACCGTTTTTTCGAGCGGTAGCTGGTGGAAAATCTGGTCACCTACCCGGGCATAAAAGGGCTGAAGGTCAATACATTTTCCGGACGGAAGCTGCTGGGTAAAACCGGCGGTAATGGTGTCAGTGAATTTCACCCCGACCGTGATCACCACATCGGCCCCTTCAATCGCGTCTTTCGTTGATGGTGCGCTGGCGGCCCCGGAATAAGTACCGGCAAAATGCGCCTGTTGCTCGTTAAATAAACCTTTGCCCATCAGCAATGTTGAATGCGCCAGCGGCACGTCTTCCATCCACTGTTCCAGCGCAGCTTTAACCCCGAAACGGTCTGCCAGAAAATCTGCCAATAGTGAAACCCGTTTTGCGCCCCGCAACTGCGTTTCAGCAGCAGCAACAAAAGCATCCAGAGAAGAAGGTGAGAAAGGCGGCTGACGCACAGGTAACGCCTGCGCCCGGGTACTGACCGGCAATGCGGCCACGTCGCTGGGCAGCAACAGATACCCCGGCCGCGAGTTGTACATGACCTCTTCAATGACACGGTCGATTTCAGCCAGGGCATTTTCCGGTGTGAGGGACGCCTGCGCCACGCTGACCGGCGCGGACATCCGTGCGAAATGGGTGAATACACCATCTCCCAGCGTGTGATGCAGCAACTCCCCCTTACGCTGAGACGTCAGCGCTGGTGCGCCCACAATATGCACGACAGGCACATATTCCGCATAACTGCCGGCAATGCCATTCAGCGCACTCAGTTCACCGACACCAAATGTGGTCAGCAACGCCGCCAGCCCCTTAATACGCGCATAACCATCTGCGCCATAAGCAGCATTTAATTCATTGGTACAGCCGACCCAGGTGATTTGCTGATGATTGATCACGCTGTCGAGGAATTTCAGATTGTAGTCGCCCGGTACGCCAAACAACTCGGAGATCCCGCTTAATGATAAGCGGTCCAAGAGATAGTCACCTACGGTATATTCATTATCCATGACGATCCTCTGTTAAAAATAAAGTAAACAGTTAATCCCACTAATTTAAGTATTACCCCAAACCGGGGAAGAGGATATTAATTATCCGAAATAAGGCATGGCAACGCAGAGTTACACCCCTGCACTGCGTTAAGGCAGGAAAGCGGATTCAGCAGTAAAGGTAATATGCAGGAAGAATAGTCACGGTAATCAATCTCTCTGCGCGTAAGGATTGTTCCGGATGTGATCTGATTAGCTGGAAATGCTTGTGAAAGCGCATACACTAAAATGGTTTTTTTATGAAGTTATTACCTTCTGTTCACTCCTGAATTGATTATAAGGACTCACATGGTGTATCGAGCCAGTCCAACCCGTTACGAGAATATGGAATACCGTCGCTGCGGCCGGAGCGGTCTGAAATTACCCGCCGTTTCTCTTGGCCTGTGGCATAACTTCGGCGATAACGCGCATTTTGAAAATGGCCGCAAACTCATCCGCCATGCTTTTGACCATGGGATTACCCATTTCGATCTGGCTAATAACTACGGCCCGCCTCCGGGTTCTGCGGAACAACATTTCGGCCGCATCCTGCAGGAAGATTTATTACCCTACCGCGATGAGCTGATTATCTCCTCCAAAGCCGGTTACACCATGTGGGACGGCCCGTATGGAGACTGGGGCTCAAAAAAATATCTGGTCGCCAGCCTGAATCAGAGCCTGAAACGCATGGGTCTGGAGTATGTGGATATTTTCTATCATCACCGTCCTGATCCTGATACGCCGCTGGAAGAAACGATGGCGGCGCTGGATTTAATCGTACGTCAGGGCAAAGCGCTTTACGTCGGCTTGTCGAACTATCCGGCAGAACGCGCGAAAAAAGCGTTTGAGATTTTGCAGCAACTTGGCACGCCATGCCTGATCCATCAGCCGAAATATTCGATGTTCGAACGCTGGGTGGAGGCGGATTTGCTGGATACGCTGGCGGATAACGGCGTGGGTTCCATCGCCTTCTCGCCACTGGCGGGCGGCGTGCTGACGGACCGTTACCTGGCAGGTATTCCTGAAGATTCCCGTGCGGCCAGTGACAGCAAGTTCCTGACTGCGGATCAACTGACAGAAGAGAAACTGGCGAAAGTGCGTAAGCTGAATGAGATTGCCCAGGCACGTGGTCAGAAACTGTCGCAGATGGCGCTGGCCTGGGTTCTGCGGGGCGACCGCGTGACGTCTGTCCTGATTGGCGCCAGTAAAACCAGCCAGATCGACGACGCCGTGGGCATGGTCTCACATCGCCATTTCAGCGCAGAAGAACTGGCGGCTATTGAAGGGATTTTAGTGTAAACGGTTACTCTTCAGTATAAAAAACGCGCCTTTATGGAGGCTTCGTAAGCAAACCGTTAAGGCGCGTAAATCATTCAAAACAGGATTGTAAGCAATAGAACCGGTGTCCGCTTCCCCTTATAACTGTCAGCATAAATTATAAGGAATCTGGGGCCACACATGTTAAAACCGGTACTTTTTGCGACTTTGTTCTTTGCCCTGCTCCCTGCGGCGGTACCCACCGTGCAGGCCAGCAGTTTCAGCCTGAATACGCCGGGCCTTTCTATCAATATCGGTGACCGCGACAGGCGGGGTTATTACTGGGACGGCTATGACTGGCGTAACCCAAGCTGGTGGAACGGCTATCGGGGCCACCACTATGGTGCACGCAGCCCGCGCGGCTATTACTGGGATGGTTATCGCTGGCGCGATCATGGCTGGTGGAACGAACGCCATCCGCCACGTCGTCCGATGCCACCGCCGCGTTATTATTACAGCGACCACGGGCGTGCGCATTATGATCACGGCCGCGGGCCGGATCGGGGTCGGGGACATGACCGGGGGCACGGCCATGATGATCACCGGGGCGGCGGGCATGGCGACCACCGCCATTAATCAACTGAATAAAACAAACAAAAACGGGACAGCGTAAACTGTCCCGTTTTTGTTTGTCTGTCGCTGCGCAGGCGTTATTTCAACATACCGATCAGCAGATAGAGGTTAAGGCTGACGACGATCAGCACGATGAACCGGCCCGCCCACTGGACGGTTTTCGTATTCACCATATCACCCATCAGGCTGCGGTTACCGGTAAAAGCCAGCAACGGCAGCAATGCCAGCGCAATCCCGAAGCTCAGCAAGACCTGGCTCATCACCAGAATGCGTGTGGCATCTAATCCCATCAGGATCACAATAAAAGACGGCATCATGGTCACTGTACGGCGAACCCACAGCGGAATGTAGAATTTCACAAACCCCTGCATCACCACCTGCCCGGCCAGCGTACCGACCACTGTTGAAGATAAACCGGCAGCCACCAGACTCAGACCAAAGGTAGTCGCAGCAGCGTGACCCAGCAACGGTTGCAGCGTCAGATAGGCTTCATCCAGCTCGCTGATCCCACTGTGTCCGCTGAAATGAAATGCCGCTGCGGCTGTCGCCATCATCGCCAGATTCACGAAACCGGCAATAGTCATGGCAATGCCGACATCCAGCTTGGTGGCTGAATAACGCTGCGCTTTAGAGGCTTTACCGCCCCGCTGAGTCAGCGAGGAGTGCAGATAGATGACATGCGGCATGATGGTCGCACCGAGTACACCGGCAGCCAGATAGACTGAATCGGCGGTTGGCAGTGCAGGGATCAACATGCCTTTGCCCAGCGCCACCATGCTCGGTTGCGAAAAGAATAACTCAACGATATACGCCGCCGCGACAAAAAGCAGCAAACCGGCGATCACCAGTTCCAGCGGCTTTTGCCCGCGTTTTTGCAGCCCGAGGATAATAAAGGTCGCAATCCCGGTGAGCACCGCGCCTTGTAACAGCGATACCCCGAGAAGCAGTTTAAAGCCAATGGCGGCACCAATAAATTCGGCAAGATCGGTAGCCATCGCGATAATTTCCGCCTGCACCCAGTAAGCCCAGACAGCCGGACGCGGGAAACGATCGCGGATATGTTCGGCCAGGTTTTTGCCGGTGGCAATACCGAGTTTGGCAGACAACAACTGGATCAACATCGCCATGATGTTAGCCCATACCACCACCCACAGCAACTGATAACCGTAAGAGGCTCCGGCCTGAATATTAGTCGCAAAGTTGCCCGGATCGATATAACCGATGGCGGCAATAAAAGCCGGCCCCATCAGTGAAAGCTTCATCTTTCTGGACGCGCGGCCTGTGGATTCGGCCCGGCTGTTCAGCATAGTTAGTTAACCCTTACAATTATTACGCTTACATCAATCATATCTAATTGATAATGATTATCAAGTGCATTTAGAATGATCTGAGTGATTGCTCTGATAGGCAGCAGCTGTAAGCGGGAAGGTAATAACTGAGAGGTGATTCGCTCACCCGATTTCAGAAAGCCAGACGCATCGTACTTTCCTAAAACAGACATTAACGGGCCAGATTCAGAATGCATTACGGCACATGATAAAACTAGCACAGGAATGCTAATTGTGCTTAGTTTTATTAACATCTTGATTTTTTGTGTGATGAGCCGTGATTTGTTGCAATTCGTGTCTGTAATTTCTATATTTGCAATCGACTTCACGTTTTAAATGTACGCGTTACATAAAATGTCCGTCGAAATATAGCCTGCCTCTAATTTGGAGCACCCATGTCCCGAATATTGCACTTTGTATTAGCGTTGGCCGTTGTCGCTGCACTCGCTTTACTGGTGAGCCGTGACCGGAAAAATATCCGTTTACGTTTCATTGTTCAGCTGCTGGTCATCGAAGTCTTATTAGCCTACTTCTTCCTGAATTCTTCTGTTGGTTTAGGTTTTGTGAAAGGCTTCTCAGACTTGTTTGAGAAATTATTAGGATTCGCTGCGGAAGGGACCGGCTTCGTATTTGGAGGCATGAGCGATAAAGGATTAGCGTTCTTCTTCTTGAAAGTTTTGTGTCCGATCGTGTTCATTTCTGCACTCATCGGTATTTTACAACACATTCGTGTACTGCCTTTCGTCATCCGTATTATCGGTACGGTTCTGTCGAAAATTAATGGCATGGGAAAACTGGAATCTTTCAACGCCATCAGCTCCCTGATTTTGGGTCAGTCAGAAAACTTTATCGCGTATAAAGATATTCTGAGCAAAATGTCTGAAAAACGTATGTACACCATGGCAGCCACAGCAATGTCGACGGTTTCTATGTCGATTGTGGGTGCGTATATGACCATGCTCGAACCGCGCTTTGTTGTTGCTGCGCTGGTGCTCAACATGTTCAGTACTTTCATCGTACTGTCGTTGATCAACCCTTATAAAGTTGATTCAGAAGAAGACCTGCAAATCGGTAATACGCATCAGGGCCAGAGCTTCTTTGAAATGCTGGGTGAATATATCCTGGCGGGTTTCAAAGTGGCTATCATCGTTGCAGCCATGCTGATTGGTTTCATCGCACTGATCTCCTGCCTGAATGCATTGTTTGACGTGGTATTCGGTATCACCTTCCAGGGCGTGCTGGGTTATGTCTTCTATCCGTTCGCATGGATGATGGGTGTGCCAAGCCACGAAGCCTTGCAAGTCGGCAGCATCATGGCAACCAAACTGGTTTCCAATGAATTCGTTGCGATGTTGGATCTGCAGAAAGTCGCGACTGAGCTGTCACCTCGCGGCGTGGGCATCCTGTCCGTGTTCCTGGTGTCATTCGCGAACTTTTCCTCGATCGGTATCGTTGCAGGTGCTATTAAAGGTCTGAACGAACATCAGGGCAACGTGGTTTCACGCTTCGGTCTGAAACTGCTGTACGGCTCAACGCTGGTCAGCGTGTTGTCTGCTTCTATCGCAGGTCTGGTACTGGCGTAGTAAGCCAATACAGAACGACAAGAAACCCGCCTCGGCGGGTTTTTTTATGTCTGCAATTCAGGCAGGAAAACCGGAAGGAAAATCACAAACCCCGGAAAGCAAAAAACCTGCCGAAGCAGGTTTCTTTAATATTTGGTGGAGATAAGCGGGATCGAACCGCTGACCTCTTGCATGCCATGCAAGCGCTCTCCCAGCTGAGCTATACCCCCACACGAGGTTGTATCTGTTTACTTTTTGTTTCCCTGGGAAGGAAACAGCCAACTTGCTCTGGAAAGGAAGTTGGTGGAGATAAGCGGGATCGAACCGCTGACCTCTTGCATGCCATGCAAGCGCTCTCCCAGCTGAGCTATACCCCCAATTCATGCCCGTAAAAACGGGTGAACGGGGCGCATAATATGAAACGTCGCTACCCCTGTCAACGGCTAAATCCGTTTCTGAATTCAAGCGCTGAAAAAGCCGTCAAATCCCTCATCCCTCCGGCAAAAAACACCTTTCTTCAGGGAAATTTTCAGACAGACACTTTGTTTTACAAAACACCCGCCAGCCCGCACGATTCCTAGCTTTCTGATCTGCTTACGCATTTCCTTAACATCTATGTCCGAATAATTAATAGAATGTTAGCAGACTATGAAAATCGTCTTGTTTTGAGATAAATCTCAGAATAGACTGCTCGCGCAATAATCATAACTTAAACCATTCGAGCACTCCCATGTCCTTGTATTCACCTAAAGAAATCGCTTCCATCGCCGTCACAGCGGGCGTTAATAAAAGCCGCGCCACCGTGTTGAATTTGTTAATTTTGGGCTTCCTGGCTGGCGCCTTTATCGCCACCGGTTTCCTGTTGGATCTGCATGTAATAGGGACATTACCTGCTTCCTGGGGTTCATTCAGTAACTTGCTGGGCGCTGCTGTGTTTCCGGTAGGCATCATTCTGACTGTATTAGCAGGGGGAGAACTGCTGACCGGTAATATGATGACCTTACCTATCGCCTGGTTCGCGCGTCAGATCAGCCTTTACGCTGTTTTGCGTAACTGGTTCTGGGTGACTGTCGCTAACCTGCTGGGCAGTCTGGCCGTGGCCTATTTCTTCGGTCACGTTCTGGGGCTGACGGAAGGGGCTTTCCTGAGCAAAACCGTGGCAACCGCCACTGCGAAGGTCAATGCAGACTTCATGCACGCGTTCATTTCTGGTATCGGCTGTAACTGGCTGGTGTGTCTGGCAATCTGGCTGGCCTTCGCCAGTAAAGAAGTGGGCGGCAAAGTGATCGGTATGTGGTTCCCGGTTATGGCGTTCGTGGCCATCGGCTTCCAGCACGTGGTGGCAAATATGTTCATCGTGCCTGCAGCAATCTTTGCCGGTGCGCTGAGCTGGTCAGAATATCTGCCTAACTTCGTGGCCGTCTTCCTCGGTAACGCTGTAGGGGGTGCAGGCTTCGTTGGTCTGATGTATTTCCTGGCCTACCGTCCGACCGTTGAAACACCGGCGACTGAACAACGTTAATTAAGCCGTTTTCACGCTTACGTTTTACGGAAATACAAAAGCCAGCCGGTTTCCCGTGCTGGCTTTTTTACGACTGTTTTTAACAAGCTACTGAGCGGTCATTACTGCGCTTGTGTTTCACGCTCAGCAATGAAGGCTAATGCCATATCGATACGCGCCAGCACACGGCGCTGACCGATAGCATGAACGGTGACGTCAACACCCGGTGACTGACCTGCGCCGGTTACCGCAACGCGCAGTGGCATCCCTACTTTACCCATCCCCACTTCCAGCTCATCCGCTGTGCCCTGAATAGCGTGGTGAATGTTCTCAGCAGTCCAGTCAGTGATTGCAGCCAGTTTGGCGCGTACCACTTCCAGCGGCTGGCGCGCAACCGGACGTAAATGTTTCTTCGCCGCATCCGCATCAAACTCTGCAAAATCTTCATAGAAGTAACGGCAGGACACGGCCATTTCTTTCAGGGTCTTGCAGCGCTCACCCAGCAGGGTGACGATTTCGAACAGTTGCGGGCCGTTACGGGTTTCGATACCTGCCTGCTCCACATGCCACAACAGATGGGTCGCCACATAATGCGGATCCATCGTATTAATATAGTGGTGGTTCAGCCATTGCAGTTTTTCAGTGTTGAACGCACTGGCTGATTTGCTGACGTTTTCCAGTGAAAACAGGGCCTTCATTTCATCACGGCTGAAAATTTCCTGATCGCCATGAGACCAGCCCAGACGCACCAGATAGTTCAGCAGGGCTTCGGGCAGATAACCGTCATCACGGTATTGCATCACGCCTACCGCGCCGTGGCGTTTAGACAGTTTTTTACCGTCATCGCCCAGAATCATTGAAACGTGCGCATAAACCGGTACCGGTGCGCCCAGCGCTTTCAGGATGTTGATCTGGCGCGGAGTATTGTTGATGTGATCTTCACCACGGATAACATGGCTAATTTCCATATCCCAGTCATCAACGACAACGCAGAAGTTATAGGTCGGGGAACCATCGGTACGGCGGATGATCAGATCATCAAGCTCGTCATTGCTAAATTCGATCGGACCGCGGATCTGGTCGTCAAAAATAACCGAACCTTCCTGCGGGTTACGAAAACGCACGACACACGGCTCATCGGCCGCGTGATGTTCATGGCTGTCGCGACAATGGCCGTCATAACGAGGCTTCTCGTTATTCGCCATTTGTTCCTCACGCAACGCTTCCAGACGTTCTTTAGAACAATAGCATTTATAAGCCGTGCCGTTTTCCAGCATCTCATCAATCACCGCGTTATAACGGTCAAAACGTTTGGTCTGGAAATACGGGCCTTCATCCCAGTCCAGATTCAGCCAGTTCATGCCATCCATAATCGCGTCAATAGCAGCCTGGGTGGAGCGTTCGAGATCGGTGTCTTCGATACGCAGCACAAATTCACCGCCAAGGTTGCGGGCAAAGAGCCAGGAATAGAGCGCGGTACGGGCGCCACCGACGTGCAGATAGCCGGTCGGGCTTGGGGCAAAACGGGTTTTGATTTTCATCCGGGTGCAACCTTAATCACGCAACGCCAAAAAAACGTCGCTATCAATTAACAAAAAGTGGCAGACATTCTACCACTCTGCCCTGATTCCTCAACGCACAACCAGAGGCAGTCGCGTGGTTTAAGGCCATGAATGCGTAAAGAATCGACTACGGGGGCGAGAAACCCGTCAGGTTGACTAAAAATAAGCCGAACGAACATTTTTGTTTTTAAAAAGCGTTGACGTAATTTCAAGTATCCCTATAATGCGACTCCATCACGACGGGGGCGATTAGCTCAGTTGGTAGAGCATCTCCTTTACACGGAGGGGGTCGGCGGTTCGAGCCCGTCATCGCCCACCACTCTTTAAGAGTGCCGCGTTGTGATAAGTAGGAAGAATTGAGAAATGGGCGATTAGCTCAGTTGGTAGAGCATCTCCTTTACACGGAGGGGGTCGGCGGTTCGAGCCCGTCATCGCCCACCATTTCTCAGCACATTTCTTCTTACCGAGGGAAGTACCCAGAAGTGGGCGATTAGCTCAGTTGGTAGAGCATCTCCTTTACACGGAGGGGGTCGGCGGTTCGAGCCCGTCATCGCCCACCACTTCTGCGGGCCGTTAGCTCAGTTGGTAGAGCAGTTGACTTTTAATCAATTGGTCGCTGGTTCGAATCCAGCACGGCCCACCAATTCAGAGAAAAGCGCCTTTAGGCGCTTTTTTCGCATCTGTACTCCGGAACTTTAACCGTGATGGAAGCGAACCAGCTGCTGGTTCGAGCCGAGCGCAGCGAGACGACAACGCGACAGCGTTGCCCGAAGGGTAAGGCCGGAGGCCGAATCAATCCAGCACGGCCCACCAATTCAGAGAAAAGCGCCTTTAGGCGCTTTTTTCGCATCTGTACTCCGGAACTTTAACCGTGATGGAGGCGAACCAGCTGCTGGTTCGAGCCTCTCTCCCCCTCTTTCCCCCTATTTTAATTTAAACATCGGCACGACTTTGTTGTGCAGCGCCGGGTTATCGCTTTCATCTTTCAAATTCACGCCCGACAGCTGGCGATGGAAGGACTGCTCAAGCAGCCAGGCGAGTTTAAAAGCGGCCTGCGGATAATTGAGCCCTTCCGGCCGCACATTGGAAATACAATTTCTTTCCGATTCCAGCCTTTTGGTATGCGGCCCCCAGGTCATGTAAATACCTAAACTGTCGGGAGAGGATAATCCCGGGCGTTCTCCTATCAAAATCGCCACAGCCTTCGCTTTCATCACCTGCGCAATATCATCGCCCAGTGCCACCCGCGACTGATGCGCAAGTATCACCGGCCCGATTTTCAGCTCCAGCGTACGCAGATACGGCAATAACGCCGCAATCAAGGGTACGGCCTGGCGGTGCACGGCTTTCGATGACAGACCATCAGCAATGACCAGTATTACGTCTGCCGGCTCCGGTGCCAGCTGCTGCAATGCCTGACGGCTGGTTTCTGACAATTTGCGCCCGAGATCAGGACGACAAAGATAGGTCGCCCTGTCCGGAGCCGCGCTGGCAACGGTCAGTGTTTCCAGCCCCAGCGCATAAAGTTCGGGTTCAAGCTTCTGGCTGTCAAAGGGCTGATGTACGGCATCACGCGCCTGCGCATGCGCTAAACCAAACCGTAGCAGCTCTTCTGTGGGCAAACTCGACCCTGCCCGTCCCAGCGCGATACGTGCGGCCGTAAACTGACGCAGCGTTTCCCAGGGGTTATTATGTACCACGGACGATAAGCCCTGCCCTTTTTCATTGTTCATCAACGCCAACCTCAGCTCAGTTGCGGTAACTGACGCAGTAACGGATGGGACGCGCGGGTATCCTGTAAGGCGCCCTGCGGATCAATAATTTTCATTTTCTCCAGCCACACGGCAAATTCCGGCGCATGTTTCAGCCCGAGTAATTCGCGGATATATAACGCATCATGGAAAGAAGTGCTCTGATAATTGAGCATGATGTCATCCGCGCCCGGTACGCCAATCAGGAATGTCAGTCCGGCGGTGCCAAGCAGCGTCAGTAAAGTATCCATATCATCCTGATCGGCTTCGGCATGGTTGGTGTAACAGACATCGCAACCCAGCGGTACGCCCAGCAGTTTGCCGCAGAAATGGTCTTCCAGTCCTGCACGGATGATTTGCTTGCCGTCATACAGATATTCCGGCCCGATAAACCCCACCACGGTATTGATCAGCAGCGGTGAAAAATGCCGTGCAATCGCGTATGCCCGCGCTTCACAGGTTTGCTGATCTATCCCGAAGTGTGCATTAGCGGATAAACAACTCCCCTGCCCGGTTTCGAAATACATCACATTGTCGCCGAGCGTCCCACGCCTGAGGCTGAGTGCCGCCTGTTGCGCTTCCGCCAGCAATGCCAGATTGATACCAAACCCGCTGTTCGCCGCTTCAGTGCCTGCAATTGACTGAAACACCAGATCCACCGGCGCGCCGTGCTCCACCAGTTTGATGGTGTTGGTAACATGGGTCAGAACGCAGGACTGCGTAGGAATGTCAAAGCGCGTGATGATGTCATCAAGCATGTAATTGAGATTTTCCAGCAACGGTAAACTGTCGCTGGCGGGATTGATGCCGATTACCGCATCGCCGGAACCATAGAGCAAGCCGTCAAGCATACTGGCAGCAATGCCCTGTAAGTTATCGGTCGGATGATTCGGTTGCAGGCGCACGCTCATGTGACCAGGCAATCCGATAGTGTTGCGAAATTGAGTGATCACTCTGCATTTTTTAGCCACCAGGATCAGATCCTGATTACGCATCAGCTTGCTGACAGCTGCCGCCATTTCCGGCGTAATCCCGCGGGCAACCGCAGCCAGCACCGTACTGTCCGTTTTCTCACTGAGCAGCCAGTCGCGGAAATCTCCGACGGTGAGATGCGAGATCGCGGCAAACGCCGCGACATCATGAGTATCGACAATCAGCCGCGTGACCTCATCATCCTCATACGGCACCAGTAATTGTTGCAGAAAGGTTTTGAGCGGCACATCGGCCAGTGCCATTTTCGCCGCCATCCGCTCTTCGGCGCTGGCGGCAGCCACTTCAGCCAGATAATCACCTGACCGTGCGGGCGACGCCTTTGCCATCAGTTCGCGTAAATCCTTAAACTGATAGCGTCGGTGACTTAATGTCGTCTGAAACATAACACTCCTTAGCGCACCGGATTATTTGCTGCTTTTAGCGGGCACCGGGCGCAGGCCACGTAATTGCGGATCTTCTGCAGCATCCGTTCGCGCCTGATGGGTGATGCGGAACCAGGCATACGCCAGCAACATCATGGCGGCGAAAATCAGAAACAGTAAGGTGTTGTAGTAAATCATAGCGATCAGACAGACAACAGCCAGTACCAGCGCCAGCGCCGGTGCAAAAGGATAGAGCGGCGCACGGAACGGGCGGATTAAATTCGGTTCGCTGCGACGCAGCTTAAACAGCGCAGCCATAGAAATGATGTACATCACAATGGCACCAAATACCGACATCGTCACGATATTGGCCGTCAGCGGCTGGCCGCCGATGACGATCAGTGAATCTGAGAAAATGGCCGCAATGCCCACAATGCCCCCGGCGATGATACCGAGATGCGGTGTCTGGAAACGGGCATTGACGCTGGCCAGTCGTTTAGGCAAATAACCCGCCCGGGCCAGCGCAAAGATCTGCCGGGAATATCCCATGATAATGCCATGGAAAGAGGCTATCAGGCCAAACAGCCCCAGCCAGACCAGCATATGTAGCCAGCCGCTGTTGCTGCCGACAATCAGTTTCATGGCCTGTGGTAAGGGGTCGTTAATGTTCGACAGCTTGGTCCAGTCGCCCACACCACCGGCAAACAACATCACGCCGAGCGCCAGAACGGTCAGGGTCAGAATACCGCCGATAAAGGCTTTCGGAATGGTACGCTGCGGATCTTTTGCCTCCTCTGCGGCCATTGATGCACCTTCTATGGCCAGGAAAAACCAGATGGCAAAAGGTATGGCTGCAAAGATGCCGGAAAACGCCGCCGGGCTGAAAGTGTCGCTGCCCGCCCATCCGCCGTGAACAAAGTTCGACATTTCAAAACCGGGTGCCACCACGCCCATAAAGACCAGCAATTCGAAAATCGCCAGTAACGTGACCAGCAGTTCAAAGGTGGCGGCAATACTGACACCAAGAATATTGAGCACCATAAACACCAGATACGCGCCTACAGCCACCCATTTCGGCTCAATGGCCGGAAACTGCACATTGAGATACGCGCCGATCGCCATCGCGATAGCGGGCGGTGCAAAGACAAATTCCACCAGCGTGGCAAAACCCGCCACAAATCCACCGGTGGGCCCGAACGCACGGTAAGCGTAAGCGAAAGGCCCGCCGGCGTGCGGAATCGATGTGGTGAGTTCAGTAAAACTGAAAATAAAGGCACAATACATGGCCGCTATCACCAGTGCGGTGATAAGAAAGCCCAGCGTGCCTGCCTGCGCCCAGCCATAACTCCAGCCAAAATATTCGCCGGAGATTACCAGTCCGACAGCGATGCCCCAGAGTTTAAAGCTCCCCAGTGTACGTTTTAAAACGGGTGCGACTTTCGTGGTTTGCATAAATGATCCCCTGCCCGGTGGTAAATCAATTCTGTAAGAAGAGAAAATGTGACAGCCTTGCCCATTCCTGGTGTTACAAAGGTTGATGTTGCAAAGGCTGTACCACTTAAGAAGCCCTGACCAAATGCGGTCCGGAGCCGTATTCCGGGGAGATTTGCCACATTTTAGCGCGCTGCAGTCAACCGCATCTCCGAAATGGTGCGTTGAAAAAGTGTCACCAAATGGCGCTACACTTTGGCTTCTCAGAACGAAGATGTGCAAAAAGGAGAACATCGCATGGCGACCCTGGAACAGAGAATCATTACCTGGCTCAGAGAGGAACCGCTTCACTTGCAGGCGCTGACGCAGGCACATGCACTGGGTCTTAACGACGGGTGGCTGGCGGCGGGATTTGTCCGGAATCTGGTCTGGGACCGGCTGCACGGCTATATACAGGCCACACCGCTTAATGATATCGACCTGGTATATTTCAATCCTCAGGATTGTTCGGCACAGACTGACAAACGCTATGAACAACATCTGAAAGCGAATTCGCCCGAGCTCCCCTGGTCAGTGAAAAATCAGGCCCGCATGCACGAGCGTCACGGTCATACGCCTTATGTCTCCAGCGCTGAGGCAATGAGCTACTGGGTGGAAGTGGAAACCGCTATCGGCGCAAGAATGAATACTGACGGGCAAATCGAGCTGAACGCGCCGCTGGGACTGGATGCGTTGTTCGCTTTCAGTATTACGCCAAACCCGCGCCATGCGATCCCCGCCGTTTTTGCCGAACGGGTCCGCAGCAAAGGCTGGCTGAGCCGGTGGCCGAAGCTCAGCGTGAAAGCGTGAATCGAATAAAAACCATAAATACTGTAAGGAATATGAAAAGCCGGTAAAGCCTCTCTGATTACTGCCGATATCTGTTACGCACGCTTACGTGCAAAATTTTATTCTTACTAAGTGAGGCTTTTTATGACAACTATCAGCGCGACTGGCAGTTCGGTGGGCTCCGCGTCCACCAGTGACTCAGGCAGTGCCAGCCAGATTGCAAAACTGACTAAGCAGATTACCAAACTGACTGAACAGCTCAAAAGTCTGGGCGGTTCAGGCGAAGATGCTGACACAGTTAAGCAAAAGCAAGAACTCCTGCAGCAGCAAATCGAACTGCTGCAACAGCAAATCGCTCAGATTCAACAACAGCAGGCTCAGAAAGCGCTTCAGCAACAGCAGCAACAACAAGCCGCCGCCGAAATGAAGAAAGACGAAGGCGTGAATAAGCCCTCAGAAACCAATGCTGTCGATATTTACGTGTAACCGCAGTTAAAGCCTGAAACAGCCGGCAAGGTATCAGAGTCCGTACATTCCCTGCTGGCTGCGTTTTTCCCGCAATAAGTTCGCCTGCTCTTTCACCACCTGCCAGATAGCCTGCGCAGCGGGTGATAACGACCGGTTTTTACGTTTAACCAACATCAGTACCCGGTTAATTTCCGGCACCAGATTTTTCACCACCAGACGACTCCCTTGCGGCATGGGTAAAGCCAGCGCCGGGATCACACTGATGCCAATCCCGGCTTCAACCATCGGGAATAAAGTGGCCGGATGGCCGATTTCCTGGGCGATCATGGTATCCACTTTCTGCGCTTTCAGTGCGCCGTCAATCAGGATCCGGCTTCCTGATGCGTAATCCTGCAGCACCAGTTTTTGGCCGTTCAGCGCCTGCCATTCAACTTCCGCCAGCGCCGCCAGCGGGTGATCCTCGCGACACATCAGTAAAAACGGCTCGTGCAAAATAGGCTCGCAGTCGAGGTCGGTGCTTTCACCCGGATCAATCACAATGCCGAAATCCACTTCCGCATTTCTGACGCTGTGAAGCACCAGTTGCTGCGCCTGGTCACGCAGCAGGATACTGATCTCAGGATACTGTCGCTCGCCGCTGGAGATACATTGTGGCATCAGTTGCGCCGAAATCGTCTGGCTTGAAGCAATGCGCACCCGGCCATTGTGCTGTGTGCCAAAGCTGCGGGTATCAAGCAGCATGGCGTGGAGTTCGTCGAGCAACGGCTCGACACGATTCGCCAGGCGCAGACCGGCGTCGGTGAGCACGACTTCGCGCGTTGTGCGGTCCAGCAAGCGTACCCCCATTTCAGCTTCCAGTTCTTTCATACTGTGGCTGACAGCCGACTGGCTTAACCCTATCGCTTCCCCTGCCCGGCTAAAACTGCCATAGCGTGAAACCGCCACGAACACACGAAGTTGTCTGAGTGAATAATTCATGAATTTTCTGCATTAATGGATTAAATAAATCAATTTTTTAATTATATCGGAAAAGCACAAAATAGCCGCATTCAGAGACAACCTTTCCGAGACCTGCTATGCGCTTCTTACCTGATCGCTTCACCCTGACACTTATCGCCACTGTTCTGCTGGCGACATTCTTCCCGGCCAGCGGCATATTTGTCGCTTTCTTCAATAACCTGACCATTTTCGCCATTGGTCTGTTGTTTTTCATGCATGGCGCAAAACTCTCACGCGAAGCTATTTTTCAGGGCAGCAATAACTGGCGTTTACATTTATGGGTGATGTTCAGCACTTTCATTTTATTCCCGATCCTCGGGCTGCTTTTTCAGTGGTGGCATCCGGTGGATGTCAGCCCGCAAATTTACAGCGGCTTTGTGTATCTGTGTATTTTGCCCGCCACCGTGCAGTCGGCGATTGCGTTTACCTCACTGGCGGGCGGCAACGTGGCGGCAGCGGTGTGCAGTGCTTCCGCATCAAGCCTGCTGGGGATATTTGTTTCACCGTTGCTGGTCAGCCTGCTGATGCATGTACAGGGGGAAACGGGGAATGGTTTAGCACAGGTCTGGCATATTGTGCTGCAACTGCTGGTGCCGTTTGTCGCCGGACACTTGCTGCGTCCGCTGATTGGCGGCTTTGTCGAACGCCACCGTAAAATGATTGGCAAAACCGACCAGACATCGATTTTGCTGGTGGTGTATTCCGCTTTCAGTGAAGCCGTGACTCAGGGGATCTGGCATCAGGTCGGTGTCGGCTCACTGTTGTTTATCCTGGTGTTCAGTCTGGTACTGCTGGCCTTTATTCTGGTCATTAACACCTACATGGCACGCTGGATGGGCTTCAGTAAACCCGATGAAATCACTATCGTATTCTGCGGCTCGAAGAAAAGTCTGGCGAACGGTATTCCGATGGCGAATATTCTGTTTCCGGTCAGTGCCATTGGCATGATGGTGCTGCCGCTGATGATTTTCCATCAGGTACAGCTGATGACCTGTGCGGTGCTGGCGAAACGTTATCAGAAAAAGCAGCAGGAAGCGGCGCTCAAACAAACGCCTGTCACTGAATAGCGCAGGCGAATAACAGGCAGAAAAAAGGCGCTGACATCAGCGCCTTCTACATCGGGTAGACGGACCGTTACTCGTCGGTGCCACCCAGCCCCGGACCATGACGACGCAGCGGATTGATCAGGCTTTGCAATCCTTCACTTTTGATCGCCAGCGTCAGTTGCATCAGTTCACCCAGTTTCCCCTGCGGGAATTCGTCTTTACGGGCGAACCACAGCAGATATTCTTCCGGCAGGTCGATCAGCACGCGTCCGGCATACTTACCGAACGGCATGACCGTATTGGCTATCTGGATCAGATCTTCTTTTTCCATGCTTTATTCACCCAGCAGACGGATCATTTCCGCCTCGTCGATCACCTCAATACCCAGTTCCTGTGCTTTCGCCAGCTTGGATCCTGCCGCTTCACCGGCAATCACCAGATCAGTTTTCTTCGACACGCTGCCGGAGACTTTTGCCCCCAGCGCGGTCAGACGATCTTTGGCTTCATCGCGTGAAAGGATCGAAAGCGAACCGGTCAACACCACGGTTTTACCGGCAAACGGACTGTCAATTTCCTCCGGTACAATGACCTGCACTTCCGGCCAGTGAATATTAATTTCAGGGCTTAACAGCTCATCAATCACCTGCTGGTTATGTTCTTCCGACAGGAAATTGACCACATGTTTAGCCACCACATCGCCGACATCCTGCACGCTTTTCAGCGACTCAATATCTGCCGCTTTAAGCGCCTCAACCGAGCCGTAATGCGCGGCAAGGTTAGCGGCTGTGGCTTCGCCCACTTCACGAATGCCCAGCGCATACAGGAATCTGGCCAGCGTGGTTTCTTTGGCTTTTTCCAGCGCAGTAACCACGTTCTGTGCCGATTTAGGTCCCATGCGATCCAGACCGGTAAGTTTACCCGCCGTCAGCCGGAACAGATCCGCCGGCGTTTTGACATATTCTTTCTCGACCAGTTGATCGATGATTTTGTCGCCCATGCCATCAACATCCAGCGCCCGGCGGGAGACAAAATGTTTCAGCGCTTCTTTACGCTGTGCACCACAAATCAGACCCGCCGTACAACGCGCTACCGCTTCACCTTCGACACGTTCGACATCGGAGTGACAGACCGGACAATGCGTCGGGAAAACCACTTCACGGGCATCTTGCGGACGTTCATCCAGCACCACGCCCACGACCTGTGGGATAACGTCACCGGCACGGCGGACAATCACGGTATCGCCGATACGCAGGCCCAGACGTTCGATTTCATCAGCATTATGCAGCGTCGCGTTGCTGACCATCACACCCGCAACCAGCACGGGATCAAGACGTGCGACCGGCGTGATCGCACCGGTGCGCCCGACCTGGAACTCGACATCTTTCACCCGCGTAATCTGTTCCTGCGCCGGGAATTTAAACGCTGTCGCCCAACGCGGTGCCCGCGCCACAAAACCCAGTGCTTCCTGAATATCCAGCGAATCAATTTTCACGACCACGCCGTCAATATCAAACCCCAGCAATGGACGTTCCGCTTCAACCTGACGGTAAAACGCCAGCACTTCATCACTGCCGGTGCAAAGACGCACACGATCGCTGACCGGTAAACCCCAGGCCTTGAATTGTTGCAGGCGGGCAAGATGACTACGCGGCAGCTCCCCCCCTTCCAGCAGACCCACGCCGTAGCAGAAGAAAGTCAGCGGACGTCTGGCGGTGATACGCGGATCAAGCTGACGTAATGAACCTGCAGCGGCATTACGCGGGTTAGCAAATACTTTGCCCCCGGTACGGCGTGCTTCAGCGTTCATCGCTTCAAAGCCAGGCTGTGGCATAAACACTTCACCCCGCACCTCAAGACGTGCAGGAATATTGTCGCCATGCAGGCGCAGGGGGATGGCACGTATTGTGCGCACGTTGGCCGTAATATTCTCACCGGTCGTGCCATCGCCACGTGTGGCGGCCTGCACCAGTTCGCCATTTTCATACAACAGGCTCACTGCCAGCCCGTCAAGTTTCAGTTCGCAGCAGAAAGTCAGCGGTTCTGACGTCTTCAGACGATCCTGAACACGTTTATAAAATGCCAGATAGCTTTCTTCATCAAATACGTTGTCCAGCGACAACATCGGTATCTGATGCCTGACCTGTTCAAATGCGGAAAGCGGTGCCGCGCCCACGCGCTGCGTCGGTGAATCTGCGGTGACCAGTTCAGGATGCGCGGTTTCCAGCTCACGTAACTCGCGCATTAAGCGGTCATATTCGGCGTCAGGCACTTCCGGGGCATCCAGAACGTGATATTGATATTCGTGATGGCGTAACTGAGTGCGTAACTGATTGATCTGTTCTTCGATAGTGGCCATGACTCACCGTGGAGATAAAAAACCCCCGGCAAGCGGGGGTCAGGGGAATGGGTATTTCACGAAAGCCTGACTCAGGCGATCGCCTCGAGGACCTCGCGGATCCGCGCTTTGTACGTTTCGAGCTTCTGCGGCGTAATCATACGACGCTCATCGTCAAGCACCATCGCACCGACATCATCGGCAATACGTTGGGCAGACTGCAGCAGCAGTTTGAAGTTCTGATGCGCATCACCGTAGCAAGGCACCATCATAAACAACGTCACACCCGGCGTAGAGAAGTCAGACATATTGTCCGGGTCAAAAGAACCCGGTTTAACCATATTGGCCAGACTGAACAACACCGGACCGCTCCCGGCAGGGCTGACATGGCGATGGAAAATATTCATCGCACCAAACTGGAAACCGGCCTGAAGCACGCTGTTAAGCAACACTTCACCACCGATGACACCGCCCTGATGGGCAGCAACATGCAGTACCAGGACCGTTTCTTTCAGTTTCGCTTTCTCAGCCGGGGCTTCTTCTGCCGGGGCAAAAGGCGCAGCCTGAGGTTCTGCTTTCGCAGCAGGCGCCGCGTCAGCATGGATATCTTGCGGCGCAACCGGCGCATGCGTTCTGGCTTCAGGTGCGGAGTCCTGAGGTGCAAAATCAGCGACAGGTTCGCGACGCGGTGCAGTGGCGGATTCAGAGGCTGAATAACCACTCAGCAACGGATCATCCTGCGCAGCATATTGCGGTGGCTGAGCCGGTTGTTGAGGACGAGCAACAGGTGCTGGCGCTGGCTGCGCAGGAGAAACCTGCGGCTGACGTGGCGGTGCAGTCTGTTCAGGCTCATCATACTGACCAAAAGTCGGTTCATCCTGAGGATAAGCAGGACGCACGCGCACTTCCCCCACTCCATCGACAAAATCTTCGGACGGAGATTGTTCCCGTTCTTTTTTCACACGTTTAGCTGGACGATCGCGGAAAAGCGAAGAGCGTTCTTTACGGCTGGTCCACAAACCGTGTAACAACAACGCTATTATGGCGATCGCACCAACAACGATTAATATCAGACGCAAATCCTGCATCATTGCTATCTCTGTTGTTCTAATACATTGCCACCACGGCAAACATTCACATGATTAACTCTATTTGCCCACGTAGATAAGTGCAAGTCTCGACTCTACTTTCTGCTAATAAATAGGGCAGTTGCACCTTTTTTTGCTGTTTTTTCAGCCAATCCACCGCTAGCCAGTGGAAAATCATACCGATATGATAGCCCATGTCATTCAACTCAGAGAGAAAATTTCGTTTATGAGCTCATCGCAAAGCGCCAGACAAGAAAACGGCGTACATTATTTCACACAGGGCTGGACGCTCATTTCCTTACCCGGGATACGACGTTTTGTGATTTTACCCCTGGCTGTCAACGTGCTGCTGATGGGCGGTGCATTCGGGTGGCTGTTCACCCAACTGGGTGAATGGATCCCGGCAATGATGAGCAAGGTGCCGTCGTGGCTCAGCTGGCTGGATTATCTGATCTGGCCAGTGGCGGTGCTTTCCGTGGTACTGGTGTTCAGCTATTTCTTCAGCACCCTTGCCAACTGGATAGCCGCCCCCTTCAGCGGATTACTCGCCGAACAGCTCGAAGCGCGTCTTACCGGCAAACCGCTGCCTGATACGGGCATCTGGGACATCATGAAAGATCTCCCGCGCATCATGAAACGTGAGTGGCAGAAACTGGCGTATTACCTGCCACGCGCCCTGCTGCTGTTCGCGCTGTATTTCATTCCGGTGATAGGCCAGACTATCGCGCCCGTACTGTGGTTCTTTTTCAGCGCGTGGATGGTCGTGATTCAGTATTGCGATTATCCGTTCGATAATCACAAAGTCAGTTTTGCCGATATGCGTCGCTCACTTGGCAGCAATAAAATCGACAACATGCAATTTGGTTCTCTGGTCAGTCTGTTTACGATGATCCCGGTGCTGAATCTGGTGATCCTGCCGGTTGCTGTATGCGGCGCGACGGCCATGTGGTGTGACCGTTACCGCGATGTTTACGTCAAAAATAATATCGATGTGAATGCCACCCGAAAATAGTCCCTTTTTCTCACAGCCGCCTGCGGGCGGCTGCCTGCTATGCTTGACTTTTCTTCACCGAACTTATTTCTTAATAACGTATCGGTATAGCAAATACCAAAACCTTACTTCACTGGGAAAGCGGTTCGCGTATGCTTTCCTGATTCCCACTTATTTCATAGTGTTGAAAGCTTCACACCGTGAATATTTCATACAGGTAAAGGACGGGTTATGAGCAAGATCTATGAAGACAATTCATTAACAATTGGCCATACGCCACTGGTTCGTCTGAACCGTATCGGTAATGGTCGTATTCTGGCTAAGGTCGAGTCACGTAACCCGAGCTTCAGCGTAAAATGCCGTATCGGTGCGAACATGATTTGGGATGCTGAGAAAAAAGGCATTCTGACCAAAGATATCGAACTGGTTGAACCCACCAGCGGTAACACCGGTATTGCACTGGCTTATGTGGCTGCCGCGCGGGGTTACAAACTGACACTGACCATGCCGGAAACCATGAGTGTTGAACGTCGTAAGCTGCTTAAAGCTCTCGGCGCCAATCTGGTGCTGACCGAAGGCGCCAAAGGCATGAAAGGCGCGATTGCCAAAGCCGAAGAAATTCAGGCCAGCGATCCGCAGCGTTATCTCATTCTTCAGCAGTTCAGCAACCCGGCCAACCCGGCTATCCACGAACAGACTACCGGCCCGGAAATCTGGGAAGATACCGATGGCGCAGTGGATGTGTTGATCGCAGGCGTGGGTACCGGCGGCACGATCACCGGAACGGGTCGTTATCTGAAAAGTAAAAAAAGCAGCGTGAAACTGGTGGCCGTCGAGCCAACCGACTCTCCCGTTATCACCCAGACACTGAACGGCGAAGAAGTCAAACCGGGCCCGCATAAAATTCAGGGTATCGGTGCAGGTTTTATTCCGGGTAACCTGGATCTGGAGTTGCTGGATCGCGTTACGCTGATCACCAACGATGAATCCATTCACATGGCACGCCGTCTGATGGAAGAAGAAGGTATTCTGGCCGGGATTTCTTCCGGTGCAGCAGTTGAAGCTGCGGTGAAATTATCCAAAGAACCGGAGTTTGCAGATAAGACTATCGTGGTTATTCTGCCTTCTTCTGGTGAACGCTATCTGAGTACCGCATTGTTTGCAGATTTATTCACCGAGAAAGAATTGCAACAATAATGCCACATCCTTAAAAGCGGCTAAAAAAGCACCTCAAGGGGTGCTTTTTTGTGGCCTGCGTCAAACTTTACACCACTTCGTCATTGATTTTACCCGCCAGGTTTAGTATTTAACCGGACAATTATTTCGATGCTCGAAATTAATCGCTTCCATGACGCTTCCCGGCTGAATCGATTTACTGATTTGTTACATCAGGGAAAAAGACGGCATAATGGAGGAATAACAGAAAAAGCCTGGATCCAGGGCAAAGAGTTTTATCGCTGAGTGCGTTATTTTCTCTTTTCTGTTGCATCTGAACCTGCCCCTGAACCATAGTCAGGCGCTAATCTCTACAGGCTAAAGTGAAGGCCATAAGCTAAACTTTAGCTCCACAACATTACTTTAATAAGTTGGGGAAACAACAATGTTCCAGCAAGAAGTTACTATTACCGCTCCTAATGGTCTGCACACCCGCCCTGCTGCACAGTTCGTGAAAGAAGCTAAAGGTTTCGCTTCTGACATCACCGTGACTTCAAACGGTAAAAGCGCCAGTGCTAAAAGCCTTTTCAAACTGCAAACTCTGGGCCTGACCCAAGGTACCGTTGTGACCCTCTCAGCTGAAGGTGAAGACGAGCAGAAAGCCGTTGAACACTTGGTAAAACTGATGGCAGAGCTCGAGTAATAAACAACCGCTCTTATATAGTTTAAACCAGTCAAGAGAAAGGTAGGGTTATGATTTCAGGCATTTTAGTATCTCCCGGTATCGCTTTCGGCAAAGCACTTCTGTTGAAAGAAGATGAAATTGTCATCAACCGGAAAAAAATCTCTCCAGATCACGTTGATCAGGAAGTTGAACGTTTCCTGACGGGCCGTGCGAAAGCCTCTGCTCAACTGGAAGTGATCAAGACTAAAGCCGGTGAGACCTTCGGTGAAGAGAAAGAAGCCATCTTCGAAGGCCACATCATGTTGTTGGAAGACGAAGAGCTTGAACAGGAAATCATAGCCCTTATCAAAGACGAGCACGCTTCTGCTGACGCTGCAGCTTTCTCTGTCATTGAAGGCCAGGCGAAAGCCCTGGAAGAGCTTGATGACGAATACCTGAAAGAACGTGCGGCTGACGTACGCGACATCGGCAAACGTCTGCTGCGCAATATTCTGAACATGACCATCGTTGATCTGAGCTCCATTCAGGACGAAGTTATCCTGGTTGCGACCGATCTGACGCCGTCAGAAACTGCACAGCTGAACCTGAACAAGGTTCTGGGCTTTATTACTGATTTGGGTGGCCGTACTTCTCACACCTCGATCATGGCCCGCTCACTGGAACTGCCTGCTATCGTGGGTACCAGCGACGTGACCAAACAAGTCAAAAATGATGACTACCTGATCCTCGATGCCGTGAACAATAAAATCTATGTCAATCCGACAGCAGACATTATTGACGAGCTGAAAGCCGTTCAGAACCAGTACATCAGTGAAAAAGACGAACTGACTAAGCTGAAAGACTTACCGGCTATTACGCTGGATGGCCATCAGGTAGAAGTTTGTGCCAACATCGGTACCGTGCGCGACGTCGCGGGTGCAGAGCGCAATGGCGCTGAAGGTGTCGGCCTGTATCGTACAGAATTCCTGTTCATGGACCGTGACAGCCTGCCTACCGAAGAAGAGCAATTCCAGGCATACAAAGCCGTTGCTGAAGCGATGGGGTCACAGGCGGTTATCGTACGTACCATGGACATCGGCGGTGATAAAGACCTGCCGTACATGAACCTGCCGAAAGAAGAAAACCCGTTCCTGGGTTGGCGCGCAATCCGTATCTGCCTTGATCGCAAAGAAATTCTTCACGATCAGTTGAAAGGCATCCTGCGTGCCTCTGCCTTCGGTAAATTGCGCATCATGTTCCCGATGATCATTTCAGTCGAAGAAGTGCGTGAACTGAAAGCAGAACTTGAACTGCTGAAAGCGCAACTGCGTGAGAAAGGTCAGGCATTCGATGAAACCATTGAAGTGGGTGTGATGGTTGAAACGCCAGCAGCAGCTGTGATTGCGCATCACCTGGCGAAAGAAGTTGATTTCTTCAGTATTGGTACAAACGATCTTACCCAGTATACTTTGGCAGTGGATCGCGGTAACGAGCTGATTTCTCATCTGTACAACCCAATGTCACCGTCTGTGCTTGGTTTAATTAAACAAGTTATTGACGCATCTCATGCTGCCGGTAAATGGACAGGGATGTGCGGCGAGCTAGCCGGCGACGAACGTGCTACACTTCTTCTATTGGGCATGGGGTTAGATGAGTTCAGCATGAGTGCTATCTCTATCCCACGCATCAAGAAAATTATTCGCAATACAAACTTCGAAGATGTGAAAGCGCTGGCAGACCAGGCCCTGGCCCAACCTACGGCGCAAGAGTTGATGAACCTGGTTAACAAGTTCATTGAAGAAAAAACACTCTGCTAATTGCGCGATGCTGGTAAAGCTGCCCAAATTAATGCTTAGGAGAAGATCATGGGTTTGTTCGATAAACTGAAATCATTGGTTTCTGATGATAAAAAAGACGTAGGTACCATTGAGATTGTGGCACCGCTGTCTGGTGAAATTGTCAATATTGAAGACGTGCCTGACGTTGTTTTCGCTGAGAAAATCGTAGGTGACGGTATTGCTATTAAACCTGCTGGCAACAAAATGGTTGCTCCGGTTGATGGCACTATCGGTAAAATCTTCGAAACTAACCATGCTTTCTCAATCGAATCCGACAGTGGCATCGAGTTGTTCGTGCACTTCGGTATCGACACCGTTGAACTGAAAGGCGAAGGCTTCAAACGCATCGCTGAAGAAGGCCAGCGCGTTAAGAAAGGCGATTTGGTTATCGAGTTTGATCTGGCGCTGCTGGAAGAGAAAGCGAAGTCTACTCTGACTCCGGTTGTTATCTCTAACATGGACGAGATCAAAGAGCTGATTAAACTGACGGGTAGCGTGACTGTGGGCGAAACCCCGATCATCCGCATCAAAAAGTAATTCGCTCAGCGAGAAATAAAAAACGGCGCCTAATCAGCGCCGTTTTTTATTGCCTGTAAATATCTGTCCGCAAAATAATTAGAGTGACAGGACAAAAGGCTATAGCTTTTTGAACAGCGCTTGCGCTGGCCCCAATGCATCTTCAGCCCGGATTATGACGCAGGCTTCCAGTGCGGGACTTGAAGGCTGATAATTAGCCCATGAGGCTGCGCGTTACGGGCATCCACTTTACCTTCATGGGCCAACATCACTTTACGGGTGATAGCCAGCCCAAGGCCATAGCCTTTGCCTGACAGCGGCGATTTAACGCGCACGAACGGGTCAAAGATACTCGAAAGCTTATCCTCTTCCACACCCGGCCCCTGATCGGCCACTTCAATCTGCAAATACTGCTCAATCTGTGCCAGTGAAACACTGATAGTTTGCCCGCGGGCCGAAAAGCGCAGCGCATTACGCACTACGTTATCTACCGCACGACGCATCAGTTCAGCATTGCCTTTTACCGTGTAATCCAGGTTATCCGGAGACGAGGGATACATCGCAATTTCAACACCCGGCAACTGCGCTTCATAGCGCGCATCGTTAACCACGGCTTCCACCAGCCCGTAGAGATCAAAGTACTCTTCATCAGGAATTTCACTGCTTTCGGTGCGCGATAACGCCAGCAGTTCGCCGATCATTTTATCCAGCCTCCCCGCCTCGTGTTCTATGCGGCTCAGGGAGCTTTCGACGTTCGACGGATTCTGCCGCGCCAGACCGATGGCCAGTTGCAAGCGCGCCAGCGGGGAGCGCAGTTCGTGCGAGACATCATGCAGCAGCTCTTCCCGCGCCCTGACCAGCACTTGCAGGCGTTCAGCCATCGAGTCGAAATCGCGCGCCACTTCGGACAATTCATCGTGCCGCTTACCCATGCTGCTAAACAGACGTACCGATAAATCGCCTTGCGCCACCCGATCAAAAGCTTTACGCATTTGCAGCATCGGCCGTGTCAGGTTCCACGCCAGAACGGCACTGAACAGCAACCCGCCAAGCCCGCCCAGCCACAACAATGGCGGTGGCATATTCAGCAGTTCGCGGTGGTGCTTTCGTGGCCGGTATTCATCCATCAGCCCCGCCACGTCATAACGCAGACGGTAACCCTGGCCGTCGGGCCCCTGCACAAACTCCACCACTTCATGCGGCGTTTTTCCGGGCTCAAGCTCCTGCATGCTGCTACCTTTTGCCGGCAGCAAAGACGGTGACACCGAAAAGAACTGCCGGTCATCTTGCGGCCAGTCAGCAATCATGGCATTCAGTGCAGGCATACCGCCGGAATGCAGCGTGGACACAGCCGAAGTAATTTGAAGTTTCACAAACCGGCGGGCAATACCACTTTCCGGCGGTTCATGCGGATTGTAGAAAGCAAAAACCACCCAGAGCCCCTGAGCGATTGCCACGAAAGTAAACCAGAAACCCAGCAATATTTTCCAGAACAACCTGCCGCGCAGTCGTTTAGCGGATTCGATAGCCAATGCTGCGCACCGTTTCAATAGTCAGCATATCGCCACCTTCAAGTGACCCCAGTTTCTGGCGGATGTTACTGATATGCACATCAATACTGCGGTCATACGCTTCACGCGGACGCCCGAGACCTTTTTCCGACAATTCATCTTTGGAGACCACACGTTCAGGCGAACGCAACAGTAATTCCAGCAGGTTGAACTCAGAAGCGGTCAGATCGAAGGGCACGCCGCGCCATTCACTGCTCCGGGTCGCCGGATTCAGCGTCAGATCACCATAGTTGACCGAGGACGTATCAGCGTGTGATTGCTGCTGTTCTTCCACACGACGCAATACAGCACGCAAACGTGCCACCAGTTCACGTGGATAGCACGGTTTCGGCATATAATCATCCGCCCCCATTTCCAGACCGATGACGCGATCAATGTTGTCCCCTTTCGCGGTCAGCATGATGATCGGCAGCCGGCTGTTTTTACGCACCTGACGCAATACATCAATACCGCTCATGTCTGGCAGCATAATATCCAGGATCATCGCGGTGTATTCGCCAGACATCGCACCTTCCACACCCGCTTTACCGGTCAGCACCAGAGACGCATCAAAACCTTCTGCAATCAGGTATTCACTGAGCATGGTGCCTAATTCAAGGTCGTCATCGACTAATAAAATTTTCATTGTTCATTTCCGCCTGGCTAAAATTTTGGTCATTTTTACCACTAAGCCAGCCATTCGCAGCCGCTTTTACTCTAATTTTACATTCAACAGCTGAATATAGAATTAAACATTAAAAACCCCAGTGGATAAATAACGGTCACCGCGATCACAAATAATCGCCACTATCACGCTGCCCGGATGGCTTCTGGCCACACGCAACGCACCCGCTACCGCGCCGCCGGAACTCACCCCACAGAAGATACCTTCCGACCGCGCCAGCGCCCGCATGGTATCTTCTGCTTCGTTTTGTCCCATATCCATCACTTCATCGACCAGTTCCGGATTGAAAATGCCCGGCAGATAGGCCTGCGGCCAGCGGCGTATACCGGGAATACTGCTGCCTTCAGAAGGTTGCAACCCGACAATCCTGACGCCAGCATGCTGGCTGCGCAGATAACGGCTGACACCGGTAATGGTGCCGGTGGTGCCCATGCTGGACACAAAATGGGTGATCCGTCCGTGCGTCTGTTGCCAGATTTCAGGGCCTGTTGTCGTGAAATGCGCGAGCGGATTATCAGGGTTATTAAACTGATCCAGCACTTTCCCCTGCCCCTGTTTTTCCATTTCCAAAGCAAGATCGCGCGCGCCTTCCATGCCCTGCGCACGACTGACCAGCAACAGTTCGGCACCATACGCCCGCATCGATGCCTGACGTTCGAGACTCATATTCTCCGGCATCAGCAATTTCAACTTGTAGCCTTTGAGTGCAGCAATCATCGCCAGCGCAATCCCGGTATTTCCGCTTGTGGCTTCAATCAGCGTATCACCAGGGCGAATTTCACCCCGTTTTTCCGCCTGCTCAATCATAAACAGTGCGGCACGATCTTTTACCGATCCGGCAGGATTATTCCCTTCCAGCTTAACCCAAATCTCGCTGTCCAGACCCTGCGTCAGACGCTGTAATCTCACCAGAGGGGTATTGCCGATGTAATGTTCGAGCGTACTCACGGGCCCGCCTTATATTAAAAAATTATATCTGCCGATAAAAAATACATAAACAGATATCAGACGATAAAAAGGGCGGCCCGATGACCGCCCTGAGAAAAATTCTGATCAAAAAATATCAGGCACTCTTCGCTAACGCAACGGGTTGCAGAGGCTGGTCGCCCGCATACAGACGGCCATTCAGCCCGCCGACATAGAACCGATCGCCGCGCTGAGGTGCGCTGTTACCGTGTGTTTCGGAAAGCACAACCGAAAGCGGTTTGTCGTGCCAGCCCTCGGCCTGCACGATAAGCTGCCAGAAATGGCCACGCGGGCTGACTTCGAGCACCTTCACCGGCAACGGGCAACGCGCTGTACTGTGCGGCGTAATTTCCATTTCCCATGGACGCAGGAATAAGTCGACTGCGCCCTGATGCAGCGGCGGATTATCCAGCGGCCAGTGGTATGCACCGACGTACAGCTGAGAACCCCGGATTTCACCGCTGATCTTGTTGACTTCACCCATGAATTCCAGCACGAAACGGGTTGCCGGTTCACGCCAGATTTCCTGCGGTGCGCCGACCTGTTCGATATTGCCCTGGCTCATTACCACCACACGATCAGCCACTTCCATGGCTTCTTCCTGATCGTGCGTCACGAACACGCTGGTAAATTTCAGTTCTTCATGTAACTGCCGCAGCCAGCGGCGCAACTCTTTACGCACCTGTGCATCCAGTGCGCCAAAGGGTTCATCGAGCAGCAGAATTTGCGGTTCAACCGCCAGCGCACGCGCCAGTGCCACACGTTGTTTCTGACCACCGGAAAGTTGTGCTGGATAACGGTTTGCCAGATGGCCTAACTGCACCATTTCCAGCAATTTAGTGACTTTCTGTTTGATCGCACCGGCATCCGGACGCTCGCGGCGCGGCAACACCGTCAGACCAAACGCGATATTATCGAACACGGTCATATGACGGAACAGCGCGTAATGCTGGAATACAAAACCGACCTGACGATCGCGGGCATGAAGGCGCGTCACGTCTTTGCCGTGGAAGCTCAGGTGGCCGGCGTTTTGATTTTCCAGCCCGGCGATAATACGCAGCAGCGTGGTTTTACCTGAACCGGAAGGCCCGAGCAGCGCAACCATCTCTCCGGAAGCAATATCGAGCGAGATATCATTGAGCACCTTAGTGCGGCCAAAATATTTGTTGATACCGTTAATTTCAATGCTCATGACTTCCCTCCCGCTCAAGACGGTCATTGTGGCGCTTCAGACGCCATTGCAGGCCGCTTTTCAGAAATAATGTGACAATTGCCATCAGGGTTAACAGCGCAGCGGCAGTAAACGCGCCTGCAGTGTTGTAATCCTGATGCAGTAATTCGACTTGTAGAGGCAGCGTGTAGGTTTCGCCACGGATAGAACCGGACACTACCGATACTGCGCCAAACTCCCCAATGGCGCGGGCGTTGGTCAGCACCACGCCGTATAACAATGCCCAGCGGATATTCGGTAATGTCACGCGGCGGAACATCTGCCAGCCTGACGCCCCCAGCAACACTGCCGCTTCATCTTCATGACTGCCCTGGCTTAACATCACCGGCACCAGCTCACGAATAACAAACGGACAGGTGACAAATACTGTCACCATCACCATACCCGGCCAGGCGAACATAAACTGAATATTATGGGCATCCAGCCAGCCGCCAATCGGACCGTTGGTGCCGTAAAACAGCAGATACAATAGCCCTGCCACCACCGGCGACACCGCGAACGGAATGTCGATAAGCGTCAGTAACAGCTGACGTCCCGGAAAATTAAAGCGGGCCACCAGCCAGGCCAGCAGTGTGCCGAAAATCAGGTTAACCGGCACGGTGATCAGCGCCATCAGCACCGTCAGCCAGATGGAGTGCAACATGTCAGTGTCAGACAGGTTCTTCCACACGGCAGCAAGGCCGTCGGAAACCGCGAGTACGAAAATGCTAATCATCGGGATCAGCAACAACAGAACACAAATCAGCACACCGGTGCCGATCAGTGACCATTTTACCCAGTCAATACGCTGGCGTTTTTCGCCTGCAAAAGCCGGAACATCAGACATTACTGGCCTCCCAGACGACGGCCATAACGGCTCTGTAAGGTATTAATCGCAAACAACAGCAGCAACGATGCCGCGAGGATCACCGAAGCGATGGCGCTGGCTGCCGGGTAATCAAATTCCTGTAAGCGAATAAAAATCATCAGTGAGGTCACTTCGGTTTTCCACGCAATGTTACCGGCGATGAAAATGACCGCGCCGAATTCTCCCAGACTGCGGGTAAAGGACAACGCCGTACCCGCCAGAAGCGATGGCATCACTTCAGGCAACACCACACGACGGAAGCTCTGCCAGCGCGATGCACCCAGTGTTTCAGCAGCTTCTTCATATTCCGGGCCTAATTCTTCCAGCACCGGTTGCACGGTACGAACCACAAACGGGATGCTGGTAAATGCCATCGCCACGGCAATACCCAGCCAGGTATACGCTACTTTGATATCAAAATGCGCCAGCCACTGACCGTAAAAACCGGTGGTAGAAAACAATCCTGCCAGCGTTAAACCGGCCACGGCCGTCGGCAGGGCAAACGGTAAATCCATCAGACCATCCACCAGGCTTTTACCGGGGAACTCATAACGGGTCAGGATCCATGCCATCAGCATGCCGAAGAAACAGTTAAAAATACTCGCCACACCTGCCGCCAGCAGCGTCACTTTATAGGCCGCCACCACCTGACCGTTGGTGATGACATCCCAATATTGCGTCAGTGTCATTTGTGACAACTGCATCACCAGCGCACTCAGCGGCAGCAACAGCACGAGGCACACGAACAACAAACTGCTGCCGAGGCTCAGGGTAAATCCGGGTAATACGCGTTTGCTCGACAACAACATTACTTGTGACCTTGCGCTAACAGTTTGTCCAGCTCACCGCCGGTACTGAAATGGGTTTCCATCACTTGTGGCCAGCCACCGAACTGATCTTCAACTTTGAACAATTTAGTTGCCGGGAACTGCTCTTTCGCTGCCGCCATTGCTGTTTTGTCATACACACGGTAGTTAAAACTGGTGATGATTTTCTGCGCCTGCGGGCTCCACAAATAATTCAGATAATCTTTTGCAGCTTTCTCTGTGCCATTTTTCTCGACATTTTTATCCACCCAGGCGACCGGGAACTCCGCCAGGATATCCACCTTCGGAACAATGACTTCGTATTTATCATCACCGTACTGCTTACGGATGTTGTTCACTTCCGATTCGAAACTGATCAGTACATCACCCAGTCCGCGTTCGACAAAAGTGGTGGTGGCGCCACGGCCGCCGGTATCAAATACCTGCACGTTTTTCAGGAAACCCGCCATCTTTTCGCGGGTCTGCGCCTGGTTTTTATTATCCTCCAGATTGAAGGCGCCCCAGGCACCGAGATAGGTATAACGGCCATTACCGGAGGTTTTAGGATTCGGGAAAATCAGGCTCACGCCCGGACGCGCTAAATCGTCCCAGCTGTGAATATTTTTTGGATTGCCCTTGCGCACCAGAAACGCCATGGTTGAATAGAACGGCGAACTGTTATTAGGCAGACGGCTTTGCCAGTTGGCCGGGATCAGATTGCCACGGTCATGCAAAATCTGCACATCCGTCACCTGATTGTAAGTGACCACATCGGCCTTAAGTCCCTGCAAAATGGCCAGTGCCTGCTTGGACGAACCGGCATGCGACTGTTTGATATCGAGTTTGTCGCCATTATTTTGGTCCGCCCACTGTTTCTGAAAAGGCGGGTTCAATGCGGCAAACAGTTCACGGGAGACATCATAAGAGCTGTTGAGCAATTCAGTGGCCGAAGCCGCCCCGCTGGCCAGCAACACTGCCGCGACAGATCCTTTAAGCAGGCTGCCTGTAAACCACGCTTTAACAAACCCCGTTTCTGTTTTCATGCTCAGCCTTTGGTGAATTCATCGATTTGCGATACGCATATGAACCGCTCAATACTACACAGTGTATTTATAACTGAGGGTCAGGCTGTAACGGTTTTATATACCATTTGGTGATTTTCAAGCATGAAAAGCTATAAGACGTTAACAAACGCGAAGGGAATAACAGGAGAGACAGAAACAGCGCGTTCGCAACGGAACGCGCCGGGAGGTGTTAAAGCGCTAACAGGCGGGTCAGGGAGGGGGCAAAATAATAGCTGCCGGTTACCGGACGGGTGAAGCGCAGCATAGCATCGCGTTTGCCATCAAGATCGCCAAACATGCTCAGCAGTTGTTTCTCAATATTCCACAAACGGGCGCAATAGCTGATGAAATACAAGCCGTGTTCACCACTGGCCGTACCGTAAGGCAGGCTCTGGCGCAGGATTTTCAGGCCCTTGCCGTCTTCTTTCAGATCAACGCGACTGACGTGGGAGGTGGCCGGACGGGTTTCTGAATCCAGCTCTTCATCCGTTTCTTTAGTACGCCCTATCACTTCTTCCTGTTGTTGCACAGTGAAGCGTTCCCATTGCACCAGATTATGTTTCCAGCGCTGGACCATCACGTAACTGCCACCGGCATCGACGCTACCCTCAGGGATAATGGCCACCTGAGCGCGGGCTTCTGCTTTCGGGTTTTCAGTGCCGTCGACAAAACCACTGAGGTCACGTTCTTCCAGCGCACGGAATCCGTGAGTTTCTTCTTCGACAGTGATTGAACTGCCGAATGCTTTTAATGCCGCCTGTGCCAGCGCAAAATTCACGTCATGACGCAGCGACTGAATATGCAGCAACATATCACGCTGCGTCGCCGGTGCCAGCCCGTTGCCCAGCGGCTCGAAAGGTTTCAGTTCTTCTGCACCCTGATTGCCGGATAAATCACGCCATACATCGTTGCCAAAGGCAATGACCGCACCAAGATGTTCTGCGGGAAATTTTTTCTGCATGTCTTCCAGTACGGCCACAAATGCACGGCAGCCCTGCCGGAGCGCATCCAGGTCACCCTGAGCTTTCGCTTCGATGTAAATCGCGAAACGGCAATGTTCGGGTAAAATGCCGCTCTGAACCTGAGTCATTTTCTCATCCTCGTTAATTTGACCGGCGACATCATACCGGATGTCAATAAAAATGCCTTGCGCGAAGGCAAGGCATTGAGGGCTTTTTAAACACAGATTCCCGTTTTATTGCGCGTTATTTGCCGGATTAGCACGCCAGATGATTTTGCTGACCTTCCAGTCTTTCAGGGCATCATCCGAAGGCATCAGCGAATCCGGACCATGCCAGATACCGCTGAACACATAGGTTACGTGAGCACTTTGCGGCGCTTTACACTCGACGTTTTCGGCATCATCCCCTTCGCCTTTGACGCAGACATCGAAGGCCTTGCTGTAAAGCGTGCTGAAAGGTGTGCCGATTTTGACACCCCATTCACTTTCAACTTTCGGATCCACCACATCAACGCGTTGAACATTGCCTTTCGGCTCACCGCTGATGGACATTTTCACGTCTTTGCCGTCCATCGCCTGGAAGAAACTCAGCATTTTTCCATCGCTCATCGACATCCCGCTGCGCAGGGTATAGTCGCCGTCCAGCGCGTCTTTAACGGCTGTTTCTGTCAGCGGTGTGCTGCTGGTTATTCCGCCCACGCCTTTATCGCTGACTGTCAGGCTGCTGCCAAACCAGTTAAGCGGATTCATACCCGACCAGGAAATATCTGGCCACGACATGTTAGACAGTGATGAACAGCCCGTAAGAATTAACGGCAGCGCCAGCAACATCGGGCGAACCCGTATGCGAACAGTCATTCGGTACACTCCTTGACTCCCCGTTCCCGTCGGCCGGTGCGGCCTGGCGGATAAACCGGCAGTGAAATTATTGTTTATTTAGCATGAGGGTTTAGCGCCAGTTCGAGTACTTTTCTGGTTAAAAAGTTCATCCCCGAATGGAATATGCATCAGGCCAGACGGCGCGTGGCATCAAAACAGGCGCGCAGACGGCGGCTCATGAGCCAGTAAGCCAGCGCCGCTGCATCCAGCAAGGCCAGCACGATATCCACGCCGGAAATCGTATCTGTACTTTGCCATAACCCCAGCCCCTGCAAGGCAAATGTGACAAACATGCCAGCCAGCAGCAACCAGTAACCGGCCTGCCAGATACGCGGCCATACATGACGACGCCCGCTGAGTAAAAACAACAGCGCGGGTGGCAATCCGAGTAACATTCCGGACCAGAAATTTTGCGACTCAGGATAAAACAACGCCAACAGGTCACTGCCCTGCTGGCGCGACGCCCCGACCATCACAAATAATATCCAGGTCCGCGCCTGCAAAATCAAAATAGTCCAAAACCACAATGGCAAGCGCAACATACCATGGTCGTTATAATCATCCGGGTTCATAAAAAGGACAACGTTCCTGCAAATGAAGTTAAGTTTTTAAAATATATCAAGAGCATACCTAAAATAATTCGAAGTACAGAAAAACAGCCAGCGGAGTGATCCGATGAACTTACTCAGGTAAGTGATTCACATCACTGAGCGCAGCCAACACCTCTGCAATTTTAAGTATGCCGGGTATAGGCTTAAGAAACTGTTAAGAACTGTCTGCTTTACTGGTCTCCAACGCGGCAACACATCCGAAAAGATGTCATCGTTGCCGGTACTCTGGAAACGTTAACTTAAGGAAGACTATTATGATGAAGAAGATCACGCTGGCAACCCTCATTGCACTTTGTTCAGCCACTGCCTTTGCCCAGCAGGCTGGCGGATTTAACGGCCCGTCGGCGCAGGAATCACAAACCCAGCCTGCCCCACAGGGTGGCTTCACGGGTACCACGGCGCTGAGTAGTACAGTGAAAGACGCGCAAACCATGAAGGATGATCAGTGGATCATGCTGGAAGGGTTCATCGATCAGCGTATCGACCATGATAAATACATTTTCCGCGACAATACCGGCACCCTCAATGTCGAAATTGACGGCAAACGCTGGCAGGGACAGAACGTGTCACCCAAGGACAAAATCCGCATTGAAGGTAAAGTCGATAAAGACTGGAATTCTGTCGAAGTGGATGTCAAAAGCGTAAAACTGATCAAGTAACTCAGAAAACGAAGCCCCGGCGGATCACTCCTGCCGGGGCTTTTTTATTCGCCGGAATAACGATTTAGTATTCCTGATCTTCGATCAGTCGTTTACCCAGTAAAAGCGTATCCGAAATTTCATAACCCAGTTTTTCATACATGCTGACTACCGCATCGTTTTCAGCACGCACCATTAAATTCATTTTCGGGCAACCACGGGCGATTAACTTCTTCTCCAGACGGTTTACCAGCGCATTGGCAATGCCACGGCCGCGATAATCCGGATGTACCCCCAGATAATTGGCTGATCCGCGATGACCATCGTAGCCGCCCATCAGCGTCGCCACCACTTCACCGCCCACTTCCGCCACCAGGAAAAACTCAGGGCTGTGGTTAATTTTACGTTCAATATCCAGCTCTGGATCATTCCACGGACGCAGTAAATCGCAGCGTTCCCATAAGGTCAGTACTTCTTCGAAATCTTCTTGACGGTATACGCGAATTTCCATCACTGTTCGCCGCTGTTAATCGGGGTTTATATGATTATCGCGTGATCTGTTTGATACGCAACATCAAAATCACCAATTGTGTACTTTATAAACCGTTTTGAGCGATAAAATCTTTACATAAAACACCATGACGCTCTGTCTGTCCTGGATAGTTATTCGGTCATGACATCATTCACGACACATTATTCATAAAAAGTAATAGTTCTCAGGTCGAAACGATAAAAAAGATACTCTATAACATAGGGCATTCTGCATTTTTTCTGACGGTAACGGACTGATGTTAAACCCCCTGAATAAATTTTTGCATTTCCAGCCTTTGCCTGCCGCCGCCACCCGTCGCCAGCTGCTACTTTCCGGGCTTGGTTTGGCGATTGCCGCTTTCGGTTCACGTTCTGCCAGCGCCGCGCAGCATGAACACATCACCCAATCTGCACCGGCCCCTAAACCTCCGGGTGCGAAAAAACTGGTGATGATTGACCCCGGACACGGTGGCATCGATTCCGGTGCGGTGGGTCATGAAGGCTCGGAAGAAAAACATGTCGTGCTGGAAATCGCCAACTATGTGCGGGAATTCCTGGGCGAGCAAAGTCATATTGACGTTAAACTGACCCGCGATTCTGATCACTTTATACCGCTTTATCAGCGGGTTGAACTGGCTCATCAGCATCAGGCCGATTTATTTGTTTCGATTCATGCCGATGGTTACACCAGCCCGACGGCTTCAGGCGCGTCTGTTTTCGCCCTCTCTAATCGCGGGGCCAGCAGCGCGATGGCGCGGTATATGTCTAAAAAAGAAAACGATGCCGATCTGGTCGCGGGCGCGAAATATGCCAAAGAAGACAATAATTATCTGCAACAGGTATTGTTCGATCTGGTGCAAACCGACACCATCAAAAACAGTCTGACACTGGGGCATCATGTGCTCGACAGAATCCGTCCGATACACCATCTGCACAGCCAGCAGACCGAACAGGCTGCATTTGCTGTATTAAAATCCCCGTCGATACCGTCGATTCTGGTGGAAACATCGTTTATTACCAATCACCAGGAAGAACAGTTACTCAGCACTACGGCGTTCCGTCGTGAAATCGCGCAGGCCATTTCACAGGGGATCGTAAATTTCTTCAGTTACTTCGATGCCAACGAACGTAAGCCCCGGTAACGTCTTTGCACTGCTAAAAGCAGGCGTCTCTAGCCGACGCGGATGTTTTTGGGTATATAATCACTTCCTCTTTTTGATTCAGCGCCCGCAAGGCGCTGAATGCCTCTTAAGTCAACGTCTGCGAGTTTGCCCGTGAGCCAATCCATTCCCGACATCCAGCAAGTTAAAACTTTTCTGCTTAAACTCCAGGATCACATTTGCCAGCAACTGGCTGCCGCCGATGGCAAGGGCCGGTTCGCTGAAGATCAATGGGTACGGGAGGAAGGTGGTGGTGGCCAGAGCCGGGTGCTGACCCATGGCGCAGTGTTTGAACAGGCAGGTGTCAACTTTTCGCATGTTGCCGGTGCAACCCTGCCCGCTTCCGCAACCGCGCATCGACCTGAACTGGCTGGTCGCAGTTTTCAGGCCATAGGCGTTTCACTCGTTATTCATCCGCTGAATCCTTACGTGCCAACCAGCCATGCCAACGTACGCTTTTTCATTGCGGAAAAACCCGGTGAAGCGCCGGTCTGGTGGTTTGGCGGTGGCTTTGACCTCACGCCATACTACGGTTTTGAAGAAGATGCCCACCACTGGCACCAAACTGCACAACAGCTTTGCCAGCCGTTCGGCGATGATGTCTATCCGAAATACAAAAAATGGTGTGACGATTACTTCTTTATTAAACACCGTAACGAAGCACGCGGTATCGGCGGCTTATTCTTTGATGACCTTAATTCGCCGGATTTCGCCACTTGTTTCAGTTTCATGCAGGCTGTGGGCAACGGCTTTACCGACGCCTATATGCCCCTGGTAGAAAAACGCAAAGCTCTGCCGTGGGGCGAGCGTGAGCGCCAGTTCCAGCTTTACCGCCGGGGGCGTTACGTTGAGTTCAATCTGGTATGGGATCGCGGAACCCTGTTTGGCCTGCAAACCCGTGGCCGCACGGAATCTATTTTAATGTCGATGCCTCCGCTGGTGCGTTGGGAATACGGCTATCAGCCGGAAGAAGGCAGCCCGGAAGCCGCACTTTATAACGACTTTCTGCCGGTTCGCGACTGGCTGGCTGAAAAGGGAGAGCCAAACTGATGCAAATCTGGGTTGATGCAGACGCCTGTCCGAATGTCATCAAAGAAGTGCTGTTCCGCGCCGCCGAACGTACCGGCATGATGGTGACGCTGGTTGCCAACCAGACCATCCGTACACCTCCGTCAAAATTCCTGCGCACCTTACGCGTAGAAGCGGGCTTTGACGTAGCAGATAACGAAATTGTAAAACGCACTGAGCCAGGTGATCTGGTGATCACCGCCGATATTCCGCTGGCAGCGGAAGTCATTGAAAAAGGCGGCGTGGCGCTGAATCCGCGCGGTGAGCGTTATACCACCGAGACCATCAAAGAACGCCTGAACATGCGTGATTTTATGGACACCATGCGCGCCAGTGGCGTACAAACCGGCGGACCGCCCGCGCTTAATCAGCGCGACCGTCAGCAATTTGCCAATGAACTGGATAAGTGGTTGCAACAGGCCAAAAACTAATTCCCCTTCATGCAATTCGAATGATTTTGGGGACTGATAAAAGTGGATAAATTGAAAAGGATGTAAAAAATGGTCAAAAAGATCATCCTTGATTGCGATCCTGGGCACGACGATGCTATCGCGATGTTACTGGCACACGGTAACCCAGACATCGAACTGCTGGCTGTCACAACGGTCGTCGGTAATCAGACGCTGGAGAAAGTCACCCGCAATGCCCTCGCCGTGGCACGTGTGATTAACCTGACTGGCGTGCCGTTTGCGGCGGGCGCAACCCGTCCGCTGGTACGTCAGGTTGAAATTGCTGACGAAATCCATGGTGAGTCCGGTCTGGATGGTCCGGTGCTACCGGAAGCGACCCTCACTCTTGAACCTGTTCATGCTATCGATCTGGTAATTGATCTGATCATGTCTCACCCGCCAAAAACCATTACGCTGGTGCCCACCGGTGGGCTGACCAATATTGCTATGGCTGTACGCAAAGAGCCTCGTATTGTTGAACGTGTGAAAGAAGTGGTACTCATGGGCGGTGGTTACCACGTGGGAAACTGGAGTGCAGTCGCAGAATTCAATATCAAAATTGATCCTGAAGCCGCGCATATTGTATTTAACGAGAAATGGCCGCTGACGATGGTCGGGCTTGATTTAACCCATCAGGCACTGGCTACCCCTGAAGTTGCCGCGCGCATCGCCGCTGTAGGTACTCAGCCGGCTAAATTTGTCGGCGAACTGCTGGATTTCTTTGGCCTGAGCTACAAAGACCGCCAGGGCTTTGATTCACCGCCGGTTCACGATCCGTGTGCCGTAGCTTATGTCATTGATGCGAACGTAATGACCGTGCAAAAGGTGCCGGTAGATATCGAACTGACGGGCACCTTAACACTGGGTATGACCGTCGCCGATTTCCGCGCCCCGCCCCCGCCGGATTGCCATACGCAGGTGGCAGTCAAACTCGACCATCAGCGTTTCTGGGATCTGATCGTCGATGCGCTGGAGCGTATCGGCGAAGTGAAATACTGAGACGGCGATTGAGAAAAACGAGCATCGCTTTGATGCCCGTTTTTTACGCTAACAGTTGCGTGGTTATAAAGGTTCGGTTTGGGCTTCCACGACCGCCAGCGCTACCATATTGACTATTCGCCTGACCGAGGCAATTGGCGTCAGAATATGTACCGGTTTCGATACCCCCATCAGGACCGGTCCGACAGTTACCCCTTCCGAACACGATACCCTCAGCAGGTTGTAACTGATGCGCGCCGATTCCATATTCGGCATGATGAGAATATTTGCCGATCCTTTCAGCGGGCTGTCCGGCATCACATCCTGACGAATACTTTCCACCAGCGCCGCGTCACCGTGCATCTCACCGTCGATTTCCAGATCAGGATCGCGCTCATGAATCAATTCCAGGGTACGGCGCATTTTCAGCGCGGCCGGGCTGTCTGAGGTACCAAAACTGGAGTGCGACAACAGCGCGACTTTCGGCTCAATCCCAAACCGTCTCACCGTTTCTGCTGCCATCAGCGTGATTTCTGTCAGCTGTTCAGGGGTTGGATCATCATTGACGTAGGTATCAGCAATAAAGGTATTGCCGCTCGGCAGCAGCAGCGCATTCATCGCCCCGGCAACATGCGTACCTTTGCGAAAACCGAACACATTCGCCACGATATCGTAATGCTCATGATAGGTACCGACCGTGCCGCAAATCATCGCATCGGCTTCGCCGCGCAGCAGCATGATGGCAGAAATCAGCGTCGGATTACCGATCACAGCCCGGCGCGCCTGTTCCTGAGACACACCGCGCCTTTTCATCAACGCATAATATTCGCGCCAGTATTCATTAAAACGCGGATCAGATTCGTTGTTCACCACTTCAAAATCCCGGCCTGCTTCCAGTTGCAAACCGAGTTTTTTGATGCGCATGGCAATGACGCTCGGCCGTCCGACCAGAATCGGCTTCGCCAGCCCGAGGGAAATCAGTTCCTGCGTAGCGTGCAGCACGCGTTCCTCTTCTCCTTCCGCCATTACCACCCGTTTGGCGTCTTTCTTAGCCTGCGAGAAAATAGGCTTCATGAACAGATTGGTTTTGTAGACGAACTCGGTAAGTTTTTCGGCATACGCCTCCAGATCCTCAATCGGGCGCATAGCCACACCGGACTCCATCGCGGCTTTCGCTACGGCGGGCGCAATTTTCACGATCAGGCGCGGATCAAAAGGCTTAGGAATAATATATTCAGGTCCGAAAGACAGCTCTTCTTCACCGTAAGCGGAAGCCACCACATCGCTTTGCTCGGCCATTGCCAGATCCGCGATAGCATGAACACAGGCCAGTTTCATTTCTTCATTGATGGTGGTTGCCCCGACATCCAGCGCACCACGGAAAATGAACGGGAAGCACAAGACATTGTTCACCTGATTCGGATAATCCGAACGGCCGGTACAGATAATGGCGTCGGGTCGCACTGCTTTTGCCAGCGGCGGTAAAATCTCCGGCTCAGGGTTAGCCAGCGCCAGGATCAGCGGATCTTTGGCCATGGTTTTCACCATCTCCTGCGTCAAAACTCCGGGGCCGGAACACCCCAGAAAAATATCGGCGTCCGGGATTGCATCCCCCAATGTGCGCTGGCCGTTATCTTCAATCGCATAAGCCGCTTTGGTTTCAGCCATGTTGTCTTCGCGCCCCTGATAAATCACACCACGGGAGTCGCAGGCCGTGATGTTATGGCGTTTCAGCCCCAGCGCCACCAGTAAATTCAGGCACGCAATGGCAGAAGCCCCCGCCCCTGAAACGACCAGCCGCACATCGGAAATGCTTTTCCCCACCACGCGCAGACCATTTAACACTGCGGCGGTACAGATAATGGCGGTGCCGTGTTGATCGTCATGAAACACCGGAATTTTCATGCGCTCCCGGAGCTTTTTCTCAATGTAAAAGCACTCCGGCGCTTTGATATCTTCAAGGTTGATGCCGCCGAACGTCGGCTCCAGCGCGGCGATCACATCGATCAGTTTATCGGGATCGTTCTCATCCACTTCAATATCAAACACATCAATACCGGCGAATTTTTTGAACAATACGCCCTTACCTTCCATCACCGGTTTCCCGGCCAGGGCACCGATATTTCCCAGCCCGAGAACAGCGGTACCGTTGGAAATCACCGCCACCAGATTGCCGCGTGCGGTGTACCGGTAAGCCGCCAGCGGATCTTTAGCGATCTCCAGACAGGGAGCGGCAACGCCCGGAGAATAGGCCAGCGCCAGATCACGTTGTGTCGCGAGAGGCTTGGTGGGTGAAACCTGAATTTTGCCAGGCACCGGAAACTCATGAAAATCGAGCGCACTTTGTTTGAGTTGTTCGTCCATTGCAGGATCCTTTTCGTGTTTCTTATTTTTTGCAGAGACAACAGGGTACGGGAAACATCAGCATCTGATTTTCCTGCTGACAAGTATAGATAACCCTGCCATGGCTAAGGGTGAATCACGACCAAAACTTAGCCGTTACATTGATTACTTTTCATTCATGGAAGACGTCTCGTAAAAATGCACTAAGCTTAAAGTTTGTCCTTGCGCTTTTCTCGCCAGACGCTCAGTTTGTCGGGCAACAGGGCCGCCATTGTTGAGACCCATTGCAGTAATCAGAAAAAGCGCATTCAGTTTGTTAACCGAATGATGCAGGGTAGGAGCCCTACGAAAGAGAGTCGTCAGACCTTATTGCTGTATCGTTTTTTCTCGCCAAGGAGCTAAGAGATGAACCAGTTAGACGCACTAAAAAAAATCACCACCGTCGTTGCCGACAGCGGTGACATTGAATCTATCCGTCATTTCGAGCCTCAGGATGCGACGACCAATCCTTCGCTGATCCTCAAAGCAGCCGACCTGCCGCAGTACCAAAACCTGATTAAAGACGCGCTGGACTACGCCCGCAAGCAAGGTGGCAGCAAAGAAACTCAGGTGATCAATGCGACAGATAAACTGGCCGTTAATATCGGGGCCGAAATCCTGAAAAGTGTGCCGGGGCGCGTCTCGACAGAAGTGGATGCCCGCCTGTCATTTAACCGGGATTTGTGTATCGAAAAAGCCCGCAAACTGATCGGTTTATATCAGGATCATGGCATCGATAAATCGCGCATCCTGATTAAACTGGCATCAACGTGGGAAGGTATCCAGGCCGCTAATGAACTGGAAAAAGAAGGCATCAACTGCAATCTGACCTTGCTGTTCTCTTTTGCTCAGGCACGGGCCTGCGCCGAAGCCGGAGTATATCTGATTTCGCCTTTTGTTGGCCGTATCTATGACTGGTACAAAGCCAAAGAGCCCAACGCCACCTACGACGTCGAAAAAGATCCGGGCGTAGAATCTGTCCGGAATATCTACGACTACTACAAATCCCACGGTTACGAGACTGTCATCATGGGCGCGAGCTTTCGCAAAGTGGAACAAATTCTGGCCCTGGCAGGTTGTGACCGCCTGACGATTTCACCAAACCTGCTGGAAGAACTGAAAGCCAGTGATGCACCGGTTGAACGCAAACTGCAGCCGTCTTCTCAGGCAGATAAAAAGCCGGCACCGCTGACACAGGCTGAATTCCTCTGGGAGCATCATCAGGATGCTATGGCCGTTGAAAAACTGGCCGAAGGTATCCGTTCATTTGCCGTCGATCAGAAGAAACTCGAAGATATGCTGTCGGCACAACTTTAGTTTTAACTGAATGTAAGTTTTGAATTTTAGCGTTGAAAAAACAGATGGAGTGAATATGCCCTCTCGTAAAGAACTCGCAAATGCGATCCGTGCACTGAGCATGGATGCCGTTCAAAAAGCGAACTCAGGCCATCCCGGAGCCCCCATGGGAATGGCGGATATCGCTGAAGTGTTGTGGCGTGATTATATGAATCACAATCCAACCAACCCTAAATGGGTCGATCGCGACCGCTTCCTGATGTCAAACGGCCACGGTTCAATGCTGCAATACAGCCTGCTGCATCTGACGGGTTACGATCTGCCGATGAAAGAGCTGGAAAACTTCCGCCAGCTGCATTCTAAAACGCCAGGACATCCGGAATTTGGCTATACGCCGGGCGTGGAAACCACCACCGGCCCGCTGGGTCAGGGGATTGCGAACGCCGTAGGTTTCGCGATTGCCGAACGTACACTTGCGGCTCAGTTTAACCGTGAAAATCACGACATCGTCGACCACTATACCTACGTCTTTTTAGGCGACGGTTGCATGATGGAAGGTATCTCACACGAAGCCTGTTCGCTTGCCGGCACCATGAAACTCGGCAAGCTGATTGCGTTTTATGATGACAACGGTATCTCTATCGACGGTCATGTTGAAGGCTGGTTCACCGATGACACCGCCAAACGCTTCGAAGCCTATCACTGGCATGTGATCCGCGGTATTGACGGGCACGATCCTGACGCGGTGAAAGCGGCTATCGAAGAAGCCCGCAAAGTCACTGACAAACCGTCACTGTTGCTGTGCAAAACCGTCATTGCTTTCGGTTCACCGAACAAAGCCGGTACTCACGGTGCCCACGGTGCTGCGCTGGGTGATGATGAAGTTGCAGCCACCCGTGAACATATCGGCTGGCACTACCCGCCTTTCGAAATCCCACAAGATATTTATGACCAGTGGGATGCCAAAGAAGCCGGCAAAGCGAAAGAGAAAGCCTGGAATGAGAAGTTTGCCGCGTATGCCAAAGCCTATCCGGCACTGGCCGCAGAATTTGAGCGCCGCATGAGCGGCAAACTGCCTGCGCAATGGCAAAACGAATCGCAGAAATACATCGAAGAATTGCAGGCGAAACCGGCCAATATTGCCAGTCGTAAAGCCTCGCAGAATACGCTGGAATCCTTCGGTAAAATTCTGCCGGAATTCCTTGGCGGCTCCGCTGACCTCGCGCCAAGTAACCTGACAATGTGGTCTGGTTCCAAATCCATCGGTGATGATCAGGCGGGTAACTACATTCATTACGGTGTTCGTGAATTTGGCATGACCGCCATTACTAATGGTATCGCTTTGCATGGCGGTTTCCTGCCGTACTCCGCGACATTCCTGATGTTTGTGGAATATGCCCGTAACGCCGTTCGTCTTGCGGCACTGATGAAGATCCGCAACGTGTTTGTGTACACCCATGATTCAATCGGTCTGGGTGAGGATGGCCCTACGCACCAGCCGGTAGAACAAATGGCCAGCCTGCGCGTGACGCCAAATATGAACACATGGCGTCCGGGTGATCAGGTGGAGTCGGCTATCGCCTGGAAATACGCCATCGAACGTACTGACGGCCCTTCTGCGCTCATCTTCTCGCGTCAGAACCTGACCCAGCAGCCGCGTACGGCGGAACAGCTGGCTAACGTTGCACGCGGCGGTTATGTACTGAAAGATTCTGACGGTACGCCGGAGGTGATCCTGATTGCCACCGGTTCGGAAGTGGGCATCACGGTAGAAGCTGCGGACATTCTGGCTGCCGCAGGCACCAAAGTACGCGTGGTTTCCATGCCGTCTGCCGATGTCTTCGACCAACAGGACGCGGCTTACCGCGAATCGGTTCTGCCGAAAGCCGTGACCGCAAGGGTTGCGGTTGAAGCGGGTATCGCCGATTACTGGTACAAATATGTCGGCCTCAATGGTGCCATTGTCGGCATGACAACCTTCGGGGAATCTGCGCCAGCCGAGCAACTGTTTAAAGAGTTCGGTTTTACCGCTGATAATGTCGTCGCTAAAGCGCAGGCATTGCTGAAGTAATTCTCTGTACTTGATTCCCTCTCCCCAGGAGAGGGATTTCCTCTTCATTGCGCATCCTATCTGACTTGATGAATCGCCCTCTCTCCGGTAAAGTCCCGTCCCTTCTTTGGCATGGGGAACAATGATGTTTATTGGATTTGACTACGGTACAGCGAATTGCTCCGTTGCAGTGATGCGTGACGATAACGCTCACCTTCTGGCGCTAGAAAATAACGATCCTTACTTACCCTCCATGCTTTGTGCACCGACACGTGAAGCGGTCAGCGAATGGCTGAACCGTCACGGGCAGGTTCCCGCAGGCAGTGATGAAAATCTGGCGCTGCTGCGTCGCAGTATCAGCTTTAACCGCGAGGAAGATATCCCGGTTAATGCCAACAGCGTAAACTTCGGTTTGCGGGCACTTTCGACCTATATGGAAGATCCGGAAGAAGTGTACTTTGTGCGTTCTCCCAAATCGTTCCTCGGCGCAAACGGCCTGAAGCCACAACAGATCGCCCTGTTCGAAGATCTGGTTTGCGCGATGATGTTCCACATCAAACGTCAGGCTGAGTCTGTCCTGCAGGAAAGTATTGAACAGGCGGTTATTGGCCGCCCGATTAACTTCCAGGGCATGGGCGGTGATGAAGCCAATGCTCAGGCACAAGGTATTTTGCAGCGTGCGGCAGAACGTGCGGGTTTTCGTGATATCGCTTTCCAGTTTGAACCGGTCGCGGCCGGTCTGGATTTCGAAGCCACACTGACCGAAGAGAAAACGGTGCTGGTTGTCGATATCGGCGGCGGTACGACTGACTGCTCGGTACTGCTGATGGGGCCACAATGGCGTGATAAAGCAGAGCGTCAGAACAGCCTGCTTGGTCATAGTGGTTGCCGCATCGGCGGTAATGATCTGGATATCATGACCGCATTCAAACAGCTGACTCCACAATTTGGTATGGGCAGTGAAACCCAGAAAGGTATCGCTATCCCGGCCCTGCCTTACTGGAATGCCGTCGCGACCAACGATGTTCCGGCGCAACTGGATTTCTATAGTGTGGCGAACGGCCGCATGTTACGTGATCTGATCCGTGATGCAGCGCAGCCTGATTTGATCAAACGCCTGCTGAAAGTTCAGCAACAACGTCTGAGCTACCGTCTGGTTCGTGCAGCGGAAGAAAGTAAGATTGCATTGTCTGAACGTGAAAGCGTGACGGCAGCCATGGACTTCATTGAATCGGGTCTGGCAGAAACCATTACCCAGCAGCAACTGAGTGACGCGATTTCTCAGCCCCTGGAACGTATTCAGGAGCAGGTCAGTCTGGCACTCGCCAGCAGCGAAATTAAACCTGATGTGATTTACCTGACCGGTGGCAGTGCACGTTCACCGTTGCTGCGCGCCGCTTTGCAGGCGCAGTTACCCGGGATCCCGCTGGTTGGAGGAAATGATTTCGGCTCGGTTACGGCAGGTCTGGCGCGCTGGGCCCAAACGTTATTCCGTTAGGATTTAAAGAGGCCGATAAACGCAAACCGCCTGAATCCAGGCGGTTTTTTATGGTTCAGAGCCAGGACTTACCAGGCACTGGCATCATTTAACGTCCTGATATCAGACTCATCCAGCTTCAGGGTCGCAGCCTGCGCCAGTTCGTTTAGCTGTTGCAGAGAGGTCGCACTGACAATCGGTGAAGTGATACCCGGACGGGCAATCTGCCAGGCCAGTGCTACCTGTCCCGGCTGAGCACCATGCTTACCGGCAACCTGATCCAATCCGGCCAGTATTTTCAGGCCACGCTCATTCAGGCAACGCGCAATCACACTTTCACCGCGTTTACTCTTCCCTGCATCGGCCCTGGTACGGTACTTCCCGGTCAGAAAACCGGCTGCCAGGCCATAGAAGTTGATGACACCTAAGCCGTTATCCGTCACGACTTTTTCCAGCGCTTCTTCATATACTTTACGGTCATACAAATTATATTGCGGTTGCAGCGTTTCATAACGCGCCAGTCCGTTTTCCTGACTGACTTTCAGCGCTTCAACCAGACGTGGTGCGCTGTAGTTGGATGCCCCAACGGCACGCACTTTCCCTTCTTTAATAAGCCGGTCAAATGCCGCCATGGTTTCAGCCAGCGGTGTATCGGCATCGTCATCATGTGACTGATACAAATCAATATAATCCGTTTGCAGACGCTTCAGCGAGGCCTCTACCGCCTCTTTGATATAGCGTGGCGACAACCCGACTTTTCCCTCACCCATCGGTTTTCCGACTTTGGTGGCGAGAATAATCTGGTCACGCTTACCGGTTTTTTTCAGCCAGTTACCGATAATGGTTTCGGATTCGCCCCCTTTATTACCTTCAACCCAGCTCGAATAGACGTCAGCTGTGTCAATGAAATTCAGTTGATGATCCAGCAAGGCATCCAGCAGGTTAAACGAGGCTGCCTGATCGACGGTCCAGCCAAATACATTGCCACCGAAGGTTAACGGCGGCACCTGGATACCTGTACGACCCAGTTCTCTTTTGTTCATCATTATCTCCCTTTTAAACGCTCAGATCAGACTTACTTTGCATGCGAACGGTTGATGGTCAAAGGTCAACCTTAGCATTTTGATATAAAATGTCAGGCTGAAAGCTATTCTTTATAGTCAGAAGTATTGTCAAAAAATGGGAAAGACTCTCCTTATTTCCTCCATTTTCTGCTGAAACATTCTGGCTACACTGTAAGCCGGTCTGCAGGTTAATTCCCGCCTGAAATACCGCAACAATGATTGTGCTGATGCGATGACTCATGAAATCTGAAAACACTGACACTTTACCTCCTTCCACGCCGCTGCCAGCTTCAGTTCGCTGGCAATTATGGATCGTCGCCTTTGGCTTTTTTATGCAGGCCCTTGACACTACGATCGTTAATACTGCCCTGCCGTCGATGGCCCGCAGTCTGGGCGAAAATCCGCTGCACATGCATTCGGTCATTGTGGCTTATGTGCTGACGGTCGCGGTGATGTTACCGGCGAGTGGCTGGCTGGCGGACAAAGTCGGGGTTAAGTGGGTATTTTTTTCAGCCATTGTGCTGTTCACGCTCGGTTCGCTGCTGTGCGCACAATCGGAAAGCCTGCGCGAACTGGTGATGTCACGCATCGTTCAGGGGATTGGCGGCGCGATGATGGTGCCTGTTGGCCGGCTAACAGTGCTGAAAATTGTCCCGCGCAGCGAATACATGGCAGCGATGACAATGGTGACATTGCCCGGTCAGGTCGGCCCGTTACTGGGCCCGGCGTTAGGCGGTTTTCTGGTGCAATATGCAAGCTGGCACTGGATTTTCCTGATCAATTTGCCGGTCGGTCTGGCCGGATGCATCGCCACATTAATGATCATGCCGAACTATAAAATGCAAACCCGGCGCTTTGATATCAGCGGGTTTGTTATGCTGGCAGTGTGTATGGCCACGCTGACGCTGGCGCTGGAAGGCAGCCGCAGCATGGGGCTGACGGCGCTGGAAATTGTATTACTGGTCATCGCCGGTGGTGCGGCGCTGGGCATTTACTGGTTACACGCTCGCGGTAATCTTTCAGCACTGTTTTCCTTGCGCCTGTTCCATACACCGTCTTTTAAAATTGGCCTGACCGGCAGCTTGCTGGGGCGTATCGGCAGCGGCATGCTGCCGTTTATGACACCGGTCTTCCTGCAACTTGGAATGGGCTTTACGCCCTTCCATGCCGGACTGATGATGATCCCAATGGTGCTGGGCAGCATGGGGATGAAACGCGTGGTGGTCCGGCTGGTGAATCAGCTAGGTTATCGTTCGGCACTGGTCAGCGCCACATTGCTGCTGGCATTGATTACCCTGATTTTTCCGCTGGTGGCGATTTACGGCGCCGTATGGATGATCCCGATTGTGCTGTTCTTCCAGGGAATGGTGAACTCGCTGCGCTTCTCGTCGATGAATACCCTGACACTTAAAGATTTACCGCCACGCCTTGCCAGCAGTGGCAATAGCTTACTGTCGATGATCATGCAATTGTCAATGAGCCTCGGTGTCAGCGTTGCCGGTTTACTGATTGGCCTGTTCGCTCACCAGCAAGCAATGACACCTGACAGCAGTACCCTGCACACCGCTTTTCTGTATTGCTATATGTCGATGGCGCTGGTGATTGCCCTGCCTGCCTGGGTATTTTCCAAAGTGCCGCCTGACAGGCAGAAAAACGCCATCATTAACCGGCGTCGTCCGGCGGCCGCTTCCCCCGATCCGATGAGAAAATCATGAAACCTGGTATCACCGCCAAGCTGTTTATGGCCATCTTTTGTACCTGCGCACTGGTGTTGATCATCATGAACTGGGGCGTGCGGATGAGCTTCGAAAGAGGCTTTATTGACTATATCCGTCAAAGCAACGAACAGCGCGTCGAACTGTTAGCGGACACGTTGCAGGAGCAATACAAGCAGCATGGCAGCTGGGAGTTTCTGGAAACAAATGATCGGTTGATCTACCAGCTGATGCGCTCATTTGAACAAAACAGCAGTTCGAAAATGCCGCCACAGGGCTGGCGGACAAAATTCTGGATCCTCGACAGTCACGATCGCCGGATCGGCGGTTACGATCAACCGGTCCCGCCCGATCTGCAAGGGCCGCGTCGCGTGATGACCGTCAATGGCGTGATCATCGGTTCAGTAATTTCCACGCCCGCTGAGCGCCTGACCCGCGATGCCGATATCAACTTTGAGCGTCAGCAGAGCCGCACCAGCTGGATGATTGTCGCTTTTACCGCACTGCTGGCCGCCGTCGTAACCTGGGTGTTATCTCGCGGTATGCTCGCGCCTGTAAAACGGCTGGTTAATGGCACCCATCAGCTTGCTGCGGGAAATTTCAGCACCCGCGTGGAAGTCGACAGTGAAGATGAACTGGGGAAACTGGCGCAGGACTTTAACCAGCTGGCAATGACGCTGGAGAAAAACGAACAGATGCGCCGGGCATTTATGGCAGATATTTCCCATGAGTTACGCACCCCGCTGGCGGTATTGCGCGGTGAGCTGGAAGCCATGCAGGATGGTGTGCGTAAAATGACCGTCGGTTCACTGGAATCGCTGCAATCTGAAGTGGCGATTCTGACCAAACTGGTCGATGATCTGCATCAGCTTTCTCTGTCAGATGCCGGTGCGCTGGCTTATCGCAAAGTCGATACCGACGTTGTACATCTGCTACAACTGGCCGAGGCCGGCTCGCGTGACCGTTTCCACAGCAAACAGTTAACGCTCAACAGCCATCTGCCGGAAAGTGCTGAAGTCTTTGGTGACCCGCAGCGGCTGTCGCAGCTTTTCAATAATCTGCTGGAAAACAGCCTGCGCTATACTGATCCGAATGGCGGCCTGGAAATCCAGGGAGAAATCTGTGAAAAAACGCTGAATCTGATTTTCCAGGACAGCGCGCCGGGCATCAGCGATGAGCAGCTCATCCGTATTTTTGAACGGTTTTACCGTACCGAAGGCTCGCGTAACCGCGCCAGCGGCGGCTCGGGTTTAGGTCTGGCAATTTGCCAGAATATCGTCGAAGCCCACGGCGGGCAGATCAGCGCAAGCCACTCCCCGGCGGGTGGCGTGCGCATTACGGTCGTCCTGCCTCTTTCTGTCCCACATGGCCCGAGAAACTGAATGAACGACTCTGCATTGTCCGGCCCTGCGCCGTTGAAAATCCTGATCGTGGAGGATGAGCCTAAACTCGCCCAGTTACTGATTGATTATCTCGAAGCGGCAGGTTATGCCACGCAGTGGTTACCCGACGGAAACGACGTGGTTACGCTGGTTAAAACCCAGCCCCCGGCACTGATTCTGCTGGATCTGATGCTGCCGGGCAGCAGTGGTTTAACGATATGCCGTGACATCCGCCAGTTCTCCGATGTGCCGGTCATGATGGTGACTGCCAAAACGGAAGAAATTGACCGTCTGCTCGGGCTGGAAATAGGCGCAGATGATTATATCTGTAAGCCTTATAGCCCGCGGGAAGTGGTCGCGCGCGTGAAGGTTATCCTGCGCCGTTGTGTGCGTCCGGATGAGCACGTGACAAAAGATACCGGCCTGCATATTGATGAGGCTCGCTTTCAGGCCACTTTTCAGGGACACGAACTTGAGCTGACTCCGGCGGAATTTCGTCTGCTAAAAACCCTGTCTGTGAAACCCGGTTATGTCTTTACCCGGGAAGTGCTGCTCAATAATCTTTATGACGATTACCGCGTTGTGACGGATCGCACCATCGACAGCCACATCAAAAACCTGCGCCGTAAGCTCGAATCACTTGATGGTGAAAAGGCATTTATCCGCGCGGTATACGGCGTCGGTTACCGTTGGGAAGCGGAGCCTTGCCATTTAGTTTAATGTTCTTCGGGCCGGCAACTCAGGTTTGTAAAGTTACTGAAAGTCTGTCGGCCAGCTCACATTTCATACCTTAAATTTCCGCTATCGCCGCGAAAAAGTCTCCATTAACTACACTTATTTCTGAAAAATAACCCCTCTTATGGAGATTACCTTTATGGCTAATAGCCACTATGAGCTGATTAAGGCGAGGAACGGGCAATATCACTTTATCCTTAAAGCCGGTAACGGAGAGATTCTTCTCACCAGTGAAATGTATGCCAGCAAAGCATCAGCGGAAAACGGCATCTTATCGGTACAAAACAACGTCTCAGAAGAAGCCCAGTACGAGATCAAACCCACGAAAGACGGGCAGTTTTACTTTGTCCTGAAAGCAAAAAATCATCAGGTCATTGCCATAAGCGAGATGTACACCGCACCCCGCACCGCTAAAAAAGGGGTGCTGTCCGTTATCAAAAACGGGCTAAGCCCGGAGATCCGTGATCTCACCCAGCAAATCGCCTGACCTCGTTATCCTGAGGTTGCTACATTTCCTGCTGCAACCTCAGGATCCAAAAATTGATCTGCCCCGGTAAAACTTCAAATACCCACACGAACTGGCTGCTTTTAAACAACTCAGACGTTACAATTCTGACCTTTCGTCGCCCCGCATCCGGGACGACCCTGACTTGTGATCAGACTGAGATTGACTATGTTTACCCGCGATTCTTTTGTTCCGGAACTGCTGTCCCCTGCCGGCTCCCTGAAAAATATGCGTTATGCTTTTGCCTACGGTGCTGATGCGGTTTATGCCGGCCAGCCCCGCTACAGCCTGCGTGTGCGTAATAACGAATTTAACCACCAGAACCTGGGAACAGGCATTAACGAAGCCCACGCCCTGGGTAAAAAATTCTATGTGGTGGTCAATATCGCCCCGCATAACGCCAAGCTCAAAACCTTTATCCGTGATTTACAACCGGTCATAGATATGGGACCGGACGCCCTGATCATGTCCGATCCGGGCCTTATCATGATGGTACGCGAAGCGTTCCCGCAAATGGATATTCACCTCTCGGTGCAGGCCAACGCCGTGAACTGGGCAACAGTGAAATTCTGGAAACAAATGGGGCTAACGCGCGTCATTTTGTCCCGCGAGCTGTCGCTTGAAGAGATCGCTGAAATCCGTGCTCAGGTGCCGGACATGGAAATAGAAATTTTCGTGCACGGTGCACTGTGCATGGCGTATTCCGGCCGCTGTCTGCTTTCCGGTTATATCAATAAACGCGATCCGAATCAGGGGACCTGCACCAACGCCTGCCGTTGGGAGTATAAAGTTCAGGAAGGCAAAGAAGACGCCATCGGCAACATCGTGCACCAATACGAACCGATCCCGGTTCAGCAGGTAGAAGCCGCAGAACCCACGTTAGGCATCGGCCAGCCGACGGATAAAGTATTTATGCTGGAAGAAGCGATGCGTCCGGGTGAATACATGAGTGCTTTTGAAGATGAGCATGGCACTTATATTATGAATTCTAAGGACCTGCGTGCGATTCAGCATGTGGAAACCCTGACTAAAATGGGCGTACATTCGCTGAAAATAGAAGGCCGTACCAAATCCTTCTATTATTGCGCCCGCACCGCACAGGTTTATCGCCGTGCCATTGACGACGCAGTGGCCGGAAAACCGTTTGACCCGACGCTGCTGTCAACGCTGGAAGGCCTGGCGCATCGCGGTTATACCGAAGGTTTTCTGCGCCGTCATACACATGACGCACAACAGAACTACGAATACGGTTTCTCGGTCAGTGACCGCCAGCAATTTGTCGGTGAATTTACCGGTAACCGTAAAGATGGCTGGGCAGAAATCGACGTAAAAAATAAGTTCAGCGTCGGCGACAGCGTGGAAATGATGACGCCGCAGGGCAACGTTCAGTTCACACTCGACGCGTTACGCAACAAAAAAGGTCAGCCGACCGACGTGGCACCGGGTAATGGCCACTTCGTTTATGTTGCGCTGCCGGAAGATGTCAGCCTGGAATTCGCTATTTTGTTGCGTAATCTGCAAGAAACCGACACCCGGAATCCGCATTCAAAATAAGGAATTCTTCGAAAATAAGAATTCGATCACATCTATTTTTAGAGTAGCTGGTTAATATGTATTCGCAATTTACTTCGAATGCAAAATAAAGCACCGGACTACACTAGGAACCACCTCCTTGGCCAGCTCAATCTCCCTTGAGCTGGCTTTTCTTTGAATATTCGGGCAACTTCTTGTACTTCCATTCATCAAACAAATAATCTCTTTCCTCCCTAAAAAAATAAAATATCTTTTGCAGATAAATAAGTATTTTATTGAATGACCTTAACTGAAATTATTTAATACCAAAGAGAACGCTTCACTGATTTATCCGATAGCCAAATACGGTCACAATCATCTATTGTTGTTATGTATAGATAAAAGGAGCATACATGACCACAGCACTGCTGATTTTAAATGGAAAAGGGGCCGCCATCGAAGAACTGCGCGAAGCGGTGAACGCGCTGCGTGCTGAAGGCGTGAAGCTGGACGTACGGGTCACCTGGGAGCACGGTGATGCGGCGCGTTATGTCACCGAAGCCGTTGAACTGGGCTGTGAAACCGTGATCGCCGGTGGCGGTGATGGCACAATTAACGAAGTGGCGGGTGCGCTGGCACAACTCGACGGTGTAAGGCCAGCTCTGGGGATTGTGCCACTGGGGACGGCGAATGATTTCGCTACCGCCTGCAATATTCCCCCGACGCCTGAGCAGGCATTACAACTGGCGGTAAAAGGCCGGGCCGTCGAGATCGATCTGGCTTGCGTCAACAGCCAGCATTTCTTCATCAACATGGCGACAGGCGGCTTTGGGACACGTATCACCACGGAAACACCGGAAAAACTGAAAGCGGCACTGGGTGGCGTTTCGTATTTCATCCACGGGCTTTTACGTCTGGATACGCTCAAAGCGGATCGCTGCGAAATCACAGGCCCGGATTTTCAGTGGGAAGGCGATGCGCTGGTGATCGGCATCGGTAATGGCCGCCAGGCCGGTGGCGGACAACAGATTTGCCCGGACGCATTGATCAACGACGGCCTGCTGCAGCTCCGTCTTCTGACGTCAGAAGAGCTGCTGCCGTCATTCCTGCGCAGCCTGCTCAATAATGAAGAAAACAAAAATATCGTTTCCGTCAGCCTGCCATGGCTCGACATCACCGCGCCCCACGACATGACCTTCAACCTTGACGGTGAACCGCTGACCGGTAAACAGTTCCATATTGAGGTGTTGACTGGTGCCATTCAGTGCCGTTTACCCCCTCAGTGTGAGCTGCTCGGCTGATATCCCCCCTTCTCATTGTTCATTCTCTGTACTGTGATCCGTCTTGCAGTACAGAGGAATTCTGCTCTCTTTTTTGTGATCTGGTCCGATAAAACCCGTTTCGCATACTTGTATGGTAGATATACATTACTTAATTTTACTCTGCCGATGTCGCTGAATACTTCATTTATGAACTTCTGCGGGCACAAACGACGCATTTCTTTTTACGACTCTTATTTATCCGGTGACGGAATGCAGGGGTAGTATGATTAATCATCATAAAGAAAGACCGATATCGGTAAAAAATATGCTGGCCTACGGCGGGGGAGATTTCTTCGGCGGGGGATGTTTTGCGGTATTGGGTCTGTGGATAATGTTTTTCTATACCACCTATGCCGGATTAAGTCCCGCAGAGGCCGGTGCCGTTATTGCTACAGCACGCCTGCTGGACGCTTTTTTCGATCCGCTTATGGGGTATGTCACGGATAATTTCTACCGTAATGCGTGGGGTAAAAAATACGGCCGCCGAGGTTTCTTCTTCTTATTTGGTGCTCCGCTGATTATGGTAACCTACATTATTATGTGGGTCAGCGGCATGGGATTCTGGTATTACCTGCTCACTTATATTTTATTCTATGCCGCTTATACGCTGGCCATTGTACCTTATGAAACACTGGCAGCGGAAATGACCTCCAGCTTTAAAATGCGCACCAAACTGACTGGCGTGAGAATGTTTTTCTCTACCGGTGCCGCGATATTAGCCGCCTGGTTACCGGGTCGGATAATTGCCTATCTCGGTGAAGATTCATCATCATCGTTTCTGATTATGGGCGTCATTTTCGGCGTACTGTTTGCCGTGGTGATCCTGATGCTTTACTTTTACACATGGGAGCGCCCGATCCCGGTTGATGTCGCCGCGCCAAAACTCTCTTTTCGCCGCGACATGAAACATTTGTTTAAATCCCTGATCTCGACGATGAAAGTACGCACCTTCCGTCAGCACGTGGGGATGTATCTGGGCGGTTATGTCGCTCTCGACGTACTCGGTGCAGTGCTGGCCTACTACATTATTTTTGTCCTCGGACAAAACGCCGTGACGGCCTCGAATGCCATGACATTAATGACACTGGTACAGTTTGTCTGTGTCGCGCTGTTTATTTTCCTGTGCATGAAATTAGGTAATGGCGCATCTTACCGTATCGCACAGTTATTTATGTTAGCCAGTGTCGGGTTGTTTTTAGCCATCCATTTATTACAACTGCCGTTTAATATGGCGCTGATTTATCTCTCCGTCATTTTAATGGGTGTTGGCCGTTCAGGTACCAGTTATGTTTGCTGGAATATTTACAGTTTTATTCCGGATGTGGATGAAATGCTGACCGGAAAACGACGCGAGGGGATATTCGCCGGCGTCATGACTTTCGTGCGCAAAGCCGTTCAGGCGGTGGCTTTATTTGGGGTTGGCCTGTTATTACAGCATTACGGATTTACCCCGAAAAGCGCAACACAACCTGCTGAAGCCGTGTACGGGATCACGCTGGTATTTGGCACAGGTTCAGTCATCTTCCTGCTGGTGGGTTTATACAGTTCAATGAAATTCCGTCTGACACGTCATAACCATGCGTTGCTGGTCAATGAGATTGAGCGCCTGAAAGCCGGCGGCAGTAAATATGATGTCACACCGGAAACCCGCTTAATTACCGAACAGCTGACCGGCTGGCCATACGAAAAATGTTGGGGTGATAATAATATTCTTAGCCAGACGGAAGAATTATCCACACTCACGCCAGATGATCTCTCAACCGGAGCCGACCATGCAAAGAATTGAATTCAGCCTGATGCAACAGACTATCTTTCACGCCCTGCAAAAAGCGGGACTTGATGAAGCAAGCGCACGTACCTGCGCACGCATACATACAGAGTCCAGTTGCGACGGCATTTCATCCCATGGCCTGAACCGTGTGGCGCGTTTTGTCGATTACGTCAATAAGGGCTGGATTGATATTCATGCCAAACCGGAGCTGGAAAAATCCCTTGGTGCCATCGCCATCTATAATGGCAACCGCGGTATCGGCATCACCAATGCCTTGTTTGCCGTTGATAAAGCGGCAGAGATGGCAAAGGAATACGGTGTCGGCATTGTCGCGCTGAAAAACAGCAGTCACTGGATGCGTGGCGGAAGTTATGGCTGGCATGCGGCACAACAAGGCATGGCGGCGATTTGCTGGACCAATACTGAATCCTGCATGCCCGCGTGGGGCGGCAAAAACACCCGAGTGGGCAACAACCCGTTCGTGATGGCCGTACCCCGTGCCAGAGGCCCGATCGTACTGGATATGGCAATGTCGCAATATTCCTACGGCAAATTGCAGGTCACGCGGCTGAAAAATGAAAAACTGCCCTTCCCCGGCGGCTACGACAAAGAAGGTCATCTCACAGACGATCCTGGTCCTATCGAAGCCTCTATGCGTATTTTACCGACGGGTTACTGGAAAGGCTCCGGACTGGCCATTGTGCTGGATGCCATGGCCGCGCTGTTATCGGCCGGATCACCCACCAATGAGATCGACAAAATTGGCAAAGGCAGTTGCACCGGTGCCAGCCAGATTTTCATGGTATTTGACCCGACACAACTCGGGGGTGCCGAATTCACCGAACGCATGGCCGACAGCGTCGCAGACTACGTTAACCAGTCGGAACCTGCCGAAAACAGCCGCGATGTCCGTTATCCGGGCCAGACCGCTGCATCTAACCGTGAACAAAACCGCCGTCTGGGCATCCCGGTCGATGAAGCGGTATGGAACGAAGTTATGCGCCTGGCGGAATAGTCTCCGCTTTTTCCTGCCAAATAACGCCTGTTAACCGCAGGCGTTTTCTTTTTAATCCCTGCAACATTTCCCTCACAAAGTGTGATCCTCTCCGGCAAAAAACGCTAAACATACTTGTATGGTAGTTAGCAAAAGGCGTATTTATAACCAAAGAAAATGCATCCTACTTTTACTGCAAAAGGTCGTAACCGATGAAAATCGTGAATGCTGAAGTTTTTGTCACCTGTCCGGGACGCAACTTTGTGACGTTGAAAATCACCACTGAAAGCGGGCTGACCGGCATTGGTGATGCCACACTAAATGGCCGCGAATTACCGGTCGCATCCTATCTGAAAGATCATGTGTGTCCGCAGCTGATCGGCCGCGATGCGCATCAGATCGAAGACATCTGGCAGTTTTTCTATAAAGGCGCTTACTGGCGTCGCGGACCGGTCACCATGTCTGCCATTTCTGCCGTGGACATGGCGTTATGGGACATCAAAGCCAAAGCCGCCAATATGCCGTTGTACCAGTTGCTCGGCGGCGCATCCCGCACCGGCGTCATGGTTTACTGTCACACCACCGGTCATTCCGTTGATGAAGTACTCGATGATTACGCCAAACATAAAGAACTGGGCTTTAAGGCGATCCGCGCACAATGCGGTGTACCGGGCATGAAAACCACTTATGGCATGGCGAAAGGCAAAGGTCTGGCCTACGAACCGGCGACGAAAGGCAACTGGCCGGAAGAGCAGTTATGGTCAACGGAAAAATACCTCGATTTCACGCCAAAACTGTTCGAAGCCGTGCGTAATAAATTTGGTTTCGATGAACATCTGCTGCACGACATGCACCACCGCCTGACGCCCATCGAAGCGGCGCGTTTTGGCAAAAGCATTGAAGAATATCGCCTGTTCTGGATGGAGGATCCGACGCCTGCTGAGAATCAGGAATGCTTCCGCCTGATCCGCCAGCATACCGTGACACCAATTGCCGTCGGCGAAGTGTTTAACAGCATCTGGGATTGCAAGCAGCTTATCGAAGAACAGCTGATCGACTATATCCGCACTACGCTGACGCACGCTGGCGGCATAACAGGTATGCGCCGCATCGCCGATTTCGCCTCGTTATATCAGGTGCGCACCGGCTCGCACGGCCCTTCCGATCTTTCGCCGATTTGTATGGCTGCGGCCCTGCATTTCGACCTGTGGGTGCCGAATTTCGGCGTACAGGAATATATGGGGTATTCCGAGCAAATGCTGGAAGTCTTCCCGCATAACTGGACGTTCGACAACGGCTACATGCATCCGGGCGAAAAACCGGGTCTGGGCATTGAGTTTGACGAAAAACTGGCGGCGAAATATCCGTACGAGCCGGCGTATCTGCCGGTGGCCCGTCTGGAAGACGGCACGTTGTGGAACTGGTAAGGGAGCGAAACATGAACAGCGTCGTTATTGAGCAACCTGGAAAATTAGTCATCGAGCAACGTGCTTTGCCGGTACCTGCCGCCGGCGAAGTACGAGTTCGGGTCAGTCATGCGGGCATCTGTGGTTCAGATGTGCATATTTATCACGGCCACAATCCGTTTGCGAAATACCCGCGGGTTATCGGCCATGAGTTCTTCGGCCACATCGACAGCACCGGCGAAGGCGTCGATACCGCACGTATCGGCGAACGTGTGGTGATCGATCCGGTAGTCAGTTGCGGGCATTGCTACCCGTGCTCGATCGGCCGCCCGAATGTTTGTGCAGAACTGCAGGTTATCGGCGTCCACCGCGATGGCGGTTTCAGTGATTACGCCTGTGCACCGGCGAAAAACGCCTATGTGGTGCCGGAAGTGATCCCGGACAAACTCGCCAGCATGGTCGAGCCGTTTACTATCGCAGCGAATATCACGGCATTTCTCAAACCGACACCGCAGGATACTGCACTGATATACGGCGCAGGTCCGATGGGACTGACGGTGATTCAGGTGCTGAAAGGGGTTTACGGGGTGCAGAAAGTCATTGTCGCTGACCGTATCGACGAACGGTTGCAGATGGCGCAGGCAAGTGGCGCAGACTGGATCATCAATAACAGCGACCGCAGCGTGACTGATGTGCTGGCTGCAGAAGGTGTACGCCCGACACTTATCGTCGATGCTGCCTGCCATCCGGCGATCTTACAGGAGGCCATTCTGCTGGCGTCTCCGGCAGCACGTATCGGTATGATGGGTTTCTCCGGCGAGCCGAGCCTGGTCACGCAGCAAAGTATCACCAGCAAAGAGATTTCACTGTTTTCTTCACGCCTGAACAGTCACCGGTTCCCGCAGGTTATTGAATGGATGGAGCAGGGAAAAATCGCGCCCGAAAAACTGGTGACGCACTGGATGCCCGCCAGTGAAGTAGAAGCGGCATTAACGCTGTTCGAGAAAGATCAGCGTTCCTGCTGCAAGGTTTTACTGACATTCTGATTTAGCGTTAATTTTTGCAACAAGGCGGGAAGGTTTCAAATATCTTCCCGCCTGCCGTACCTCATATTCTACCTATAAAAACGCAACACTATTAAAACGACACCTACAAGTGGAGCACGCATCTATGTTTAAGAACCTACGCTGGATCATCGTATTCCTGCTGTTTCTGGTTTATATGATCAATTACCTCGACCGCGTTGCGCTGTCGATTACTGTGCCTATGATAGAAAAAGAACTGACCATTAATCCCGAGCAATTCGGCATGATATTTGGCAGTTTCTTCTTTGGTTACGCGATATTTAACTTTATCGGTGGCCTGGCCGTGGATAAATTCGGCCCGACGCTGGTGATGGGATTAGCTGTCGGCTTATGGTCAGTATTTTGTGGCATGACCGCTATCGCGACCGGCTTTTATTCCATGCTGATTTTACGGGTATTATTCGGCATGGCCGAAGGCCCGATTTGTGCTTCGGCAAATAAAATGATCAACGGCTGGTTCCCGAAGAAACAGGCGGCAACCGCGATGGGCTTGCTCAGTGCCGGTTCTCCCCTGGGTGGCGCAGTGGCCGGGCCGATTGTCGGGTATCTGGCAATTTCCTTCGGCTGGCGTCCGGCGTTTATGGTCATTGCCAGTATCGGCATCGTCTGGATGGTGGTGTGGTTCTTTACGGTTGCGGATAATCCGCTGAAAAGCAAACGCGTTTCACCGGAAGAACTGCGTTTAGTTGACGAAATGAAGAATGAGCATTTAAGTGAAGAAGAGAATATGGCGCAGGCTTCACATGGTCTTGGGTATTATTTACGTCAGCCGATTATTCTGGTTACTGCATTTGCCTTCTTCTGCTACAACTATATTTTATTTTTCTTCCTCAGCTGGTTCCCGGCTTATCTGGTACAGGCACATGGACTGAATATTAAAGAGATGAGCCTGACGACGGTTATTCCCTGGATTGTGGGTTTTGTCGGCCTGGCATTAGGTGGTTATATTTCTGATAAAATTTTTAATATTACCGGCCGCTTATTGCTGTCGCGTAAAATTATATTAGTGGTCAGCCTGTTAGCTGCGGCTGTTTGTGTCGCACTCGCCGGGATTGTCACCAGCGTGGTTCCGGCAGTCATCCTGATGTCAGTGTCTATTTTCTTCCTGTATACGACCGGTGCGATTTACTGGGCGATTATCCAGGATGTGGTGCATAAATCCCGCGTCGGCGGCACCAGTGGATTTATTCATCTGGTCGGCAGCGTCTCGGGTATCATCGGCCCGGTCGTGACGGGTTTCATTGTTCAAAACACCGGACGCTTTGACAGTGCCTTTATTCTCGCTGGCGGCGTCGCCGCGCTGGGCGCTATTTTGGTGTTCTTCGTGATTAAACCGCCAAAACACCTGCCCGACTCCACGCTGTCTCACAGCTGATGGTCTGAATGTGCATGTCGCTCCCCGTCAACGGGGAGCGCAGCCAATATTCAGTCAGGTTGCAGGATGGCGATTTTATTCGTCCACCCACACCCGCATTTCTCCCTCTCCGCGATTCGCCCAGGTAAAGTACGGTACAAAGGTCAGGGTTTGCGGCACAGTGTCTTCCACAGGCGGATTATAGTGATAAAGCGGCTGCTGACTGGCCTGAACGGATGCCCGGCGCCCGCCCTGAGCCTGCAATAATGTTTTACCGGCGAACAGTCCGCTGCCGGAAAACAGGCGGAACGTTGCATCATGCGGCAGGCGGATGTTATGCAGCTCACTGCCGTTGTCAGCCTGCTCAAGGCAATACACCAGCGGCCCCCGCTGCACTGCCACTTTGCCTGCAACGTGCCGCAACAGCGCATTGCCTTTCACCCGTATCACCGGCATCGGCAGTATCATTTCAAGCCGATCGCCTTTCTGCCATGTCCGGGTCAGACGCAGATATCCATGTTGCGTCAGGCTGGCCAGCGCCAGCGGATTACCATCGAGCGAAACCTGCGGGCTGTCACACCAGTCGGGTAAACGCAATGCCAGTGTCGCCTCCAGCGGCTGATCGGTATCGACGTCAATCAGCACGCATTCTGTCCACGGGTAGCCGCCGGACTGTTTCAGCCGCAACGCTTTTCCGCCAATTGTCGCTTCGACATCGCTGCCGATATACAGATTGATATCCACACCGTCCGGGCGCTGGGTATAGATATAGTGGCCGAGCGATGTCAGCAGACGCGCAATATTCGGCGGACAGCAGGCGCAGCCGAACCAGCGCTGACGCACCGGTTTTACATGGTCATAAATGTGGTTGAACGGAATGCTTTTCGGATGCACTTCCAGAGGATTGACATAGAAGAAATGTTTGCCATCAAGCGCCATCCCGGCCAGCACAGTGTTGTAGAGCGCCCGCTCCATCACGTCGGCATAACGGCTGTCAGGATCCATCTGCAACATACGGTTGGCGAACATCATCAGGCCAATCGATGCGCAGGTTTCGGTATAAGCCGTGTCATTGGGTAAATCATAATCGGAAGAAAAAGCTTCACCGCTGCTTTGCGATCCGACAGAACCGGTAATGTACATCTGCCGCCGGGTCATATTTTCCCACACACGCTGGCACACTTCGCGTTTTTCCTGATCCTGACTCAGCCGCGCCAGATGGGCCACACCGGCATACAGATACACAAAACGTACCGCATGGCCGACAGCCGTTGTCTGCAAGGCCACCGGCACATGCGCCTGGCTGTAGGCCTTGTCTTTCACCATCCACGCCGGTCCGTAGGTATTCCAGTGCGATGTTTTTCCACGTTTTTCATATTCGATATCGTAGAAATGCGGCTGTATACCCCGTTGCTCAACAAAATAACGGGTCAGGTCAAGATAACGCTTTTCGGCGGTTTGTTCATACAGACGCATCAGTGCCAGCTCAATTTCCGGATGTCCCGGGTAGCCATGCAACTGCTTCTCACCCGGCCCGAAGACATGTGCGATGTGATCAGCCAGCTTGCAGACAATCTCCAGCAAACGGGTTTTGCCTGTGGCCTGCACATAAGCCACACCGGCTTCAATCAGATGTCCGGCGCAGTAAAGTTCGTGACATTCAGCCAGATTAGTCCAGCGTTGTTGCGGCTCTTTGACGGTGAAGTAAGTATTCAGATAGCCGTCAGGTTGCTGCACTGCGCCGATCAGCTCAATCAGTTGATCGGCCGTTTCCTCCAGCGCGGGATCCGGCGTTTTCGTCAGTAAATACGCCACCGCTTCCAGCCACTTAGCAACATCACTGTCCTGAAAAACCATACCGTAGAATTCACCATCACTTTGCCCGGCGGCAATACGGAAATTTTCAATCGCGTGGCTTGGTTCGGCGTCGGCGACATCATCATTGAGCGCTTTCCACTGGTACGGCACCACCACCTCTTTCACCAGACGCTGATATTCCAGCCAGAATGCATCGGAAACATTCACCTTTTGCAAAGGCACTTCTAAAGAATCTACCGGAGAAAACGGCATACAACCTCCTGAAAAAGTTAAATTAAATTTTTGCAGCTAAATCGTGCGACATCCGCGACAGCAATTTGTTATCGAGTTTGCAAAACATCAGCGTTCCCGCCAGCAGCAGATGCATCGCCGCCGGTAACAGGGTTTCCAGCAAGGTGATCCCGCCGAGTGATGCCGCAGTCTGGTGCTCTGCGCCAGCCTGATAAGAGACCAGAATGAAGACCAGGCTGATGATCCCGGCACTGGATGCCCAGGCCAGTTTGATAAAGAAGAGGTTGAAGGCAAAGTTCATGCCGGAGGAACGGATACCGTTTTTCCAGTGCCCGTAATCATCGGCGAACGCCATGATGGAAAAATGCAGCGGCAACGTGAACCCGAGGATCACGCAGTGTACAAAGATGATACCGAGCCACAATATCTGGTGATGTTCACCGGCAGGAACAAACCACAGCATCAGGGAAAACACCGCCAGTACCAGATTTGTCAGCATATACAGCCGCACGCTGTCGATGAATTTGGTCAGCTGATTGACGATGACCGCGCCGAAAATGGAAGCCAGTGTCACCATACCGAAGAACAGCGAAGCGTAGCCTGCCCCGCCTTTCAGCACATACGTGATGAAATACATGTAGCCGCCGCCGCGCAGATTGAACACATTGATCAGCAGGAAAGACATCAGTAAAACCAGCAACAACTGATCGTTTTTCAGCAATCCGCGGATGTGTTCTTTAACGCTGAACTGCCCGAGCAACGCAAGGGGCAGGCGTTCGCGCACGGTGAAGAAACACCACAGAAACATCACTACCGCCACCGCACACAGCAACCCCACGCCCTGCTGATATCCTAGTGCCGCATTGCCTTTACCCAACACCTGTACCAGCCACGGCAGCCCGACGGATACCATAAAGCCCGCTACACCGCACAGGACAAAGCGCCACGACTGACAAGACATCACTTCGCGATGATCGGTGGTCATGGTGTTAATCAGTGCGCAATACGGCACGTTGATTGCCGTATACGACACGGAAAGCAGGAAGTACGTGAAGAAGGCGTAGGCAATTTTGGCATCTCCACTCAGGCCGGGCACCGTAAAGGTGAGAAACCCGATCACGCCAACAGGTAACGCAATCCATAACTGCCAGGGACGAAAACGTCCCCAGCGACTTTGCGTACGGTCAGCCAGTATGCCCATCAGCGGATCGGAAATCGCATCAATCACCCGCAGGGAAATAAACAGCGTACCGACGATAGCAGGCGTCAGCCCGAAAACATCGGTATAAAAAAATGTCAGAAAACTGGTGATCAGACAGGTCATTATCGTGCCACCGGCATCACCTAATCCGTAACCGATTTTTTCACTGACCGAAAGTCTGGCATGGGCAGAAGTTATTCTGCTCTCTCCGTTTACCGTTGCAGAACCGGTATTAACTGAATCTGTTGGCATTATTTTTCCTCGCTTTTATATCGTTATTAATAAGCTGTAGGAACACAATAAATAAGGCTAATTATGGGTGTCAGCCCTGGATTTAAATAAGGTACGCCATAAATCTGGCATAATGGCCTCATGCCAACAAGAGGAGGATAAAGTAGTTAAACGGGACAATTCCGACTCACGATCAGAATCTGTGAAGCAGATCAAAACCTCTTTAAACCTGGCTGGAGATGCATGTTCTCTATGCTACTGTCAGGTATATCCAGCCTGATGAGTGCCTTAAAATGACTGAAATGCTTACGTTTCCCGTCAATATCCCGGTGAAAGTACAAAACGGCGGTTTGTTCATTTCCCGCGGAATAGGCACACATCCGACCCGGAGACTCAGTTCGCATGAATTAATTTATGTTGTCCGGGGCTCATTGTCTTTACAGGAAGAAAATAGCCGTTTTGATTTACACGAAGGAGAAAGTCTATTGTTATTTCCCGGCAGGGAACATAAAGGCGTCACCACCTTTGATGCTGATTTAAAATTTTACTGGCTGCATTTTGATATTGTGAAAGATATAGCAATAAATAATTCACAGCAAAATAATCCCTCTTTACAGCTGAATATTCCACAACATTGTAAAGTCAGGGACCGCGAAACGCTGCTAACGCTGTTCAGATTATTTTTATATGAACAGGAACGCGGCGGTAATTCTCTGGATCTGTTTCTGATTTTGCTGTTAGAAGAAGTCTCGCGCACCTGGCCGGAGAATGTTGAACCGGGCGGCCCCGGTGTGGCGCTGGCCTATAAAGCCCGTCAGCTGATTACGACACAATTCCATCTGCCGCTGGGAGCCTCTGAACTGGCGGAACGGCTGCATTGTAATGCTGATTATCTCGGGCGGGTTTTCCGCCTGACCTTTCAGATGACGCTGACAGAGGCGCTGCATAAACAACGGGTCGCGGCAGCAGAAAAACTGCTACTGGCCAATACCGGCAATGTGGCGGACGTGGCACGCCTGACGGGGTTTAACGACGTGGCGTATTTTCGTCGGGTATTTCGTAAACTACTGGGCATTACCCCTGCGGCCTACAAAAAGCTGTATTGCCGTGAGCATATAAACTCCCAATAATTTGATAAAACCTTGCGCTAACAATCTCAAAAACATCAGAAAACTCATGTTAGTATTGGGGTCTTCCGACTTTAAAGACAACTTTTGCCCATGACAGACTCCTTTGAATTTCTCAGTAATGTGCCGGTTAATCAGCAGATTTATCGCACCTTGCGTCAGGACATCGTCACCTGTGCCATCGCACCGGGGGCATTCCTGTCGGAGAAAGAGATTTCCACACGCTTTAATGTGTCCCGTCAGCCGGTTCGTGAAGCCTTTATCAAACTGGCCGAAGCCGGACTGGTTCAGGTTTTACCGCAACGCGGTACGTATGTAATGAAAATTTCCTCCAAACGGGTCGCTGACGGACGTTTCATTCGCGAAGCCGTTGAAACCGCCGTGGTACGCCGTGCAGCCATGGTCGCTACGGACAAAGATCTGGCGCTGCTCGGACATAATCTTGAGCGTCAGACACTGGCAGCAAAGCGTCAGCAAACGCAGGAATTCCTGCTACTGGATGATGAGTTCCACCGCACGATCGCACAAATTATCGACTGCCGTCTGGCATGGGAAACCGTCGAGCACATCAAAGCGACAATGGATCGCGTCCGCTTTCTGACACTCAGCAAAGTGTCACCGCCGGAAAATCTGATTGCACAGCATTATGCGATTTTTGACGGACTGCAAGCGCATGACCCGGACGCCGCAGAAAAAGCCATCCGTATTCATTTGCAGGAAATGATTTCCACCATTACGCCCATTGCCGAACAAAACAGTGACTGGTTTGATGCCGAGTAAGTAAAGGGAGGAAGTACAACACAAGCAGTTTGCGACGGCGTTCAAATTTTGCGGGTTAGCCCTGAAATCTGTATGACAACTTGGTGTAAGCTGTAAACCACACCAATATCGTGGATACTTTTATGCCAGCCGCTGCCACCCTGAAAAAAAGCTACTACAGTGCCGATCAGTCACTCTCCCTCTCCCAACTCGATAACGAGAAAATCAGTCAGATCGTCCGGGATCTGGACGTGGCAGAAAGCGAAAAAGAACATTACGTCACGGGCTGGATGGGCCAGAACAGCGTGGTCCTGGTGAGGAATTATCAGGACAAACGGGGCACGTCCAGCGGCCTGGTGATGTCGCGTGGCAATCGTTACAAACTCACCGTTCAGGCCATCACTTTCCGTATCCCCAAAGTGCTGCTGTGGGTCACGTTCCGCCGTAAGCCCCGCACCATGACCGTGATCGCCTATAACAAGCTGGGCGAACAGGCGACCGGCCTGCAACAGTTCATGCATGTGCAGGATCCTGAACTCAGGGAGAAGCTGGAGCAAGACTGGCGTGAACTGAACGATTATCTCGGCATGGCCTGCTGGCAGATGGATAACAACCGCCCGCAATGGCGCCAGTTGCACGGCGAAATCACGTCGCAATCCCTCGTTTCGCTGGCTGAATCGCCATGGTTCAGCGGTAAAAAACTGCAAAAAGATGGCGAACTGGAAGGGCTGTGGTTGCACGGGCAGTTTATTGGCCGACGCAACGGCGAACAGGCGGCATTGCTGCTGTCATGGAAAGACGAAGAGAACGACGATATTGCCAGCTATCTGTTTGAACGGATGTCAGCGGACAAAATTCGCGTGATGCTGCGCCCGCGTAAAGAAGAAAAATTCTATCCGCTGAACCCGTTTGATGCCGTGCATTTGCAACAGGCACTGACGAAATTCCGTCAGGCTGAACAGGCGCTGAGTGAAACCCTGCGCCTCGCATAATCTGTGGTTACCACCAGCGGTGGAAATGATGTACCGGCCCGATGCCGTGACCGACGTCAAGTGAATCGGCCTGCATCAGCGCCTGCTGTAAATAGTCTTTGGCTTCACGCACAGTACCGGCCCAGTGTTGATGACGCGGACGTAAAGCGGCCAGCGCGGCCGACAGCGTACAACCTGTGCCGTGAGTATGTCGGGTATTCACGCGCGGCGCAGTAAACCGCTCGCGGGAACCCGGTGTAAACAGCCAGTCAGGGCTTTCCTCATCGCTCAGATGCCCCCCTTTCATCAGCACTGCGCCACATCCCATCGCCAGCAGTGCTTCTCCCTGCTCACGCATTTCGGTTTCGTTCACTGCGACCGCACATTCCAGTAACGCCGCCGCTTCCGGCAGGTTTGGCGTAATCATCGAAGCCTGCGGGATCAGCAAACGGCGCACCGCATCAACGGCTTCCGGCAGCAGCAAAGGATCGCCACTTTTCGCCAGCATCACGGTATCCAGCACCACAAACGGTGGCTGATAATGCCGGATCCGCTCCGCCACCGCTTCCACAATCTGGCTGTTTGCCAGCATGCCAATTTTGGTACTGTCGATCCGCACATCGCTCAGTACGGAATCAAGCTGTGCTGAAACAAACCCTGGCTCAATGTTATAGACCGATTGCACACCACGGGTATTTTGGGCTACCAGCGCGGTGATCACACTGGTACCGTACGCGCCAAGCGCCGAAAAGGTTTTTAAATCCGCCTGGATCCCTGCCCCGCCACTCGGATCAGTGCCTGCAATCGTCAGTGCATTAATACGTTTCATTGTCTGCCTCGCCGTTCAGCCATTCTTCGCCCATTAAATACAGATTATCGAGGAATTCAGGCGTGAAACTGCCCGGCCCTTTCACGGCCATACAGGCGCGTTCGCCCGCGCAGGACATCACCCGGCAGGCGGCGGCCACGTTATCCAGACGATCGCCCGGCAAAGCCGCAAAGGCGGCTACTACTGCGGATAGTGCGCATCCTGTTCCCACCACTCGGGTCATCATCGGGTGCCCGCCAGCCACAGCCCAACTGCGCTGGCCGTCGGTGACATAATCGGTTTCACCGGTGACAGCCACGACTGCGCCGGTCTCACGCGCCAGTTGCTGTGCGGCAGGTAAAGCAGAAAAGGAATCATCGCCGCTGTCAACGCCGCGCCCGGACGCACTGACGCCGCTGAGGGCCAGGATTTCGGAGGCATTGCCGCGGATTGCTGCGGGTTTAAGTGTGATGAGTTCACGACAGAATTCTGTACGCCAGTTCAGGCCGCCGACGGCAACCGGATCCAGCACCCAGGGCTTTCCGGCCTGACTGCCTGCCTGAATGGCTGCCAGCATTGCCTGCGCATGGGGATGTGTCAGCGTACCGACATTGACCAGCAGGGCATCGGCGATGGCACTAAATTGTGCCGCTTCGGCGGGATCAACCACCATCGCAGGAGACGCGCCCAGCGCCAGCAGGACGTTGGCGGTAAAAGATTGCACCACGTCATTGGTCAGGCAGTGAACCAGCGGCGCAGCAAAGCGAAGTTGTTTCAGAGAAGTGGCGGCTAAAGCGCCGGGAATGTAGGTAGGTCGGGTATTCATAAGTCTCCCTACCGGCGCTCAAGAAGGCGGTATCAGGAGAGATACCTGACTTCCCTACGCTGGCATAATCCAGATCAGGTAATACGGGTAAAATCTCAGCCCTGCTTTGCAGCGGGCACCCCGAGTCAAGGGAGCATTATTGGCGGCGGAGGTCAGAAGATCAATCAGCAAATGCGTTAAAAAACCAATCAGTGAAGCTTATTGAACTCATTCCGCTTCACTGGCAGTATCTGGGCACAGACCTGAATAACATACGTTGATGAAAAACTTCCTCAGGAGTCAATGCTTGCCCTCAACAATGACTGTACGCCCTTATCAAGAAGCAGACCGCCCGTTTTTACGTACGCTCTATCTGGCCTCGCGCAAGCACACCTGGACATGGCTGGAAGACGATTTTCAGCTGGAAGATTTTGACCGGGCAGTGCTCGGCGAGACAATACTGGTCGCAGAACGTGACGGACATTTACTGGGATTCGCCTCAATTTTCACTCAGGAAAATTTTTTGCATAACCTGTTTGTTGATCCGCAGTATCAGGGAACCGGTGCAGGTTCGGCATTGCTTCACGCTGCTGAAGAAACCTTTACCCGTCAGGGATCGCTGAAATGTTTAGCCAAGAGTAAAAATGCCGTCGCTTTTTATCTGTCAAAAGGCTGGACCATCATCTCTGCGGGGGACAGCCCAAAAGGTGAATACTATTTATTTCATTCACCAAAGAAATAATTGAGAAGAAAATGATTACCCCGAAAAACCTTATTTTCGTGGTTCTGACGAATATCATTTTTTCTTTGTCGTTAAGAGGTTAAATTCCGCAGCAGTGCTATACATACGATGGCTTCCTTAAAAATTTCGAGGGTATGAATGAAAACAATGAAACTGATGCAGATTGCTGCAGTGACCGGTGCGCTGTTCCTGGCCGGTTGTACCAGCCATATTACCCAGACAGAAAAATACTCCGGTTTTTTAGGTGATTATTCCGGTCTGAAGGAAGTCAAAACTGCATCAGGTAATCCGGTGCTGCGCTGGATAGATCCTGCTTTCAAAAAAGCCAATTATTCTTATATCAAATACGAACCGATTAAATTCTATCCGGAACCTCAGCCAACGGAACAAATCGACAAAGCTACCTTGCAGGGGGTGCTGGATTACGCCAACAGCCGCATGAAACCGGCACTGGCAGAGCGCATGCCACTGACAGATCACGCAGGGCCGCGCACACTGATTTTCAAAGGTGCGATCACCGGTGTGAACACCTCGGCAGAGGGTTTGCAGTTCTATGAAGTCATCCCGGTCGCGCTGGTTATTGCGGGTACTGAAACCGCCACAGGCCATCGTACGCGTGATACTGAAGTTTACTTTGAAGGTGAGCTGATCGATGCCAGCACCGGCAAACCGGTGATTAAAGTCGTGCGTAAAGGCTTCGGTAAGCAGGTTGCCAACGATACTCAGAAAGTCACTGCTAACGATTTAAAAGTTGTAGTAGACAGCCTGGCGAACGATACCAAGCTGTTCAAAGAATAACTCCCGAAACAGCATAACAATGAGGGCAGCCAGAGGGCTGCCTTTTTTGTTTACCGGGAATGATAAACCTTCAGACTGAATCAGCGATAAATTCCCGTAACCACTGATGTGCCGGGTCACGGTGCGCACGTTCATGCCACACCATAAACATGTCAAAACCCGGTACATCAAGCGGGGCTTCGGTTATCTGCAAAGCAGGATTTCCCCGCACTAAACGTTCGGGCAACATCGCCACCAGATCCGTGGTCATCAGCACCTGAAGCACAAACAGGAAATGCGGTACTGACAAGACCACACGCCGCGTTAAACCCGCCGCCGCCAGCGCGGTGTCGGTATACCCATAAAATCCGCCGCCGTCGGGTGAAACCATCACATGCTCCAGCCCGCAGAACTCTGTCAGCGTCACCGGCCCGTTGACGGACGGATGCCCTTTCCGGCTGACCAGCACATAGCGCTCGGCAAACAGGAATCTGCTGTGCAGCCCGTTTATTACCGCATCAGAGGTATGAAACGCCAGGTCCAGTTCACCCTGCTCCATTTTGTGGATAATCCGCGCAGGTGATGTTTCAAAAATAGACAGCCGCGCGGAAGGTGCGGCCATACGCAATGCCCGTAAGGCCGGTAAAACGATAGTGGATTCGCCGTAATCCGCGGCACCCAGAGTCCAGGTAGGGTTCGCCTTTGACGGGTCAAAAACCTCTCCGGCAATGATCGCATTTTCCAGCGCGGCAAGGGCCTGCCGCAGCGGTTCCCGCAATTCGTCCGCACGCGCCGTCGGACGCATTCCCCGCGGCCCCGGCAGCAGCAACGGATCATCAAAAAATTGACGCAACTTAGCGAGCTGAACGCTGACCGAAGGTTGCGAAAGGTTACGGCGCTGCGCAGTTCGCGTGACATTTTGTTCAGCCAGCAAAACATCCAGCGTCAGCAACAAATTGAGATCCAGACGACCGAAATTACTCATCGCTATACCTGCTATATGATCAATTCATTTCAACTATACCTGACGACAACCTACTCTGCCTTTATCCCATTAACGGAGGTTTCGTCATGAATGTATTGATCGTCTATGCTCACCCTGAATCACACTCGCTGAACGGCTCGCTGAAAGATTTTGCGGTCAGCCATTTGCAGGCCGCCGGGCACAATGTGCAGATTTCGGATTTGTATGCCATGCAATGGAAAGCCGTGCTGGATGCAGGAGATAACACCGAACCGTCGCCGGGGCCTTTTCACCCTTCGCAGGATTCTCAGCGCGCTTACAAAAATGGCACGCAAAGCGATGACATCGCCGCCGAGCAGGAAAAATTACAGTGGGCGGATACCGTGATTTTCCAGTTCCCGCTGTGGTGGTTTTCAATGCCTGCCATTATGAAAGGCTGGGTTGAACGTGTTTATGCTTATGGATTTGCCTATGGTGTTGGTGAGCATTCCGACACGCACTGGGGCGACCGTTACGGGGAAGGCAAAATGGCCGGAAAACGCGCTATGCTGATGGTCACCACCGGCGGCTGGGAACCCCATTACAGCGCGCGTGGGATTAACGGCCCGATCGACGACCTGTTGTTCCCGATCCACCATGGCATGCTGCATTATCCGGGCTTTACCGTGCTGCCGCCACTGGTGTTCTACCGCACCGGACGCATGGATGAGACCCGCTACGCGCAAATTTGCGGGGAGATGGCTCACCGGCTGGATACAGTAGAAAGCACCACGCCAATTTCATTTCGCCAGCAGAATGGCGGCGATTACGCTATTCCGTCACTGATATTGAAACCGGACATTGCGCCGGGGAAAAGCGGGTTTGCAGCGCATCTGAAATAATCCCCTGAGAGCATGCCAGGCATAAAAAACGCCAGTGGATCTTACGATCGCACTGGCGTTTTTACGGGCGTTCAGCCTTTATTTTTGCTAAATCATTCCCACTCAATCGTTGCCGGTGGCTTGCCCGAGATGTCATAAACAACGCGGGAGATGCCGTCGACTTCGTTGATGATGCGGTTGGAGCAGCGGCCGAGGAAATCATACGGCAGGTGCGCCCAGTGCGCGGTCATGAAGTCGATGGTTTCGACTGCGCGCAGAGAGACAACCCAGTCGTATTTACGGCCATCGCCCATCACGCCGACAGAGCGGACCGGCAGAAAGACCGTGAAAGCCTGGCTGACTTTGTTATACAGGTCGGCTTTATGCAGCTCTTCGATAAAGATAGCATCGGCGCGGCGCAGCAGGTCGCAGTACTCTTTCTTCACTTCGCCCAGTACGCGAACGCCCAGCCCCGGCCCCGGGAACGGGTGACGGTAAAGCATGTCGTATGGCAGGCCGAGTTCCAGACCAATTTTACGCACTTCGTCTTTGAACAGCTCTTTCAGCGGCTCAACCAGACCCAGTTTCATCTCTTTCGGCAGACCGCCCACGTTGTGGTGCGATTTGATCACATGCGCTTTGCCGGTGGCAGAGGCCGCAGACTCAATCACGTCAGGGTAAATGGTGCCCTGCGCCAGCCATTTCACTTCATCCTGCTTGCAGGCTTCTTCGTCGAATACTTCAACAAAGACGCGGCCGATGATTTTACGTTTGGCTTCCGGCTCATCCACCCCTGCCAGCGCAGACAGGAAACGTTCTTCCGCCGCGACGTGAACAATATTCAGACCGAAACGGTCACCGAACATTTCCAGCACCTGATCCGCTTCGTTCAGACGCAGCAGACCGTTGTCGACGAACACGCAGGTCAGACGGTCGCCGATGGCGCGGTGCAGCAGCATGGCGGTCACGGAGGAGTCAACACCGCCGGACAGACCGAGGATGACGTGATCGTCGCCGATCTGCACACGAAGACGCTCAACGGCGTCTTCAATGATTTTTGCCGGCGTCCACAGTGCTTCGCACTCGCAGATATCCATGATGAAACGTTCGAGCATACGCAGGCCCTGACGGGTATGCGTCACTTCCGGGTGGAACTGCACACCGTAGAAGCGCTTTTCTTCGTTCGCCATAATGGCAAACGGGCACGTCTCGGTACTGGCAACGGTCACGAAATCAGACGGAATGGCCGTTACTTTATCGCCGTGGCTCATCCAGACATCGAGCAGCGGTTTGTTGTTCTCGCTCAGGGCATCCTGAATGTCGCGGATCAGCGCGCTTTCAGTCTGAACTTCCACCTGCGCATAACCAAATTCGCGCTCGTTAGAACCTTCAACATGGCCGCCTAACTGCATCGCCATGGTTTGCATGCCGTAGCAAACGCCCAGAACCGGTACACCGGCTTCAAAGACGTAGTCTGGTGCACGCGGGCTGTCATGCTCGGTTGTACTTTCCGGGCCGCCGGACAGGATGATCCCGTTCGGGTTGAATTCGCGGATTTGGGCTTCGGTTACGTCCCAGGCCCAGAGTTCGCAATAGACACCCAGTTCACGCACGCGGCGCGCAACAAGCTGGGTGTACTGGGAGCCGAAATCGAGGATCAGGATACGGTGCTTGTGAATATTTTCGCTCATGAGGGGGCGTTTTCCAGAAAGCAATAAAAGCGTTAAAACGGAATATTAATCAGCCCGGAAAATACGGGCTGGATATAAATTTGTAGTGACTCGATCCAGGCGCCCGTGAGGCAAAGCGGAGGCTGGCGAAAAAGCGCAGTTTACATAACGTAAATGAGCATTTTAAGCCAGCTTCCCACACCGGATCGCCGACGCGCAGCAGCGACTGTGGGATTAAGAACCCATGCGGTAGTTCGGTGACTCTTTAGTAATGGTCACGTCATGCACGTGGCTTTCCTGGATCCCTGCACCGCTGATGCGGACAAACTCAGCCTTGGTGCGCAGGTCGTCGATGGTAGCACAACCGGTCAGCCCCATACAGGAGCGCAGGCCGCCCATTTGCTGGTGGATGATTTCTTTCAGACGGCCTTTATACGCTACGCGACCTTCGATACCTTCAGGTACCAGTTTGTCTGCGGCGTTATCCGTCTGGAAGTAACGGTCAGAAGAGCCTTTGGACATGGCGCCCAGAGACCCCATGCCGCGATAGGATTTGTACGAACGGCCCTGATACAGCTCGATTTCGCCCGGAGATTCTTCCGTACCTGCCAGCATCCCACCCACCATCACGCAGCTTGCGCCTGCCGCGATGGCTTTCGCGATATCGCCGGAGAAGCGGATACCGCCGTCAGCGATGACCGGAATACCGGTGCCTTCCAGCGCTTCAACCGCGTCAGAAACAGCGGTAATTTGCGGAACGCCCACGCCGGTCACAATACGGGTGGTACAAATGGAGCCAGGGCCGATACCGACTTTCACCGCGCTCACGCCCGCTTTAGCCAGTGCCAGCGCACCTGCGCCCGTCGCGACGTTACCGCCGATGATTTGCAGATCCGGATATTTTGCGCGGGTGGCGCGGATACGTTCCAGCACGCCTTCGGAATGGCCGTGAGAAGAGTCAATCAGCAATACGTCAACACCGGCAGCCACCAGCGCATCGATACGCTCTTCGTTGCCCGCACCCGCGCCAACCGCAGCACCGACGCGCAGGCTGCCCTGCTCATCTTTACAGGCGTTAGGTTTACGTTCGGCTTTCTGGAAGTCTTTGACGGTGATCATACCGAGCAGATGGAATTGCGCGTCAACCACCAGCGCTTTCTCTACGCGTTTTTCGTGCATTTTCTGCAGCACGACTTCGCGGGCTTCGCCTTCTTTGACCGTCACCAGACGTTCTTTCGGCGTCATGACGGCGGTCACAGGCTGTTCCAGATCGGTGACGAAGCGCACGTCACGACCGGTAATAATACCGACCAGTTCGTTTTCTTCCGTCACGACCGGATAACCGGCAAAACCGTTAATTTCAGTGAGTTCTTTAACCTGACGCAAAGTGGTCGATGGCGTGACAGTTTTAGGGTCAGCAACAACGCCGCTTTCATGCTTCTTCACGCGACGGACTTCTTCCGCCTGACGCTCAATAGACATGTTCTTGTGAATGAATCCAAGGCCGCCTTCCTGTGCAAGAGCAATCGCCAGATTCGCTTCAGTCACGGTATCCATCGCTGCGGACAGCATAGGGATATTCAGACGGATTTTAGCGGTCAGTTGAGTACCGAGGTCGGCAGTGTTAGGCAGAACTGTGGAGTGGGCTGGAACAAGGAGAACGTCGTCGAACGTTAGTGCTTCTTTTGCGATACGTAGCATGGGCAATATCTCACCAAGGTGGATGCGGAAAAGATAAAATATTGCAGCGGGAGTATACAGGTGAGTAGGCATTTCGACCAGAACTATTTCAAAAACTTCTTGATTACCTTTTGCGGGCATGTAGTATCGTTCGATTAAGTCTCTGTATTTGAATTTGATCTGGATCACATGCCACTACCTTCTTCGCCTCCTATTTTTACCGTAAGCCGCCTCAATCAGACGGTCCGACAGTTGCTGGAAAACGAAATGGGTCAGGTCTGGCTCTCCGGTGAAATCTCAAACTTCTCACAGCCTTCCTCTGGCCACTGGTATTTTACGCTCAAAGATGACCGCGCTCAGGTCAAATGTGCCATGTTCCGTAATACCAACCGCCGCACCACATTCCGTCCGCAAAATGGTCAGCAGGTTTTGGTTCGTGCGACCATCACGTTGTACGAACCGCGCGGCGATTATCAGCTGATTGCCGAAAGTATGCAGGAAGCAGGCGACGGTTTATTGCAGCAAAAATTCGATCTGCTGAAACAGCAACTGGCCACCGAAGGTTTGTTTGATGCGCAGTATAAACAACCGCTGCCCTCCCCGGCCAAATGCGTCGGTGTGATCACCTCCGCCAGCGGTGCCGCATTGCACGACGTCTTAAATGTCTTAAAGCGTCGCGACCCGTCGTTACCCGTCATTATTTATCCGACCGCCGTTCAGGGTGCCGATGCCCCGGCGCAAATCGTCCGCGCCATTCAACTGGCTAACGCCCGCGAGGAAGTGGATGTGCTGATTGTCGGACGCGGTGGCGGTTCGCTGGAAGATTTATGGAGCTTTAACGATGAGCGCGTGGCACGGGCGATTTTCGCCAGCCGCATTCCCATCGTCAGCGCCGTTGGCCATGAAACCGACGTCACCATTGCCGATTTTGTTGCGGATTTACGCGCGCCGACACCGTCTGCCGCCGCCGAACTGATCAGCCGGAATCAGCTGGAATTGCTGCGCCAGATCCAGTCGCAGCAGCAGCGTCTCGAAATGGCGATGGATTATTATCTCGCCCAACTGACGCAGCGCTTCACGCGCCTGAATCACCGTCTGCAACAGCAGCACCCGCATTTACGTCTGGCCCGCCAGCAGACGGCGCTGTTCAGGCTGCGCCGTCGTCTCGATGAAGCCATGCAAAACCAGTTGCGTCAGATGCTGCGTCGCACCGACCGTTTACAGCAGCGCCTGACGCAACAGCAACCGCAACCGCGCATTCACCGTGCCCAGCAACGGGTTCAGCAACTTCAGTACCGGCTGCAACAGGCGATGTCTTCACAACTGGCGGAAAGCCGTCAGCGTTTCGGCACTGCCTGTACGCAACTGGAAGGCGTCAGCCCGCTGGCGACCCTGGCACGTGGCTACAGTGTGACCACCACACCACAGGGCGCATTGCTGAAGAAAACCACACAAACAGCACCGGGCGATACGCTGAAAACCCGTCTGGCCGATGGCTGGATTGAAAGTGAAGTGAAATCGGTTGTGGTGGAAAAGAAAGCGCGGAAACGTGCGGTTTAGCCCGGAGTTGAGTTTAAAACCTTCTCCCGGCCTCCCCCGTCGCAGGGGGAGACGCTAAAAACCCATCTGCCGCCTCCCTTTTGCAGGGAGGAGATTGAAAAGCTTACAGATTATAGCTATTTGTCTTCACACCATTGACCCACACTTCACGCGCTTCGCCTTGCGGCAGCACGATATCCAGGGTTTTCCACGCCGGTTTGAAATCACCGCGCTGCGTCAGCGTGATGTCGATTCGCTGATTGTCACTGACGATATCCCAGTTCAGCCACAGCGCATGATTCTGCTCCCAGCGATGGCTTTCGCCGTCATCTTCAAACAGCATGCCTGACGAGGTCGCCTGACCCGGTGCCGGATACACATGTAATTCACGCAGCGTATCTCTGCTGGCATCCACATGTGCCAGACGGCGGGATTGTGGCAATGCAGCACCGGCGCGCACCAGCAGCGGCAAACGATCCAGCGGCGCATCCAGCGTGATTGTCTGCCCGCCCGCAAACCATTCGCCAGTATAAAAATCGCGCCAGCCATTGCCGTTATCCGGCAGATAAATCTGGCGTTCACGCTGTCCTTCATCAACCACACTGGCGACCAGCAAATCGCGGCCTATCAGGAAATCATCGGTTTCTGCGAAGGTATTTTTATCATGCTCATGATCGAGGAATGTCGGGCGCAGCATCGGCTCGTCATCCGCGTGAGCCTGCCACAGCAATGTATAGAAATACGGCAGAAGGCGATAACGCAGACGGATGGCATCGCGGATAAGCGGCGTCACCTGCGGATACATCCACGGCTCATTTACGGTGTGATCATCATTCCAGGAATGAATGGTGAAACGCGGATGCATGACGCCGTTTTGCACCCAGCGAACAAACAGTTCCGCATCCGGCTTATCACCCGAAAATCCGCCCACATCGTGCCCGACGTTATACAAACCGGACAAACTCATGCCAATCCCCATACGGGTGTTGTAACGCAGCGTTTGCCAGCTGGTGCGGTTATCGCCACTCCACGTCTGCACATAGCGCTGCATGCCGGAACAGCCGGAACGGGAAATCAGGTAAGGGCGGGTTTCCGGCGCAAATTTCTGCTGTGCTTCAAAAGACGCACGCATCATGAGCAGCGGCATCACCGGACGAATGTGTTTAATAGCAATAGCCTTGCCGAAACCGTAGCAACGGGCATCACTGTCCCAGACTTCATATTCGTTATTATCGTTCCAGGTCGAACCGATGCCCTTTTCAAGTAACTGCTGCGTCACACCTTTCTGCCACCAGCACACGGCACCAGGATGAGTGAAGTCGAGATGCGACCCTTCGTCATCCCAGAAAACAGAACGCTCCGGCTGATCGTTTTCGCTGTCGCGGATAAACAACCCCTGCCCGGCAACCTGTTCGTATTGCGGGTGATCCTGCAACAGGCAAGGTTTAATATTGGCCGCCAGACGAATACCGGCGTCGAGAAACGCTTTCGACATCACTTCCGGCTGCGGTACTTTGTCGTAATTCCAGTTAAAGACGTAACGCTTATTGCCAATCGAGGTGTAACCCGATGAAAGCTGGAAGGAGTCACAGGGGATCTCGTGCTGCTGGCACAACGTGATGAACTTCATCAGCTGTTGCTGGGCATCCGGCGCATCGGTGTAATACATGGTCGAGCCGCTGTAACCGAGACTCCATTTCGGGCCAAAGGTGGTTTTACCGGTCAGGCGCACCAGTTTTTTGGTCACGTCGAGAGATGTCGGGCCGACAAACAGGTAGTAATCCAGATCGCCCGCTTCCGCACTGAAACGACGATAAGGCAGATGGTAATTATCCAGTTCATTGCCGAGATCAAGCCATACATTGCTGAGATTGTCGTAAAAAACGCCAAAGCTGACATTATTGCGCCGTGTCAGGGTAAACGGAATATGCTTATACAGCGGATCGGTGCTGGCGGCGTTGTAGCCCATGGCATCAAGATTGCGCATTTCAAAACGACGGCCGCTGCGGTTGAGGTCACCGGCTTTTTCGCCAAGCCCGTACACGCCATCCTGCGCCTCGCGCAGCTGATAGTGTGCCGACGCGTCGTTTTTCACCCCAAGCATATAGGCGCCGGTTTTACGATCTTTCACCAGCGGCAACCAGACACCGGCCTCATTTTTATACTCCCACTCCAGCCATAGCGGCTGATGCACCGTGACGCGCAGCGCCTCAGTGGTCAATATCAGGCGTTCTTCGTCCTGTACGAGCTGATAACCCGGCAACGAAAAACCATCGTTGCTCAGGCGGTTGCGCCCTTCCCACGGCACATCATTTTGTGGTGCGATGCTCCAGGTACGATCCAGCGCCAACGCGCCGTTACGCCGGATGAATATGCGAATCAGCCCCTGTTCCAGCACCCGCAGAGAAAACAGATGCTGGCCATCAACACGCAGATCCACACCTGCATCGTCCTGCCCGGCCAGCTCCCAGTGTTTTAACGTCTTCATACTCCCTCCCTTTTTGCCGGATTGCGGCGTTCAGCGATCAGGGCAATCAGGAAAACTGCGCCGATCAAATCAAAGAAACCCATCGCGATAAACAGCGGATTGAAACCCATTTTGTCGGCAACCGCGCCGATCAGCAGTGAAAACAGAAAGCTGGCGATCCACGCCGAAGAACCGCGCATACCGTTGACGGTTGCCACCTGGCTTTTATCGAATGTTTCTACCACCACTGCGCTCAACATGCAGGAAATAACCTGATGGCCGAAGCCGCCGATGGAGATCAGCGCAATGGCGGCGTACGGGCTTTGCGTGACCGCCACCAGCGCCAGGGACAGCATCATAAATGCACCGGTGACGGAGCTGGCGACGATGGAATTAATGCGGGTGCAGCCAAAGACTTTGCGGTACAGCGTAGTGAGATATCCGCTGGCAATACTGCCGAGGTCGGCGGCGAGAAACGGCAGCCACGCGAACATCACGATATGTTTTAAATCCATCCCGCGTTCATTAGCCAGATACAGAGGTACCCAGAAACTGAACACCGCCCAAGCCGGTTCCGCCAGAAATGCCGGGATAGCAATACCGTAGAATTTCTTGTTTTTGCAGACTATTTTCAGTGATTTAATAAACGGCAGACGCGTCTGCTGTGGTTCGTTATCGGAGCGGATCAGCGCCAGTTCATCTTTACTGAGGTTCGGATGCGTTTCGGGTGAATGGTAGAACTTCCACCACAACAACACCCATAACATCGACAGGATGCCACAGAACAGGAATGCACCACGCCAGCCGAACGAGATATGTGCAACCAGAATAATCGGCGGTGCCAGCATGGCACCAATCGAGAAGCCGACGCCGGCCCAACCGGCGGCGACCGGACGCTCTTTACGCGGGAACCAGTCGGAAATGGCTTTGGCATTAGCAGGCGTCGCCGCAGCTTCCGCACTCCCCATAAAGAAGCGCAGAACCGCCAGTTGGATCCAACTGCCCGCACCGGCGTGCAGCATACACACCACCGCCCAGACTGAGGCGCAAATCAGGAAGCCCAGCTTCAGGCCGATCACATCAATCAGCCAGCCGCACAATGGCTGAAAAAGGGTGTACGCCGCCTGAAATGCCGCGACGATGTAAGAATATTGTTCGGTGGTCATGTTCAGGCTGGTTTTCAGTTCAGCCGCCAGTAATCCCAGAGAATTTCGGGTGACGTAGTTCACTGTCACGCCGAGCAGGAACAGCGCCAGCATCCACCAGCGTAAAGCTTTTATTTTTCGGCGTCCTGCAACCGCCGCTGTCCCGGTGTTTATTTGAATTGTCATATCGGTTCTCCCACCCGTCGGCCTGGCCGCAGATGATGTGTTATGTGAGGTACATCTGCAGAGTAGGCAGCCGGTTCTGTGAGGGAAACGTGATTTTTTGCAAAAGCTTTCACGCTATAACTGCATAAGGAATTCAGGGAGGATAAAAGCTCACGGGAATCACAGCTTCAGATATGAAAATTTTTGCATGGGCCATTTTGAAGGAGATCACAGTTTGAAAGGAAAGTTAAATATCCAGCAAATTGCCGACCAGACCGGATTGTCGATCAGTACCGTTTCACGGGTTTTAGCCGGAAAAAATAATACCAGCAGCAAGGCGCGCGACAGCGTACTGGAATGTGCCAGGGCGCAGGGCGTTTTCGACGGCCTTTCGACCGGCAGGCTGATGCTGAACAATATTTTAATTTTCGCCCCGGCCCGGGCCTTTGATGTGCGCAGCGATATTTTTTACTACAAGGTGATCCAGGGCATTCTGGCTGCCACCGCCCGTCACGAAGTACGTGTCCGCTACTGCGCGATAGAAGAAGAAAACGCCGACGCCGCGCTGTTCATTGCCAAAATGACCGATCCGCAGACCGAAGCCGTCTTGCTGGTCGGCATCGACGATTCGCATATTCATCAGCTTGCGGCCGACATGGGCAAACCATGTGTACTGATCAACTGCCATGACCGGCATATGCGCCATGACAGCGTCAGTCCTGATCATCTGACGATGGGCGATTTTGCCTGCGACTACCTTTTTTCTCAGGGCCACACTCATATCGTGACCGTGCAATGCCTGCGTCGTCATACCATGGAACTGCGGCTCACCGGTATTAAACAGGCATTCACGCGCCATCATCAGGTTTTCAGTGACCGCCACCATTTGCTCAATACGTCAGGTTTTGGGGCGCAGGAAAGCGAACAGGCGCTGCTGGAATTTCTGGATGCCTTGCCGCCCGGCCAGCCGCTGCCGACAGCCATCCTGGCCGGCGGGGATTTTATGGCATCCGGTGTGGTTGCTGCGCTGGCAAAGCGCGGTTTTTCCGTGCCGGGTGATATCAGCGTTATCAGTACTGACGGGTTCAATCTGGCAGAAATTCATGACGTGCCGTTGACCGCGGTGCATGTGCCGCGCGATGAACTCGGTGCCGAAGCGATCTCCTTATTACAAAGGCGCATGATGCGCCCCGATGCGCCTTATACCACGCAGCTGTTGCAGGGAAAACTGGTGGTGCGTGAATCTGTCAGAAAAGCCAGCGGACGCGCCGTGACCTGTCATCCGCATACGTTGTATGACCCGCAGCCGGACAGATAAATCTCATCTTTAACGGACCTGGCGCTCAGCAGTCCTATACTGACGGTGACGGCTATTCATTAACCAGCTTTCAGTATCAGGCAGTCAGAACACCTTGTTTTCACCTTCGGGTGACTCTTGATAAGGAGATTCACGATGAATCACAGTTCAGCAAAGCGTTACCACAGCGTTATCCCGCCTTACATACTTAACCGTATTATCGAACACGGTTCAGAACCCCAGCGCAGATGTGCCAAACAAACCCTGGTACATGTGAATACGTTAATGGCACAGACTTACGCCAAACCGCAGAAGATCGTGACAGCCAAAGCGGGTCAGGTAGAACGCGATATTTATGACGCCAAAAATACCACCCGGCTGCCGGGCGAATCTGTGCGCAAGGAAGGCCAGGCCAGTAACGGCGATGTGGCGGTGGATGAAGCCTATGATTATCTGGGCGTGACGTATGATTTCTTCTGGCAGGCGTATCAGCGTAATTCCCTCGACAATAAAGGTCTGGCACTGCTCGGCACCGTGCATTATGACAAAGGCTATCAAAACGCTTTCTGGAACGGACAGCAGATGGTATTTGGTGACGGTGATGGCGAAATCTTTAACCGCTTTACGATTGCTATCGACGTTGTCGGGCATGAGCTTTCCCATGGTGTTACCGAAACGGAAGCCGGTCTGGAATATAACGGCCAGTCGGGCGCGCTGAATGAATCACTCTCGGATGTGTTTGGCTCGCTGGTGAAACAATTCCACCTGAAACAAACCGCTGATAAAGCCGACTGGATTATTGGTGAAGGATTGCTGGCAAAAGGCATTCAGGGGACCGGCCTGCGCTCAATGTCTCATCCCGGCACTGCTTACGATGATCCGCTGCTGGGTAAAGATCCGCAACCGGCGGACATGAGCGGTTATGTGAATACCCGCGACGATAACGGCGGTGTGCATATTAACTCAGGCATACCTAACCGGGCATTTTATCTGGCGGCGACTAAACTGGGCGGGAATGCATGGGAACGTGCAGGTTACGTCTGGTATGACACGGTCTGTGATAAATCCCTGCCCAAAAATGCAGACTTTGCCACCTTCGCCCAACTGACTATTCAGCATGCGGAAAAACGATTTGACGCCTCCGTTGCACAAGCGGTTCGTGAAGCCTGGGAGCAGGTCGGAGTGATGTAAATGAAACCTTTAGATTCGCTGGAAAGTAATGCGGTGATTGAAATTTACCGCGAAGGCGGTATCGCGTTTATCCCCAAACTCAGCGGGCCGCGACGGGTTGAACTTTCAGGCATGAGCGATGATAAGCGGCGGGAAATCTGCCAGCTCATCAATCAGGCACTGCCCCATGCTCAGGAAAAAGAAAACGCCGGTCATGGAGACCAGCGTTATTTCCGGCTGGAGATTTATTATGCATCGGCAGAGCATTCAGCCAGTCTGGTTGTCATTATTCCTGAAACCGAAGCGCCCGAGGAACTGGTGAACCTATGGAAAGAGGCTCCCCCTGACGATCACTCTTCCGAATAAGGCGAATACGTAAACTGTATCCGTTTTTTAGAAATCATCCCGTGCCCGTTTTGGCAGAAGTAATCTACCGCTCCGCAGGCTTTAAGCGCCTGCAACGGCTGCTGGCAATCCGGGCATAATGCGATTTGCGTAAAGTCGCCATGGTCAGCGTCACAATGAAAGTGACCGCTTACCCAGCTCATCGGCTGGCCGCAAACCGGACAAAGTGCATCCATCGTCTTTCCCTTCTAAATAACACCCAGCGTCCGCAGTAAATACAGACCCAGTGCGGTAGTGAAAAATGATCCGAGCGTGGTGACAGCAATAATATTAGCTGCCAGTGTCGCATTGCCGCCCATCGCGCGGGTCATCACGTAGCTGCCCGCTGCGGTCGGTGTACAGGAAAAAAGAAATATAACGCCGAGCGCCGCGCCGCGAAAGCCAAACAACCCTGCCCCGAGGGTCATCAGCGCGGGCACAAATATGACACGTGACGCAGAAGACCAGGCTGCCACGTTAGAACTGCGGAACATCGCCTGCCAGTCAAGGCTGGCACCGGCGCATAACATGGCCAGCGGCAGCGCCATACCTGAAATAAAGTCACCGGTGCTGGCAATGGTCGCCGGCATAGGTAAATGGCTGTGCTTAAACGCCAGCCCGAGGACCAGACCAATAATCAGCGGATTGGTGATAATGCCGCGCAAGATAGGCTTCATCCCGATGCTTTTCCCCTGCCCGCCTTTCAGGCTGCGGGTTAATGTAATCACCGACAGGACGTTGAACAAAATAACCGTCACAGCCAGATACATCGAGCCCAGCGCAATCCCTTCACTGCCAAAGGCCAGTGATGCATAAGCCAGCCCCGCGATACCAGTATTTGCCCGGAAGCCTCCCTGCACAAAAATGCCGCGCTCACGCGGGTCTTTCACCAGTTTTATCGCCACCAGTTCCAGCAACAGATAAGAAACTACGGTACCGATTCCCCCGTAAAGGGCGAGCGGCAGGTTTGAGCCTGAGGAATCATGCCCTTGTGCTACGCTGAAAAACAGCAGGCAGGGTAAGGCGATATTAAACACCAGCCGGCTGGCTTTCTCGTTGAAGCTGTCGTCCATCAGGCCGGTGCGGCGCAGCACCATGCCCAGCAACAAGATCAGTAGGTTTGGGACCGTAACACCAAATGCAAAACTCCAGGTCTGCCAGAACATCCAGCCAGCTCCTTGCAGGGAAACGAAGACGAAAAAAAAGGGGCACATTCTATGCGCCCCGCCTGCAGATTATTTACTTTTTTTCAGGTGTGACATCAGGCGCTTACGTTTGCGCAGCTGATTTGGTGTCAGCGTATTACGCTTGCCTTCAAACGGGTTCTCACCCTCTTTGAACTGAATACGGATTGGCGTACCCATCACTTTCAGTGAACGACGGAAATAGTTCATCAGATAGCGTTTATAGGAATCGGCCAGGTCTTTCACCTGATTACCGTGGATCACCACGATTGGCGGGTTATACCCCCCGGCATGAGCATATTTGAGCTTCACGCGGCGACCATTCACCAGCGGTGGCTGATGATCGTCAGCCGCCATTTGCATGATACGGGTCAGTAAGGAAGTGCTCACACGCGTGGTCGCGCAGGTGTACGCCTCATTCACAGACTCGAAAAGGTTACCGACGCCGCTGCCGTGCAGGGCAGAGATAAAGTGAATGCGGGCGAAATCAACGAAGCCAAGGCGCAGATCCAGCTGATCTTTAACCTGAGCACGCGCTTCTTCGCTCATGCCATCCCACTTGTTGACCACAATAACCAGTGAGCGCCCGCTATTGAGGATAAAGCCTAACAGCGAGAGATCCTGATCAGAAATGCCTTCGCGGGCATCAATAACCAACATCACCACATTGGCATCTTCAATCGCCTGCAGGGTTTTGATTACTGAAAATTTCTCTACAGTTTCAGTGACTTTCCCGCGCTTACGTACACCGGCAGTGTCGATCAGAACATATTCACGGTCGTCGCGGTTCATCGGGATGTAAATACTGTCGCGGGTGGTGCCTGGCATGTCATAAACCACCACGCGTTCTTCACCCAGAATACGGTTAGTCAGTGTGGATTTACCTACGTTGGGACGCCCGACAATCGCCAGTTTGATGGGCAGAGACTGCGGATCGAAATCATCTTCTTCGTCCTCAGGGATTTCATCACCGGTGGCTTCCTGTTCGGCCCAGTACGCCGCGTTGGCCTCTTCTTCGGTCAGTTCCACTTCTTCCGGCTTTTCACCCACGAACGGGATCAGCACATGTTCAATCAGCTGGGTGACGCCACGGCCATGTGAAGCCGCGATAGCATACACCTCGCCTAAACCGAGTGAATAAAAATCACCGGTTGCGCTGTCCGGATCCAGGCCGTCGGTTTTGTTCGCGACCAGGAAGGTCGCTTTTTCACGGCTGCGAAGATGTTGGGCAATGCCCTGATCGGCAGGCATCAGGCCTGCACGGGCATCGACCATAAACAGCACGATATCCGCTTCTTCGATAGCCAGCAGAGACTGCCCTGCCATGCGGGTTTCAACGCCGTCTTCCGTACCGTCAATACCGCCGGTATCTACGATGATGAATTCATTACCCTCAATTTCGGCACGACCATACTTGCGGTCACGCGTAAGCCCCGGGAAATCCGCAACCAGCGCATCACGCGTCTTGGTTAAACGGTTAAATAAAGTGGATTTACCCACATTCGGGCGCCCAACAAGCGCAACGACAGGTATCATTTTGAAGCCTCAATGTTTTTATGATGCATAGTATATATGGTGCTAAACGCAAATAGCTGGCCTGCGAAATCTCAATGCAAACCACTATAATTCAAACTGTTACGGCCTGATTCATCAGCCGTGATTACGCATATTTTATAATACGAAACGGCCCCTGAGCCATTCAGGAGCCGTTTTAAAGCCCGGGATCATCCGATCTCAGAGCCCGATGCCGGTCGCGGTATTAGCGGGTGAAGGAGTAAACTTCGCCACCTTTCGCTTGTACAACCAGCTTGTCGCTTGCCACAATCGGCGCGCTCAGGAAGCCGTCACTGTCGACTTTCTGCTGAGCAACAAAGCGGCCATCAGTGGTGTTGATCCAGTGCAGATAGCCCTCGGAATCGCCGACCACAATATAACCATTATACAGCACAGGTGCCGTCAGGTTACGGTGCAGCAATTCACTTTGACGCCATACGCTGACACCACCCTGAGTATCAAGCGCCATCACGCGGTCATCCTGATCAACCATATAAATATGGCCTGCGTCGACGATGATGTCATTCACAGAACCGACATCACGCTTCCACATAATCTGACCAGAACGCAGATCCATCGCCACCAGATTGCCATTGTATGCCAGCGTATAAATCACGCCATCAACAATAACCGGCGTGGTGTCCACATCGCTCAGACGGTCGATTTCAGTCGTACCGGTGGTCTGAGAAATACGTTGTTGCCAGATCAGCTGACCTTCTTTCATCAGCACGGCACTGACGCGACCATTATCACCACCGACGATTGCCGCACCAAAGGCCACCGCAGGCGCTGATTCGCCACGCAGAGAAAGTGTTGGCATATCGAGGTTAGCGGTCCATTGAATGGTACCGTCGGATTCGTTCAGCCCCTGCAACATACCGTTGCCGGTGTGAACCAGAACCAGACCATCACTGACAACAGGACGGGACAATGCTTCACCCGCCACTTTGGTCTGCCAGGCGATTTTACCATCAGTTGTGTTCAATGCATAAACGATCGCTTTTTCACTGCCCACGTAAACGTGATCACCTGAAACTGTCAGGCCGCCTGAAAGCTGTGCTGAAATATTGCGGGAGAGGAAGCCGGTCTTTTCAGACAGATTCACGCTCCATTTTTCTTTACCACTGTCAGCGTCAAGTGCTTTAACCAGACCAAAACGATCAGCGGCAAAAATAGTGCTGTCCTGCCAGGCCGGACGCAGATTGGAATAGAATTCGCCAATGCCATCGCCTACGGATTTGCTCCACACTTGCGTCGGAGTAAATTGGTTCTCAACTTTTGGCAGCGGAGACATTTTGACCACGTCTTCTTCGCTGTTAAACAATGAACAGCCACTTAGCAGGGCAACAGAAACCCATCCTACCAAGAGTGTTTTACGCAATTGCATCGGGGTTCCCCTTAGCTGGCTAAGTTGTTCAATTTCATACGCAGCATGGTTTGCAGCGTTTGAGAGGGTTTAGAATCAATTCCTTTGCTGTAGGCTTCGCGCGCACCTTTTGCATCACCTTTGGCAAGCAGAACATCACCACGGATGCCTTGCTGCATAGCCGTCCAGCCTTCACCCTTCACGCCGTCTAACGTTTTGAGTGCATCATCAAATTTGCCTTGCTGCATCTGGACACGCGCCAGACGTAAGTTCACCAGCGAACGTAAATTATCTTCTTTGGCCTGACCTTGCGCCTGCGCTAATTGCTTTTCAGCATTGGCGAAATCACGGGTTTCGACAAAATGATCAGCCAGTTGCAGGGCGGCAAATACGCCGTAATTATTGTCATTGCTCTGCGCAAATTTTTCGAGATCAGCTACGCCTTTCGCGTTATTGCTGGTCAGCAACTGATTCGCTTGCTGGAAAGACGCAGAGGCTTCCGTCAGGGCTGAGTCCTGATGGCTCTGCCAGAAACGCCAGCCGCCAAGGGCTGCAATACCCAGAACAACGCCAATGGCCAGCGCTTTACCGTTTTCCGCAAAGAAGCGACGTACAGCATCAACCTGTTCATTCTCAGTGGTATAGACTTCCACAGTGTCCTTCTCCTTAACCCAACATCGAAGCCAGGCGCGCGACGATTTCGCTTTGCGCCAGCGTTTCTTGCGTTCCACTCTGCAGATCTTTAACGACGATCTGCTGGTTAGCGACTTCAGTTTCGCCTAATACCAGGGCCACACGCGCACCCCATTTATCAGCACGGGCAAACTGTTTCTTAAAGTTGCCGCCACCGTAGTTAGTCATGACTTTCAGCTCAGGCAGCGCATCACGCAGTGTTTCAGCCAGTTGCATCGCTGCGCTTTGCGTGCCGGTACCGGATGAGATCACGTAGGCATCAACGATCGCCGGCGCTTTGAAGTCCGGGTTTACGGCCTGAACCAGTAAAACCAGACGTTCCAGCCCCATGGCGAAACCGACACCCGGTGTTGCACGACCACCGAGTTGTTCAACCAGACCGTCGTACCGGCCACCGGCACATACCGTACCTTGAGAGCCTAAGCTGTTGGTTACCCACTCGAACACGGTGCGGTTGTAATAATCCAGACCGCGCACAAGTCGCTGATTAATCGTATATGGGATACCAGACTGCTCTAAAAGTTCACACAGACCTGCAAAGTGTTCTCTTGATTCTTCATCAAGATAATCACCCAGTTCAGGCGCATCATTTAATAATGTCTGAATATCCGGATTTTTGGAGTCAAGTACACGCAGCGGATTGCTGTACATACGACGTTTACAGTCTTCATCCAGCGTGTCTTTGTGCTGCTCAAGGAAAGCGACCAGCGCGTCACGATAGTTCGCGCGTGCCTCCAGCGAGCCAATAGAGTTCAGTTCCAGCGTAACGTGCTCAGAAATCCCCAGTGCGCGCCACCAGCGGGCGGTCAGCAGAATTAATTCGGCATCAATGTCAGGTCCTTGCAGGCCAAAGACCTCCACACCCAACTGATTGAACTGGCGATAGCGGCCTTTTTGCGGGCGTTCGTAACGGAACATCGGGCCGATGTACCACAGACGTTGTTCCTGATTGTACAGCAGACCATGTTCAATACCGGCGCGCACGCAGCCTGCCGTACCTTCCGGACGCAGCGTCAGGCTTTCGCCGTTGCGGTCGTCAAAGGTATACATTTCTTTTTCCACGACATCAGTGACTTCACCGATAGCGCGTTTAAACAATGGGGTCTGCTCTACAATCGGCATACGAATTTCGCTATAGCCGTAACTGCCGAGCACTTGTTTCAGCGATCCTTCAATACGTTGCCACAGTGCTGTGTCTTCTGGCAGGTAGTCGTTCATGCCGCGAATGGCCTGGATATTCTTTGCCACGTCAGTTCTCTATCGTTTTATAAAAAATGAACCCGATTATAGGGGCTTTGTGGCCTGTGGTTCAACGCACAACGCCATTGCCCCAGTCGGGTTCAATATAATGCAGATGTACGCTGACACCCGCAACCGATGTTACTTTTCAAGATGATTGATAACGATACGTTTACTCTCATCCATCAACGCCGCTTTGGCGCGAATTTTAGCTTCTAACTGGTCGATCATATCGTTGTTATCAAAGCGTTCTCTCTGACGAACACCGTCTTCATAGAAACCGCTTTTGTTATGACCGCCGGTCACGCCCAGGGTGGAAACCAGCGCTTCGCCCGGACCGTTAACCACACAGCCGATGATCGAAACATCCATTGGCGTGATGATATCTTCCAGACGTTGTTCTAATGCATTCACAGTACCGATGACATCAAACTCCTGACGCGAACAGGTCGGGCAGGCAATAAAGTTGATACCACGGGAACGGATACGCAGGGATTTGAGAATATCGAATCCGACTTTGACCTCTTCAACCGGATCGGCCGCCAGCGAAATACGCAGCGTGTCACCGATACCTTCTGAGAGCAGCAAGCCCAGGCCAATGGCCGATTTAACAGAACCTGCACGCAGACCACCGGCTTCGGTAATTCCAAGATGCAGAGGCTGAACAATCTGTTTAGCCAGCAGGCGATAAGACTCAACAGCCAGAAAAACGTCAGAGGCTTTTACGCTGACTTTAAACTGGTCAAAATTAAGACGGTCAAGAATATCCACGTGGCGCATCGCCGATTCCAGCAACGCCTGCGGCGTCGGTTCGCCGTACTTCTCCTGGATATCTTTTTCCAGGGAACCACCGTTCACACCGATGCGGATAGGGATATTTTTGTCGCGGGCGCAATCGACCACGGAACGGATGCGGGATTCGTTACCGATATTACCTGGGTTAATACGCAGGCAATCAACGCCGTATTCTGCAACCTGCAGGGCGATGCGGTAATCGAAATGAATATCAGCGACCAGCGGGACATTAACCTGCTGTTTGATAAGTTTGAATGCTTCTGCCGCATCCATAGTGGGCACAGAAACGCGAACAATATCGACACCGACGCGTTCCAGTGATTTGATTTGTGCGACCGTCGCCGCGACATCTGTGGTGCGGGTGTTGGTCATCGATTGCACTGCAATCGGTGCTCCGTCACCTACAGGCACCTTGCCGACATAAATCCGGGTTGATTTGCGACGGGTAATGGGTGCTTGATTATGCATTGCTTCACTCTCCATCGTTGCCATCGTCTGACAAACTGCCGATTACTCGGCAGCTAAGGTCAGGCGTGCAACACGGCTTGATTTTACAAAACGACTTAAATCAACCGGCTTGCCCTGGAATTGGATATCTACCGCCCCCGGCGCACCGATTTTCAGTTTGTATGGCGCAGTGCCCTTCACGCTGAAGGTTTCACCGCCTTTCTTCATGCCACTGAACAGGGTTTTCCCTGACGCGTCATCAATCTGGAACCAGCAGTCAGCTTTAAAAGTAAAGGTCACAGCTTGTGGATCTCCCCCCGCGGCGGCTGCAGTTTGTGCATCACCGGTTGGCAGACCATTTTCAGGCGTAGCGGGCTGGCTGGTAGAGACAGCAGCAGGTGCCTGAGCGGCTGACGTGCCTGATACAGCAGGTGTATTGCTGGCGGCTGCGCCCGGCGCGGTATTCAGCGGAATAGAATTCTGCGGTTGTGTTGCGTTTGCGGCAGGCGCCGGATCAGCAGGGGTATCTTCTGTTGTGGGTGCAGAATTCGCATTGTCGCCCAGAGGGATCGCTTGCCCCTGACCATTATCCTGACTGAGCTGTGCCGATGACTGATCGGCCATTGTGGCGATTTCCTGCTGTTGTGCCTGATGATTTTGCCACCACCACGCACCGGTCAGGCCAATCACCACAAACACCACCAGCCAGGTAAAGCCCATCAGCCAGCCATCACGTTTTTTGCGAGACTTGCCGAGAGAGAACCCCTGCATTGAAGCCACTTTAGGCACTTTAATTGGGGCTTGTTTACCGATCAGACCTGATAATTCTTCTTCAGGGACATGAACCAGTTTTGCATAAGAACGCAGATAACCACGCAGGAAAGTCGGCGCAAGATCGGCCGGCGTCGTTTCTTCTTCGATTTGGCGAATAGTAGAGACTTTCAGACACAGGCGTTCTGCAACGGCCTGATGGCTGAGACCTAACTGTTCACGAGCCTGACGCAGACGTTCGCCTGTGGTCAGTTTTGCATTATTTTCTTGAGGGGCTTCAGTATTCATTGGCTAAGAACTGCTGGTACTGTTTAGATTGTGGATAACTACGCGCAAGTTGCTTACCGTAGCGTTGAACGCTATCCGGATTGCCCGCTAACGCAGCGAATCGAATTTGTAACATGAGGCTGTCGGCAGTGGCTGGCAGAACATGTTGGTATACATCCAGTAATAATTTCGCCTGAGCGCGATTCCCTTCTCCAAATTCTTTGGTTGCCTCAGTCAGCAAGGGTGCGCCTTTATCGGGATCCACTTTCAATGCCCGGCTTAGTAACACTCGCGCTTCCTCATTCTGATTGGCCTTCAGAAAACAGTAGCCTGCATTTTCCAGACTGTCAGCAACCTGACCGTAATCAGGCGCATTAGCTGCGGCGCTAAACTGCTGTTGTGCGGGTACATACTGCCCTAAACTACACAAAAACGCACCGTAATTATTTAAGACCGTCCCATTTTGCGGCGCAAGCTGCAACGCTTGCTGGTAGCGGGTTTGTGCGGCTTTCTGATTGCCGTTTTTTTGCTCGTAAAGGGCCATACCAAGCTGTGTCCGATAATCCTGCGGCGCACCGTCAACGGCTTTTTGCAGATTCTGTCTGGCCGCCTCCATGTTCCCCTGTTTCAGATACGCCATGCCCAGCTCCAGACGCGTTTGTGCTGCGCCACTGGCCGGTGGTATTTCTTTAGGTGAACCGGAACAGCCAGCCAGTAACGCCAAAGCCACACCTGTGACCATCAACATTCTCACACTGCCCTTCATTGCCATGCTTAATTCCCTTTACCCTGCCAGCGACAATAAAACAGTGGGCTTAACCAGAACGGCACGGCAAAGCCCTGCATATTTCTTGGGATCAGACGGTTTTAACAGAAATCTGCTGCTCGCCTGCCATTTTTTTCTTCAACGTACGTTTGGTTCGGTCAATAACATCACCGGCCAGCTGCCCGCACGCGGCATCAATATCATCGCCGCGGGTTTTACGCACGATCACAGTAAAACCATAATCCATCAATACCTTAGAGAAGCGATCGATACGGCTGTTCGAGCTGCGGCCATACGGTGCGCCCGGGAACGGGTTCCACGGGATCAGGTTGATTTTGCATGGCGTATTCTTCAGACGTTCAGCCAGTTCATGCGCATGCTCGGTGCCATCATTGATGTGATCCAGCATAACGTATTCGATGGTGACGCGGCCCTGATTGGCATTGGATTTGCCAATGTAACGCTCAACGGCGGCCAGGAAAGTATCGATATTGTACTTGCGGTTGATCGGCACAATTTCGTTACGAATGGTGTCGTTAGGTGCGTGCAGAGAAATCGCCAGCGCGACATCAATCATATCGCCCAGTTTATCCAGCGCAGGGACCACGCCCGAGGTGGAAAGGGTGACACGACGTTTCGACAGGCCGAAACCGAAATCGTCGAGCATGATTTCCATCGCCGGAACCACGTTATTAAGGTTCAGCAAAGGTTCGCCCATCCCCATCATCACCACGTTGGTGATGGGACGTGTACCGGCCACTTTCGCCGCACCGATAATTTTTGCCGCACGCCATACCTGGCCGATAATTTCGGACACGCGCAGGTTACGGTTAAAGCCTTGTTGCGCCGTGGAACAGAAAGTACATTCCAGTGCGCAGCCGACCTGAGAGGACACGCAAAGGGTCGCGCGGTCACCGTCCGGGATATAGACGGTTTCGACCAGCTGTCCGCCCACCTGAATTGCCCATTTGATGGTGCCATCCGTTGAACGTTGTTCTGACGCGACTTCCGGTGCACGAATTTCTGCAACGCGGGCCAGCTTTTCACGCAAGGCCTTATTGATATCGGTCATTTGCTCGAAATCATCGCTGCAGTAGTGATACATCCACTTCATGACCTGATCTGCACGGAACGGTTTTTCGCCCATGTTGATGAAGAACTCACGCATTTGCTTGCGGTTGAGGTCAAGAAGGTTAATTTTTGCAGCAGCAGGCACGACAGTATTCACGGCTTCTGCGGAAACAGCGTTATTTTCAGACAAAGTTGGCTCGGCGGTGTTGGATTCTAACATGATGAAAATGGCCTCGTTGTTACACGTTATGGCGTATTGGAAGTGCAGAGCCTGACCTGACAGAAAACGGCTGGCCTGCAAATAAAATTGCGCCCCGAAGAGGCTGGCTCATTCGGGGCGCAACATTGTACAAATTTTAGGGCACGGTTGCCATGTTTGGAAAGTCGCAGTGGCAAAATTCTTGTGAATTTGCGGCACATCTTCCGGCAACGGTGACTCAAAAATCTTAACGCGGGCAGATTTCGCTTTCGGTGAAGAAGTAAGCGATTTCGCGTTGTGCAGATTCTACAGCATCAGAACCGTGCACAGCGTTAGCGGTGAAGCTGTCAGCGAAGTCTGCACGCAGGGTACCGGCCAGCGCGTTTTCCGGGTTAGTTGCACCCATGATGTCACGGTTACGCTGAACGGCATTTTCGCCTTCCAGAACCTGAACCATGATCGGGCCGGAGGTCATGAATTCAACCAGACCGTCGAAGAACGGACGGCCTTTGTGTTCTGCGTAGAAACCTTCCGCTTGTTCTTTCGTCAGTTTCAGCATTTTAGACGCGATGATGGTGAAGCCAGCACGTTCGAAACGGGCATAGATAGCACCGATGTCGTTGTTCGCTACGGAGTTTGGCTTGATGATGGAGAAAGTGCGTTCGATAGTCATGAAAAAACCTCTGTCAGACTTTTATAGGTAGGGCCGGTTAATTTAATGTTATACCTGCCGTAAAATGGCGGTGATTATAGGGAGCGAAGTTACGATTGCCTACCCGAATCACAACATTTAATTAAAAAAATGTGTGATTGATTCACTATCGAACCTAAACCACCTATTTCCCTTAAACAAAACAGGGGCAAAACGGCGTTTCCCCTGGTGTATCGTCACTTTTATGCCTGACCGGAAGAAGGAATGATATTGCGCAACCAGCTTCCCCACTTGCGCTGATAGAAAGGCTGCGTGTGGCTGATCAGGTAATGGCTGATACCGCGCTCTTTTTCAGAAACGATACAGAAATCCACCGGACGATCGTCGGGAGAGGTTTCACTCGCCACATTGCCCGCCTCGCGGATCAGCGCATCGATCTCCTGTTCATCACCGTCCGCTTCAACACCGATCAGCAGGTTGGGCTGATCATCCACGGCTTTATCGTGGATCAGCGCCATAAATGCGCGGCGCACCGGTTTCTTCCGGGCGAAAAGCGTAGTGAGCGCATCGATCATGGTAGAAGGATATTCTTCCGGCTGGCCGATCAGCAACTGGCTTTCTTTATCCAGCACCAGCTCAGACGGCGCATTCAGCCCGCCACTGTTCAGCAACAGCGTGACTTCGCCCGGATAAAATTCCTTGCCATATTCCGACTTGGGATTGAGAAACAATTCTTCCCCTTGCGTCATTTCAAACAGCACGCGGGCAGGCAGCGCGACAAATGCCTGCTCATCCGGGCTTTCACCGGCACTGGCTTTTTCCAGAACGTCCACCGAGGAAAAGAAAGGAATAATCGAGCTGCCGTCCTGTTTTTCCCAGTGCAAAATATTCAGTTCACTGCCAGCGGTGATCGCCACACTGCCCTGCTTTTCCGCGTTATCCTGCCCTGCATCACCGAGCACAAACACAGTGGATTCCAGCAAGGTTTGATAAAACGCCGGACGCCACGCAGGCGCGGTGACAGACAGGCGAAGCAGCCGCTCCAGCTCGTTTTCACCGTCAGTTGCCGCAGCACCAGCAGGCAGATGATCGTGTGGGACACTCATGGTTCTTGACTCCGGTAATGGTATAAAACGGGGCACTGTTAAGCGCCCCGTTATGCTTCATGCAAATTTTACTGCTTACTTCGCTTTAGCTAACAATAAATTAGCCACAGTTCGTACGCCGAGACCGGTTGCACCGGCAGACCACTGATCCGCTGCGCTTTTACGGTACGTTGCAGAACAGTCAATGTGCAGCCAGCCTTTCTTATATTCCGTGACGAAATGAGACAGGAATGCCGCCGCCGTACTCGCACCCGCTGTGTGTGCCGGACCGGCAATATTATTCAGTTCAGCAAAGTTGGATGGCAGATGAGAACGGTGGAATTCTTCCAGCGGCAGGCGCCAGAACGGTTCGTGTTCGGATTTTGCGCTTTCCAGCAGTTCACCCGCCAGTGCATCGTCAAAGCTGAACAGGGCGTGATAATCGTTACCCAGCGCTGTTTTCGCCGCACCGGTCAGTGTGGCAGCATCAATGATCAGTTCAGGATTTTGCGCAGACGCATCGATCAGACCATCGGCCAGCACCAGGCGGCCTTCGGCGTCGGTATTCATCACTTCAACGGTTTTGCCGTTGCGGTAACGGATGATATCGCCGAGTTTCAGTGCATTACCGCTGACCATGTTATCCGCGCAGCACAGATACAGTTTTACGCGTTTGTTCAGGCCGTTAGCCGCTGCCAGCGCCAGTGCGCCGGTCAGGGTGGCTGCGCCGCCCATATCTGCTTTCATGGAATCCATGGAACCGCTTGGTTTCAGGCTGTAACCGCCGGTGTCAAAGGTAATGCCTTTACCGACCAGGCAGGCATAAACCGGCGCTTCAGCGTCTCCGCTTGGGTTGTAATCAAGCGCCAGCAAGACCGGCTGACGGTCAGAACCGCGCCCGACGATGTGGATACCCATATAATTTTGCTGACGCAGGTCGTCGCCTTTGGTGATACGGTAGCTGACTTTGTCGTGACCAAATTCACACATCAGATCAACCGCGCGGGTGGCCAGTTGTTCTGGGGACAAATCTTCTGCCGGGGTATTAATGGTATTTCGCACCCAGTCGATGATTTTAAGCCGTTGCCTGAGCGTTTTCGCGTCATCTTCGGACAATTCGGCCCATTCAACATGGCGTGTTCCTTTCGGACCACGGAAGCCCTGCCAGAAAGCCCAGCTGTTTTCGAGATCCCAGCCTTCACCGGCCAGTTTAATATTTTTGACTCCCTGGCCGTCGATACGACGCGCGGCACGGGCAATGACCGTCAGCACATCGCCGCTATTGAGATGAATGGTCATCCCGGCAGAATCGGTGCTCAGTGTGGCTTTTTCGCCCCAGCGCGCATCGGCAGGCTGAGAAGAAAGGAATACGGACATTGCTTCATTGGTCGTGACTTCGGAACTCATAACAGCACTCCTGATGTTTTTTATCTTCAATGAATATTCATTTTCAATGACAGGCAAATCACCCTTTCATCGGGCGGCACTTCATTATTTTGTATAAACAGGGGGCAACTCACGCAGGCGACGGACAGATTTCACCACCAGCGCAATTGCATAATCAATTTCTTCTTCTGTGGTCCAGCGCCCGAGAGAAAAACGGATTGAGCCGTGTGCCAGCTCCTCGCTTAATCCCAGCGCACGCAGCACGTAAGAGGGTTCGAGGCTCGCGGACGTACAGGCGGAACCAGACGAAACAGCCAGATCCTTGAGCGCCATAATCAGAGATTCTCCTTCAACATCGGCAAAACTGACGTTGAGAATATTGGGCGCAGCATGTTCCGGCGCGCCATTGAGAAACACCCGATCAAGCTGCTGAATGCCTTTCCACAGACGATCGCGCAGTGCGGACAGACGCGCCACTTCAGCGGTCATTTCTTCTTTGGCAATACGATACGCTTCGCCCATTCCGACAATCTGATGCACCGGCAAGGTACCTGAACGCATGCCGCGCTCATGACCGCCGCCGTGGATTTGCGCGTCAATCCTTACTTTCGGTTTACGACTCACATACAGCGCCCCGATGCCTTTCGGGCCGTAAATCTTATGGGCGGAAAACGACATCAGATCAACCTGCAATTCGCTGAGATCAATCGCGATTTTCCCCACGCTTTGGGTTGCATCCACATGAAAAAGAATACCCCGGCTGCGGCAAAGCTCGCCAATTGTTGCGATATCCTGGATAACGCCGGTTTCATTGTTAACCTGCATGATGGACACCAGAATCGTATCCGGGCGCAACGCGGCTTCAATGGCTGCTGATGGAATAACACCGTCGGCCTGCGGCGTCAGGTAGGTGACCTCAAAGCCTTCCGTCTCCAGCTGCGCGCAGGTGTCTAACACCGCTTTGTGCTCAGTCTGGCTGGTAATAATGTGGTGACCTTTCGCACGCTGTGCATGAGCCGCGCCTTTAATCGCCAGATTGTCAGATTCGGTTGCGCCTGACGTGAAGACGATTTCACGGGGATCCGCATTAATCAGCTCCGCAATCTGGTTACGCGCCACATCCACGGCCTCTTCTGCCTGCCAGCCAAAACGATGAGAACGGGAGGCCGGATTACCGAAAGTACCGTCCAGTGTCAGACACTGCATCATTTTCTGTGCAACACGCGGATCAACCGGCGTCGTGGCAGAGTAATCAAGATAAATAGGTAATTTCATGGCAGGTAGCTCCGGACTGCGCGTTCGGTTTCGAACGAAAGAATAAAAAAAACGACAACCAGTTTAAAACGGGTTCACAACTTCTTAAAAGGGAAATGACGCTTTGCGGGCACTAATCGGTAAGAAATGACGTCTGAAAAGCAAAAGCCCGCGGAAATCTGCATTTCAGCGGGCTTTTAGTAACATCAAAATTCACATGCTCCCCTAAATCATTCGTGTCGCATCAAGGCGGCAACAGAGCACATCCCCGGGAGCATACACTAGTATGTGACCGGGGTTTGCGACAGCAGCCAACGCCGGGGCGGCGCGAAGGATGACGGGGATCAGGCTCGAAGATTGACGTTGATGGTTTCCATCTGACGGCCATTTGGCTGACGACGGACTTCACCGTTCTGACGGTCAGCCACTTCCAGGATTTCCTGGTTGTTGACCAGTTCTGCCAGTGTAATATTGTTCAGGAAGCCGCTGATGCGCTCGCTCAGATCACGCCATAAGGTGTGAGTCAGGCAACGTTCGCCATTCTGGCAGCCTTCTTTACCCTGACAACGGGTGGCGTCAACGGATTCGTCAACGGCCGTGATCACCGCGCCAACGGCGATATCACCCGAGTCTTTACCTAACAGATAACCACCGCCCGGACCACGAACACTGGCAACCAGACCATTTTTACGCAAGCGAGAGAAAAGCTGCTCCAGGTAAGAAAGGGAAATACCCTGACGCTCAGAAATGTCAGCCAGGGGTACTGGTCCTTCCTGGGAATGCAGTGCAACGTCGAGCATAGCGGTCACGGCATAACGGCCTTTGGATGTCAGTCTCATAGCATGGTTACCTGTTTAAAATGACTTAAAAATTCAATCGTGCGGAACATGTAAATGAGTCTGCCATTCCTGAGTAAATCAGTCAACTATTTAACCTAGTAATTTACTCAAGTATTATCTGACTCTATATTCCGCCCAGTTGTCGCCATTCACGGGTAAGAAGTAATCTGTTGATTAACAAGCAAAGGTTTGATGTTTATCCTCAACCCCTGGCGCTTACTCTTTGCTGCTATTGGTCTTTTCAATCGATGTCAGAATACCGCGCAGGATGTTTAACTCCTGAGATTCAGGTCGCGCACGGGTAAACAGACGGCGTAGTTTGCTCATTACCTGACCCGGATGTGCCTGACGAATAAAGCCGGTTTCCAGCAAGGTTTTTTCCAGATGCTGATAAAAACGCTCAAGATCATCGACCAGAGGATAAGGCGTTTCTTCATATTCAATCTGCGGTTTTGCCGCTTCCAGCAAGGCCAGATAGGCGACACGCACTTCATACGCGATAATTTGCACGGCCATTGCCAGATTCAGCGAACTGTATTCAGGATTGGCCGGAATGCAAACGTGATAGTTACATTTTTGCAGTTCTTCATTGGTCAGCCCGACGCGTTCACGGCCAAACACCAGTGCCACCGGCGCGGTTTGTGCGGCTTTCGCGCTGAGCTCTCCGCATTCACGCGGTTCCAGCATCGGCCACGGCAAGGTGCGGGAACGCGCACTGGTGCCAATCACCAGGCTGCAACCGGCCAGCGCTTCATCCAGCGTATCAACGATGGTCGCATTACCGATCACATCGCTGGCACCGGCAGATAAAGAGATGGCCTGAGAATCAGGTTTCACCAGCGGATTGACCAGATAAAGACTTGATAATCCCATGGTTTTCATGGCGCGGGCGGTTGACCCCATATTGCCAGTGTGGGATGTTTCTACTAATACAATGCGGATATTGGGCAGCATAGGAACTCTTACCAGACGGAAAATCACAACAGCCTAACACAACGGTAGTTAATTTTCAGAACCCCTGCTATACTGCGCGCCGTTTCCCGTATTCCCGTTCTTTAACATCCTAGTTGGAAGATATCCATGCATCCGATGCTCACCATCGCCGTGCGCGCTGCGCGCAAGGCCGGTAACCTGATTGCCAAACATTACGAAACGCCAGACTCTGTAGAATCTACCCAAAAAGGTACCAACGATTTTGTTACCAACGTAGACCGCGATGCAGAACACATGATTATCGATGTCATTCGCAAATCCTATCCAAAACACACCATCATCAGTGAAGAGTGTGGCGAGCTGGAAGGCGAAGACAAAGATGTACAATGGATTATCGACCCGCTGGATGGCACCACCAACTTCGTTAAACGCTTCCCACATTTCGCGGTCTCTATCGCCGTGCGCATCAAAGGCCGCACTGAAGTTGCGGTAGTTTATGACCCGATGCGTAACGAACTCTTCACCGCGACCCGCGGTCAGGGCGCACAGCTGAACGGTTACCGTCTGCGTGGCACTCACGCGAAAGATCTCGACGGCACCATTCTGGCAACCGGCTTCCCGTTCAAAGCAAAACAACACGCAACCAGCTACATGAATGTCGTGGGCAAACTGTTCACCGAATGTGCAGACTTCCGTCGCACCGGTTCTGCTGCACTGGATCTGGCCTACGTAGCCGCTGGCCGCGTTGACGGATTCTTCGAAATCGCCCTGAAGCCCTGGGATTTCGCCGGTGGCGAACTGCTGGTGCGTGAATCCGGCGGCGTGGTGACTGACTTCGTTGGCGGCCATAACCACTTCTCGTCAGGTAACATTGTTGCCGGCAACCCGCGCGTCGTTAAAGGCATTCTGATGACCATGCGTGATGAACTGAGCGAAGCGCTGAAGCGTTAATCCCACCGCTGAATGATACAAACAACAACGGACGTCCCACCGGGCGTCCGTTTTTTTATGCCTGCGGTTTATCCCCTGAATGGGCCGCCGGTTATCGGTGAAATATCACCGCCGCCGGTGCTGTAGAGCAAGATGCCCGCTCCCAGTAATATCATCCCGCCGGTCAGTGCCAGCAGCGACCAGGCAATCCGCTGCCACGCCGCAGGCGTACGGCTGGCGCTGAGTTTGACGGCCAGCGCACGGCTGTAAAACACCAGTACACCGATAAGTGATACGGTCAGCGAGGTGCCGGCAGCCATAGTGATCGCCGAAATCACGCCCCAGAGGTAGACGTCAATGACCTTGGCAAACAGCAAAACCATGATCGCGCCGGAACACGGACGTAGCCCCATCGCCAGCACAATCGCTACCTTCGTGCGCAAATCATCACCCGCCTGAAGCTGCTGATCGCTGGGCACATGCTGATGGCCGCAGCCGCAATATTCATCATGAACATGCGTATTACTGGCCGCCGGGGAAAGGCTGCGGATTTTCATCGCCGGTGGCCGGCGCAGATCTTTGAGGGTTTGCCACACCCGTTTGAGGGCTCGCCAGCACAACAGCAATCCGAGCAACATCACCAGAATGAAACTGCCCCGCTCCATCCAGAAACTGCTCTGATGCAGTTGTCGCGAAGAGAGCTGCAACACGCCAAGGACCACACTGACCAGCAATATCGCCACCAGTCCCTGCACAATCGCCGACGCGAAGGTCAGCTTCAGGCTGGTTTTCAGCCGTGAAGGATGTGTCGCCAGGTAGGTGGTAATGACGATTTTACCGTGCCCCGGCCCGATAGCGTGGATTACGCCGTAAATCAGGCTGAAGCCCGCCAGCGTCATCCCCGCCTGCGCAGGATTTTGTTTCACCTGCCGCAGCAATCCGGCCAGTTCCTGATGTAACTCCCGCTGCCAGATAATGCTGCTGAGCAAAATACGCGGCCAGTAATGGATTAACAGGCAAGCACCGCCCGCCAGCAGCAACAGAAATACCGCCAGCGGCCAGAGATCGCGCCAGGACAGCGTTTTCGATGGCGTGGAGATTAATGACATTCCAGCGTCACCTTCTGGGCAAATTGCTGACCAAGAACCATGTCTTCCGGCGGGGCATCAGCCTTATCGAGTGACAGGGCATAGTTTTGCAGCGAGGCATCCGGCTTTGGTGTAAACAGCGCCAGCGTACAGCGTTTTTCCAGCGCCGGTGGCAGATGCAGCGCGGTGTTGTCTTTATATGTCATATCGACAAAATACGAAGGATCGAAAGTGGAGAATTCCATGGGTTTGCCTTCCAGCACTTGTGGTTTCGCCAGCGGCAGGACGAATTCCAGCACCGCCTGATCGCCTTTGCGGGAAAGCTGATATTCACTGGGCAGATCCAGATACTTCACCGGTTTTCCATCGCGATAGAAATCCGTGAAGTAATGCTGGCTTAGCACGCGCGCCATCACTTCCGCCGCCAGTTTCTTCCAGATATCCGAACCCGGTTTGGCGTTATGCGCGTCATAGAGTAAATCTGCCGAGGTGATTTCATCCATCGTCCAGACCATTTTCAGCCCGGTCAGTGAGGTTTCATTTGTCACCAGTGTGGTCTGCATATCAATAAAACTGTGCGGGTGCGCCAGCACCGTGGCGGGCAGGCCCAACAGCGCAGCGCACAGCCATTTAACGTAACGGGGAAAAGGCCGGTTCCGGGCCTGGTGTAACGTCATTTCCATATCTGGCGCCATTATATTGTTACTAAGTAACAGTATTTTGCTGTGCATTTAAGCGGTCGTCAAAAATATCTGTGATCTGAGTTGTAAGCCGGAGTAAAAGCCAATCTCCGCGCCTTATTGCGGGCATTCGCTTTGCTATGCTTGACTAATAATTTCAGGCGATACTTTTTCGGCAGGTGATATGAATCCAGAAAAACAGCCCTCCCCTGCGCTTTCCGCTACGCAACGCCGTTGCCACGTGTTGCTGATGCTTTACGCGCCGCTGACGGCGGTTCAGCTGGAGATCATCAGTGAAATTAATGGTGTCGCATTAGACATCACGTGGGAAGATCTGGCAGAAGTGACCTGCGAAATTCAGCGGATCCATCAGCTTGATGTGCTGCAATATAGCGAAAAACAGTGCCGTATTCAGGGCGACGCGCTTGCTCAGCGGCTGTGTTTATTTCAGGGTTTGCGCCGCACATTACGTATTTCCCCGGATTTCGTTTCGCGCCATTTCATCCCATGGTTGCACATCGCGTTTGAAGGCCAGACCTGCCCGAAAGCGGCACTGCGCACCGATATTCTGGGTTTGATGCTCGAAGATTGCGGTGCATTGCTGCCCAGGCCGCTGAGCGGACATGACCGCCAGCTGATGCTTATCTGTCTTCAATACTGTCTGTGGCAAAACAACGGCCCGACCGGCTTGCGTTTTACCGAACAACAGCGGCGCTGGTTGCGTGAAAAACCGGAATATCCTGCCGCCCGCGAACTGTTTAGCCAGTTGCAGGCACTCAGCAAAGGCCGGCTGGATGACTGCGAATGTGAGTTTTTCACGCTGATGTTACGGATGCTGAAAATCCACAGTTATCAGAGTTCCGGCTCAACGGAAGATCAGCGCCTGTTGTTAGAAATTGAAAATATGGTGGCGCGTTTTCAGGATATTGCCGGCATGAAATTCAGCAGTTACGAAGGACTGGTCGGTCAGCTTTTCGCTCATCTGGGCCCGGCAATTGAACGCTGTCATTTCGGCATCGGCATCGATAACCTGATGCAGGAAGAAGTGAACCGGATGTATCCGCGTCTGGTGCGTACCACCCGCGAGGCGTTACAGGGGTTTGAGCACGAATACCTGATTACGCTTTCAGAAGATGAAGTCGGGCTGGTGGCCATCACCTTTGGTGCATGGCTGATGCAGGGTAACGCCTTGCAGGAGAAACAAATTTTGCTGCTGACCCACGATAATCCGCAGCTGGAAGAAGCCGTCGAGCAGCAAATCCGCGAGGCGACGCTGCTGCCGCTGAACATCAAATATCAGACGCTGGCGGATTTCTATAAATTCGGCGCACCGAGTGGCGTAGCGATGATTGTCACCCCCTACGCCACCCGCAGCACTGACGCCGATCCGCTGGTGATCCACACGCAGTTACCGCTGGCAAAAGAGCAGCGGAAACGTATCCGCTCGCTGCTCGAAGCTCCCTAACGGGCTGATGTCGCAACCGTTGACGGCGTCACAGCCGGACGCAGAAAAATCGCCGGCACCGCCAGCAACGCCATCACCCAGAATAATCCGGCATGCAGATGTTCGAACAGGAAACCGGATAACATGGTCATCACTGCCACGCCGCCCCCCATTGCCAGTGCGGAATACACCGATTGCAGACGGATCACCTGATCACCTGGCCGTGCAGCAATAAACCGCATGCCCGCCAGATGGCAGACCGTAAACGTGCCACAGTGTAAAATCTGCATCACAATCAGCCACGGCAAAGCGGTAAACGCCCCCATCATTGTCCAGCGCAACACGCCGCATACGGCCGAAAGCAGCAGAAGATCCCGTGCCGACCAGCGGCTGAACAGCTGTTTACTGAAGGTGAATACCAGCACTTCCGCCACCACACCCAGCGACCATAAATAACCGATAGTTGTGGAAGAATAGCCCACATCCTGCCAGTAAATGGCACTGAAACCGTAATACGCTGCGTGAGCCCCCTGTAGCAGCGTCACGCATAACAGAAAACACCAGACCGGTTTTTCGCTCAGCAACGCTTTCCACGAAATACCCGGCGCACCGCTTGCACGCGGCTCTCCTGCCGGCTTCACGCTCGGGCGCAATAACATGCCGAGCAGCATCGCCGCCACGCCTGCGGTCAGCGTATAGAGAATCGCGTTATGGCCATACACCTCGACCAGTTTGCCTGTGACCGCCGAACCAATCACAAAGGCAATGGAACCCCAGACGCGCACCTTGCCATAATCCATATTGATCTGCCGTTGTAGCGTACCTGCCAGCGCATCGGTCAGCGGCACCAGCGGACCGAAGAACAGACTGAATCCGGCGATGTTAATCATCAGCCATGCCCAGCCGTTGCCAAACCAGAAACCGACGGCAAACGCCAGCGTAAGCAGCGCCAGAATACGCAGACCGGTAATAAGGTAAGAAGGGTCTTTGATGGAGGGAGAAATGATGAGCGTGCCGAGAAAGCGGGCGACCAGACCGGCACCGAGCAGCAGGCCGATGCTTTCGGAGGAGATCCCCTCGCCTTTGAGCCACAAGCCCCAGAAGGGAAGAAAAATACCGTAACTGAAAAAGTAGGTGAAATAACTGAGTGCAAGCCAGCGCGTGGAACGCAATTCCATAAATCCTCCGGTGTGAGGCCAATACTTTGACAAAGCTCACAATCGCTAGCAATCCGCAGACGCTTTCTGACTTCAGGAATGTCTGCCAGCTCACAAATTCTGATACATGCCCATAAAAAAACCCGCCGGAGCGGGTTTTCGCAGCTTAACGGCTTCGCAAATATTACGCGTAAACCGGGAAGCGTGCACAGATGTCGAGCACTTTCTGTTTAACGCGTTCGATGGTTGCTTCATCGTTCACGTTGTCCAGCACGTCACAGATCCAGCCAGCCAGTTCACGCGCTTCGGCTTCTTTGAAACCGCGACGGGTGACGGCTGGTGTACCGATACGCACACCGGAAGTCACAAACGGGCTCTTCGGATCGTTAGGCACGCTGTTTTTGTTCACAGTGATGTTAGCGCGGCCCAGTGCAGCATCCGCTTCTTTACCGGTCAGGTTTTTATCCACCAGATCCATCAGGAACAGATGGTTGTGTGTGCCGCCGGATACCACTTTGTAGCCGCGTTCCAGCACCACAGCCACCATGGCCTGTGCGTTTTTAGCCACCTGTTGCTGGTAAGCTTTGAACTCAGGCTCCATCGCTTCTTTCAGTGCGACTGCTTTACCGGCAATCACGTGCATCAGCGGGCCGCCCTGGCCACCCGGGAAGACAGCGGAATTGAGTTTTTTATAGAACTCTTCGTCACCGCCTTTCGCCAGAATCAGACCGCCGCGTGGACCGGCCAGCGTTTTGTGCGTGGTGGTGGTCACGATATGTGCGTGAGGAACCGGGTTCGGGTAAACGCCTGCAGCAATCAGACCGGCAACGTGTGCCATATCAACGAAGAAGTAAGCACCAACGCTGTCGGCAATTTCACGCATTTTTGCCCAGTCAACGATACCGGAGAATGCGGAGAAGCCGCCGATGATCATTTTTGGTTTATGCGCTTCGGCCTGACGTTTCACGTCTTCGTAATCGATATCGCCGCTTTCGTCGATGCCATAAGGCACCACGTTATACAGTTTGCCGGAAAGGTTAACCGGTGAACCGTGAGTCAGGTGACCACCATGGCCAAGGTTCATCCCCAGAATAGTGTCGCCCGGTTGCAGCAATGCGGTATACACCGCGAAATTTGCCTGTGAGCCGGAGTGCGGCTGAACGTTGGCGAAATCTGCACCGAACAATTCTTTTGCACGGTCGATGGCCAGTTGTTCTACGATGTCGACGTATTCACAGCCACCATAATAACGTTTGCCCGGATAGCCTTCGGCATATTTGTTGGTCAGTTGCGAACCCTGAGCCTGCATGACACGCGGGCTGGTATAGTTTTCTGACGCAATCAGCTCGATATGTTCTTCCTGACGAACAACTTCTTTTTCCATTGCTGCCCACAGCTCAGCATCATAATCGGCAATGTTCATTTCACGCTTTAACATCCGCATCTCCTGACTCAACAAACTAAAAAAAAGCCCCTTCCGGGTTCTGCGCCACAGTGTAAATGTTTAAGCGGCCTTCGGATAGGGTCAGTTTGAGGTTTTTAGGCAAACGATTGGCTCCAGATACAGCAAGGCTTTGATCTGCGAACCTCTGCCCATAATCAAGAGATATTTATTCACCCGGTCATGCACAAATTTCAGCTTTGTGACCCGGCCCCTGCGGGGGAAAGCCCTTACCCCTTTAGGGGGGTTTACAGCAATAGTCGGTTTATATAACATGTATTTTAAATACATGTTATATAAAATTCTCACAGAGCCGGAGTTCACCATGCTTGATTCAGCCACTATCGCCACCGTTAAATCCACTATCCCTTTGCTCGCTGCGACTGGCCCGAAACTGACCGCACACTTCTATGACCGCATGTTCACACATAACCCCGAGCTGAAAGACATCTTTAATATGAGCAACCAGCGCAACGGCGATCAGCGTCAGGCGCTGTTCGATGCCATCTGCGCTTACGCCGCCAATATTGAAAACCTGGCGGCGCTGCTGCCTGCCGTGGAGCGCATCGCGCAGAAACACACCAGTTTTACCATTCAGCCTGAGCAATACAATATTGTCGGGACTCACCTGCTGGCAACGCTGGATGAAATGTTCAGTCCGGGCCAGGAAGTGCTGGATGCGTGGGGCAAAGCCTATGGCGTGCTGGCGGATGTGTTTATCAACCGTGAAGCTGAAATTTATCAGGACAGTGCAGAAAAAACCGGTGGCTGGCACGGTACGCGTGAATTCCGTATTGCCGAAAAACAACCGCAAAGTGAGCTCATTACCTCTTTCGTGCTGGAGCCTGTCGATGGTAAACCGGTGGCGGACTTCAAACCGGGGCAATATCTGGCGGTGTATATTCGTGATGCTTCACTGGAAAATCAGGAAATCCGTCAGTATTCTCTGACGCAGGCACCGAATGGCAAAAGCTACCGCATCGCGGTAAAACGCGAAGGGCAAGGTGCGGTGTCCAACTTCCTGCATAATTTCGCGCAACCGGGCGATATTATTCATCTCGCCGCCCCGCACGGTGATTTCTTTATGGACATCAGCGATATCACGCCGGTGGCGCTGATATCCGCCGGTGTCGGTCAGACGCCAATGTTAGGCATGCTCAACACACTGGCACAGCGCGGACACCCTGCCCCGGTTCAGTGGTTGCACGCCGCGGAAAACGGCGCGGTGCATGCGTTTGCCGGTGAAGTGAAAAACGCGCAGGAAAGCCTGCCGCAACTGGAACATCATGTCTGGTATAACCTGCCACAGGCTGATGATTTACCCGGAGAAGATTTCCAGTATCAGGGACTGATGGATCTGAGCAAAGTCAGCGGGTCACTGAGCACCCCGGACATGCATTTCTATCTGTGCGGACCGGTGGGCTTTATGCAGTTCGTCGCCAGACAACTGCTGGCGATGAACATCAGCGAAGCTAACATTCACTACGAATGTTTCGGCCCGCATAAAGTGATTTAATCCCTGCACGAAAAAAAAGGCTGACACAGAATGTCAGCCTTTATTATTGCTGCGTCAGCAGGTATTAAGGACGACGGCGACGCATAAAGAATAAAGCAATCAGCAGGATAACCACCAGCCCGGCAATGCCCATTCCCCAGTGCGCCAGTTCCAGCAGCGGCGAAGGTTTGCCGCCTGCACGCAATTCTTTCACCCGCTCCGGCGTAACTTTCGCCTGATCGTTGCCAAACTGCTGCAACAGCTGATTGCTCAGCGTAGCGACCTGCGTATCTGACAGTAAATGCTCAAAGGCCGGCATCGCGACATCTTTGTTTTCCGGCCCGCGCTGCACGCCATGTAAAATCGCCATCACCAGATTGTCGCTGTTCAGATGTCCCAGCGCAGTGTTATTCATCAGCGACGGCAGGCCACCGTCTTTGCTGCCACGCCCGTCGGGCTGATGGCAACTGGCACAATAACCGTCATACACCTGCCAGCCGGTCATTTTTCCGGCGTCAGCCGGACGCGGAACGCCACGCAGCGTATCGACATAATTCGCCGGTGATCCGAACTGATCGGCGGCTTTCGCCTGTCCTTCCTGACTGACCGGCGTGGTTTGTTTCAGCCAGACGGCAATCGCCTGCAAATCGCTGTCGCTCAGATGGCTCAGGCTGTGGTCAATCGCTTCAGCCATCGGCCCTGCCGCCTGCGCCTTGCCCGGTGCGTGACCCGTTTTCAGGTAACCGGCAATTTCATCCGTGCTCCAGTTGCCAATACCGCTGACCGCATCCGACGTAATGTTCGGTGCAAACCAGGTGCCCAGACTGCTGCCGCTCAGCGCTTTATCGCCCTGCTCTGCCATCAGCGCATTACGTGGCGTATGGCAAGTACTGCAGTGTGCGAGTGCTTCGCCAAGATAGGCCCCCCGGTTGATCTGATCGCTTTTCGACGGATCGGCTTTAAACGCCCCTTTTTCGAGGAACAACAAGTTCCAGCCCGCCATCGACAGACGCACGTTGAACGGGAACGGCAATGCTGTCGGCGTTGATGGCACATCAACCGGTGATACACCCTGCATAAAATAGGCATACAACGCTTTCATATCGTCATCGCTGATTTTGGCATACGAGGTGTAGGGCATCGCCGGATACAGATTCGCGCCATCGCCGCGCACACCGTCGCGCACTGCATGTTCAAACTGTTCCAGCGTATAATTACCGATACCGTCTTTTTTAGAGGGTGTGATGTTGCTCGAATAAATGGTGCCCAGCGGCGTCGCCAGCCCGAGGCCGCCGGCAAACGGCTTGCCACCTTCGGTGGAATGGCATGCCACACAGTCTCCGGCTACTGCGATATATTCGCCTTTCCTGATCAGCGCATCCTGCTCCGGCGATAACGCGGCGTAAGCCGTGCCCGCAGTCAGGCTCAGGCCAAAGGCCAGCAACGCGCCCGTCAGACGTTTGTAAGTGAAACGGTTCAGAGTCATGTCAGTCAGCCTATAGCGCAGTTTTGGCAAGATGATCAGCGGTACGTAATGCCAGCGCAACAGCGGTCAGCGTGGAATTGACCGTGGCCGAGGTTGGCATCACGCCGGTACTGGTGATGAACAGATTTTCATGGTCATGGGTGCGTCCGAATGCATCTACCACAGAATCTTTCGGGTCATGACCCATGCTCATCGTGCCGGTGATGTGCTGGTTGTTGCCGTAAACGCCCGGCTTACTGAAGCGTAAGTTGGTGCCCCCCATCAGTCGGGCAATTTCGGTGTATTCCTTCACCGCACGCGCCATACCGCGATGCACATAATCATCCATGTGGTAAATCGCTGCCGGTTTCGGAATACCCAGTTTGTCTTTTTTATCGCTGAGAATGATGCGGTTATCGTAATTGGGCAGCTGTTCCATCACGTTTTTCAGGCTGGTCTGGTGCGACGCCCGGCGACGAATTTCGTTATCCAGACTGATGCCGTAGACGCCTTCCGCCAGCAAATCCTGCGTGACCGACTGCACCTGGGAAGAGTTGGCGATATCGATACGGAACGAGGCGTAATCTTTACGGAAATCGCCGTCGCGCAGGCTGTTGATTGAAGCCGGGCTCATCGGCCCGCGCCCTGCCCACAACGGTTCTTCGGTTTCAAACGTCAGAGAATTACTCGGGTGATCCATCAGGTGACGCCCGACGGTGCCGGAACTGTTTGCCAGCCCGTCCGGATATTTATCACTGGCAGAAATCAGCAGCAGTTTCGGGCTTTCAATGCCGTTGGCTGCCAGAACGAAGTTTTTCGCTGTGACTTTATGCTCACCTTTATCCGGATCATAATAATGCGCGGCGACAATGCGGCCTTTTTCGTCATGTTCCAGACGGTAAACCACGGCGTTGGTAATAAGCTTTGCGCCCGCCGCCTCAGCAGCCTGCGCTGCGATGCCGCCGTGATATTGTGCGTCGATCGGGCAAATCGGCATGCAGTTATTGTTACCGCAACAGGCCGGACGTCCGTCATAGTTACGGCTGTTACGCGCGGTAGTGTTAACAATCACGTCATAACCGCCAGGTGCCAGTCGCTCACGAAAACGCTGTTGCAGCCAGGATTCGGCGACCGGTTCCATCGGGAAGGGCTGGTTGCGCGGTGAGCCGTTGTCAGGTGCACCGGAGACGCCCATTTTCACTTCAGCTTCGTAATAAAACGGTTCCAGTTCTTCGTATGACAACGGCCAGTCACGCCCGACACCGTACAGCGTGTTGATCTTCATATCGTTTGGCAGAACACGCCACGCCTGTGCCGCCCAGTGCCAGGTGGTGCCGCCCATAATACGGATATATTCCGCCGGGAACGGATACGGCCCCTGCTGTTGCAGATAATCATTATCTTCCGGTTTATACACCGGATGTGGCGACCAGTCGGAATACGGATACGGCGACATAAAGTCTTTTTTACGCGGCGAATTACGGAAGTTTTCAGTCAGCGTTCCGCGGTCAATGCGCGGGCCGGACTCCAGAATAATGACGGAGATACCTTGTTTTGCCAGACGCTGTGCGACCAGCGAGCCGCAGATCCCTGAGCCGATGACGACGACGTCAGCGGAAAGTTGTTCACTCATTGCTTAACCCTTTTGGAACGTTATTTTCAGACGGGCTGTTTTGCCCAGGTACCGTAAGCGCCGTAGGCATAGCTCGGCGGATTGAGGTGATCGCGAACCGCAACATTCATCAGCGCATTTTCATACGCCAGACAAACGGCCTGTTTACCCTCGCCGACCACCCCGAGATACCACGCCTGAAGGATGCTGCGCGGCAGTTTCGCCAGCGCAGGCTGCTGTGCATCCAGCGTTTTTTGCAGATCAGCGGCGTCAATATGATTCGCCGTGATAAATCCCTGCAATGCCTGAACCTGTGCGGTGAAGTCCGGGTACAACTGCAACATCGTCTGGTAATAACGTTCAGAAAGGGCCGGATCTAACTGTTCGTGACCGGTCAGATACAGAGAAAGTTGGGTGAAATCCTGTTTTGCCTGAGACAAACCGGCAACCGGCGCGGCATAGACCGGGCTGAGCAGCAGCTTATTCATCAGCGGAACGGAAAGCGCCGCCAGTGCGCCCCCTAAAAATACGCGACGGGAAATACGTATGGGTTTTTCTTGTTGTGACATTGCAAAGCCTTTTGAATGGGCGTGAAAACCACGATCAACGGAGATCAATCCACACCAGTGTTGGTTGCCGGATACTTTCACCCTGAATTATTTTAGTGAGTGATTACAACGTACCTGACAAGTTTTTCTAACTGGTATAACAACAAGTGTGATTTTACTCTCACTTTTTCAACGAAGTCACAATAAAAACCCTTCAACCTTCACAAAAAACTAACAAATAGCATTTTTTGTGGTGATCGCCGAACAGGGTTTTTCCGTCTACGGAACAAAAGCGGGTCATCGAAACAGAATAAACAGAGGGTTGGGTGTGATTTGGTTAAAGAGTGATTGGTATAACAAGATGGGATCAACAGGGATAGGAAAGGGAAAATACAGGGCGGGTAACCGGCAATTACCCGCCCTGATGAAACATTAAATCGCTTCTTCGTCCTGCTCCCCGGTACGGATACGGACCACTCGTGCCACATCAAACACAAAGATTTTACCGTCACCGATTTTACCGGTCTGCGCGGTAGTCATAATGGTTTCCACACAGGTATCCACGATATCATCTGCCACGACAATTTCGATTTTCACTTTCGGCAGGAAATCGACCATGTATTCCGCACCACGGTAGAGTTCGGTGTGACCTTTCTGACGGCCAAAGCCTTTCACTTCGGTCACAGTCATCCCGGTAATCCCGACTTCCGCTAATGCTTCACGGACATCGTCGAGTTTGAATGGCTTGATAATCGCATCAATCTTTTTCATGGCGGACCCTTATAATCATTCGTTTGCTCTCCGCCTTCCTGCGCGGCAGCATGGTTCACAATCTGGTTTCGGATGCCTGTGGCATGCGAAGGCGCTAAAGGTATCATAGTTCAGCGGCAGGAATGTACCTCAAGCCTCTGAAAGTAAATTCCCGTTACTCTTTAAAATCGGTCGCTTCTAACGCATGGCGGGAGAGCAACTTATAAAACTCGGTGCGGTTACGCCCGGCAATACGTGCCGCCTGCGTCACATTACCTTTGGTGATTTGTAATAGCTTACGCAGGTAGTTCAGTTCGAACTGATTCCGCGCATCGGCAAACGTTGGCAGTGCGGTGTTTTCTCCTTCCAGTGCCTGTTGCACCAGAGCTTCGCTGATCACCGGTGCAGAAGTCAGCGCCACGCATTGCTCGATAACATTCACTAACTGGCGCACATTGCCCGGCCAGCTGGCGACCATCAGCCGTTTGAGCGCGTCCGTAGAAAAACTGCGCACAAAAGGTTTATGCCTTTGCGCCGCGACACGCAGCAGATGATTGGCCAGCAGCGGAATGTCTTCTGATCTTTCACTCAGCGTTGGCAACTTCAGGCTGACGACGTTAAGGCGGTAAAACAGGTCTTCGCGAAATTCACCCTTCTCCATCGCTTTCGGCAAATCACGGTGTGTTGCAGAAATAATGCGTACATCCACATCAATATCCTGATTGCTGCCCAGCGGACGCACCTTACGCTCCTGCAGTACACGCAGTAATTTCACCTGCAGCGACAACGGCATATCGCCGATTTCATCAAGGAACAACGTGCCGCCGGTCGCCGCCTGGAACAGCCCCTCACGATGGCTCACCGCGCCGGTAAATGCGCCTTTAGCATGGCCAAATAACTCGGATTCCAGTAACTGTTCCGGTAAAGCGCCGCAGTTAATGGCGATAAAAGCTTTTTTGCCGCGCGGGCTGGCAGCGTGAATGGCCTGTGCCAGCACTTCTTTACCGGTGCCGCTTTGGCCGTTAATCAGCACACTGACATCAGACTGCGCCACCATATTGGCCTGTTCAAGCAGACGCAACATGATCGGACTGCGGGTAACAATCGATTCGCGCCAGCTTTCATCAGCCGACGGACTGGACTGCGCCAGAGCTTCATCGATAGCCTTATACAGCGCATCGCGGTCAACCGGCTTGGTGAGGAATCCAAATACGCCCTGCTGGGTAGCGGCGACCGCATCGGGAATAGAGCCATGCGCGGTCAGAATGATCACCGGCATGCCTGGCTGGAATTTTTGGATTTCGGCGAACAGCGCCATGCCATCCATTTCATCCATGCGCAAATCGCTCAGCACCAGATCAATACGTTCGCGGTGCAGCACACGCAGCGCTTCAGCACCGCTTTCGGCGGTGGTGACACGAAAACCTTCGCTGGTCAGGCGCATGCCCAACAGTTTTAACAGGCTGGCATCGTCATCAACCAGCAATAAGCTGGCAGCTTTACGTATCGTCATTTTACGTTCTGATCCTTAGCGGGCGGCACGTAGGTTTCGGCAGGTTTGACCGCATTACCGGAAGCTGCCTTCACAGGCGTGCTGGTATCGTTATCCGGCAAATCGCCCTGACTCTGTTTGCGCGAGGAAAGCTGGCGCTCAATATCGGTCAGGTTTTCCAGCTTACGCCGCATATCCGTAAGATTATTTTCCAGCACCTGTTGTCCGGCGGTCAGCGTCTGAATTTTTTCTTCATTCAGCGCCTGCTGGCGGGCATTGCGGGCTTTTTCATCCCCCAGTACTACCTGCAGATTCTGCCGTTCACGCCATAACTGTACCAGCGGGCGAATCGAGCCCGGCATCTGGCCGCGGTACTCGCTGACTTTCGCCAGCAACGCGCGACGCTGCTGCTGATCGGGATCCGCACCGGAAAGCAGAATGCTTTGTTTAAACACCCTTTCCCACTGGGTTGCCGGGATCTGCTGCGCCTGATAACGCGCCTGCGCGTCACTCATCCGGTCAGCACAATCCATCGCCCGTAACCAGTACAGTGAATTGGTCATCGCGTCGCTGTCGTCCAGCGCCCAGAGCGTTTCACAAGGTGCAATACGAAAGTCGATCACTTTGCTGTCTGGCACGATCTGATCGGAAACTTGCTGATAATAATGGTTATTGCCGGAATGCGGCACGCAGCCTGCCAGCACCAGCGGTGCACCCACTAAGACCACCCGGCAGCGTAACAGCGCATACAAACCGCTTAAAAATTTGATCATTATTCATTCTTCTCAGCCGTCAGGGGCAATTCAATACGGAAACAAACGTCCGCATCCTCAACGGCAACCAGTTGCAGCTCTCCATGCATGCGACGAATGCAGTCCTGAGCAATACTCAACCCCAGACCGCTGCCTTTTACAGCCCCTTTTCTCTGCTGGCTACCCTGGTAAAAAGGTTCAAAAATCATCGCGCGCTCGGCCTGCGGGATCGGCATTCCGGTATTCGCCACCTCGATCATCACCCGTCCGTTTTCGTGCCGGCTGCGGACCCAAATAGTACCGGATTCAGCCCCGTAGTGCACCGCATTGGAATAGAGATTATCCAGCACCCGTCTCAGTAAAGTCGGTTCTGCCAGACACCGGGGCGCTTCGATCGTCACTTCACTGCGGATTTTTTTTGCGCGGGCAGGCAGGCTGTTAGCGGTCACAACGTCGTCCACCAACGCTTTAAGATCAACAACCACACTCAGCGTCGGTGCATCCGCCAGCTTGCGGTTGTAGTCGAGCAGTTGTTCAATCAGCGTTTGCAGGTGGCGGCTGCTGTTATTAAGAATAGCCACCACTTCTTTCTGATCCGGCGTCAGCCGCCCGGCCACTTCATCCGCCAGCAGTTCGGTGCCTTCACGCATACTGGCGAGCGGAGTTTTGAGTTCATGAGAAATATGACGCAGAAATTCGTGGCGTTGTGACTCCAGCCAGGCAAGGCGTTCACTCAGCCAGACGATACGCTGTACCAGCGAGCGGATCTCCCGCGGCCCTTTAAAGCGGGCCACATCCCCCAGATTGCGCCCTTCGCCCAGCCGGTTGATCATCCGCTCGACGCCTTTTACCGGCCCGATAATCATGCGGGTGAACAGCACCACCAATGCGCCACTGAGCAGAAAAAGCACCAGCGCCTGCCAGCCAAAAAACTGGCCGCGTTCGGCAATCGCACGCTGAAGTTGCTGTCCGCGCGAGAACACCACTTCCCGGGTTGCCTGAACCATCTCAGCATTAGTGCGTGAGAAATTTTCCAGTCGTGCAGAGGAGTCTTTATCCGGTGAGTTATTCAGACAGGTTGGTTGTGTCAGTTGTGTCAGCAAAGTGCGCAGCGTCTGGTAATAGCGCAGATCCGGCAGCACAGACGCATGCGCATCCAGCAACTGGGCATATTGTTTGTGCTGATTCTGATAAAGGCGGGAAAGCGTCGGATCGTCGAGGACACAATACTGGCGATAGCTGCGTTCCATTTCCAGCGCAATGCCGGACATCGATTCACTACGACGCGCATCACTGAGCGTGGTGCGGTTGATACGCGCCGCCTGCCGGCTGAGCTGATCCAGACTGTCATAAGCCTGATAAGCCAATACCAGTAACGGCAGCATCACCAGCAGGAAAGCCATTAAGACCAGCTGACGTAACGAACCGGGGAATAAACGTCTTCTTTTCAACGCATTCATCTCATTTACCACAGATAAAGTCATGCTAGCGGACAACGGTTTAAACAGCCAGTGTCGTCGGGGAGGTTAACAAGATGGGGAAACAGGAGAGACAGACGGCGAAGGGTTGGCCTGCTGAATATTCTTCAGAAAATTCAGCAGGCCGGAAAAGGTGGTGCCTCACTCAACGTGTCGTTCGATGCTTGATAACGTGCTTGCGCAACGATTATCGGTCGGGTGAACGATAGGCACCGTTTCTTTGGCGTCATTCGGACATTATGAGCATATCAACGCTTTCGCGTGAGCCAATCATAATCAGGTGAATGAGCAACTGCTGCAATCTAGCAGGATACATGCCAACTTTAAAGAAAAATATTCAAGCGCATGAATTTTAATAATTTTTATTTTAAAAATATTTCAAGCTTCCTCATAAGGCGCAATAATCCGTTGGAAAAACACCCAAGGTGTCGCTGAATCGCAACAGTATCCTACCGCGCAAACAGAATCCTTAATTATCAAACAGTTAAATGTCTCCAAATGGAGACAGCCCAAAAGGCTATTGTCGCTATTTTTAGACACATCCTGTCAGGAGTTAATGCCGGCTTTTTTGCTCAGCAGCTTATCGCTGCACATCGCCGGGCCTGAGCCGGCCGGTAAGGCCTCCACACACCTGTCGGCTACGTCGGATGCCTGCCGTTGGGTACACTCAGCCGACAACCGGTGTAAAAACGAATAACCGGATCGCGTGGGGTTAAAAACTCACAACAGAGTGATTTCCTGTTAATTATCTTTGCAGTTTCAAAGGATTATTATTTCTCAGGAGGTGAATCCTCTAAAAACGCTTAATTTATGACATCCGGGATCATACAATTTTGTTTTACCCACAGAAAATAAGAACATCTAAAACACATCAGATAATACTGTCAAAACCATAGCAAAAACAAATAATTATTAACAATACAATTATTTTTAATTATGTATTAAGCCATTCAAAAAGGATCACGTGTTATATTTCGGGGATAACCCTAAAAATAAACCACTGAGGCAGTATGTTTTCACATAAAAAGTCGGGAATTACATTTATTAAAAAACAGGATATTAAATATTTATCCGGGGACAGAGAAAAAATACTCAACAACTGGCGTTCCCTGCCAAAAAACTATGTTCTGATTCATGCCTTTGAAGGCGCGGAGAGTCCGTTTTGCCACCAACGCGCCTAATCTCTTTTAAGCAGTTGGGATATTATCAGCACCTCGCTGGTTGACTTAAAAGATATCCAACCCTTAAGCAAAACCAAGCGGTATACCGGAATGTATTGCGCCACTGCCTTAATTCTGGAAGTCCCGGTACAAAATATTCTTGGGACGCATCCGACTGACGTCTGGTTTCCTAATCACGTCGGGCGTAAAAATGGCTATGCCGGTGGCAGAATTATCGATGCTTCAGCCCTTAGTCGTGCGATATTCCGCGGAGAAGGTAAAGACGACTACCGGTGTGAAGGAGGATATCAACGACTGCTGACGCCTCAGACACTATTGTCAGAAGATAAGAAAAAACGCCATATTGAATCGCATAATGAAGTGCTCATTATCGGTCGCCCGGGAGTTAAGTTATATGCCGGTCTGCCGGCAACACAAAGGATCCGGGTGCGCAAAATAGTGGTTGTCGAACATACAGAAAGTAACGATATGTATGATTATTGTGCGGAATCACCCGAAGCAGTCGCCGCTAAAGCAGCAGAAATCAACCAGTTAGAATACGAGATAATTTGAGTCAATATCGATAAGTATGGGGTATACCCTGATGTCGTCCCCTAACAATGACACCCGGTTTTATAAGATACTGATTATTTGAGGATGAGTATCCGGCCCTTATTCAAACGAAATCCCGCTCTGCCGCCAGAACGCAGCTTCGCTGTTTAACGGCAGGGATATCAGCAAGTTGCACACCTTGCCGATCTAATAACGCAAGATGATGTGATCCGACGCCCGGCATCAATGCTCGCTAAAGCCCAGCGAATTGGGTGTCGGTACCGGCTGTTCGCAGTCAGCCGGATTATCCGCTTTCGCCGGATCACAAATTGCCGCCTGTGGCGGCAGGAAAATATGGTCAAGGATCGCACGCGCCGTTGGCCCTGCTACGACGCCGTCGCCGCCGCCATTTTCCATGATCAACGCCATCACCACTGTCGGGTGTTTATAAGGCGCAAACGCCGTATAGAAAATGTGGTCACGTAAACGTACCGGCGTCATTTTAGCGTTATAGACCTGATTCTCCCGCAAACTAAATACCTGTGATGTGCCGGATTTGGCCGCGATCTGATAAGGCGCGGTATGGAAAAGTTTATAGCCGGTACCGTTCGGGAGATTAGCCATCCCGAACATGCCGTTCTTCACGATGCCCCAGATCGGCGATTTTGGATCAGCAATTTGCTGCGTTGGCGGCATCTTATAAGGGGTAACTATTTTTCCACTTTTTGCAGAATACAGCAGATGGGGCGTTTCCAGCTTGCCGTTGTTCACCAGTGCGCTCAGCGCCCGTACCATCTGAATCGGCGTCGCCACCCAGTAACCCTGGCCGATACCTACCGAAACCGTATCCCCCTGGAACCAGCCTTTTTTGTGAACCTTCATTTTCCACTCACGGCTCGGCAGCACACCGTTATATTGCTCATCCAGATCAATACCGGTCGACTGACCATAGCCAAATTTACTCAGCCAGGTATGGATACGGTCGATGCCCATTTCATAGGCCACCTGATAGAAGAATGTATCGGCAGATTCTTCGATAGCTTTGGTCACATTCAGCATACCGTGACCGGTTTTTAACCAGTCGCGGTAATGGCGCGTGGTGCCCGGCAGCGTCCAGGTCGGCGCGCCGAAGAAAGTGGTTTGTGGCGTGATAACGCCTTCAAACAGCGCCGATGTCGCCATAAAAGGTTTCACCGTCGAAGCCGGCGGATACAGCCCTTGTGTCACACGGTTGATCAGCGGCAGATCCGGATTTTTCAGCAACGCGCTGTATTGTTTACTGGAGATGCCGTTCACAAACGGGTTCGGATCATAACTCGGGCTGGAGACCATTGCCTTGATCCCGCCGTCACGCGGATCCATCACCACCACCGCCGCACGCTGCCCTTTCAGCACTTTTTCGATGTACTGCTGCAAATCCAGATCCAGCGTCAGATAAATATTTTGCCCGGCCTGCGGCGGAACCTCTTTCAGTAAGCGCACCACATGACCATGGTTATCGACTTCAACTTCCTGATAACCTGTGCGGCCATGCAGAATATTTTCATAATACTTTTCAACGCCCTGCTTGCCGATATCGTGATCAGCGGCGTAATTCTCGGCGATACCTTCTGCTTCAAGACGTTTGGCATCTTTATCGTTTATCTTCGAAACATAACCCACGACATGTGCCAGTTCTGCGCCATACGGATAACGGCGTTGCTGATAGGTACTGATGGAGACGCCGGGAAAATCAAACTGGTTAACGGAAAAGCGTGCGACTTCGACATCCGTGAGCGCCAGTTTCAGCGGGATCTGCGCAAAGCGTCGTCCATGGATCATCGCATCATGAAAACTGTCCAGATCATCCTGCGTCAGACCGACAATGGGTTTCAGCGCATTTAGCGTAGCTTTAAGATCAGGAACTTTTCCCGGGATCACTTCAATCTGATACAGGGTGATATTTTGCGCCAGCACGACACCATTGCGATCCATGATCAACCCGCGGCTGGGTGCGATCGGCAGCATTTTGATGTCATTCTGATTTGAGCGGGTCTGGTAAAAATCATGCATGCCTATCTGCAGGTGATACAGATTAAACACCAGTGCAGACGACAGGAGGATCACGACCAGAAATGCGATCACGGCACGACGAACGAAAAGGACGGACTCGGCGGTATGGTCGCGGATTTCGTCGTTAAGTAAGGCCATAAGCGGGCAAATACCTTTTTTGTCTGCTTCTTGAAGCGGGCGAAAATGAAAAAACTGGATACCGGAAAAGTGCGCAAGAATAGCCCGTCGGGCAACAGGCGACTATAAGAAGTGTGCTAATGAACTGGCTGGAGTGTTTCTATTTATTGCAGGGCGTTGCGGACAGGCGTAACACCCCGGATTCAGAAAATGTGGTGGCCGGGCTTTTTATTTCGCAGTATTCACTTTGCAATCGCCGTAGACATAACCTTCAGTTTGCGTCGCGACCACAAAACTGTCTTTTACGTGAATATACATGAGGTTATCTTGCGCACCGGCTTTCATTGGCTGATTGTCTTTGCCAATGATGTCCGTCAGTTCCGGGCTGGCCACCATTTTGCTCCCATCGGGAGAAAAACTGAACGTGTTACCTGCGTCATAAACCTGTGCATTTTTATTGACGACCTCAGAAACATCGTTGCCATCATCGGACTGAGTATGATGCGTTAATACACATTGATACTGAGTGACAGCAGATGCTGAAAACGACGCCAGCACCAGGGAAACCGCCACATAACTGCCTAACCTGACCATCAGATAAATCCATAAAGTGAGCAAGAGTTCCATGCTATCACTTGTCTGACTGATAGAAAGCGCTCGCGAAAAAAATATTCGCAAGCTGAATGACTTAACTAAAATCCGCCATCATTTATGATAACCCCGTTCAGGGAAGCGCGTTTACTCGTTTTTTGTGCTGCCACCTGGAAAGATCCTGCCTATAATCCGCAGATTGCATTTAAGTTGTTAACAAAGGATTGAGATGAAATCGTTCAAAGTTCCCGGTACGGAAATGCATTTACGTTTCCATGAATTGTCAGGGCTGGGCGTCCCGCTGGTTTTCTTACACGGTCTGGGCTGTGCGGCCTCATGCGATTTTCCCCGGGTGGCGACAGATGCCTTCCTGCGTCCGCGACGCTCGCTGCTGTTGGATTTCGCCGGTTCAGGTTACAGCGATAAACCCGATAATTTCAGCTACAGCCTGCAGGCGCATACTGATTGTGTGATTGCCTGGCTGGAGAGTCTGAGTGTGCCGCAAGTCAATTTAATCGGTCACAGCATGGGCGGCAGCATCGCCATTATGGTGGCAGCGCAACGTCCTGATCTGATCCAGCGTCTGATTGTCGCCGAGCCAAATCTGGATGCCGGCGGTGGCACCTTCAGCCGCGCGGTTGCTCAGTACTCAGAAGAAGAGTATCTGCGCGAGGGCCATGCACACCTGATTAATGTCGCAGTACGCGGTAACGATCACATTTGGGCAGGGTGTATGGGCATCGCCTCGCCGCTGGCTATCCACCGTCAGGCAACCGGGCTGGTCAGAGGTGAAGCGGTATCATGGCGCGAACAGCTTTATCAGCTGGAAATGCCTGCGACGGTACTGTTTGGTGAATTTTCACTGCCTGAACCGGATGTCGCCGTTCTGCCGCAACAGGGTATTCAGACCGCCATTGTGCCGCAAGCCGGTCACTCAATGATGTGGGAAAACCCGACCGGCGTCGCGGCTGCGATTAATGCTGCGCTGAATGCCGGGGCATTGTAGGTCAGAGCATAGAAACGAAAACGAGCCAAAACGGCTCGTTTTTACAGCGTAATGATTTAAATCTCCCGGGCCGGACGTCTCCGACAGCACAACAATGCCTTCCAAAAAAGTTTGTTACCCTGCCCGAAAAAACTAAATGACGGATTAGTGATCCAGATCAACTAAAACCCGCGTCCCGCAAGGCCTGCAGCGGTGCTTTAAGTCCAATTTTGGGATGAATTTAGCCCGAAAATGGCGACTCATGCCGTCATGGATGCATTTCATTCCGCAACTCATGCATCTCACGCCACAAATCATCCGCATCCATTCAGCAGACTTATCATAGCCACAGTTAATTGAATCTACTTCGCTCGGGAGAACCCACTATGAGTGACAAATCTGGCATGCAGAACAACAACCGTACCCGCTGGCTCACACTGGCCGGTACTATTCTTACTCAGCTGGCGCTGGGTTCCGTTTATACCTGGAGTCTGTTTAACGGTCAGTTGTCTGAAAAACTCGGCGAACCGATCAGCCGCGTAGCGCTGACTTTCGGTATCCTGAGCCTGTGTCTGGCTCTCGCCTCTTCCGTTGCGGGTAAACTTCAGGAACGTTTTGGTGTGCGTACCGTCACCATCGCCGCCGGTTTACTGATGGCTGCCGGCTTCGCACTGACCGCGCATTCCGATAACGTCATCATGCTGTACATCAGCGCAGGTGTGCTGGTCGGTCTGGCGGACGGTGCCGGTTATCTGCTGACCCTGACTAACTGTGTGAAATGGTTCCCTGAACGTAAGGGGATGATTTCAGCCTGTTCAATCGGTGCTTACGGCCTGGGCAGCCTGTTATTTAAATTTGTCTGCGGTCACCTGCTGGCGACAGAAGGTCTGCAAAACACCTTTATGATCTGGGGCGGTGTGGCGATGGTCATGGTGATTGCCGGCGCACTGATGATGAAAGATGCACCGAAACAAGAAACGGCCGCAGTAACCCGCGAAGAAAATAGTCTGAATGACAACAGCAACGACAGCCGTGATTTCACGCTGGCCGAAGCGATTCGTGCGCCACAATACTGGATGCTGGCGCTGATGTTCCTGACCGCCTGCATGAGCGGTTTGTATGTGATTGGTGTGGCGAAAGATATCGGTCAGAGCCTGGTCAAACTGGATGCGCTGACGGCGGCTAACGCCGTGACCGTGATTGCGATTGCCAACCTGAGCGGTCGTCTGGTGCTGGGTGTATTGTCTGATAAAATGCAGCGTATCCGCGTTATCTCTATTGCACAGATTGTTTCACTGGCGGGTATGAGCATGATGCTGTTCACCCAGATGAACGAAATGATGTTCTTCCTCTCCGTGGCCTGTGTCGCTTTCAGCTTCGGCGGTACCATTACCGTTTATCCGTCACTGGTCAGCGATTTCTTCGGCCTGAACAACATGACCAAAAACTACGGCCTGCTGTATCTGGGCTTCGGTATCGGCAGCATCTTTGCTTCCCTGGTGGCTTCTCTGTTTGGTGGTTTCGCAGTGACCTTCAGCATCATCACCGCATTATTGATTGTGTCATTGGTTCTTTCTGCCACGATTCGCTTACCGAATAAGTCACAAGAAGCGCATAATACGCTCCAGCACGTGTAACACAGCAGCTGAGCGCAGCATAAATGATGAACGGGAGCACAATTTGCTCCCGTTTCTTATGAATAAAGCATATAAAATCGGCCGCTGAATCACACCCCCTTATGACAAAATGTGAACAGACCGGACACCCGCAAAATGAAACGCACCACCCTCGCTCTTTTTGGCCTGATGATAGCCATGACCACTTTCAACAGTTTGGCTCAGGCTTATCCTTCCAGCGCACAGGAAGTGGCTTCTGAACTGAACCGTAAAGCCAGCGAAAGCGGCACCAGACCGTCCACGACGATCGATGCAGGCGCACATACCAAACTGAACGCCAGCACCGACTATCTGAAGTAATCTTTTTGAAAGCGAAAATACCGGCCGTAACCCCACGCCGGTCATCCTGACGTCAGCGAACCAGTGTGGCGCGCTTGCCGTCAAACGCCCATCCGCGGATCAGATACTGCATGGCGATCGCATCATCGCGATCTTTGTGCCGCAGGTTGTTGTAACGCTGATGGGCAATGCCGACCGCATCCATATCCAGTTCAACGCCCAGCCCCGGCAGTTCATTCAGCGCCAGTTTACCGTCTTTAATCTGTAACGGATTTTTGGTCAGATGTTGACCTTCCTGCCAGATCCAGTGCGTATCGAATGGGGTGATTTCACCGGGCGCGGCGGCTCCGAGATGCGCCAGCATCGCCAGCGATACATCAAAATGATTATTCGAATGACAGCCAAGCGTCAGCCCCCACGCATTGCATAACGTACCGATAATATTCGCCCCGCGCATCGACCAGTAATGGGGATCAGCCAGCGGGATATCGATCGCATTCAGTTGCAGCGCATGGCTCATCTGCCGCCAGTCGTTAGCAATCATATTGGTCGCGACCGGTAATCCGGTGGCGCGCTTAAATTCCGCCAGCGTTTCGCGCCCGGAAAACCCCTGCTCTGCGCCGCACGGATCTTCCACGTAAGACAAAATCCCGTGCATGTCTTTGCACAGCGAAATCGCCTGATCCAGCGACCAGGACGCATTCGGATCCACCGTGATCCGTGCCTGCGGAAAGCGTTTTTTCAGCGCCCTTACCGTTTCAATTTCGACTTCGCCTGCCAGTACACCGCCCTTGAGTTTGAAATCTTTAAAGCCGTATTTATCCTGCGCCGCTTCCGCCAGTTGTACTACCTTGTCGTGGCTCATCGCCTCCTGATGGCGCAGGTGGTACCACGGATGCTGCCCCTCCTGCCGCTTTCCGTCCTGATATTCCAGATCGGTTTTCTGCCTGTCAGCGATATAAAACAGATAACCAAGCACCGGAACTTCATCGCGCTGTTTACCAGGCCCGAGCAGTTGCGCGACTGGCTGATTGAGAAACTGTCCCATCAGATCCAGCAGTGCGGTTTCCAGCACCGCGACAGCATTATGATGACGTTCGAGATCCCACGGACGGAAACCTGGCAACACAGGCTTCGGCTGGCGGTTTTCCTCCAGATCGCGTTTGTGTAACTCACTGACCAGCTGATTCATGATGCCAATTTCCTGCCCGACGATATGCGGGATGGCATCCGTGAGGATCTTCAGCACCACGCCGGTGGCGGGCGCTTCCCCCACGCCGGTATGCCCGGCATTGTCCTTGAGCACCAGCAAAATACGGGTGAAATAGCAGTGATGCGCACCGGCAATGTTCAGCAGCATACTGTCGTAACCGGCAACCGGAATGACCTGCATTTCGACAATTTTTGGCGTATCAGACATGATGTTTTGGCTCCATTCCCTGCGGGGCGTGATATTCGGGTTGAGTTGGCGTGCGATGAGTTTTGGTGAAGAACAGTGTGATAGCGGCAAAAACTGAAATCCCGCTGAGGATATACAAGCCCGCCGTGGTGCTGCCGGTGGTTTGTTGCAGATAGCCAAACACCGCCGGTGCGAAGAAACCGCCAAGATTGCCAAGAGAATTGATCAGCGCAATCCCCGGCGCCACGATCGATGACGGCAACTGGCTTTGCGGGATCGGCCAGAACAACACGGCACTGGATTTTGTCCCGATACACACCACACACAGTGCAAACAAGCCAAACCACGGACTGCCGACAGTGCACAGACAGGTGCCGACCGCCGCCACAATCAGCGCCAGTGCCAGAATGGTTTCACGACTGCCACGGAAACGGTCGCTGACGCGACCAAGAATATTGATAGCGATAATCGCACAAATCCACGGCACGGAATTCAGCATGCCAATCTGGAAAGGGGACAGCCCCGGAATACGTCCGATGATCTCCGGCTGCCAGAACACCAGCGTGTAACCGGTCATACACATCACAAAGAACAGAAAACACAGATACGCCATTTTCCCGTCAGTGATCAGCTTCCACCGCGACTGCCCCTGTGTATGTAAATCACGCGAACTGGATTCCGTGTTCAGCGCCGTACTCAGTGCCAGTTTTTCCTCGTCAGTCAGCCATTTTGCCTCTTCAGGTTTCGACACCAGAAAGAATGCCGCCACGATCCCGACCAGCACCGACAGTGCACCTTCAATAAACAGCACCCACTGCCAGCCGGGCAATCCCATAAAGTCATGCAGTTCCAGCAGGCCACCGGTAACCGGACCGGAAAGCAAATATGCCGCCGCCGAACCGGTGAGGATCAAAGCCGTGGCACGGCCGCGGTAAATATTTGGCACCCATTTACGAAAGTAAAACAGGATCCCCGGGAAGAAACCGGCTTCGGCGACGCCGAGCAAAAACCGCAGCACGTAGAATTGCATCGGTGTCGTGACAAAGCCCATGGCAAAAACTACCGCACCCCAGGTGATCATGATGCGTGTCAGCCAGACGCGCGCACCATACTTGTCCATCAGCATATTGCTGGGGATCTCAAACAGCGCGTAGCCGACGAAGAACAACCCGGCACCGAAACCAAACGCGGCGGTACTGATGCCCACGTCAGTTTCAAGGCTGTGTTTGATAAAGCCCACGTTGGTGCGGTCGATTTGATTAATGATCAACATCAGGATGAGCATAGGAATGGTGCGGGCAAAGAATTTGCGGTTTGCACTGCGTACCGCTTTGTTTTCATGACCGTTCATGGTGTTCCCTTAGCGTTGAAATTATGAACAACTGCAACACTAAGTAAGATGGGAACACCGGGATTTGCCATTGTGCAGCCGCCCAAGCTTTGATCACCAGCAAGGAATAACTCACACAGTTATTGCATATTATCAACGCATTAAACGATGTGCATAAGCACAACCCCCCGCTCAGCTTCATCATTGCTTTTAGACAGATTAGCGAGGAACTTCACAGTTCAGAAAGGGATTTCCAGACGGATTGCTTAAAATAAGAACACATATTTATCCATACGGATTATATGATTGTTATAATTTTATTCTCTGACAAATTGTTGGGACATACCGTCCCGCACAAGGAGTGTGACATGAAGGCAACTGCTTTTTGGCTAATGATGGCGGGGGGTTCCGTCGGCATCGGTTATGTGATGGCTTTGATGATGGAACTTCGCGGATGAAGCAGCATTGACGACGGATAAATAAGGACATTTCATGGCATTTTACAGCCCAAAGCGCATCATTCTCTATACTGCAGCCGCCATCGCGCTGCTGGTTATCGTTGGTCTGGTAACTTATTTCACCGTCGGCCATTTAGGCGCATAACATCTTTCCCTGCGTTTTCCCCTGCCTTGTGGCGGTACCGTGAGTATCGTCGCATAATGCTGCCATTGATTGAGAAATGCGAAAGGGCAAGCCATGACATACAAAGGATTAATGATTGTTGCCGTCGTTATCGTGCTGGCAAGCATCGGTTCAGAGTCGTTGATACAGAAAGGAATTGCGCTGGCAGACGCCAAAATTGATCAGGTGATTACGCATTATGCGGACAAATAAGGCTTACATCTGCTGGATTAACCTTACCGGGTGATGACAAAACCATACACAAGGTTTGGTATCTTAAATCCATCAAATGTTGTGTGATGTCCCTGTGTAATACCCCTGTAGAACCCTGTTATTTTGCCCGCCGCGTGCGGGCTTTTTTTTGCCTGTTTTCCGGCAAAGGCATCAATGGGGATTTGGGAAGATGAGCGATTTGCTCTTATTCACGAATAATTCGAGTTGCAGGAAGGCGGCAAGAGAAGGAGTCCCGATGAGCTTACTTATGTAAGTGATTCGGGTGACTGAGTGCGGCCAACGCATCTGCGGCTTGAAGTATGAAGGGAAGAAGTGCCGGTGCTTTCCCGGCCGTCATATTATGGCGCAAGCGTCCATCGAACACTCCGACATTGCGCGGCCTGAGCACGACCTTTTCATAACAGAAAAAACGACTGGGGGGGAATAATAATTCAACCGGCTTTTCTGTTATGGCTCCGGAAATAAATTCAGAAGCTTAATAAATAATAAACCCCGGCGTTGGCCAGGGTTTATTTTTGTCATTAATAATGTCGATATTGAAACAATTATTCTGGCTGCTCCGGGTTTAACCCATCTTCGCTATTGCAGAGTGTTTGCCTTCAATATCAGGCGACATTACAGAACGACAACGTTACCCGCTGATGGGCCTTTCTGACCATTTTCGATGGTGAACTCAACGTTCTGACCTTCGTCCAGGGTTTTGAAATCATTGCTCTGGATTGCAGAGAAGTGAACGAACACGTCTTTGCTGCCGTCTGCAGGGGAGATGAAACCGAAACCTTTACCAGCGTCAAACCATTTTACTAAACCAGTCATTTTATTAGACATAGGAAATACCTTCTTCGTTTTTATTTTATGATGCCATAGGGCAATATAGGTCTGTTTTTATTTGAAATACTTATGGATGCATCAGAGAAGGAAATTCGTCGGAGAAAGGATTTGCTATATCACTTGAACCAGGAACTGCTTTACTAAAATGTCTTACATAAATAGGTCTTAACCACAAACCGTTGACGCTATTTACACACAGGCGGATTTATTAAGCAAGCTTTTATTTCAACACAATGATATTAGCGGTGTTTTTATTCCAGGGGAAAATAACGCTCAGGCCGCCCGTGACAACGGCTGTAGTCCGATTAAATAATGAGAAAGCCCACCCTGCTCCGGCAGGCTTTAAACCTTATCCTCCCGCTCTTTTCATACAATCTGCGCGGCGGCCGTCCACCCGTTTGGCAAACCAGGCGGTGGTCAGCTTGCGGGTAATCTTCGGACTTTCCAGCGTGATACCCGGCAGCATTTCGCGCGGCTGACGTTTGCCGGTGGTTTTATCTGCCAGCGCAAAGACCTGCTTATAGAGCCGGGTATCTTCAAACCCCAGTTGCTCTCCCTTCTCCAGGGCCTTACGGATGGCCGAATTGCTGATGTCCAGACGTTTGCTCAGTGTGCGTACCGCCAGCTCTGTGCCGCCCGGTTTATCCGTGCCGTAGTTAATCAGGTCACCGTCCAGTGCCAGCGGAATGCCCGATATTTTACTTACCGCGCTCTGAAACGCGGCGTTACGGCTGGCATACCAACCGGCATTAAAATCGGCAAAGCGGTACAGCGGTTGCGTGTAATTCGCCGGATATCCCAACAGGTGTCTGACGCCAAAATACACACCGCCGCGGCGGCTGAACACTTCGTTGCGGATCGAACCGTCGATTTTATACGGATAGCCTGTGGCGTTTTGCTCGGCAAACGCGATGCTGACCTGCATCGGCCCGCCGGTATGCACCGGATTCAAATTACCGAACAGCTTCTGTCCCATCGGCACCATATCAATAAAATCATCAAAAATAGCGCTCAGCTGTTTCTCGGTTTTTACGTTATCCAGCCGCTCACTGTAGGATTTTCCGTTCGGGGATTTCAGCAACAGCGCTGTGTGCACCAGGAAATTAGGCACATGAACCGCATCGGCGCGCCGGTCAATCTCTTTCCAGGCAATTTTGCCTAATCCCGGCACCGGCGCATCGGCGTTGAAATTGGATTCCTGTTGCGCCACCGCCAGCACGGAACAGATGTTTTCGGTCGTCGCCGGGATGCCCTGCGTCGTAAAAGCGGCCGTAATATCAGTCGCCCAACCTTTTCTGTCAGGGGCCGATGCTGGCATCAGCCTCACAATATCCGCTTTCACATCATGCGGATTTTGCACCGGCGTTTCGCTTTTTTTCGTCGATGTACATCCGGCCAGGATCATTATGGCCAGCGCGGGCGCGAACTGTTTTATCGAAAATGACTTTTGCTTCAAAGTTATACATTCCCTGAATAAATGACTCTGAGGGTGACGTTAGCGAAGATAGCTATACCGATCTAGCAAAAAATTATCTTTATGCGTTAAGGTTAAGACTCTGATGATGGAGATAAAGGAACACGGAAATTATGCATTCAGCGCCCCGCTCTCAGGCTTTCCACCGCGTATTTTTGCTGCCTTTTATGTTGTTGCTGATGATGATGTTTGCCCTCAGCGGCTGCGGTGATAAAGAACCCGCGCAACGCAAAGCTTTTATAGATTTTCTTCAGTCGCGGATCCTCGATAAACCCGCACTGGCCGTCCCGCAACTGACCGAAGCGCAGAAAAAACAGTTTGGCGATTACACCCAAGATTACGCGATCATCACCGGTTTTCATCATCAGATGAATATCGAACTGGATTCTTCGCTGGTACCGGTTTTTGCCGGCATGAACGGCGTAAACAGCGTCAGTAATCTGCTGGAACAACGCGATGATCTGAAAAAAATGGCTGACAGCAGTGAAAAATGGAAAGAAAAAATTGTGCTGCTCAAAACCCAGGCCGATACCCGGCATGCGGCACTGAAACAGCCAGATGACCTGAAGAAGATTTATGATCAGGCCTACGAGAAAACCATCGTTAAACCGACACAAATCACGGAACAGGTATTCGATTTATTGCCGCAGGTGTTGAACCTGATTGTGGCGAAAGCCGACTTCATCAAAAATCAGGGTAAAAATGTCACCATCACCGGCAATCGTCTGCAATTCGCCAACCAGAAGCAGCTGGATAAATACAATGCCATTCAGCAACAGCTGGTGCCGCTGAATGCACAACTGATGCAACTCAGCCGTCAGATGCAGCAAATGGTGCGTTAATCCGTCAGGCAAAGCCTCCGCCACCGTAAGACGGTTTTTTCATGGCAGTGCTTTTGTTATGGTGTGCGGCAATTAAATAAGGAGACACCTATGAGTGATGAAACCCTGAACAAACGTGTTGACCAGCTTGAGCGCGTAAACCGTGAGCTCCTGGTGCAAATTTCCGCCATGCGTCTGCTGTTCGGCAGCGTGGGTAATGTGCTTAATGCCAGCCAGGAAAATGCCTTCACCCTCGCCGTCAATCAGGCGCTGGAAGCCAACCGTGCAGATGTCGCCAACCAGGCTGATCTGGACGACGCCTCACGAAAATTCCGCGAAGACGTCTTCAAATGCACGGAATCCCTGCTGCCGGGTTCCCGCTAAAAATAAGCTCAGGCACGGTGCCTGAGCCTTTTCTCCCCATTGAGCCTGATGCGTACAGTCGTACTTATAGATTTACCACGCGGTTACGCCCTTCATTTTTGGCCTGATACAGCGCTTTGTCTGCCGTTTTCAATGCCCCGTCAATATTGACTTTGCCAGGATAAAACAGCGTTACTCCGAGTGAAATCGTCACCTGACCGGCGCCCTCAAACTGCTGCACTTCAACCTGTTTACGCAAACGTTCAGCAAGCTGAATAGCCTGTGTCAGTGATGCATCAGGCAGCAGTAACAGAAACTCCTCGCCCCCCATGCGGCATAACAAATCGCCCTCCCGCGAACTACTCAGAATATGGCGCGCCAGCTGGGTGATCACCACATCGCCCACATCATGCCCGCAGGTATCGTTTATTTTTTTGAAGTGATCGATATCGAGTGTAATAACCGCGATGCGCGACGACTCCGTTAGCTGTTTATCCACGGCCTCATAAAAGCCGCGCCGGTTCAGCAGCCCGGTCATCGGGTCAGTATGGGCTTCGGCACTCAGTTGTTCGATGCGTTGATGCAACAGCCTGATCCCCTGCAACATCACCGTTTTCAGCTTCGACGCTTCATAATACCAGGCATTGATCTGCTGAATTTCCTCGGAAACATCATGTGAATCCATGGTGTCAGCTTTCGAGGCCAGCTGTCGCAGCGGGCGTGAAATATAGCGCGTCAGCAGCCAGATGCAGATGAACACCAGAATGACAATCGGCAGCGTGTATAACAAAACCTGCATCATGACGTGATATAACAGCACCACATCATCTTTTGCCGGGTGCAGCACCAGTACCGTCCAGCCCGCCACTTCCATCGTGGAAAAACCGGCCAGGGATTCCTCGCCCTGCAGGTTATTCATACGTAAAAAACCCTGTTCCCGGCCGTCCAGCAATGCCTTGTTCACATGCCCCTGCGGCGCACTCTCGATCCAGCCTGACGCGGCGCGATACAACACGTCACCTTCACGGTCGATGACATAAATGTAGGCATCTTTGCGGTAATTGCGGGCATTAATCAGCGTATCCACAATACTGTTTTTACCCAGATCAATTTCAGTCGCCAGATACCCAAGATAGCCGCTTCGCGCATTACGGATGGGGGAGGAAAGCACAATTATGTGATTGTTCTGCGGGGTGCGAAAGGGCGAGCTGAGCACCGGATTGCGGGTTTTCAGTGCAACGGTATTGGCCTCAGACACCAGAGTTAAACCGACCATCGCCGCAGAGTTTCGTGAAGCCGCGCGCACAACGCCGGTTTTATCCACCACCAGCACCGAACTGAAGCGCTTACTTTGTACCTGCAAACGATCAGCTTCTTCGGTCAGCGCATCAACATTATTAAACCGGTCACCGAGTAAATCAGCGCTATAGGTAACCTGCTTCTGTGCCGCATTGAAAAACAAATCGGCCGTCAGCGACAGCCGGGTTGCAAACGACTGACTCGCCCGCAGGGAGGATTCGATGAGGAGTTTCTTCTCTACCTGGAAAATTGCCAGATAGCTGCTGAGCAAGGTGACAAGCGTACTCATCAGCGCAAGAAGCAATATCAGTCTTTTAAGATTAAATGCAAACCGCCACTGCTGATCCATTCTCTGTCCGTTGAGCTAATGACCCTGAATATTACAGAGGATAGCAGTATGTCAGGCAAGGGTTTTGATGTGTCTCAGTCAGGGCGGTCTTGCTTGTGACTAATCATGGCGCTTTAGCTGAACGTCTCCCCTCAGGGCTTGCGTATTAATTTTTGTAAACGCGCCTTCTGCCAGCGCTCTAACGTTCCACGAAATACAAAGATGCGTAAACCACGTAATAATAAAATGCCGCCCCAGATACACAGAGGCCAGACGAACCAGTTTGAATCCGGTGAGGTGTAATGGTTTAGCGCGAACAAACCTGCGTTGATCACCGCCCACAACAGAACGGAACGATAAAAACCGCTTTCTTCCACCACCTGATATCTGGCTTTTTCTATCTGTTCGTCAAGCGCCTGCCCCGGCGAACTGCCCGTTTGCACATCGTTTTCTGTCAGTTCAGACACCTTGATATCAAAGGCTGCCGCGATAGCGCCGAGAGTCTCAAGGCTGGCCTGCTCGCCATTTTCGATACGCTGTACCGTGCGCACGCTCAGTGACGAAAGTTCTGCCAGTTGCTCCTGAGACCATGCGCGGGAAATGCGAAGTTGCCTGATTTTGCTCTGATGCATAAGTTTTACCTGTAGAGTGAATGTTGAACACCCAATCAGCATGCAACGTAAGATTGGAAATCAACACGACAGCAACCTGACACGGACATGACAGCAACCTGACAGCCTTACAAATCAGAATGTTAGACGGTAAAACTTACTGTCTACCGCCATCAGCGGGAAAGCTGACGGGAGATCCGGCACCCTGATTTCCTTAAAACCGTTTTTTTCATAAAAACGATGCGCCGCCAGAAACTTGTCTGTCGTGCCGAGAAAAATATCTTTCACATTTTTCGTCTGCGCATGGTGCAGCAACGTGTTGAGTAACAATGCGGCGACGCCGTATTCCCTGCCACGAAAAGGTGCGCTGACAAACATTTTGCGCAGTGCCGTCTGCGCGTTGCCGATATCTTTCAGCCCCAGCGTGCCCACGACTTTCCCTTCATAGCGTGCCACCCAGAAATCCCCGGTGCCGCACTGATAAAATTGTGGGATATCATGCAGATCAGGCTGCTGCGCTTCGGTGATGGCAATACCAAATTCGTGATTCTGGATCGGTAGGATCACTTCAACCACACCGCGCTGATCGTCGGCACAAAAGCGTTCAATTAAGACAGAATGACTCATCACACACTCCCTCAGTTAAAGATAGGTTTAATTAGGACATCGCAGCGCCAGCTCAGGCTTTTCAGGGAAAACCCGTTCGCTGAGAAAATCAATCAGCACCCGTAACTTCGGTGTCATATAACCGCCGGACGGCCATAAAATATAAAAGTCACCGCTGCGCTTCACATAATCATCCAGCACGGTCACCAGTTGCCCGCGCGCCAGCTCTTTGCGGATACTGAAATCAGGCAGACAAGCGATGCCCAGCCCCTGCAGCGCAAAGCATTGGCGGGTTTCAATATTATTACAAACCATTGATACCGGTAGCGCCAAATCCTGATATTCCGGCAGCGGCCATATCTCAAGCTTGCCGCTGTTGGGAAAACGAAAATGCAGACAACAGTGATCAACCAGTTCCTGGGGCTTCGCAGGCGTACCGTGCTGTTCAAAATAGGCAGGCGCACCGACCAGTAAATGATGGAAAGTGCCCAGCTTACGCATCGACAATCGGGAGTCAGCCAGCTGGCCGGTGCGCACCACAGCGTCAAACCCCTCTTCCACCACATCAACAATCCGATCGGTGAAATCCAGATCCAGTTCAATATCGGGATAACGGCGCATAAACTCCCCCAGCACCGGCAAAAGTAATGTGCTGACCTGCGGCAAACTCAGCCGCAACCTGCCACGCGGACATTCCGCCAGTTGCGACAGCTCGCTTTGCGCGGCTTCAAGTTCCGCCACAATCCTGCGGCAGCGTTCGAGAAACAGCGTCCCTTCGGCGGTCAGCGCCACGCTGCGGGTGCTGCGGTGAAACAGCCGCACATTCAACTTATTTTCCATGCGCGCAATACTTTTGCCCACCGCCGACGCCGACACGCCCAAAATCCGCCCTGCCGCGACAAAGCTTCGGGTTTCTGCCACATGGACGAACACATTCAGGCTACTGAGATTTTCCATTGTCGCTCCCGATTACGGACATCAACGTCCGTATATTATGGAAATCTACCCTACTTTTTCCGCACTGAGGAGATCTCTATCGTGATTTAACACTTTCTGAAACTGAGATATCTCATGAATTCCTCTTCACTGAAATCCCGGCTTGATTGCGTTATCGCACAAGCCATTGACTCACAAAGACTGGTCGGTGCCGTTGCCCTGGTCGCCCTTCACGGTGAGATTGTTTATCACCAGGCTGCCGGTTTTGCCGACCGGGAAAGCCGCCAACCAATGACTGAAAACACGCTTTTTCGCCTGGCATCGGTCAGCAAGCCCATTGTGACGACCGCAGCAATGACGCTGATCACTCAGGGAAAGCTGGCGCTGGATGACAATATTGAAACCGTGTTGCCACAGTTTCGCCCTGTCCTGCCAGACGGACAACCGGCACGCATTACAGTACGGCAGTTATTAAGTCATACCGCCGGGCTGAGTTACCGCTTTTTTGAGCCGGACGAAAATGGCCCTTATGCACGTGCAGGCGTTTCTGACGGAATGGACAGCAGCGGTATTTCGCTGGCGGAAAATCTGCGGCGTTTATCGGGCGTGCCTTTGTTGTATACACCGGGAACGTCATGGGGTTATTCGCTGGCCGTCGATGTATTGGGCGCAGTGCTGGAACAGGTAGGCAAACGGCCTCTCCCTGAAGTGGTAGAAATGCAACTGACCGGCCCGCTGAACATGCATGACACCGGTTTTGTCGCCCGTGACCCGGCGCGGCTGGCTACGGCGTATGTCAGTGATGTGCCGCAACCCCACCGGCTGTGCGAAGGAGAAAAGGTCGCCGCTTTCGACAATACCGTGGGGATTGAATATTCTCCCTTACGCGCACTCAACGCTCAGGCTTATCCTTCCGGCGGCGCGGGTATGGTCAGCAGCGCGGCTGACGTACTGAAGATGCTGGAAATGCTGCGTTGCGGCGGCGCTCCGTTAGTCTCAGCGGCGCTGGTCGATGAAATGGGACGGGATCAGACCCGTGGTGCCGAACTGCCGGAATCGCCGGGACTGGGCTTTGGATTAGGTTTTTCGGTATTACGGGATCCGCGGGCCGCCGCTTCACCGGAGTCGGCCGGCACATGGCGCTGGGGCGGGGCTTACGGCCATTCCTGGTTCGTTGACCGTAACGCCGGACTGAGCGTCGTCGCCTTCACCAATACTCTGTATGAGGGCATGTCAGGCCCGTTCGTTACACAACTGCGCGATGCTGTGTATGGAGTTCAATCATGAATTCCCCTGTATTGAAATCCCCTCTGCCGCTTTCGGCTTTACTGGCGATGGCGCTGACCGGTTTTATCGCCATCATGACGGAAACCCTTCCCGCCGGACTGTTGCCTCAGATCGCGGCCAGTCTCGATATTTCACAGGCGATGGCCGGGCAACTGGTGACGCTGTATGCCGCCGGTTCGCTGATGGCCGTCATCCCGCTGGCGGCTCTGACACGGGGCTGGAACCGCCGCACGGCGTTGCTGACGGCAATCTTTGGCTTTCTGATTTTTAATACCCTCACCACGTTTTCAACGAATTATTTCCTGACGCTCTTCGCCCGCTGGGTAGCCGGTGCGTCAGCCGGGCTGGCGTGGGGATTACTGGCCGGTTATGCACGGCGGATGGTGCCGGTACATCAGCAAGGGCGCGCATTATCAGTGGCGATGGTCGGCACACCGCTGGCGCTGTCTGTCGGCGTCCCGCTGGGCACCTGGATGGGTTCCGCACTCGGATGGCGGATGGCGTTCGGCGTAATGTCTGTTATTACGGTGCTGCTGATTGTCTGGGTGGTGCGGAAAGTGCCGGACTATCCTGGCCAGTCCGCCGGTGAGCGCCAGCCTTTGAGGCAGGTGCTGATGTTGCCCGGCGTACGCAGTATTCTGATGGTGATCCTGCTGTGGATGCTGGCACATAATCTGCTTTATACCTACATCGTGCCATTCCTGCGCCTGTCCGGGCTCGACGCCAGTGCCGATCAGATATTGCTGGTTTTCGGCCTCGGTGCGCTGGCAGGCATTGGCATTACCGGCATGCTGGTGGATAAGCATTTGCGGCGCACCCTGCTGACCAGCCTGTTTATGTTTGCCCTGCTTTCCCTGATACTGGCGCTGAACCCCTCTTCTCCGCTGACGGTAGCGGTGTGTGTCGCGCTATGGGGGCTGACTTTTGGCGGCGCCGCCACTTTGCTGCAAACGGCAATTGCTGACGCCACCGGCGAGCATGCCGACATGGCGCAATCGATGGTGGTGGTAGCGTGGAATCTGGCGATTGCCGGTGGCGGGTTAACCGGAGGCATTGTGCTGGAAACCGCAGGCATTACTGTTTTTCCGTGGGCCATGCAGTTGCTGATCGTCGCCGGGCTGATGATTGCCATCTGCGCCCGAAAGAACGGTTTCCGCCCCGGAGCACGTCATGCAGAGACAGTACTCATCCCTGAAGAGCAGAAACAGGATCAAAGTTTCGGAACCGGCGAAAAGGTATAATTTATTAAATTTTTCCGGAACCGGAACATCGAAGCCGCGCAGGGTGCGGCTTATTCTGATAGAGTAAAAAACAGGCAATTCAGAACCAATGAGAATCATGGAAGCACGTCACAAAACCCTTATACTTTTGTCCGTTATTGCTGCGGCGGCCCTGCTGCTGATGGTGTTTGAATGGCTCGCCGATCAGGCCGTTCCTGAACTGAAAGAACATGTTGTTCACTATGTGAACCAGCACATGGCGGGCTAAAACGCCCGGATGGCAGGAGGAGAAATGGTAACTAAACGGATGATGACCAAGCACTGGAAAATGGTTGTGGTACTGCTGTGTATCTGTGGCGCACTGATGCTGTTACGCTGGGCGGCGATGATCTGGGGGTAAAGTTTTGCAAAGGATCCCGTTTAAAACCGCTTAAATAAGCATCAACCCGGCCAGGGGGTTGAAACCTTCCGCAACGCGAGCCAGAATATCCTGAGTGATTTTTAAGAGCCCGTTCGCCCGTTTATGAAAACACCGAAACCTCGTCGTCCACATGGACGATGGACTTATTACATCATGCATGAAGACATTCTGTGGCCCTGCCCGGTTCGCTGGGAGTGGGAGAATGGCTACGGCGGTTGGTTGCCTTTTTATTATTCGCCGACGCTGGAATTTGTCGCCGGCGATCCGGACAAAGCCACAAAAGTGGCGGGCAGTAAATCCCGCACTTTGCGTAAACCCGTCAGGGTTCACGCGTACGAATACTGATTTCTGCCTTCAGACACGCCTTACGCACTTTCAATTAATCCGCTGGCACGTAACACCCGACGCTTCACCGCATCCGGTAATACAGCATTTATGCCGCCGACACATCCCAGACTGAACCAGTGACGCGCACGGGTAATGCCGGTATAAATCAGCTCGCGCGTCAGGATCGGGCTGAGATTCTCCGGCAACAGCAGCGCGGTATGGGTAAATTCAGATCCCTGCGATTTGTGCACCGTCATGGCAAATACCGTTTCCACCGCCTGCAAACGCCCCGGCATCACCCAGCGGATATCCTGCGTGCCGTCTCCGGCCGGAAATGCCACACGCAGGGTGGGCACTACAGTACCATCGGTAAGACGCTGCGGGATCTCCAGCGTAATGCCGATATCGCCGTTCATCAGGCGCTGACTGTAATCATTGCGGGTCACCAGTACCGGACGCCCCGGATACCAGCCGAGCGAGGCCTTAAGTAACCCTTCTTTTCGCAGGATGTCAGCGATACGCTGATTCAGCCCTTCCACGCCCCAGCGTCCGCCACGTAAGGCGCACAGCAGCTGGAACTGGCTGTAAGCAAGAAGTACGCGGGTCGCCCACCGGTTGAACGCTTCCGGCGGTTCATCGTCTGCGGGCCGTTCCCTGATCATTACGTTGAGGTAATGTTGATAGCCAGCCGGGGATTCCGCGCCCTCGCGTGTTGCCGATGCCGGGAAATGTTTCGCACCACCTTTCACCACCCAGTCACGCAGTCCGGCGTCATCATCTGCGCTCAATGTCAGTTGTGCCAGATCAGCGTATCCGTGTTGCCAGACCTGTTTCAGCGCTTTCACATCGCCGTCATTTACCGCTTCCGCCAGCTGACCGATCCCGCTTTGTGCATCAAACCGGTAACTGTGTCGCAGCATCACTACCGCCTGATCCATCGCCGTACCTTGCGGATCAACCAGCGCATCAGGGATCTGTTCGCCGGTCACACTTTGCAGCCAGTCGCGGGTTTGCGGCAGATAATGGCCGCTGCTGGCGCGCTGACATAACTCACTCAGCAAGGCACCCGCTTCCACCGACGCCAGCTGATCTTTATCACCAAGCAGGATCAGACGCGCCTGTTCCGGCAATGCCGCCAGCAATACGGCCATCATCTCCAGATCGACCATTGATGCCTCATCGACGACCAGCACATCCAGCATCAGCGGATTGCCCGGGTGATGGCGGAAATGCCGCGTATCCGGGCGGCTGCCGAGCAGACGGTGCAGCGTCACCACATCGGTGTTGATACTTTCGCGCACCGCATTGCCGTTGCTAAGGGCGCTGAGATCCAGCTTTGATACCGCACCGGCAATGGATTCATTGAGCCGGGCTGCCGCCTTGCCGGTCGGCGCGGCCAGCCTGATACGCAGCGGCTGATTGCTTTCCTCCAGCGCCAGCGTCTGTAATAACGCCAGCAGTCGCACCACCGTGGTGGTTTTACCGGTGCCCGGTCCGCCGGTAATAATGCTGAACGCACTGCCCGCCGCCAGCGCGCAGGCCAGTTTCTGCCAGTTCGTGTGATCGGATTGCCCCTCTGCCGGGAACAACGCAGTGAGCGGTGCACGCAGCGACGCCACCGGGAGCGTATGCAGCATGCTGCGTGCCAGACGTTGTTCAATTGCCGCCCGCACGTTCTGTTCGTACTGCCAGTAACGGCGCAAATACAGGCGCTGGCCGGTAAGCACAAGCGGCGAACATCCTTCTCCGTGTCCGACCAGCGTCGGGTGAGCCAGCGCCGCCAGCCATTCCTGCAAACTCAGATTATCCAGCACCGCAGCCGGGCGGATCACCGCACCGTCAGCATGATCGCCCTCCGGCGGCAGCGAAAGAGAAAAGGCGCAGTCATCAAGTGTGGCCTGTAAATCCAGACACACATGCCCCCGCCCGAGCTGATAACTGGTCAGCGCGGTAGCCAGTAATAACAACGGGTGGGCATCCGGCGTTGCTTTCGCCAGAAACGTTGCCAGCGCACGATCCAGTTCGCGCAACCAGCCACATTCCACCCAGCTCGCCAGCAGAGACTCAATGTCCTCACGGCTGTTGATTTTCATACGCGTTCCTCACTGCCGCTGAACAGAACGTCCAGTTGTTCAATCAGGGCTTTATCCGGCCGCTGAACGCAGATGCCGTTGCCCGGCGCATGGCTGCCGCGCAGAAAGAGATAGACCGCGCCGCCGATGTGTCGGTCGTAGTCATAATCCGGCAGGCGGGATTTCAGCAGGCGATGCAGCGCGAACAGATACAGCGTGAACTGTAAATCGTAGCGATGATCAAGCATCGACTGCATCATATTCTTTTGGTCATAACCGCTGGCATCATCACCAAGCCAGTTGGATTTGTAATCCAGCACGTAATAACGCCCGTTATGCTCAAACACCAGATCGATAAAACCTTTCAGCATGCCGTTGAGATCTTCCGGTAGCAGCGGCGCGCGCTCCGCGCCTTCCAGCGTGTATTGCTGAACCAGCATGTCGAGACGACGGGTCGGCACCTGTTTGAGTGAAAACCAGAATTCCATTTCGACCTGATAAGGTGGCAGTTCCGCCAGCATGAAGGCTTCGCCGTCCGGCAGGCCTAGCGGCTGTGTCAGTAGTGCTGTCAGCCAGCCGGTCAGCGGCACAATCCACTTTTCCCAGCCCCACCGGTTACAACGCCGGGCGATCTGATCGGCGATTTTCGCCGGATCGGCCGCCAGCGCCGCAAATCCTTCGTCACCCGCCCATTCCAGCAAACCGTGCAGAAAGTTTCCCGGCGCAGGACCGCGCGGGAACGCATACAAATTTTCACCGGTCATTGGTTGCAACAGAGCCGCCACCGGCTCTTTTTCTTCCACAAACACTTTTTGATCTTCTAAATAACTGTCCTGCGCCGCGCTTTCGATTTCACCAGGGAGTTCGCGGTTCAGAGACTCGCGGAGGAGCGTTTCCGGCAGGATATATGTACCCGCCGGGGCGATTTGCAGACCGGAGAAACTCGACACCCACCAGCGGGGGGCTTTGTGCGTACGCAGCGGCGGACGCGGCCCGAGTTCAGGCAACGTCTGTTCGCCACGATAGATTGCGCTATCAGCAACGGGCAGCGGCCAGGCGCGAATCGTGTCGGTTTCCAGCGCCTGCAAACTGGCAGGCAGTGTATCCGCAGCGATGGCCTCGCCGCCATGGAACAGATAGCCAGGTGCACTCTTTTCAAATTCTTTCAGCGGAGCCATTCCCAGCCACAATGCATAACGTGAACGTGTCAACGCGACGTAGAACTTACGCAGATCTTCCCCCAGACGTTCGCGGTCGGCCAGAGCCAGTTGCTCGTCGGAGGCACTGAGCCCCACTTTCAGCTCACCTTCCGGTGTATGCCATTTCAGCGGTGAGTCCTGTTTTTTCACTGCGCGGAAAGCGCAGGCAAAAGGCAGGAACACCAGCGGATATTCCAGCCCTTTGGACTTATGCACCGTGACCACCTTCACCAGCGCAGCATCACTCTCAAGGCGCAGTTTACGCGCATCGCCCCCCTGATGTTCATCCTGACACTGTTGCGCCAGATAACGGATCAGCGCGTGCTCGCCGTCGAGCTGAACGCTGGCCTGTTGCAGCAGTTCGGAAAGATGCAGCAGATCGGTCAGCGCACGTTCGTCACCGCGCCCGAGCAGGCGGCGCGGTACGTCGAATTCCCACATCAGGCGACGCAGCATCGGTAAAATGCCCTGCCTGCGCCAGCAGGTGCGCAAATCCTGAAACTGTTTTACGTAGCGTTCCCACTCGCTTTCATCCTGGTTCAGCCTGTCGAGGGCTTCCCAACTCAGGTTCAGCGAAGGCGTACCGAGCGCAGCGCGCAGCAGACGATCGTTTTCCGGCGCGGCACAGGCCGCCAGCCAGTATTGTAATTCAGCCGCCTGGGCGCTTTTAAAAATTGATTCTTTATCAGACAGATACACGCTGCGCACACCACGTTTTGACAACGCAGCACGCATGGCCGACGCCTCACGGCCGGTATTCACCAGCACGGCAATATCGCCCGGCATCACCGGTTTTAGCGTTTCGCCGGGGATCCCAAAACCGGCAGCGCCCTGCTGACCAAGCTGCAGTAAGCGAACAATTTCCGTCGCACAGCCGTCCGCCATCAGCTGAACGTACTGCGTTTTCGGCAATGCTTCCGGCTGGTTTTCCGTATACCACAGCGTCAGCGCAGCGGCTTCGGCATGATCAATCACCAGCGTATCAGCACGTCCTTTGGCTTCCACCGGCAGGAACGGCACCTGATTCTCCATACCACGCCGGAACAGGAATGCGCCTTCACCGGCCAGACGTTTCTCGGCCAGTTCAAACACCTGATTCACCGCTGCCACCATCGCGCGGGTAGAACGGAAGTTGGTCGCCAGCGTGTAGTGGCGGCCACCGGTATCGCGGCGGGCACGCAGATAGGTATAAATATCGGCACCGCGGAAAGCGTAAATCGCCTGTTTCGGGTCGCCGATCAGGATCAGCCCCTGCTCCGGCACGTTTTCCGCCACGCGGTAAATGGCGTCGAAAATACGGTATTGCAGCGGATCGGTATCCTGAAATTCGTCGATCATCGCCACCGGGAATTGCGTGCGGATGATCTCCGCCAGCCGTTCGCCGTTATCGCTGCCCAGCGCAGCATCCAGGCGGATCAGTAAATCATTGAAGCCCATTTGCGCGCGCTTTTTCTGCTCGGCGTCAAAACGGTTTTTGATCCAGCGGCAGGCGTGTTGCAGCAACCCGCTGCGGGCATCCGGCAGGCTTTCCAGTCGGGCTTTCAGGGTTTCCATCGCAGTCAGCGCCGGGTGTACAGGCGGTTCACCCTGTTTCCAGCACTCTCTCAGACCGGCTGGCGTCAGGCGCGTCCAGCCGGTTTTCAGCTCAGGTATCACTTCGCCGGTTGTCGCCCAGAGATACAACTTTTCCAGCCACGGGTTGAAAAACCGGGCCTGAATTTTTTTGCCGTCAACCACTTTTGCCGCCACCGCGCCTTCCAGCAACGTACGCAGTTCCTCAGTCCATTGCGGCCAGTCTTGTTTGAGCGCCGCCAGTTCTGCCGCTTTCTGGTTATTCACCGTTTCGCACACATCGGCGGGCGTCTGATCTGAGCCCAGTTCTGCGGCATATTCCAGCAGCGGCATCACGCTGCGGTGCAGATCTTCAGGCGAACGCCACCATCCGCGCAGCGTACGGATTTCCTGTCCGCCAAGGGAGAAATAAAAACTGCGCCAGTAATCACGCACCACATTCATCAGCAGTTCGGTTTGATCGGTTTCCAGTGTCTGGGTGAACAGGCTGTCGCTGTCGAACGCGTGTTCGCCAAGCATACGGTTACACCAGCCGTGAATGGTCGAAACGGCCGATTCATCCATCCATTCTGCCGCCAGTTGCAGCTTACGGGCGCAGCCAGGCCATTGCTCCGGCGGATACTCCGCGCGCAAAGTTTGCAAAAATTCGTCGCAGGCAGACGGTGCCAGCGGATCGGTTAAGAAACACATCGCCGCAGTAGAAAGACGTTCGCGGATACGATCCCGCAGCTCTTTAGTGGCCGCATCGGTAAAGGTTACGACCAGAATTTCCGGCGGCGTCAGCGGGCGGCCGAAGGCATTGTTGCCGCCATGGCCGAGTACCAGCCGTACGTAAAGCGCCGCGATGGTGAAGGTTTTCCCCGTCCCGGCACTGGCTTCAATCAGACGACTGCCCGTCAGCGGAAAATTGAGCACATTCAGCGCTGATGGCACCACAGAAGGCACCGCTGATGCTGATGTTAAACATTGTTCCATCATTCCTTCGTTCCTTTTTTACTGCGGGAAAGATGATTTCTCAGCGGCGCCAGCAGCGTCTGCGCGAGGCGGGCAAATTCACCGTCAGACCAGAGTGCGCTGAAATCCGGCCAGGCGCGGGCCAGATAGCGGTTACTGTCGCGCTCACCGAATTTCATGTTTGCCGGATCGTGATTTTCATAACTGTCACGGGCTGAAATCCAGGCGTCGCTGTCCGGTGGGTTGTTTTCTGTCCCTTCTTTTTTCAGCCAGACAAATGCAGTTTTCACCGCCAGCGGCAACGGACGCAACTGCCCCGCCTTCCAGGTTTCGATCAGTGTGTCCCACAGGGCACGCGCCTGTGCAATTTCCAGCGGCGGCAGTTCAGCCGTGCCATTCTTGCTGATAATGACGGTGTGCATAGGCTTTCCGCCAAGGTGACCGGCGAGATGCGCGACCCAATACGGCAGCAGCCGGTCGAAACGGTAGCTGCGTTCTTTGGTCATGATGCCGATGCTTTCCAGCACCACGCGCGCACGGTCACCCTGCGGGCTGGCGCGTAAATCCACCAGCCAGTCGGAGAAACTGACCTCGCCCGCATGCCATTCCAGCGCCTCATTCACCAGCGGCTGCGACCATGCATCGAGGACCTGCTGATAACTGGCGAATAAGGTGTCCATCGGCTCAGCGAGATCTTCACTCAGTACGACGGCAAATTCGCCCGGTGCCAGCTCACCGCGTCGCTCAATGCGTTCGAGTTGCTGGCGCAACACCTCCTGACGCGAAACGCCCGCTTCCAGCGCCCGTTTTTGCGCACGGATCAGCTCGTCCTGCAACCGCCAGTTTACCAGCGCATTGATGTCGAACGGCTCCTGATCCTCACTGCCCGGATCTTCGAGCTCAAACCAGATGTTCAGCCGCTGGCGGAAGAAACTGCGCACCGGATCTGACAGGAAATCTGACAGCTGACGCAGCGTCAGTGCGCCTTCCTGCGCTACCGGTTGCAGCGGTTGTGTCGCCACGGCGGCGGCTTCAGCTTCCAGCCCCGCGCGCCATTCATGCGCATAACTGAACAGCGGACTGCCCTGACAGAAGTAGTCGCGGCTGAACGGTTGCAGACGATGTTCGGTGGTCAGTGCAGGCAATAATTTTTCGCCATTGTCTGCTTCCCAGCCTGCCGCCAGATGGTCGCGCAACTGGGCCACCAGCACGGATGGCGGGCGTTCGGTATTGTCATGAATGCTGCGGCCAACCCAGCTGATGTGTAAGCGCTCACGCGCAGAAAGCAGCGCTTCGAGGAACAAATACCGGTCGTCTTCGCGACGTGAACGGTCGCCCGGGCGGTAATCCCGCCCCATCAGGTCGAAATCCATCGGCACGCGGTTACGCGGATAATCGCCGTCGTTCATACCCAGCAGGTACACGTGGCGGAAAGGAATGGCACGCATCGGCATCAGCGTGGCGAACGTCACCGCGCCGCCGAAAAACGGCCGGGTCAGCCCCGACTGGTCAATCTGCGCCAGCCAGTGATCACGTACCACAGAAAGCGGCAGTTCAGCCTGTAAATCTACGCTTTCACAGGCTTCGAGCCAAAGTTCCAGTTCGCCGACAAGACGCACTAAAATAAAACCGTCTTCGCCGTCATCTTCGGCAAAATACCGGGAAAGGAGGGTACGCAGCCGCTCGCCCCACACCTGCGGTGCTGCGGGTTCACGTAACTGACGCCAGGTGTCATCGAGGCAGTTCAGCAAATGTGACAGCGGGCCAATCAGCGCCGCATCCAGCCCGCCGATTTCATCGAGTGGTTCGATATTTTTCCAGGCATCGCCGCTGCCTACGGCGTAACCCAGCAGCATGCGTTGCAGGCCAAAGAACCAGCTGTTTTGTTCCGGCGATAACGGCAGCTCAAGGCTCTGACGCTGTTCAGCATGCAGCCCCCAGCGTACATTGGCGGCTCTGAGCCAGCGGTGCAGCAGAGGCAGTTGTTGTTCTTCAATCCCGAAGCGCTGACGCACCGACGGTACGTCAAGTAAATCCAGCAAATCGCTGACTGCAAAACGCGACTGCGGCAGCGCCAGCAAGCTTTCCAGCGCACCGAGTAACGGGGTGTTCTGACGCGGCCCCTGATCGGCCACAGTGAACGGGATATAGCGCGGATCACTGCGCTCCGTCAGGCCAAATACCGCCTGAATGTGCGGCGCATAACCGTTGATATCAGGGACCATCACAATAATGTCGCGCGCTTTCAGCGTCGGGTCAGCAGCCAGTGCCGCCAGCAACCGGTCATGCAGCACTTCCACTTCGCGCTGAGCACTGTGGGTAATAAAGAAACGCAGGGAATCGTCATGCTGAACATCAACGGCCGGCCATTCATTGATTGTTTCGGCCAGAGGACGCAGTTGCAAAATGTCCTCCTGCAACTGATGCAACAGTGTATCGGTACCGTTTGAAGTAAAGAGGTCAATACGCGGGATCACCGGTGCCAGCTGTGACGCATAAGATTCGTGATTGTCATATTCATTCAACAGGCCGATATAATCACGCCCCTGCTTGCCCCACGCCGCCAGCAGCGGATGTGCATGCTGATGGAGTTCATCTTCGGCTATCACCGGCGGCATTCCCGGTTTGCGTTGCTGACGTAGCCTTTGCGCGCGTAACAGATCTTTATCAGCGATGATATCGCTCCAGTCGTGTTCGCACGGGTTATGTACGCACATAAAGATATGCGTCCAGCGACCGAGGGCGGCCAGCACTTCAAAGGATTGTTGCGGCAGAGAGGAAATACCAAACACCACCAGCCGGGCAGGTAACCCGGCGGGACGCTGATCTTCAGGAATAGTTTGCGCGTGTTGCAGGAACCGCTGATGCAGCGCCGCACGGCTGGTGCCGCGTTCGCTTTCAGGGACATCCGCCAGTAATGCGCGCCATAACTGTGGCTGCCACAGCAGATTTTCGGGCAAAGGTTCGCTGCCTTTGCGGCTGGTGCGCAGAACATCCAGCCCGTTACCCCAGTCTTCCAGCCAGTCGGCGCGGTAAACCTGATATTGGTCAAACAAATCCGCCAGACGCTGCGCCAGCTGATGCAGTTTACGCATGTCGCCGTCATCTTTTAAAAAACGGGTCAGTGGCGCAAAAACCGGTTCGGTGAGCAGTTCGGGTAACAAGCGGATCAGCCGCCAGGTCAGCAGCGGACGGTCGAAAGGCGACGATTCCGGCACCTGGTCTTTGCCGAGCACCGCGCGGTACACCTGCCAGAAAAAGCGCGCCGGAAGGCTGATATCCAGCGCCGCTGCAATCCCGCAGCCCCCCTCGGCCACATCGCGTGCCAGCGCCAGTTTAAGCCACTGATTGATGCCGTTGCTCTGCACCAGAATCACTTCGTTTTCCAGCGGCGACAGCGGATGCGCCGCCATCCACGTGACCAGCACGTCCCTCAGTGCTTCTGAGTGATTGCCATGTAATACCATCAAACCTGAATTCACGCCCGCATCTCTTATTATCGCCTGCCAGAATTGGGATTTTGCGTGGATTTGAAAAGGAATGAAAGGACAGAAGAAAAACAGGCAGAAAGCTTTTTCTGCCTGTACGCTAATTTGCTGATTTACGAGGATTATCAGCGGATACAACGTTCGGCCACATCTGCTGATGCAGAAAATCACATCGCATCATGCTATTTTCTGGGTTTTATCTGCTTTCTAAAAATTCGATAAAGCTGCGTTAAGGGGTTCATATCATGGAAAAACTTCCTGCCATCACCATCACTTACTGCTCACAATGCAACTGGCTGCTGCGCGCCGCATGGATGGCGCAGGAATTGCTCAACTCGTTCAGTACCGATCTGGCATCGGTGACGCTGATCCCCGGCACGGGCGGCATTTACGAGATTAAAGTCGATGACGAAGTCATCTGGGAACGCAAACGCGACGGTGGTTTTCCGGACGCCGCACCGCTCAAACAGCGTGTACGCGATATCTGTTTCCCGGAACGTTCACTGGGACATGCAGATAAGAAGAAAGCCGGCGGGGACGGTGAGGCGTAATGCTGCGCTAAACGCCAAAAAGGCAGGATATTCATCCTGACTTCGGACATTGATGCGAGATCGGGCAGGCGGAGGGTCAAGTTTTTTGCCCCTTTGCCGATACCTGAAACTTAAGATTCCTTCCAGGGAAACGCCCATGCTTAAGACTATCCGTTCGCGCATTATCACGGCCTGCATCGCCATCGTGGCCTGCTCACTGATTATCAATACCTTCCTGAGTTATACCGTTGCAAACAAGTACAACAGTCAGGCGACAGACAGCACGCTGAACGCCCTGACCATCAGCCAGACACAAGGGATCCGCGACTGGGTAAGTTCGAAAACAAGGATGATCGTTTCACTGCAACAGGTCGCAATGTCCGAAGATCCGATCCCGGTGCTCAAACAAATCGCCGGTGCGGGTGGGTTTACCAACGTGTACGTCGGTTACGCAAACCGCACCGCGAAGTTTTCCGATCCGGCCGGTGTGCCCGCAGATTACGACCCGACCGGCCGCCCGTGGTACAGGCAGGCTGAAGCCGCCGGCCATCCTGTGGCCACACCGCCCTATATCGACGCGGGCACAGGTAAACTGGTGGTCACTTTCGCCGTACCTGTGATGGAAGCAGGCACTCTGAAAGCGGTTGTGGCAGGCGATGTATCGATGGACAGCGTCGTTAATAACGTTAATACCCTTCATCCGACGCCGGGCAGTTTTGGCATGCTGGTGGATAAATCCGGCGTAATTATCGCCCATCCGGACGCCAGTCTGGCGCTGAAGCCGTTTACCGCACTGGCAGAAGGGGTGAATTTGCAGGATGTGTTTACCGCGAATGCGCCGGTGGATATTCGTCTGAATGGCGCGATCAAACGCGTCCGTGCAATGCCGGTGGCAGGCACGGAATGGTTCACGCTGGTGGCGCAGGATAAGAAGGAGTCCACAGCCGGAATGCGATCGCTGCTGACTTCATCGGTCGTTACCCTGCTGGTGATTGTGCTGATTTCAGCCACCGTCATCGGGCTGATAATCAGCAAATCGTTCCACCGCCTGTCGGTGGTGCGCGATACGCTCAATGCGATCAGTTCGGGCGAGGATGATCTGACGCAGCGCCTGCCGGTTGACGGACATGATGAAGTGACGCAAATCGCGCATGCCTTCAACACTTTCGTCGATAAACTCAGTAAGGTGATGTCGGAAATCCGCACCACCAGTGAATCCGTTAAAATCGCTGCCGATGAAATCGCCGCCGGGAATAACGATCTGTCCGGCCGTACGGAATCTGCCGCGGCCAGTCTGCAACAAACGGCTGCCTCACTTGAGCAGATCACGGCGACGGTTTCTCAGTCAGCCAGTTCAGCTAAGCAGGCATCCGATACTGCGAAAGCCGCTTCCGAAGCAGCCACACGCGGTGACGAAGTGGTGACCAAAGTGATAACAACGATGGAAAGCATCGAAAGCGCTTCGTCAAAAATCGGGGATATTACCGGTGTGATCGACGGTATTGCTTTCCAGACCAACATTCTGGCGCTGAACGCCGCCGTCGAGGCCGCGCGCGCAGGTGAACAGGGACGCGGTTTTGCGGTGGTCGCCAGCGAAGTCCGCAGCCTCGCACAGCGCAGCGCGCAGGCGGCGAAAGAGATCAAAGTGCTTATCGAATCGACAGTCAGCAGCGTGGCGTCCGGCTCAGCGCAGGTACGTCTCGCCAGCGACAGCATGAGCGAAATCGTCAGCAATGTGTCGAACGTCAGCAGTGTCATGCTGGAAATCACTCATGCGTCTGAAGAGCAGATGCTGAGTATTCACGAAATTAACCGTGCCATCACCCAGCTCGACGGCATGGTGCAGCAGAACGCGGCGATGGTTCAGGAATCCACCGGGGCGGCTGGCGCATTGCAGCAACAAGCCACCGGACTGGCCGTCGCAGTCGGACACTTCCGGGTGTAACTCATCCGACAGGCCGTTTGGTCCGTTAACAAAAAAACCAGACACGCTAAAGCGTCTGGTTTTTTCCGACAGTGCGTCACATTACGCTTTCAGTTCGCGTTCCACCAGTGACGTCAGTACACCAATGCCGAGCGGAATAATGTCATCATTAAAGTCATAGCGCGGGCTATGCAGCGAGTCCGAAGGCGTGGCGCCATCGGCCCCCAGCCAGAAATAGGCGCCGGGACACGCTTCCAGCAGATAAGCAAAATCCTCTGCAGCCATCGACGGCGCATTGTTGAAATGCACTTTCTCAATGCCCGGCGTGTTTTTCGCCGCATCGCGCACAATTTCCGCCTGCACCGCATGGTTCTGCGTAACCGGATAGCCTAATTCCCAGCGCACTTCCCCTTTCACGCCATACGGCAACGGCACCGCATTGACGTATTCTTCAATCAGCCGCCAGCAGGTTTCACGGGTATGACTACTCAGGCAGCGCAGCGTACCCGACATATGCAGCGTTTCAGGAATAACATTGATGGCTTCGCCCGCCTGAAGCTGGGTCAGGCTGATTACCGTTTGTTCCAGCGGTGACAAACGGCGCGAAATCAGGCTTTGCAATGATAAAATCAGCTGCGCACCGGCAACCACAGGATCAGCTCCCCGTTCCGGCATCGCCGCGTGACAACCTTTGCCGGTCAGCGTGATATAGAAATTGTCCTGCGACGCCATCATCGGCCCCTGACTGACCGCCACCTCACCAACCGGCAGCCCCGGCCAGTTATGCAACGCGTAAACTGCCTGCATCGGAAAACGCTCGAACAGCCCTTCTTTCACCATCATTTCACCGCCGCCGATGTTTTCCTCAGCAGGCTGAAAAATGAAATGGACAGTGCCACGAAAATGGCGATTCTCACTCAGATGTTTTGCCGTGCCCAGCAAAATGGAGGTATGGCCGTCGTGCCCGCAGGCATGCATCAGGCCCGGGTTTTGTGACCGGTGAGTAAAATCATTGAGTTCATGAATGGGTAATGCATCGATATCCGCACGCAGACCGATCGCGGGGCCTTCGCCATTTCGCAATGTGGCAACAATGCCAGTCACAGCAATGCCGGTGTGCACGTCAAGACCAAAAGACAATAACAGTTCGCTGATTATTTTTGCGGTGCCATGCTCATTCAGGCCAAGTTCAGGTCGCCTGTGAAAGTCGCGACGCCACTGCTTCGCCTGCTCGATAATCTGTCCGGAAATGACCGCCATAAACCCTCTGTGCTGTTCTGAATTCAACACGGTGAGAGATTCCCACCGGCACGATACTGTTCCAAAGTATCACATCCCGCCGTGAACCGATAAACGGGAAATCCGCACATAATGGCTCACGGATAACGGGTGATTAAAAAAGGCTTTCCTCTTGCGGGGAAAGCCTGATTTTCAGCCTGCGGACAGCAGATTTACTGATGATCCCGGCGGTATAACTCCCATTCATCAATACCGCGGCCGTCAGGGAATACGCAGTCTGCACGAACGCCGTGAGGCGTTTGCACACTCACTGATCTCCCGCCTCTTTCATGACAATACACAGCGGCAGGATTCGCCATCCCGGTCTGGTGTCTTTCGGGTTTATGGTGATAACCCACGCAACCCGCCAGCGCTGAAACCATGACAATGAGGAAGAGTTTTTTCATTCTGAGCCTTCGTAATGAGAGTAAAACGACGGGCAATTCTATTCCCCGCCGCCTGGTGTTATCTACTCCCGTATTCTTAAAAAGCGCCTTCTTTTTGCTTCGTTTATCAGGCGTTAAACTTTAGGAAAGGACCACCGCATCAGCTCCGGCTGGAATTCGCATCGGCGCATCAGGATCGGTGACCGCTGCCCAAACCGCATCGGCGACATCCTGTGAATAAGTCACCGGCGTGCTGGTGTCCTGCAACGAAGAAAAGACCGTGTTCCTGAATTCCTCATAGGCTTCGGGAAGGGTATCGGCAATCAGATGTCGGGCATTAGCGCCAAAGCGGGTGCCCGGCGCACGCCCCGGCAAAACCAGCCGCACGCGGATGTTAAACAGCGCCAGTTCCAGTGCGAGGGATTCGGTGAAAGCATTCACCGCCGCTTTGCTGGCGGTGTAAACCGAGAGCAGCGGCAGCGATTTCAGCGTCACACTCGACGTCACATTTACAATCACCCCGGACCGGCGCGCCCTGAACTGCGGCAATACCGCCTGCGTCATGGCAATCGTGGCGAAGGTGTTGGTTTCGAAAATCTGACGCACGCTGCTGAATTTTTCCCCTTCCAGCGGACTAATCAGGCCGATACCGGCATTATTGACCAGTGCATCTATTGGCCCGGCGTCTTCAAAACAGCGACGGATACTTTCGGGGTCGGTGACGTCAAGCGGAAGAATGCGCAATGCGTCGGATCCCGGCAACAGATCGTTTTTGGGTGTACGCATCGTGGCGATCACCCGCCAGCCTTTGTCAAGAAAATGACGCGCAATGTCGAGGCCGAAACCTGAAGAACAACCGGTGATCAGAATGGTTGATGGTGATGACATGGGAAACTCCGTAACAGTGGACAAGATCTTTAAGATAGGCGACTCTTTCCGGGATCCCTATGTTCAGATATCCATCTTTTTGTCGAGATCGTCCAAATGGTAGATCCTTTAGCAGACGTTATTTCGTTACTTCAGCCTAGCGCTCCGTTCTCAAAACTGGTGGCTGCCTCCGCACCGTGGGCGGTTCAGCGCGCTGAAACAGGACGCCCTTTCTACTTCGCGGTGCTGGAGGGATCCTGTTACCTGACAATAGAAAACGATGATCATCGTGAAACGCTTCTGCTCAGCGAAGGCGATTTTGTGCTGATCCCGGAAGCAAAGCGTTTTTCAACCTCCAGCCTTGACCGCCAGCCTCCCGTTACCGGGGAAACAATCACCACACCCATCACACCTATGCCCGGTGGCGCCCGTGTCGGTAACCCTGACAGCGTGGTGGATATGCGGATGCTGGTCGGAAATTGCGTTTTCGGTTCGCCGGATTCAGCGCTGCTGGTGTCGTTGCTGCCACAATGGCTGCATGTCCGCGGGGAAAAGCGTTTATCGACGCTGGTGCAGATGGTCGGTGAGGAATATCGCGCGGATAAACCCGCGCGGGAAATGGTGATGACCCGCCTGCTGGAAGTATTGCTGATAGAAGCGTTCCGCTCAGCGGCTGTGACCGCGGCGTCACCGGGCCTGGTGCGCGGATTATCGGACCCGAAACTGGCCATCACGTTGCGTTGTATGCACGGTTCGCCCGCAGCGGGCTGGACAATCGCACAACTGGCACGGGCAGCGGCGATGTCGCGATCCGGCTGGTGCGAGCGCTTCAACCGCGCCGTCGGCATGCCGCCGATGGCGTATCTGATGGCCTTACGAATGGCGATCGCCAAACGGCTGCTGAGAGAAGGCGAACTGCCCCTTGCCGATATTGCCGAACGCACCGGTTACCGTTCGGTCAGCGCTTTCGGTGTGGCATTTACCCGCTACACAGGGATGCCGCCCGGACGTTTTGCCAAAAAAGCTTTCTTACTCACATAACCTGCAAAAATTTATAGCTATTATTATTCAAGTCGTGAATGGCTTCATCAATCAGGAAGGGGAATATGGAAAAGTACCAAAACCGGGGGGGCAATTCGGGTATCATCGCTTTCACGACGACGGAAGATTCAATTACCGTAAAGTTCAAAGACGGCTGGCATTACATCTATAATACCATCCGCCCGGGGGTAACGGACGTTGACCACATGATCGCCATGGCAAAAGCCGGCAGCGGCCTGCATGGTTATATCAACCGGAAAATCCGCAATAACCACTTCCATAAATTCCGTTAATCGCAGACACGAAAAAGGCGGCAACCGCCGCCTCTTCTGCTTACTGCTTGTTACTGCTCAGCTTATTTATACATTTCTGCGGTACCGTAAAGCTGATTATTACCGGATGCACCGATAATACGGTATGAACTTGCGCCCGCCTGGGTGGCTTTAGCATTCAGTTCTGATTGCAGGCCTGACAGTGAACCGGTGGTTGACGCCCCGACGACACCCAGGGATTGCTGACCTGCGGGAGCTGACTGCACTTCAGTTGCTGCCAGGGTGGAGAAAGAAGCGGTTGCCAGTGTCAGAGCGGCGAGAGTCATTGCGATAGTTTTCATGATGTTAATTCCTGTTCTTCGAATTTTGATGGGATAGCCTGTTTCAGGTGTCCCGGTTTCAGGTCAACGCTATTTATTAATTAACGTTCGATAAGTAAATACTAAGCGCCTGCGAGAGGTTGTGCAAGCAATTTATTTAATGATCGTTAACTAAATGTGCGATCACAAGATGCAGGACGAAAAGAGGAACACACCGGAGAAACCGGACTTCAGGATTAATCCCAACGCCATCGCCGACTATGCTTAAAGCTTCGTGATAAAAAATTCCGGAAAAAAACCCGCGAGTACATCTCCCTTTTCCGATTTAATTTTTGTAATACCGGAGGTCTGGTATGAGCAACCATGACAACGATGGCAACGAAATACATCAGTCCCACCTGAAACTGAAAGTGAACGGTCAGATCCGCCAGCTGGTCGTTGATACACGTACCACCCTGCTGGATGCGCTGCGGGAGAATCTGCAACTGACCGGCACCAAAAAAGGCTGCGACCATGGTCAGTGCGGCGCCTGTACCGTTATTGTTGATGGCCGCCGCATCAATGCCTGTCTGACGCTGGCAGTTATGCATCAGGATGCCGATGTCACCACCATTGAAGGTCTCGGCACACCTGACAATCTGCACCCGATGCAGGCTGCGTTTATCAGACACGACGGCTACCAGTGCGGTTACTGCACGCCGGGGCAGATCTGCTCCTCAGTAGCGGTGTTGCAGGAAATCGAGGCAGGGATCCCGAGCCACGTCACGCCGGATCTGGTCTCACCGCCAGGGCGAACCGCAGAAGAGATCCGCGAACGCATGAGTGGCAATATCTGCCGCTGCGGTGCGTATTCCAACATTCTTGCCGCCATTGAAGACGTCGCCGGGGGGCAAAAACCATGAAAGCTTTTACCTATGAACGGGTGCAAACGCCCGCCGACGCCGCAGGCAGCGCACAACAACATCCGGGCGCAAAATTTATTGCAGGCGGCACCAACCTGCTGGACCTGATGAAACTGGAGATTGAGCAACCCTCTCACCTGATCGACGTCAACGGGCTGGCGCTGGATACCATTGAACCCGACGGTAACGGTGGCTTGCGGATCGGCGCGCTGGTGCGCAATACCGATCTGGCGGCAGATTTACGTATCCGCCGCGACTATGCCGTGCTGTCGCGGGCCCTGCTGGCCGGTGCCTCCGGCCAGTTACGCAACCAGGCCACGACGGCCGGTAACCTGCTTCAGCGCACCCGCTGTCCGTATTTTTACGACACCCATCAGCCGTGCAATAAACGCCAGCCCGGCAGTGGCTGCGCGGCCCTGAAAGGCTTCAGTCGTCAGCATGCAGTGGTCGGCGCAAGTACGGCCTGCATTGCCACCCATCCGAGCGACATGGCCGTTGCGATGCAGTTGCTCGATGCTGTGGTCGAAACCGTCAACCCTGACGGTGCGGTGCGCCGTATTCCGCTTGCCGGTTTCTACCGCGCACCGGGCGACACGCCGCATCTGGAAACCGTGCTGGCTGCGGGAGAACTGATCACCGCCGTCACCCTGCCGCCACCCGCCGGCGGCACCCATATTTACCGTAAAGTGCGTGACCGCGCCTCTTATGCCTTTGCGCTGGTGTCTGTCGCCGCCATCGTTCAGCCCGATGGCACGGGCCGTGTTGCGCTGGGCGGCGTCGCACATAAACCCTGGCGGCTGGCAGAAGCGGATGCGCAGGTGCCGCAAGGCGCGGGGGAAGTTTACGCGCGGTTATTCGCCGATGCGCAACCGACACCTGAGAATGCGTTCAAGCTGATACTGGCAAAGCGAACGCTCACCTCCGTGCTGACTGAAGCGAGGGCATAACAGATGAAATTCGATACGCCTGCAACAGACAATCCGATCGACCAGATGAAAGTGGTGGGCAAACCGCATGACCGTATCGACGGTCCGTTAAAAACCACCGGTACCGCGCCCTACGCCTATGAATGGCAGAATGACGTGCCGGGTGCCGCGTACGGTTATGTGGTCGGTTCCGCCATTGCCAAAGGCCGGATCACTGCCATGGATTTACATGATGCCGAAACCGCGCCCGGCGTGCTGGCGATTGTCACCGCTGACAACGCCGGTAAGCTGGGCAAAGGCGACATGAATGCTGCGACCCTGCTCGGCGGCCCGCAAATTGAACACTATCATCAGGCGATCGCCGTGGTGGTCGCGGAGACCTTCGAACAGGCGCGCGCTGCGGCATCACTGATAAAAGTGGATTACCTGCGCGGGAAAGGCGCGTACAGCCTTGCGGAGCAAAAGCCTGCTGTCACTACGCCACCGGAAGATACGCCGGATAAAACCGCTGGCGATTTTGGCCGCGCCTTCGCGGCCTCAGCGGTGCAGCATGATGCCCTGTACACCACGCCGGATCAGAGCCATATGGCGATGGAGCCGCATGCTTCGCTGGCCGTCTGGGAAGAGGATAAACTGATCCTGCGCACCTCGAACCAGATGATCGCCTGGTGTCGCAGCGAGCTTTCTAAAACGCTCAATATCCCTGAAGAGAACGTGCGGGTGATATCGCCGTACATCGGCGGTGGTTTCGGCGGCAAACTGTTCCTGCGCAGTGATGCCGTACTGGCTGCGCTGGCGGCCCGTGCCGCCAACCGGCCGGTCAAAGTCATGCTGCCGCGCCCCCTGATCCCCAACAACACCACGCACCGTCCGGCCACTATTCAGCACATCCGCATCGGCACGGATGAAAAAGGCCGCATCACTGCCATCGCCCATGAAAGCTGGTCCGGTAACCTGCCCGGCGGCACACCTGAGACGGCGGTGCAGCAAAGTGAGCTGCTCTATGCGGGCAAAAACCGTCTGACCGGACTGCGGCTGGCTCAATTAGATCTGCCGGAAGGCAATGCCATGCGCGCCCCCGGCGAAGCGCCCGGCCTGATGGCACTGGAAATCGCTATCGATGAGGTGGCGGAAAAAGCCGGAATCGATCCGGTGGCGTTTCGCATCCTTAACGACACGCAGGTCGATCCGCTCAATACTGAACGCTTCTTTTCACGCCGCCAGTTGATCGAATGTCTGCGCACCGGCGCGGAGAAATTTGGCTGGCATCGCCGTAATGCCATTCCGGCGCAGGTTCGCGACGGACGCTGGCTGGTGGGTATCGGCGTCGCGGCGGGCTTTCGTAACAACCTGCTGGAGAAATCCGGCGCACGGGTGCATCTCGACGCCCGGGGCACCGTGACCGTCGAAACCGACATGACCGATATCGGTACCGGCAGTTACACCATCATCGCCCAGACTGCCGCCGAGATGATGGGCATACCGCTGGAAAAAGTGGGGGTACAGCTGGGGGATTCCGACTTCCCGGTCTCCGCCGGATCGGGCGGGCAATGGGGGGCCAATACCTCCACCGCCGGTGTGTATGCCGCCTGCATAAAATTGCGCCAGGCCATCGCTGAAAAACTCGGTTTTGATGCGGATAAAGCGGTGTTTACCGACGGACTGATTTGTCAGGACGCCCGCACCGCTCCGCTCGCACAGGCTGCTGCCAGCGGAACCCTCACCGTGGAAGACACCATAGAATTCGGCGGACTGGACAAGACATTCCAGCAATCCACTTTCGCCGCGCACTTTGCGGAAGTCGGCGTGGATATCGCAACGGGCGAAACCCGTGTCCGCCGGATGCTTGCCGTCTGCGCTGCGGGCCGGATACTTAACCCGAAAACAGCACGCAGCCAGGTGATTGGTGCCATGACCATGGGCATCGGCGCGGCGCTGACGGAAGAGCTGAATGTCGATACGAATCTGGGATATTTCGTGAATCACGATCTGGCAGCTTATGAAGTGCCGGTTCACGCCGATATTCCCGATCAGGAGGTAATTTTCCTGGAAGACACCGACCCGGTCTCCTCACCGATGAAAGCCAAAGGCGTTGGCGAACTGGGCTTGTGTGGTGTCAGCGCCGCCATCGCCAATGCCATTTATAACGCAACGGGCGTCAGGGTGCGGGATTATCCGGTCACGCTGGACAAACTGATTGGAGGGTTGCCGGAACTGGGTTGACAAGAAGCAATTGCTGAAAATTCAAAAGCCCTAATATGATGGATTAGGGCTAGTTATCTTTAGTCTGAGATTATTCATGATTTGAGGACCTGGAGATCTTAATCTCCAAATCTCATTACCGCCTTCTCATAGAAAGCTACTGTTTACAATAAGGGCATCAGCATTCACTACTTATTAACTATCTGTTCTTTTGAAAACCAACTGATAATCATATCGACTGAAATCAATTCTGTGCTGAAATAATGGCTGTAAATCACTCCTCCACGCCTGTAACACATCAAATCCACCATCGTAAATCCTTCCATTAAAAGGCAGGGAAAATTTCTTTATAAGGCTGCCATCATTGCCCAGGTCGACAGATACTTCTTTACCAACTAACAATTCATCAGCTTTATCAAACCATTCAAGTTTCAGAGCTAATCCCATCTCAAGCCTCACAGATACCGTTTAATATTTCGACCTTTAACAGCGGGTTTCAGCTGTTGTCCTGTTTTGTGATCTACGGAACCAAGATGTTCACCATCACTCGCTCGATATTCCTCAAGTTCACCATGCTGTGAATCCCACTCATAAATTCGGCGCCCTTTGCTATCAACCCAGCGCTCTCTTAATCCACCACCACTTTGCTTTGGTGTTTTCTTTTTGGATTGTCTCAATCCTGAAAGACCTGAGATTTCTTCTGTTTCAGGAGCCGGATGGTAATCGTAATCTTTATTAGGTATACCCGACCGGCTCTGGCTAAGATAAATATAAACCGGCGGCATGCCGTACGGCAGATTGACCAGGATGTAATCATCAAATGAGGATTCATCCGGGATCGGCAGCGAGGTTGAGGTACTGCCCATTTCTTCCGCGCCGGGTAACGGTAATACGGTGATGGTCGAAGGTAAATACGGCTCGTCACGATTACCGGTATTAGTGGGCGCTTTGAACTCCAGCTCGTCGGGTGTCCAGATGATGGTGGGCTTTTCCGCGCCATCCGCCCAGAACTCATAGTTACCCGTGAATGTGTTCCGCTCCATCGGGCGCACGCGAACCTGATCCAGACCGCTGTCAGCGCCGGTGTGATAAGCCACGGGAATTAACCGCCCATATTTATCCTTCGTCCACTGAAAGCGGATCCGCGTCGGGGCGGACTTTCCGGCCAGTGCCGCAAGCTGGCTGTCGCTTAAAATATCTTTCTCACCAGCGTTCAGCTCGTTCGAATAAAAGGTTCCGATAACACCGACGGTTACCGGATTCACGAACAGGCTGCCGAGGCGGACTGACGTCACCCCGTGCAGTGCACTCATGCCCGACGCGATTAGCTGAGTGCTGCCCCCCGTTGCCACGGGGAGTGCCAGCGGCATGCCAGACTGTGCGGGCGTATCAGCCTTCCCGCCAAACATCTTTTTGTACCACGGCGTTTTATCACCGGCTGACTTCTTACGCTTCGCCGCCTGCGCGTGCTGCTCAATTTCGGGCTTTATGCCTGCGACCGGCGTCGGTACGCCGTAAGACATCCGCCCGAAGTTATGATGCTGCTCCTCACAGGTTCGTGCTTCGGTATTTCCTGCGCCACATTCTGCGGATTTCGCAAACACCGGTATTGAGCGTCTGGCCTGTTCTGCCGCTTCTTTCTCAGCCTGAACCCGTAATACTGCGGCCCGCTCTGCCTCCCACTTTTCCTGTGCGAGTTCAGAAGGGGATTTACCTTTTCCCATCCACTGTCCGAGCGGTGCGATAACCCGGTTCGTCCCCGGCGGGCAACCACATAAAACATCTGAACCGTCCACGGCAGAAGCGAGGCCGTCAAAGGTGGAATGCGGTTCTCCACTGGTGATTTTTCCGGTGAGGCCGCATTTCGGGCAGGCGGTCGTGACATCACCGATGCGGATCACGCCAAGCCCGTGTTCCGTCGCATTGGGCAGAGAGGTCAGACACACCGCGCCCGTCGTGGTTTTATCACCGTGCAGCGCCTGCCCGCGACCATAACAATTTGAGCGATACCCCATCCGTTATGCTCCGGTAATGACAAGAAAATCTTCTGCCATCGGGACATCTTTTCGGGCAACCAGATAGCAACTGTTCTGCGGCGTACTGATAATTTTATCGCCGTTATCCAGCACGCTGCCGACCAAGGCAAGCCCACGATTTCCCTCACAAAACTGCTGACCTGCACTGTTTGCAATCCTTGCCGTGCTGCCATCCGCATAAGTGACTTCATCATGTTCCAGGGCAAACGCCGCTTCCGTACCGTTCTCAAGGGTGACGTCCCCCGTACTGCTGGCTTTTGTGACTTTGCCACCACGGGCAGTCAGGCTGCCCGGAACCGCCAGCCGGTAAATCGCAATAACCGGATGCTGACGGGCAAACGCGGTCTGTTCCTCAACCACCGCCCGCGCGCTATCATCCATTTCAGCCAGCTGTTCAGCGGTGAAAGGTGAGGCGTTGATGGCATCCAGTAATTCCTGATTCAGTTCATTAGTGAATTGCATTTCCATATTTATTTTTCGTCCATTGAGGTGAGTTTCACCGGTATGATAAGCAGCTAAAATAAACACCCACAACGAACAATAAATATAAACCCATAAAGATTGAGCTAAATCATAAGAGATAAATCGCTTAGATTACCGGGTTCATTCATATAAAAAGATAAGACAAAAAAGACCCATCATTACTAATAAGGGGTTATGGTAAATGTATATAAAATATTTATGGCACAAATACCCTTACAGGTTTCTTCATGTAAGATTACGTTCAACATTAAAATGCAGTCAGCGCATAAAATAACACATGATAATTGATGGATATAAAATGAAAATTGTCGTAACTGTTCTGTCACTCGCTCTCATTTCTGGCACTACTTCGATTCTACACTGGATACGGATGACCTGAATCAGATCATTACGCTGTCATCTGAATCCTGTCCCGCTGAAAGACAGGATTTATGCAGCAAAATTATTGCTGCTGCGAAAAGTGCAGAGAAATAACATTCGTGATAAATCACAGGCAACAGAAATATGATCTGCTGCCTGAATTCGGATGACATAGAGATTCATCAGATTCTAAACAATACTTTCCCGACAGAAGTCCGCCACTGTTTAATTTCGTTAACTACACTCTCTGGAGTTACTGTTTTATCGCCTTCAGGATAAAAAATTAAATCAGTACCTGAAGGATGCCCGGTAACCCGGCTGAAATTTTCCAGTAAACTGTCCTGATATGACTCGCTGCCATGCACATCGAAAATATCTTTCACCAGCGCAATAAATTCGGTTTCCGAGTATTCTTCAAACGTATCTTTGAGCTGCATATTTTTCTCTTATCTGGATTCAGTTGAAACCTGAGGATCATTCGTTATCCAAAACGGCCCGAACCCGCGCTTTAAGTTCATCAGCATCAAATTCATCTTTCTCACGATCATTGTCAGGATTGAATTGATCTGCGAGACAAAAAATGGTCGAACATTTTTCGCTGTCCTGATAGGGATCTTTCAGCAAATCACCATTTTCACCCTCAGTTTTCCATAACATCTGATAGGGGTCGGCGAAATCTTCGGCTGAGATCTCGCCATTAATAAATGATCTGGCGAAGGTTAAAAGTTTCTGACTCATTTTTTGGCTCCCTGAGCTTGAAAACACTAAACTGACTGCTTTCTATTTTCATGAAATGCAATAATCAGCGCAGCAAGGTCGTCTTCTTCGGCATAGAGATAAGCCACAGGCACATCCAATACTTTCGCAATTCGCTTCACCGTTTCCAGATCCGGCTGATGTTTACCTTTTTCATATTGATTCATCCGTGCGCTCGATGATGCCTCATCAACACCCGCCAGAACGCCTAACTTGTATTGAGAAAGCCCAGCACGCAAACGCGCTTCCTTGAGTCTCTTGATCAACATGATGCCGTGTAGTCCCTCCGGTTTTTAGTACCACCGCCAATGAGGATCTCCGGCCAGTTTTTGCCTCGCATAGATAACGGGTGGCATATCACCCAGTGAGCTATGCGGACGTTCTTCGTTATATTCTGCGCGCCAGTCTTCTGTTAGCACACGGAATCCTGACAGTGTTCTGAACAGATACATATCGAGTATTGCTGTTCGTAGCGTTTTGTTAAATCGCTCAATAAATTCGTTCTGCATTGGCCTGCCTGGCTGAATAAAATCGAGTATCACGCCGTGCAACTCTGCCCATTCAGCTAAAGCAGCGGCTGTAAGTTCTGGCCCGTTATCGCTGCGTATAAATGCCGGATAGCCTCTTTCAGCACTTAACCGCTCCAGGATGCGTACAACACGATGAGCAGGTATATTCAAATCAACCTCGATTGCCAGCGCTTCCCGATTAAAATTATCGACGACGTTAAATAACCTGAATCGCCGCCCGTAGAGCAGGGCATCACTCATAAAATCAACTGACCAACAGTGGTTCATTTTTATGCGGAATAACCAAGGGCTGTGGATGCCTGTTAGGTAAGCGTTTTTTTCCTTTACGCCGAAGGTTCAGTTTTAATAATCGGTAGATCCGGTAAACCCGTTTTGCATTCCACAGTAATCCTGCCTGGCGTAACTTATTGAACATGAGGCCAAAACCATAAGCCGGATACTGATGCGCCAATTTTTGCGGTGCCTCGACCACGGGCAGATCCCGTGTCGTGTTCGGGAAATAATGCAAGAGGCTTCGACTTATACCGATAATCCGGCACCCGCGTCGTTCGCTGGTCTGATGTTCCGTCATAACGTAACGCACCAACTCACGCTTTTCGGGCACCGCTAAAGTTTTTTTGAAACAACATCCTTAAGAATTTAATGATCTAAGTTCAAGGAGGCATACATCTGCTTTAATCGGCGTTTTTCCTCTTCCAGCTCTTTCATTCGTTTGATATCAGAGGACTCCATACCGCCGTATTTAGATTTCCAGTTGTAATAGCTGGCTTCCGACACGCCGTTTTCGCGACACACATCCTTAACGTGCCGACCCCCTTCAACTTCTTTTAGAACTCGCAGGATCTGAGTTTCAGTGAAACGCGCTTTCTTCATGATGAGCCTCCTTTGGTAGTATTTTAACCAGGGAACTCTATCAAGCAGTAAGACTAAATTCAGGGGGGATTACAATCAGCTATCGGATGGTCGTTCAGTCCGTTTGCTGAATGTTATTGATGACTTTAATCGTGAAGCGCTGACCATTGAGGTAGATTTTTCCCTGCCCGCCAGTCGGGTCATCAGAACGCTGGAACAACTGATTGAGTGGAAAGGGAAACCGACGGCAATACGGTGTGATAACGGGCCGGAATATACGGGGAAGATGCTGATGTCATGGGCGGTTCATCAGAATATAATCCTTAGTTTTATTCAACCCGGCAAGCTTCAGCAGAACGCCTATATTGAGCGATATAACCGGACGGTACGTTATGACTGGCTGGGGCTGTACCTGTTTACATCACTGGATGAATTGCAAAACTATGCCACTCAGTGGCAATGGTTTTATAATAACAAACGTCCGAATATGGCGTTGAATGGTTACACACCGATGCAGCATATTCAACGCATGACCTGATTCTACTTATCACCTCCGCTAAAAATGGGGGGATTACCGTTATTTCTACTTTTCTTTTCACACGCTGCCCTCTACATAAAAAATAAAATCATATAGACATAATACAATTTTATATAATATTTATATTCTACTATTAGTTGATATCAATGGCTATCGAGAATAGGAACTAGGTTTAGGGAAACCACCTCTGACGACGACAACAACAATTGCAACTTGAGATTGTCCTGTTGGATGAGTAAATACCTCAATATCATCCTCTATTACTCCTACCGGCGCTGATTTTGACGTAGATTCCAGAACAGCCAAAATACCGATACGCTTACCTAATCCAATGGCATAAGCTGCTGTTTGATCAAAATATTTTTGAAAATACTTGGGGAAAATAACCTTATTATTTTCTACTTTTAGTTCTATCGGAATGTCTTCAAATGTGAGATCCGTTATCCCACCAGCAGCCTCTGGATGGCCTTGTAAGTTCTCGCCAATCTCATTCCTACTTCTAAGCATTTCGGCTATTTTACGCTGAAATTTTTGTTCTGATGTGCCAGCAATAAATAAACTAGCTTTAAGAGCTTGTGCTGCAACATTTCCTAAGCCGCCAAGTATAATCATTGTATTAGCAATGTCATCTGAGTGTAATCCAGGAAAAGCTCTTAATATGTTACGAATTTTTATAAGATGCCTATCGACGTTTGGAAATCCAGTTAATGGAGCTTGGGCGGAATCGCTCCCTTCAAGTAGTAATCGCCTATGACCTACTGACCTGCTCCCCGTTGATTAATACACCACGATGTTAGTAATGTCTTCATAAGCCACATGAGGACATCCCCATGAAGAAGCGTTTTTCCGACGAACAGATCATCAGTATCCTCCGCGAGGCTGAAGC